>NZ_JQKB01000055.1 GCF_000745835.1 Belnapia moabensis DSM 16746 | reverse complement strand
CCGCCGAACATCACCCTCATCCCGCTGCCGCCCAAGTGTTCCGAATTGAACCCGGTCGAGAACACCTGGCAGATCCTGCGGGACACCTGGCTCTCGAACCGCGTCTTCCGCTGCCACGACGACATCGTCGACCATTGCTGTCGGGCCTGGAACCGCCTCGTCGAGCAGCCCTGGACTATCATGTCCATCGGACTGCGCGATTGAGCGCATCGGTTCTGATGAGCGGGATTTGGTATTAGTGAGAGCTGTGCGCGGGTGCGCAGAAAGGGCGCAGATCTTTGCGGTGTGGGCTTCGGGGCGTCTCGGGCACCCTGATGCGCGTCGGTTTTGGCCCACCTCGGTAGGCTGGGGGCGACGCGGACAGACTCGTCCCATGTCAGGCTGCCGCAGCGTGCAGCAGGGTAACGGTGCGCCGGAGATTGTAGGCTATGGCAGCAAGCCGCACCTGCAGACCTGCCTTGGCAAGCCCGAGCCAGCGCATCCGCCGTAGGCCATAACTGCGCTTCCAGGTACCGAACACCTTCTCGATGCGGCAGCGGACCCGCCGGACCGCCGCGTTGTTCGCTTCGAGCCGCGCGAGCGCGTCCGGGCCGCGGCCCCAGATGCCGGTCCACACCGTGCGCGGCCGGCCGCGGTGGCTGATGATCAGCCGCTCCGCCGACCCACCGGTGAAGGCGCTATCGCCATAGACGTTGCCCGGCTCCGGTGGCAGCACCGCCGCCAACTCGGCTGCGTCGTGCACGTTGGCCGTCGTGACCTCGACACCACGCACCAAGCCGGCACCTTCGTCGGTCGCCACGTGCGCCTTGTAGCCGTGTACCGGCTTGCGCCGGCGGTGCCCGGCCCACTTGGCCTCGCCGTCCTGCCTGATGCTGGCGGACGGAATGAGCGTCGCGTCCACCAGAGTGCCGGTGCGCACCATCACGCCCTTGGCCTCGAGCTGGCCGGTGACGGCTTGGAACAGCACTCGATCCAGCCCACGCCGAGCCAACTCGCGCCGGAAGCGGACGAAGGAGGTGCGCTCGGGCGTCGGCTCGTGGGCGGCGAAGCCGCAGAAGCGGCGGAAACTGGCGCGGTCGTCCAGTGCCTCGGCGAGCCTCACGTCCGACAGGTCGTGCCAGGTGGCCAGCAGCAGGGCTCGGAACAGGGCCACTGGCGGCCAACCCGCCTCGCCCTTCGTCGCCGCTGAGATGCCAGCCAAGGTACGATCGATCTCAGGCCAGTCGATGAGTTCCGCTAACTCCATCAGCGATGCGCCAGAGCGCGGCTCCGGCCGCGTGATGAAGTCTTCCTGACCGATCCGACGCCGCGCCATGCCGACCTCCGTCGCCTGCAGGACAAGCGAATCAGCCAGAGCGTAGCGCGTCCAAACACATCCGCGCACAGCTCTCATAAGATGAAGTCGGAGGTGTCTCCTCGACCAGGCAGGGCCACCTCTCTTGCCGTTCAAAACGAACGCCGCTCGGCGGTATCCATGGCGAAGCAGAAGCGCCGGTCACCAACTGGGCCGAGTACGACCCCGGCCTGCGGGCTCGCGGTAGCATGACGATCTGATTCACGCCGGAGGCGGCGGCTGAGGCTTGGAAGACCAAGCTTCGCACTGGGGACGGGCAGCGCTCGTACCCGGCCTTGGCAACTGCCACAGCTCTGATGCTGTGGGCGGTGTTTCGCCCGGCGCTGCGTCAGACCAAAGGATCGGTCGGTTTCATTTGGTAACTGCTTGGCCTCGACACCTATGCAGCAAGGCGGTTTCTCGTCGAAAGCGACGACGGTGGTGCTAGGCTCGCTGAGGTGCGGCTGGTTGTCCGGCCCACCCAACAGTGAAGGGAGAAACATCATGATAACCCGTCGCAGGGTGCTTGGCGGCGCGGCCGCTACCATCACCGTCTCCTTTGGTGTGCCACGCATCGCCGCCCAGACCTCGCCCGGCGTCACTGCAACAGAGATCCGCATCGGCAATACCATGTCTTACAGCGGTCCGGTCTCCGGCCTCGGCATCCAAGGCAAGACCATGGACGCCTATTTTCGCAAAGTGAACGATGATGGCGGTGTCGCCGGGCGGAGGATCCGTTTCCTCACTTATGACGACGGGTACAGCCCGCCGAAGACGGTGGAGCAGGTGCGGCGACTGGTGGAGCAGGACCAAGTGGCCTGTTTATTCAGCAATCTCGGCACACCGACCAATAGCGCCGTGCTGCGTTACCTGAACCAACGCAAGGTGCCGAACCTGTTTCCCTCCACCGGGGCCGACAAGTGGAGCAACTACCAAGATTTTCCTTGGACTATTGGCTTTCCGCCCAGCTACCGCATCGAGGCACAACTCTACGCCAAGCATATTTTGGCAATGCATCCAGGCGGGCGAATTGCCATCCTGCACCAGAACGACGATTTCGGCCGCGACTACGTCCATGGCGTACGCGACGTGTTGGGGCCGAAATTCGAAGAAGCGACCAAGGTGCTGAGTTACGAGAGCACCGATCCCACGATCGACCAGCAAATCATCAGCCTGCAAAGCAGCGGCTGCCAGGGATTGGTGTTGGCGGTAACTGCAAAGTTCGCTTCCATGTCTATCCGCAAACTTTATGAGATCGGCTGGAAGCCGACCACCTGCGTGCACTATGGCGCGAACTCGGTGGGTGTCGTGATCCAGCCGGCCGGGCCTGAGAAGGCGGTGGGGCTGACCACCGCGGCCTATCTGAAAGACCCGACCGACCCAGCTTGGGCGCAGGACCCCGGCATGCTCGAATGGCGAGCCTTCATGGCCCGCTACATGCCAGATGCCGATCTGACCGATGCGAATTCGGTCTACGGCTACAGCGCGGCCCAGGCGATGGTGCAAGTCTTGCAGCAATGCGGCCAGGATGCCTCGCGCGAAAACATCATGCGCCAAGCGACCAACCTGAAAGATGTGGAGATCCCAACGCTGCTGCCTGGCATCCGGCTAAACTCCTCGCCTACAAACTATCGGCCGATCCGGCAGATGCAACTCCAGCGATTCAATGGAAAGACCTATGACCGCTTCGGGGCGCTCATGGAGGGCAGCGTGAGCTGACGGATGGTGCTGGACCAGCAGGGCGGCAGGCCTGAAACACCGCGCCGTCCTAAGCGAGGTCCACCGCCGCCCCGCGTTGCGCGGGCCGACGCCTGAGATCTGGGCCCTCGTCCCTAGTCCCGCTTCAACCGCGAGCGGCTGAACCTCGCACAGGCACGATCAGCTCGCCGAAGGCGCGCTCTTTCGGCAATCCTCGGCACGGACACGCGCCCTTCCCCAACGGGGCAAGGTCGATGTTGTCGTGATAGATCCGCGGCCCGACTGCCAACAGCCGCATCACCTATCCCCGTCCGGTTCCGGGCTGCAACGCAAAACCGTCCGGCTTGTGTGCCCGGAACGTCGGCGCATCACCGGCGCTGAGAGGGCAAAGGTAAGGAGTGCAGGATGGAGCAGTTGGATTCCTTCGCGCAAACTTCGGAGACACTGGAGGCTGCGCGCTTGGTTCACCGGCCCGGTCTGGTAACGGAAATGCAGGCAAGGCTGGCACAGGCATTGGCAAGTTGTTGAAGCAGGAGCCGTGCTGGATCGTGCAGCACGATGGCGTGCAGGATCACCATCCGCTCTGGACGCAGGTCTCCTCCCACCAGACCCGGAAGGACTTGTCGCGGGCACGGCGGTATTGCATGGCGGTCATCAGGTGCCGCTGCGGTCGGAAATGGCCGTAGATCATGGCGTGAGATGACAGGAATCGCTGCGCCTGCCGGGGTGACTTGAAGCGTTGCATCTGCCTCTCTCGGCGCCGGGTTGATCGATGGGAGTTCTCAGCTCTATTGTTCAGGTAGCGGCTGGTTCGGTGCTTGACCTTGGGCAGGAGTTCACGCTGCGCCACACCGTAGCTGCGTAGCCCGTCGGTGACGATGCGACTGGGCTTGAACTTGAGACCAGCCAGCAGGCGTTTGAAGAAGCGCTTGGCCGCGGTGGCGTTCCGTCGGCTTTGCACCAGAATGTCGAGCACGACGCCATGCTGGTCCACCGCGCGCCAGAGGTAATGCTGCACCCCGTTGATCTTCAGGAACACTTCATCGAAGTGCCAGGTGTCGCCCAGCTTGGGCCGGCGTCGACGCAGTTTTCCGGCAAAGGTGCCGCCGAATGTCAGACACCAGTTCCGGATGCTCTCGTGAGTGACGCTGACGCCTCGCTCTGCCAGGATCAGCTCGACATCGCGCAGGCTCAAGCTGAAGATATGATAAAGCCATACCGCATGGCTGATGATCTCAGCCGGAAAGCGATATCCGGGGTAGGTGGCAAGCTCTGGCGTCATCAACCCAGCTTGGCCCAGCCACTTCGTTCCGGATAGAGGCCGACAACTTGGCAATGCCGCCGCGGCGCTCAATGCCGCGACTGCCGCCGGTGTACCACCTGCTCCGGCCCGGTTTTCAACCAAAATAGCTTGGCCAAGGGCACGACCGAGAGGCTCAGCTACCATTCGGCCAATGCGGTCGGCGGCACCACCTGGTGCAAAAGGCACGATCAATCGAATTGGGCGGTTTGGCCACGATGTGCTGCCGTCTGGCTGTTGGGCTCGGCTGGGGCCGGCCAGAGACGTGGCGGATGCAAATCCCGCTCCACCAAGAAAGCTACGGCGGTTCATTGTTTTCCCCATTTATTCCTTCCCAGCACTCTGCTGGCTGGGGGATCGGCTCGCAAGGATGCAGCACGCGGCTGCCCGCCTCATGTGATTACCCTCTGCTTCCAGTGTGTTTCGACGTGGGCTAGCACTGTGGCTGTGCAATCAGGATATGCTCCCTCCAAGGTGTCGGCCGTACCAGGCACCGCATACCAAGAACAGGAGGGAACAATGGAGTTGGAACGACGCAGCGTCCTCAAGGCCATGCTGGGCACCGGGCTGGTACCGCTTGGCGGCGGCGCCCGTGCGGCGCTGCCGTCCAGCCTGGTGCGCGTGCTTGTAGGCTTCCCGGCCGGCGGTGGCACTGACGTCATGGGCCGCGTCATCGTTGAGAAGCTGCGCCAGCGCGGGAGCCTGAAGAACGTGATCGTCGAAAACCGGGCCGGCGTAAGCGGCATCTTGGCCTGCGAGGCGCTGAAGAATGCCACGCCGGACGGCACCACCATCCTGTTCGCGCCGAGCGCCTCGACGGTGATGCCGGTGCTGACCTATCGACGCCTGCCCTACGATCCGCGCACCGACTTCGCTGCGTTGACGCTGACTGGCACGCTGCAATCGGCCCTCGCCGTCTCCCCGGCTCTCCCGGTCCATAGCTTTCAGGACTACCTGGCGTGGGTGAAAGCTGACCCGCGGCGTGGCAGCTTTGGCACCACCGCGCTCGGTTCCTCCACGCACTTCTTCGGGTTGACGGTCGGCGCGGCCTTCGGGCTGCCGATGGAGCCGGTCGGCTATCGCGGCGCGGCGCCACTGGTGGCCGATCTGACCGGCGGCCACATTCCCGCCGGGACCGGCGGCCTTGCTGACTTCCTCACGCACCACGAAAGCGGCAAGTTGCGCGTCATCCTCACCTCCGGCACGCGGCGCGCCACCTCCGCTCCTAACATCCCGACGCTTGCCGAGATGGGGCATCCGCAGCGTGCGACGCAGGGCTTCTACGCCTTCTTCGCCCCGGCCGGCACGCCGCGCCCCGTAGTGGAGGCGCTGAGCGCCGAGGTGGCCGCGGCGACCATTGAGCCGGAGGTGAGGAGCCAGCTTCTCGCACTCGGGTTGGAGCCGGAGGTTTCTTCCCCGGAGGCGCTCGCCAAACTGCTCCGCGAGGACATAGAGACTTGGCGCCCTGTAATCGAGGCCAGCGGCTTCAAGGCGGATTAGGGCACGCTCTCGGCCCGGATGCGATCGCGCATCCGAGCCGAGAGCAACTTACTCCTCATCCATCCGCAGCATGCCATCGCCGAAGGGCGCATCGCGCAGCTTAAAGGCGCGTGATAACCCTTCCTGCTTGGCTACGCGGGTGAACTCTCGTGCCGCCGCGGCGAGATGGCCGCGCGCGTCGGTCTCTGCGGCGAAGCGCTGCAGGGTTCGCGTGCCCATCAGCTCCAGCCCCATATTCACGATGCGCTTGTTGGCCGCGAGAACATCAGCATCGATCAGCGCCAGACGCTCCGCCAGCGCGCGCGCCTCCGCCTGCAGTTGCGCGGTCGGCACCGCCTTCAGCACCAGACCAATGCGCGCCGCATCGCGGCCTGACACCATGTCGCCCGTGAGCAGCAGCCGCTTAGCCCATTGCGGGCCGATATTGTGCAGCCACATATGCATCGGTGGCGTGCCTTGCGCCCGTGTTGCCGGGAAGCCGATGCGGGCGTCCCGCGCCGCGATAACCATGTCGCAGGAGAGGGCAAGATCAGTGCCGCCGGCGACGCAGTGGCCATGCACCGCGGCGATCACCGGCTTGTGCAAATCGAAGATGGTCAGGATGTCGGCCTGGTTGCGCTCCAGGCGCCAAGCATCGTCATCGATGCCGTTGGCGCTCTGCCGATAGAGTGCCGGATCGTAATCACCATCCAGTGGTGCCCCGGCGGGTGAGGACGCCGCCATGTCGTATCCGGCGCAGAAATCCTTTCCGGCGCCTTGCAGCACGATGCAGCGGATAGATTTGCGGTCATCCGCCTCCAGCATCGCCTCGCGCAACTCGCGTAGCAGGGGGCGGCTCAGCGCGTTGCGTTTCGCTGGGCGGTTCAGAGTGATCCATGCGATCGCGGCGTCCATCTCGAAAGTCAGGCAGTCGGTGCTGCGTAGCCATTTGTTCATCATTCCTGTTCCTCCTTCAGCCAGTACCGGTATCCTGCCAGCATTGCCTGCCGACCGCGCAGCGAAAGCCGGCCCGCAGCACCAGAGTGGAGTGCGTTCAGACCTGAGTGCAATCGACTGCGGGCACTGCCCTTGCATCGCCACCCTCTAGCAGAGCGGCAATATCCCGTGCGGCCGCATGCAGCAGCGCGGCCAACCATTCGCAGCGGTCGCCCTCAATGCGAGCGCTGATGGAACCAAGGGTCAGCGCCATAGGCGGGTGGCCAGCAATCTGTGGCACCGCCACGCCGATGCCACTCAGACCAGGCGTGATGCGCTCGCGACTGATGGCGAAGCGTCGCTGGCGCGCAAAGGCGACCTCGGAGCGCAGCTCGGCGGCGCCGAAACCACCGAAAGTGGCCAGGGCGGGTTCGACCGTGGCGATCGCGGCCTCGGCCTCAGCATGCTCCAGCGCTGCCAGTAGCACGACGCCGCCCGGCCCGACGCCCAGAGGTAGACGATCCCCGACTTGGGTAGTGGTGATGCGCACGGGGCCGTCCGTTGTGGCGCGCGCGATCGAGACGGCGTCGAAGCCGCTGCGGATGGCAAGGTAGACGGTGTCGCCGGTCTCCCGCGCCAGCCTGTCCAGCATGGGCTGGCACAGGGCAGCACGCCGCTGGTGATGGCTGGTGAGCAGGCCGAGCTCGGCAACCAACGGTCCCAGATGGTAGCGTCGCGTGGTGGGGTCTTGGCTCGCCATTCCTTCCTGCAGCAGGCAACGCAGCATGCGCCGTACGGTAGGTGCCGGCAGGCGCGTGGCCCGCGCTAAATCGGTCAGCCGGGCGCCGGCGGCGCTCTGGCTGGCCATCAAGCGCAGCAGGTGGATGGTCCGGATGATGGTCTGGGTGCCCGTTACGTCGGCCATGACTTTCCACATGTTGGAATCACATCGCCGCTGGTTCTCAGATTCTTTGCGATGTGCTGCTGCCCCCTTTGCGATCTGCCACCAAACGTTGACAGGTGGAGAACAGTCGCTCCACCATCCCCTTGTCCAAGGTAGAAGATACTTCCACAAAGTGGAAGCGTGTCGGGAGGAATCCGTCTTGTCCAACCGGACAGCTGGCTCGGCTGCGCAGGCGCCCGTCGTGGCAGGAACGGTCTGTCCTGACGATTTGTCGACGAAGCGCGCCCACTTAGCAACGAGCGATGCCGCACAGCCGCCCGGTAGCACGCGCCGTCCGGCCCGCATCGCCGCGCTGCTCCTGCTTGGCTTGGCAATCGCCGCCGGGTTCGAGGCGGCGACGCTCGACACCTGGGCGTGGGACGGTCCGGGACCGGGTCTGCTGCCGCAACTCGTCACCCTGCTGATCGGCCTGGTGGCGCTTGTCTTGCTCGTCTGGCCAGGCGAAGGCGAGCCGGAGGGCGGCGCCGCCTCGCCCTTTGCGTCGCGTACTTTTCTCGCCTACGCCGCCGGCATGCTGGGGACCGCGCTCGCCTTTCCGGTGATCGGCTTCATCCCAGCGGGCTTCCTCGCCGTCGTGCTGATGCTGCGGCTTGGCGAGCGCCGGTCCTGGGCCGCCGCCCTTGGCTGGGCGGCCATCCTCCTGACCTCGGTTACCCTGCTCTTCGGCACGGCGCTCGGCGTTCCCTTCCCGTCCGGGCCGTTCGAGCTCGGCCTCGCCAGGCTTGGCCTGGTCCGCGGCGGCTAAGGAGGCAGGCGCCATGGCCCAGGGACTGCTCCAAGGCTTTGCCGTTCTTCTGACGGTCCAGAACCTTTCGCTCTGCTTTCTGGGCGCCGTGCTTGGCACGCTGGTTGGCGTGCTGCCCGGCCTTGGGCCGGCGACGACGATCGCCCTGCTGCTACCAATCAGTCTGAAGCTCGACCCGACCGGTGCTATCATCCTGCTCGCCGGGATCTACTACGGCGTGGCCTATGGTGGCACGATCACCTCGGTGCTGATGCGCATCCCGGGCGAGGCCTCCTCCGTCGTCACCTGCATTGATGGCCATGCCATGGCCCGCAATGGTCGTGCCGGCGCCGCGCTCGGCATCGCCGCTATCGGCAGCTTCATCGCGGGTACCTTCGGCGTGCTCGGCATCATGCTGCTCTCGCCGCCGCTGGCCGAGATTGTCATCGCCTTCGGCCCCTGGGAATATGCGGCGCTGATGCTGGCGGGGCTGTCGCTCATCGCCTTCTTCGCCGCTTCCGGCATCGCCAAAGCGACGCTGATGGCCCTTCTCGGGCTGCTGCTCGGGGCAGTTGGGCTGGACCCTCTCACCGGCACGCCGCGCTTCACCTTCGGCATCCCGGCGCTGGTGGACGGCGTCAACATCGCCCCACTCGCCCTCGGCCTGTTCGGCCTCTCGGAGCTGCTCTTCTTGGCCCTCGGGAAGGACGAGAAGCCTGAGCTGTTACGCCCACCGTCGACACTGCTAGGCTTCCTGCCGAACAGGGAGGAAGCACGGCGCAGCGTCATGCCAATCGCGCGCGGCTCCGTGCTCGGCTTCCTGGTCGGCCTGCTGCCTGGTGGCGGTGCCGTCCTCGCCTCCTTCCTTTCCTATGCCGTGGAGCGCCGCCTGGCACGCCACCCGGAGGAGTTCGGCCATGGTGCGGTGGAGGGCGTGGCAGGGCCGGAGGCAGCCAACAACAGCGGCACGGCCGGCGCCTTCATTCCACTGCTTACCCTCGGCATCCCGGCCAATGCGGTGACGGCGCTGCTGCTCGGCGCGCTGCTGATCCATGGCGTGCAGCCCGGGCCGATGATCCTGGAGCGTCAGCCCGAGCTCTACTGGGGCGTTATCGCCTCCATGTATCTCGGCAACGTTCTCCTGCTGGTGCTGAATCTGCCCTTTGTCGGACTCTTCGTGCGCGCGCTTGAAGTGCCACGGCGCTTCATGGCCACTACCATCCTGATGATCTGTGTCATTGGGACCTGGAGCGTTGGGCTGAACCAGTTTGACGTGCTGCTGGCGGCGGTGTTCGGCCTGGTCGGCTTCGGGTTGCGCCGCGCCGGCTTCGATCTTGGGCCGCTGGTCCTCGCTTATGTGCTGGGCCCGACCTTCGAGCGCTCGTTGCGGCAGGCGTTGCTGATTGCGGATGGCGATCTCACCACGCTGGCGGAGCATCCCATCGCACTCGGCCTCATCCTCCTCGCGGTGCTGACGCTGGCGAGCGGTCTCGTCATCCGCAAGCCGGCGGCGCTGCAGGAGGCGGTGACGTGACGCAGGGAGGAATAGACCCATGATACGCAGACGCACCCTCACTGGTGCGGCGCTGACGACGCTGGCGACGCCCGCCTTCGCGGCCGGCTATCCGGATCGGGAGATCACCGCCATCGTGCAGTACGCCGCCGGCGGTTCCACCGATGTCGCCACGCGTGCCGTACTGGCCGAGGCGGAAAAGCTCATCGGCGTGCCGGTCCAGGTGATCAACCGGCCGGGCGGACAGGGCACCGTCGGGCCACAAACCATCGCTGCGGCGCGACCAGACGGCTACACCATCGGGACCGGCGGGCTGAACAGTATCGCAGTCACGCCGCACATGCTGCAGGTGTCCTATACGCCCGACAGCTTCACCTACCTGCCGGCTTATGCTGGGTTCCGCTACGGCATCGGCGTGCGGGCAGAGAGCCCGCTGCGCTCGCTGGAGGATCTGATCGCGGCTGGGCGCAGCCGCCGCGTTACCTTCGGTGCCACGGGCGCACCGAACAATCTTGGTATGTTCGCCCTCGGCCGCATGACCGGCGCGCGCTTCCAATTCATCCCATTCCCCTCGGGTGCCGAAGCCGTGACCGCCACCATGGGCGGGCATGTCGAGGCGGTGATCCAGGCGCCCCCGGAAATGCTGCCAGCCATTCAGTCCGGCCGGCTGCGCCTACTTGCCTCCGCCAGTCCCGACCGCTGGGATGAGGTGCCGGACGTGCCAACGGTGCGGGAGATGGGCCATGACCTGGTCGTGCAGGCGACAGTCGGCTTCGTCGCGCCGCGAGGCTTGCCGGAGGATCGGCTGCGCATCCTGAACGAAGCCCTGCAGCGTGCGGCGCAATCTCCCAACGTCCATGCAATGCTGCTGCGGATTGGCATGCTGCCGCAGCCCATGACGGCAGAGCTGTTCGAGCGGACCGTGCGGGACGCCTATGCCAGCGCTGGACCGGCCCTGCGCGAGGCGGGTCTGGCTCGCCGCTGAGATGGTCCCCTGGAAGGAGGCAATAACTACATGACCGATATTCTGCTGCTCGACGACCCACTGCCCGGCGTGCGGCGCCTGACGCTGAATCGACCGGAGAAGCGCAATGCGCTGAACAATGCCCTGCGCGGCGCTATTTTCCCTGCACTTACCGAGGCCGACCGGGACGGCAGCGTCCGCGTCACCATCATTCGCGGAGCCGGTCCTGCCTTCTGCGCCGGCTACGACCTCGCAGCCAATAATGCGGAGGGCCAGCCTTATCACACAGCACAGGGCATCTGGCCCTGGTCTCGCCAGGTGGTGGAAGGCTGGTTCCGAATGTGGGACTTGGCCAAGCCGGTCATCGCCCAGGTGCATGGCTATTGCCTTGCCGGTGGCAGCGAGCTGGCAACCGCCTGTGACCTGGTCTACGTCGCCGAAGACGCAAAGATCGGCTACCCGCCGACCCGGCTAATGAGCCCCCCGGATATGCAGTTCCACCCCTGGCTGCTCGGCATGCGCCGCGCCATGGAGATGTACTTGACCGGCGACGCCATTAGCGGCGTCGAGGCTGCGCAGGACGGCTTCGCCAACCGCGCCTTCCCCGCTGACAAGCTGGACGAGGAGGTGCTGAAGGTCGCAGATCGTGTCTCGAAGGTTCCGCCCGACCTGCAGCAGATCAACAAGCGCTCGGTCCACCGCGCCATGGAGATCATGGGCATGCGCGACGGGCTGCGCGCCGGGACGGAGATGCAGGCCTTGGCCTTCTGCACCGAGAGCAGCCAGGCCTATCGCCGCCAGTTCAAGCGCGACGGCGGGAGCGTGCGTGACCTGCTGAGTCAGCGGGACGCGCCCTTTAAGGACTACCGTGAAACGAAGACGGGCGATTGATGGTCCGGAGAGGTGAGGGACATGCGGGACGCGAATGGGCTCCGCTGGGCACCGCGGGAAGTCACGGTGGAACGGCGGGCGGATGGCAGCATCCTGCTGAGCAACCCGGTGCCGCTCGGGCCGGTGGAGCGACACATCCCTGCCTATCTCCGGCGGTGGGCGGCGGAGCGCCCGGACCAGATCTGGGTCGCCCAGCGTCGCGGCCCGGACCGAACCTGGCAGCACGTCACCTATGGCGAGGCGCAGCGCATCGTCGATGCTCTGACCCAGGCCCTGCTCGATCTAGGCGGTCCCACGCGCGGGCCACTGCTGGTGCTCAGCGGCAACAGCATCGAGCATGCACTGATCACCCTGGCCGGCATGCAAGCGCGCATCCCGGTTGCCCCAGTCTCCCCGGCCTATTCGCTGATGAGCCGCGACCATGCCAAGCTGAGGCGGCTCTTCGGCGTGGTGCAACCTGGCTTCGTCTTCGTGCAGGACGCCCCGCCCTTCGCCGCGGCGCTTGATGCGTTGCCGCTCGAGGGCATGGTCCTGTTGCATGTGGAGCGGCCGCCAGAGGGCCAGCCAAGCCACGCCTTCGCCGATCTGGCCCGCCGCCCGGTGACCGAGGCGGTCGCGCGATCCATCGCCGTCATCATGCCGGAGACGCCGGCGCGCATTCTCTTTACCTCGGGCTCGACCGGCACCCCGAAGGGGGCGGTTAATACCCATGGGATGACCTGCGCCAATATCACAGCCTCGGCGCAAATGCGGCCGCAGAGCACCCTTGCCGCCCCGCCGGCAATCCTCAGCTGGCTACCCTGGAACCACACCATGGGCAGCAGCTCCACCCTGCTGCGCTTTCTCGCCGAGGGCGGATCCGTTCATATCGATGACGGGCGGCCGGTACCCGGGCAGTTTGAGGAGACGCTTCGCAACTTGCGGGAGATCCCGGTCACCTACTACTCCAACGTGCCCGCAGGGTATGCCATGCTGACCACGGCGCTGGAGCGGGAGGAGGCGCTGGCACGGCGTTTCTTCAGCCGGCTCGAAATGATGGCTTATGGCGGATCGACGCTGGCGAACGACTTGTACGAGCGGCTGCAGGCACTTGCCATCCGGTATAGCGGCCGTCCGGTCTTCTTCATGACTGCCTGGGGCGCGACGGAGCTTGGGCCGAATGTGACCAGCGTCTGGTGGCACACCAGGCGCTCCGGCATCATCGGCCTGCCGCTGCCAGGCGTTGAGGTAAAGCTGCTGCCCAGCGGTACGAAATACGAGCTGCGGGTGCGCGGCCATGGCGTCATGCCGGGTTACTGGAGCGAGCCGGAGCTGACCGCGAAGTCCTTCGACGAGGAAGGCTTCTACATCACCGGTGATGCGGGCGTCTTCGTCGATCCAGACAACCCATCGGAAGGGTTGGAGTTCGCCGGCCGCCTGTTAGAGGATTTCAAGCTCTCGACCGGTACATTCGTGCATACCGGTCCGCTGCGGGTAGCAGCGCTCACCGCCGTCTCGCCCATCCTCCAGGACGCGATCGTCACCGGCCATGATCGGGATTTCGTTGGGTTGCTCGGCTGGATCAATCTGCACGCCTGTCGGGCACTGGTCAGCGAGCCGGAGGCGACGACGGAGACGCTGGTCCGGCACCCCGCCATCATCGCCCGCATCCGCGACGGGCTGCGGGCGCATGGGCGGGCGGCGGGCGGCTCCAGCGCCCGGATCGGCCGCATCCTGCTGATGTCCGAGCCGCCCTCGATCGACGGCGGTGAGCTAACTGATAAGGGCTACATCAATCAACGCGCCACGCGGGAACGGCGTGCCGCGCTGGTCGAGCGCCTGCATGCCGCCGAGCCGGATGACGACGTGATCCTCATCGAGGCCTGATGCAGCGAACCTTTCTCAAGGAGGAGCACGTGACATCACTGGACGCATTCCGCACCGAGTCCCGGCAATGGTTGCTGGCCAACTGCCCCGCCTCCATGCGCACCCCCATGCCGGACGACGAGGTACCCTGGGGCGGCCGGCGTGCCGAGTTCCGGAATCCGGATGCGAAGCTCTGGCTTGACCGTATGGTGGAGCGTGGCTGGACCGCGCCGAGCTGGCCGCGTGAGTATGGCGGCGGTGGGCTCTCGACCGAGCAGGCGCAGGTGCTCGCTGAGGAGATGCGCGCGCTCGGCTGCCGCGCCCCGCTCTTCAGCTTCGGCCTGACCATGCTTGGCCCCGTGCTGCTGGAATTTGGCAATGAGGCGCAGAGGCGCGAGCATCTGCCACGCATCGTCCGCGGCGAGATCCGTTGGTGCCAGGGCTATTCCGAGCCGGGGGCGGGCTCCGACCTTGCCAGCCTCTCGACCCGTGCGGTGCCGGAGGGTGAAGACTTCATCATCAACGGCCACAAGATCTGGACCTCCTACGCGCACTACGCCGACTGGATCTTCTGCCTGGTGCGCACTGATCCCACGGCGAAGAAGCATGAGGGCATCAGCTTCGTGCTGATCGACATGGCTTCGCCCGGGGTGCGGGCGCAGCCGATCCGCCTGATCAGCGGCTATTCGGTCTTCTGCGAGACCTTTTTCGAGGATGTCCGCGTGCCGCAGGCCAACCTGGTTGGCGAGCCGAACAAGGGCTGGACCATCGCCAAGCGGCTGCTGGAACATGAGCGCAAGAGCCTGGCCAGCTTCAGTGACCGCCACCGCGAGCGCAGCGCCCGCTCGCTGCGCGAGGTCGCGCTCCAGGGCGTCGGCGCGGTGGATGGGCGGATTGCCGACCCGGTCCTGCGCGACCGCATCGCCGCTTACGAGATCGACGACACGGCCTTCCAGCTGACGCGCCGGCGGCTGGCCGATGAGGCGAGCGCGGATGGCAGGCCGGGTCCTGCCTCGGCTTTGATGAAGCTCTGCGCGACCGAGCTGAACAAGCGGCGAATGGAGCTGATGGTTGCTAGTGCCGGAACCCAGGCCTTGGGCTGGGAGGGCGAGGGCTTCAACCCGGACGAGATACGCGAGACCCGGGAATGGCTGCGATCCAAGGCCAATTCCATCGAGGGCGGCACCTCCGAGATCCAGCTCAACATCATCGCCAAGCGCGTGCTTGGCCTGCCTGACTGAGGAACAGCGACATGGCCCTTGCCCTCTCATCCGAGGCCCGGCTGATCCGCGACCAAGCGCAAGCCTTCTTCGCGGAACGCAGCCCGGTCCGCGCACTGCGGCAACTCCGCGACAGCAGCGATGCCAGCGGCTTCTCCCGCCCGCTCTGGCAGGAGATGACGGAGCTGGGCTGGCCCGGCTTCCTGGTGTCAGAGGTGCATGGAGGGTCGGAGTTCGGCCTGCTCGGCCTCTGCCTCGTACTTGAGGCGGCGGGGCGGACCCTGGCCCCAACGCCCCTCCTCTCCACGGCCCTGATCGGCGCGAGCGCCCTGCTGCTCGGCGGCAGCGCGGCACAGAGGCAGGAGCACTTGTCCGCCCTAGCCGCCGGGGAGCGCCTTTTCGCGCTGGCCATGGAGGAGGGTGCGCATCATGCGCCAAGCCACGTGCAGACGCGGGCGGAGCGCACCGATAGGGGTTGGCGGCTCAACGGCGAGAAGCGCTTCGTCCCCGATGGCGGTCTGGCGGACATGCTGATCGTCACGGCACGGACCGTTGGGGAGGCGGGCAATGCCGACAACATCAGCCTGTTCCTCGTGCCCGCCGCCACGCCCGGCGTCACCGTATCCCGCCGCGTGATGGTGGACAGCCGCAACGCTGCGGCGATCCGCCTTGATGCTGTCGAACTCGGCGAGGACGCACTGCTTGGCGAGGCTGACGCCGGTATGGCGGTGCTGGAGCCGTTGCTGGACCGTGCCTATGTCGGGCTGGCGGCGGAGATGCTCGGCCTTGCCGGCGAGGCCTTCGACCGCACTCTGCAATATCTTAAGGACCGTCGGCAATTCGGCGTCCCAATCGGCTCCTTCCAGGCGCTCAAGCATCGGGCCGGGCTGATGTTCTGCGAGCTGGAGCTGCTCCGCTCCGCCGTGCTCGGCGCTCTCGAAGCACTCGAGGCGGGGGCCCCCGAAGCCGCGCTGCTGTCAAGCGCTGCCAAGGCCAAGGCCTGCGACGCCGTTTGGCTGATCGGCAACGAGGCCATCCAGATGCATGGCGGCATTGGCATGACGGACGAGCACGAGATCGGCTTCTTCCTCAAACGCGCCCGTGTGGCCCAGCAGACCTTCGGCGACGGCCCCTTCCACCGCGACCGCTACGCCAGCCTGATGGGCTACTAGCCGCGAAGGAGATCCCATGGCTCATTTCAACGAGGCTTGCAACTGAAGCGGCTCTAAACTCCAAAATGGGGGAGGAACATGTTCCGAAGAGTGCTGCTCGCCACGCCATCCGTGGCGCTAGTTGGCCGTGCCATCGCCCAATCCGGCGTCGTCATTCGCTTCGTCGTGCCGAACTCGCCTGGCACCGGAACCGACCAAGTCGCTAGAATCCTCGCTCCGCACTTCCAGGCAAGGCTCGGCGCTGCCAGTGTGGTCGTGGAGAACCGCAGCGGCGCTTCCGGCGTCATCGGTGCCGATATCGTCGCGAAGGCGCGGCCAGACGGCACCACGCTCCTGCTCGCTGCGGCGAGCCACGCCATTAATGCCAGTATGGTACCGAACTTACCCTATGATGTGCGGCATGACTTCACTCCCGTTTCATTGGTGGCGATGCTGCCGACGCTGCTTGTGGTCTCACCCAATTTTCCGGCGAGGAATTTCGAAGAGTTCGTGGCGTATGCAAAGACCCGTCCGGGGCGCGTCACCTATGGTTCGGTGGGCACCGCCAGCACACAGAGTCTGGCGGGCGGACTGATGCGACTTCGCCTCGGTGTCGAACTCTCCAACGTACCCTATCGTGAGGCAGGGCCACTGATGGCCGAGTTGATGTCCGGACAAATCGATGCATCCTTCAACAACATCACTACTACCATCGGTGCCGTTCAGGCAGGACGAGTACGGCCGCTTGCTGTAGCGCTTCGTCAGCGCTGGCCGTCTCTGCCTGATGTGCCAACCTTCTCCGAGTTAGGGATATCGGAGCTCCAGGCTTCAAGCTGGATCGGCATGTTCGGCCCGGCCGGCATGCCTGCGTCGCTCGTCGAGCGTTACGTCGCGGTTCTGCGGGAATCGCTCGCGGTCGACGAGGTGCGCACCCGGATCCTCGAAAATGGTGCGTTGCCTGAGGGTAGCAGTCCAGAGGAAATGAAGCGCTTCTTCGATTCCGAGATTGAGAGTTGGGGTGCTGTGGTTCGCGCGACGGGCGCCCGGCTAGAATGAAATAGGACCTGTTGAGTTCGCTCTACCGCCCGCCTCGCCCCTCATTAGCAAGAACGATATCTAGGAACATCCTTCTTGTGCTCATACATGGGATAACTCGAAATAGAGAGGCATAAGGCAGCCCGGATTGCTCGCTTACATTACCCCTTCTTGCTCCAACTCGACATAATACAGCACCCATGTCGTTGAGGCTCTATCAGATTGGCAATGTTACGATACTGCTAAAAGGAAATGATGGCCTTTTTTAGCGCCCGCTTACCGTGGTGCTGGTTGTTCTCGGCACCTTGACGGTCGTGATCTTCGCCCGTCACTGTTCAGCAAAGGAGGTGGCCGGCGCGGCCGCGCCGTCGCTCGACGCCGGCCCGGCATAGGGGAAATCATCGCCATGAAAGTCGCCGTCTTCGCCGCGCCGGACAAGCTCCTGCAAATTGAGCAACGGCCAATGCCCCGGGCCGAATTGGGCGAGATCGTACTTCGGGTCGCTTACTGCGGCATCTGCGGCTCCGACCTGCATGCCACAGAGCCGAGCCCGTCCCAGGTCATGGCCGGCACCGTGCTGGGGCATGAATTCGCCGGCGAGGTCATAGAGTCCCGTGCCAAGGGCTGGGCGCCGGGCGACCGTGCTATCGGCATCCCGGTCTGGCCCTGCGACGAGTGCCGTGTTGAGGGCGAATGCCACGAACGGCTCGGCATCCACTGCCCGAATAGTCGCATCCTCGGCATGTCGCCTTCAGTACCGGGAGGCTATGCGGAATATGTGCGGATCGGCGGCCGTCAGGCGCTGCGCATCCCGGATGGCGTGGATATCCAGGCCGCCGCCCTGGCAGAGCCGCTGGCGGTCGGCGCCCATGCCGTCCGTATGGCCGGGCCGCTGCTAGGGCGGCGGGTCCTGGTTGTCGGTGCGGGGCCGATCGGCATTGCCGTCGTGCTCTTCGCCCGCTCGGCCGGCGCACGGGACATTGTGGTCAGCGAAATCAATCCTATCCGACGCGAAAGGGCCGTCAGCCTCGGCGCGACGGCCGGACTCGATCCGAGCGCCGATCCGATCGATACCGCCTTCCGCAACTTGGCCGGAGGGCCGCCTGAGGTTCTGTTCGAATGCGTCGGCGCGCCTGGCCTGCTGCAGCAGTGCATCGAGCTGGCGGCGGTACGCGCCTGCGTCGTCATCGTCGGTGTCTGCCGCAGCGAGGACCGGCTGATGCCCCGGCGCGCGGTGATCAAGGAACTGCGGCTGCAGTTCGTGCTCGGTTACGTGCCGGAGGATTTCGCGCTGGCCCTGGACTTGCTGCGGACAAAGGGCGCGGCGGCCATGATCTCGCGAGTCATTGGCTTTACGGAGCTGCCGGACGCCTTTGAGGCGCTGCGGCGTCCCAACCCGTACAACAAGGTGCTGCTCGATCCCTCTCGCCCATAGCGGAGGGGAGAAAAGGGCGCACTCTGCGGAGGAGATAACGATGAGCGGCAGCACGGGACGCTTCGCCAGCAAGGTGGCCGTAGTGGCAGGCGGGGCCTCGGGTATCGGCCTTGCCATCCTGCGCGGCCTGCACGACGAGGGCGCCAGCATCGTCTGCGCGGATGTCAACCAGGAGAGGCTTGATGCCGTGGAGCGTGACTTCGAGGCGCGGGTAGCCTGCACGATGGCCGATGTCACGAAGGAGGCGGAGGTTGAGGCGATGATGGGCCTCGCCGTCGAACGCTTCGGCGGGCTCGACTGCGCCTTCAACGTCGCTGGTGCCTCCCGGCCCGGCTATATCGTCGACCTGAGCGAAACGGCTTGGGACTTCACCGTCGATCTCTGCCTGAAAGGGGTATTCCTCTGCACGAAGCATGCGGCGCGGCAGATGCTGGGCCGTGGGGGTGGCGCGATCGTCAACATCGCCTCGCTGAACGCGCATGTGCCGATGCATGCCGGCGCCGCCTATGCCGCGGCCAAAGCTGGTGTCGAGATGCTGACGAAGAATGCGGCGCTCGAGCTCACGCCGGACGGCATCCGAGTGAATGCCGTGCTGCCCGGGCTGGTGGAGACGCCGCTCACCCGCCGACACTTCGAGAACCGGGACGCGCATGCCGCCTTCATGGCGCGCATCCCAGCTGGCCGCGCGGCGCAGCCCGAGGAGATCGCCGGCCCCGCCCTGTTCCTGGCCAGCGAGGAGGCACGCTATGTCTCAGGGGCCAGCCTGCTGGTGGACGGCGCCTGGGCCGTTACCGGCTATCCTGACATGCGGCCCTTCCGCGGGGCGCCCGCCTGGACACCTCGCGTTTGATAAAAGGCAAGTAGTATTCCGGCCTGGTACTTGCGGCGGCCTACTCCACAAACAAGGGAGGAAACAGGGATGCAGAAAAGGACCATTCTCATGTTCAGCGTTGCTGCGCTGACCACACCTGGCTTCGTTCATGCCCAGGATACGCCGGGCGTCACACAAACTGAAATCCGATTTGGTGGCACTACCGCCCTCTCCGGTCCGGTTTCTGCGTTGGGCGTGCAGTGTCGTGCGGTGGAGGGTGTCTGCCGCATGGTAAACGAGCAGGGCGGGATTGCCGGCCGCAAACTGTCCTACATCCTCTACGACGACAGCTTCAGTCCGCCGAAGACGCTGGAGCAGGTGAGGCGGCTGATTGAGCAGGATAAAGTCGCCTTCCTCTTCAACATGCTCGGTACAGCACCGAACAATGCCGTGCTGCGCTATGTGAACCAGCGCAAGGTGCCACACCTTTTCCTGTCCGTGAACGGCGACAAGTGGGGCGACCACGAGGCGCATCCCTGGACAATGGGCTTCGCGCCGAGCGCACGCACTGAGGCCCAAGTCTATGCTCGGCATGCACTGGCGGAGAAGCCAGATGCGCACTTCGCCCTGCTCTACCAGAACGACGATTTCGGAAGGGACCATATCGCAGGGCTGCGCGACGTGCTGGGCGCCGCCTATGACAGTAGGGTCCGCGCTGCATCCTATGAGGTGACGGATCCGACCGTTGATAGCCAGCTCATCGCGCTACAGGGGGCAGATGTGCTGGTCTCGGGTGTCACCGCGAAATTCGCTGCCATGGCCATCCGCAAGGTGCATGAGCTGGGCTGGCGGGTGGCTCACTACATTCCGAGCGGGACGAGTTCCGTTGCCGGCGTCATTACGCCCGCAGGCGTAGAGCGCTCGGTCGGTGTTGTTTCCTCGGCCTATCTCAAAGACCCGAACGACCCGGCCTGGGCGGAGGATCCCGGCATGGTGCGATACCGAGCCTTCTTGGCGAAGTACCTGCCGGATGCGGACATCACCGACATCTATTATGTCTATGGCTACACCGTGGCACTCGCGCTGGTTCAGGTGTTGAAGCAGTGCGAAGGACAAGTGACGCGCGAGCGGATCATGCAAGAGGCGGCCAATCTCCGAGGCCTCGAGATTCCGACACTGCTGCCCGGAATCCGCATCGACACCTCACCGACCGACTACCGGCCACTGCAGCAGCTGCAACTGATCCGCTGGACTGGGCGAACATGGCAGCGCTTCGGCGAAGTGATCGACAGCGCGAAGGCTTAGAGGGTGCTAGCGGGAGTGTCAAAAACCCGAGGCAGGCTGATTGCCTGCCCCGGGCTGATCGACATGGCTGAGGCCTGACCACAAGGATGGGCCTGATGCAGTGGACAGTGAGGCTGGAGCGAGAACGGACAGGGGCGAAGTGGAAGTGGCCGAACCGGTCACGATTGAGCGGTCGATGGTGGAGGGCGCGCTCGCAGACCTCGGCTTGGCGCTGACTGAGGCGAAGGCAGTCTTGGCCAAGCTGCAGGAGATCATGGTGCAGAGCCAGACGGCGGAGTACGCGGCCTGCCATCGGGTCTGCCCGCACTGCCGGGTGCCGCAGCCCGTCAAGGACCGGCGCACGCGTCGACTGCAGACCCTGTTCGGCACGGAGGAGGTGGAGGCGCCGCGGTTCCGCGTCTGTCAGTGCCGTCCGTTGGCGCCAGTGGTGGCAGCGGTGTCCTCGCCGGTCTGCCGGCTGTTGACCGCCCGCGGCACGCCGGAGCTAGAGCGGGTGCAGGCCGAGCTCGGGGCCCGTACCTCGTTCCAGAAGGCCGCCCGGATCCTCAAAACCCTGGCGCCCGCCTCGCCAGGGAACCATGAGAGCGTGCGCACCCGCACCCATGCTGCCGCCCTGCGGCTCGAGGCGGCTGATCGGCAGGCCATGGCGGCGGTCGTAGCCAGTGACACGCCGCGGCGGAGGCGAGCCGGCCGATTGTCATGCTCGACGGCGCCTATGTGCGCGCGGTGCCGGGTCACCAAGTGCGGAAATTTGAGGTGATCTGCGGCAAAGTCGAGCAAGAGAGCCACTACAGTCGCCGCTTCGCCCTGGTGCGGAGTGTGGCTGAGCAGCCCCATACCCTGCTGCGCGCGGCGTTGCTTGATCAGGACTGGCGGGAGAGCAGCCCGGTGACCGCAATCAGCGACGGCGACCCGGCTCTGCCTGCACTGGTGCGATCGGCGGCGAAGGCGCCTGTGGAGTCCATTCTTGACTGGTTCCACCTCTCGATGCGCGTACGCCATGTCGAGCAGACTTTCATCGGCCTTGCCGCTCTGGAGCTAGCAGAGTGCGCGCCGCTTGAGCATGCGCAGGCCGATGTTGAGCGACTGCGGCACCTGCTCTGGAAGGGTAAGCACGGGCAGGCATGCCAGGCTCTGGACCGGATCGTGAGCTGGGAGGTGAACGCCGCCTTGCTCAACGGGGCCGCGGTCGAAGTGAAGGTCGGGCGCCTTGTCGCACATCGCACAGAGCTGCGCAGCTACATCGAGAACAATGAAGATACGTTGATTGACTATGGCCAGCGCTACCGAGCCGGTAAGCCGATCTCAGCTCAGGAGCCGAGGGCACGGTCAATCGGCTGGTCAATGCGCGCATGAACAAGCGTCGGCAGATGCGCTGGTCACCACGGAGCGCCCACCGCGTGCTTCAGGTCCGGGCCGCGGTACTGGACGGACGGATCTGTCAGCGCTCGCGCCACATCTAGCGACGAGAGGTGCCGGCAAAACCTGACCCACGCTGCTTTGAGGATGGCGAGCGCAGCTGCGGCACGGCGGATGTGCACAAGGCGACGGCGGCGGGCAGGGACGTGCTGGTTGTAGCGGGTACGAGAGCGGAGGGGGTTTCGGAGTTCGTCATGGCTTCGACAGAAGCGCTCGGAGAGCCGATGCTCCTGAAGCCGCGCCTACATCGTATGCGACCTTTCACGCCCCGGTGGTCTTGTTCCAGTCCATTGTTCCTGTATGCGCTGGTCCGATGCACAACCCGCCGGCCGAGTGTCGAGCGGATCGCCCGCGGGTAGGAGCCGTGCCCGTCCGTGGTGACGCGTTCGGGCGTGATGCCTGTGGCAGCCTTGGCTGAGCGGAAGAAGGCCTGAGCCGCAGCCATGTCGCGGTGCTCGCTCAGCATGGTGTCGACAAGGTTGCCGTCGCGGTCAATGGCCCGGTACAGATCTGCCCAGCCGGCCACGAACCCTCAAATAGGTCTCGTCGACGTGCCAGTGCCGGCCACGGGTGCTGGCCTTGCCGTGCCGTCGTCGACGGAGGTCGTCCGCCAGCACCGGTGCGAGCTTCGCCTCCCAGTCGCGAACAGCTTCATGGTTGAATACGAGGCCGCGCTGGAGGAACATCTCAGCCAAGTCGCGCAGGGTCAGCCGGTAGCGCAGCCGCCATAGCACCACCAGGGCAATGACGTCGGATGGGTACTGGGTGTGGTTCAGCAGCCCGGTACTGCGCTCGTTGTATTGCTTGCCGCAGTCACGGCAGCGGAGCCGCAGGCCACACACTCCATTGCCACTTCCCGCTCCGCTGGCCCTGGAGCCTACCAGCCCAGGCCCGGCCAGCCAAACGACCCTACTGGCGCGTGATCTGACAAAACCATGCGAGGCTGGCGAGCGCAGCTCGTCAGACACGAAGTTCCGCCTCGATGGTGATTATTGAGCCGGCCGTAGTATTCTTGAACTACGCTGCGTAGCGGAACTGCGGATGACGGAAGATGGCGCGAATGCGCTCTGGCCGTCTGGACAGGCTGCGCATGTGGTTGACGACGGTCCGCTTAAGTTGCGACTTGCTGCGCGCGAGCGGTTTGGCGGTGACCACCTGCTTGACATCGCCGTTCACACCCTCGTCCGGGTTCAGATCGGGGCTGTAGGCCGGAAGGTGAAATACCTCGATCTGAGCCTCGCGGCCCGCCCGACAGTCACGGACCAGCCGTGCCCGGTGCACCTGCAAGCGGTCCAGGATGAGGAACACCTTGCGCCCAGCGTCGCGCACCAGGCGCTCGAGGAAGCGGATCAGGGTGGGCGCTTTGATCGCGCCGTTGAGGATCATCCAGCGCACCTCGCCCCTGTTGGTCACCGCCGAGACCAGGCCGACATTGGCCCGCCGGTGATTGGGGCGGACCACCGGGGTCTCGCCCCCAAGGAGCATAGCTGCGGCCGCGCACGTCGTCCGAGCGCAGACCGCTCTCGTCACCCCAGAAGATCACGCCGCCCTCTGCTTTGGCCCGCGCCGCAATCGCCGGGTACTCCCGCCGCAGCCAACGCCGCACCGCAGCTGGGTCCTGCTCAGGGGCCCGCCGCAGCGGCTTCTGCGGCGTGTAGCCCCAGCGGGCCAGGTAGGTGCCCATCGTCCGCACCGCCACCGCCACGCCGAAGCGCTGCCAGACCAGCGCCTGCACCGCCGCCCGGCTCCAGAGCGCGAAGTCCAGCCCCAACTCGTCCGGCATCTGCTGGCACATCAGCGCCTGGACCTCGGCTTCCTGCTCTGCCGTCAGCAGGGTGCCATGCCCCGGTGCCGGCCCACGCGGCTTGCTCTTCAGTCCCGCCGGGCCGCGCTCGGCGAAGCGCTTACAGATGTCGAACACCCCGGTCTGGGTCAGCCCAAGCTGGGCGGCGATTGCTGCATAGGTCTGCCCTGCCTGACGCAGCCCGACCACCTGCCGCCGGCGCTCCTCTTGCGCCTCCGCCGTCAGGCTCCGCATGTCCAAGTGTTTCACGATGTCAGCTATCTGGGTACAGCAGCCACGACCTTCAAGAACGCCGCGGCCGGCTCAATAGGCTAAAGCCTCGGCCCGAGATACCCGTCGCAGCGTGGCAGGAGGAACCTCATGCCAAGTCTCATAAGACTTTATGCCGCGGCGGCTAGATGAGCAGAGGCGGCAGCGACCGCCGGGCACGGAGGCGGGCCATGATTTGGGATGGGCGCCTTCACCGGGCAGGGCGGAGGGTCATCGTCATCATCAGGACTATCCCACCGCAAGCGCCCGTTACGCTGGATCGGAGGCTCCCACCGGTTGCGGCGCCCAAAAGTCGGCCGCAATGCAAGAATGTTTTTGGAGCCCGCACCATCTAACCGTAGCTCTGCCCTGTCCAGGGACCTGAGCGCCTGGAAAATCTCCTCGACCCGTACCAGAGTTCCACTATCCAACTGCCGCAAGGCAGGCTTGTTTACGACGGCGCGGGTGTCCGACACCCATGACGCCAAGATCTCGCGTTTTTGAGCAGGGGTCAGCTCTCGGTCGTTCAGCACTTGATCAGGGTGCGTGAATACGGCGCTGCTTGTGGCCTGTCCGTTTTGCAGATCACGAAGCAGACGCAATCCACATTCAGCAAAGTGACTGTCTGACTCCGTAAGCTCGTTCATCTTCTAACTCCGCGACCCATGACTCCCAATGTTGCCGGAAGGCGGGTATCGCGCTGACGATCAGTCGGCTCGGCCTCGGCGCTCAGCGAAATATTTCTGTCAAAAGGGTCTTCAAGAGGGCCGAACGAATTTTCTGCTGGTGTCGCTACCGCCCTACTCGCCTCAGCCGAACCCGCTGGGGCGGAAATGACTGCATTTGCGTGAGCGTCGTCTCAGCCCCGGCTCCTGACAACATCGTGTTGCATGGGTCAGCGGTGTAGACATGCTGGTTCCTACCGGTATTTGGATTACGCGATGCGGACGTACTCCGGCCGTCCAAGCTCGAGCATATGGTTCAGCACCTTGGCAGCGATGGCCACCTCGGTCGCTTGCCGTCGGTCTGTTTGCGAGCGTAGCCCGTCACCGATGACGCGCTTCCATCTCGAGACGTCGGCCTCTACCAAAGCACGCCAGTTGTACCCCGAGGCTCTCTGCCAGCCCATGCGGCCTCGCTCGACAATACATCGGAGGTGCGAGTCCCGCTGCGTCGGCGCTGACCGCGCAGCTTCACTCGGCACAGCGCTGGCGCGTGGTGGTACGACCATGGCCGCGTCCGGGTAGCGTGCCGCGACCTCGGCGTAGACGTCGTCCCGATCGTAGGCACCGTCGCCGGTGAAGGACGCCACGGAACCATCGACCCGCTCAAGCAGGGGACCGACCTGCGAGCCGTCATCGGCCTCTCTGCCAGCTAGCACCGAGGCGACGATCTGGCCCGTGTCGGTGTCGGTGGCGAGGTGAAGCATCTTCCAGGCTCGACGCCGCTTGGTGCCATGCTTCTCGATTAGCCACTCGCCGGGACCGCACAGCCGAAGACCGGTGCTGTCCACCAGCAGGTGCACTGGCTCGCGGCCCGCCTTCGGCTGCGGCACGGCCAGCGTTTCGGCCCGGCGGCTGAGGGTGGAGTGGTCCGGCACCGCCAGATCAAGGCCAAGCAGTTGCAGGACGGAGCCGATCAAGCCCTCGGTCTGCCGCAGGGCAAGACGGAACACGGCGCGCAGCGTCAGGGCGGTTGCGATCGCCAGGTCCGAGTACTTCGCCTGGCCGCCCCGGCCCGTGCGCGCCTCGGCTCGCCAGCCATCGATCGCCTCGGCCGTGAACCACACGGTGAGGCTGCCGCGGGCGCGCAAGCTGGCGTCGTACTCAGCCCAGTTGGTTACCCTCTGGCGCTGCTTGGGGATGTGGTGCCGGCGGTCAGCGTTAGCCTTGAATGGCACAGCGGGCGTCCCTCGATGCTCAAGGGCTCGCCCCTACGCCAGCCTACTCCACCGCGCCAAAACGGGCGACTGGTGCAACAAGATGCTCTGTGGCCGGTTCGCCTGGCAGTCTGCGGCGTCAGGGGGCGGGGATGCCAGCGCAAACGGCAGTCCGGGCACGGGGCGCCGCCTCCGGGAGGTCCAGGCAGCGGATCGTCGGTGCTGCGATCCGGTTATTCGAGCCGGGCGCGTTCATCCTCTCGCGCGGTCAGACCATCCGTCATGCGTCCCGTCGCACATTCAGCGGCAATGCGAGACCTCGTCGCTCGACGCGCAGGCCGCGCCGGTAGGCGCTGTCCACCTGGTAAAGCCCAAGTGGCCAATCGGGCAGATCGGTGAAGAACTGCGCCTGTATCCGCCGCGTCGTGCGCCGCTGCGCCTCTATGTCTGGCTCCTCGAGCCAAGCATCACGCAGAGCTTCCAAGGCTGAGCTACTCGGCCAACCGAACCAGGCACCTTCGCCGTTGGCCCGGAGCAGCGGATGGCCGCCGGGGTTCAGCAGGTCCTCCGCGCCGAAAAGCACCACCACGGCATTCCAGCCACCTTGCGCCACAGCCTCTTTCTTCCCCCGCCGCTGCAGCATGGTCCCCCAGTCGGAGGTCGCATCCTCCGGCTCGAAGCCGATCTTCCGCAGCAGGTCGTCGGCGACCATGGTGAGCGCGCTGTTGGTTTGCTGGTCGCCGGGTGCAGCATCACCACCTTGGCGCCGGCGCGGCCCGTGGCCGCCAGCGCCGCACGGGCACGGCCCAGGTCGCGCGGTGCGGTCAGCATCTCCAGCCCTTCGTCGGATGCCAGCGTGCTGCCCGGCGGAAAACAGCCGACGCCGTCGCGCCACAGACTGTGGTCCTCACCGAACAAGGCCGCCATGAAATCCGCTTGCGACATCGCCGGCAACAAGGCGCGGCGAACCGCGGGATCGTCGAAGGGTGGAAGCAGATGGTTGGGCCGCAGCATGGCGACGGTGCCCAGCGTCTCGATCCGGTCGATCACCAGGTCGCGTCGCCGTGCCAGCAGCGGCCGGAGGTCGGCAGTGATGCGCTCCCACCAGTCGATCTCGCCCGCTTGCAATGCCGCGCAGGCGGTCGCCGCATCGGGGATGATCCGCCATTCCAGCCGCTCGAAGAAAGCCAGCTTAGGACCGGCGGTGACGCCAGGGGTGCCGACCGGATTGGGAACGTATCGGTCATACCGGCGGTAGACGACCTGCTCGCCGGCGCGACGCTCGTCTGCCACGAAGCGGTACGGACCAGAGCCGACGATTTCCGTCAGCGGTGTCGTTGCGGGCAGCGCGGCAAAGCGTTCTGGCATGATGAAGCACGGGTAGGAGGAGGACTTGCCGAGCGTGTCCAGCATGACGCCGAAAGGTCGCCGCAGGCGCAGTTCGAAGCGGTGGTCGTCAAGGACGCGGATCTCCTCAACACGCGCGGCGAGCGTCTGACCATGTGTTACCGCGGGCCATCCAGCGGCGGATCGAAGCGACGGCATCGGCGGCACGGATGGGCTCGCCGTCGTGGAAAGTCGGACCTTTGCGGAGGGTGATGGTCCAGCGACGGCCATCATCCGCGACGGCATGGCCTTCGGCAAGCTGCGGCTGCGGGCGGAACCCGGCATTGAGGCCGTAGAGCGTGTCCTAACAGAGATGGCCGTGGTTTCTCACTGCATAGGACGTGGTCGCTAGCGGTCGAGTACGGTGACATCGGCCTGCGGCACCATGCGGAGCGTGCGGGCCGCGTCGCCCTGGGCCAGGGCGGGGGTTGCAAGGAAGCCGGCGGCACCGGCAAGCAGGTTGCGGCGTTGGGGCATGGGTCGAAGCCTACCCTCAAGTGGCCGCCTCGCAAGCATCTCAAGACGATGGGGGCCTGCAGGCCTGATCTTCGCAGAGGGAGCGGGGCAGCTTCTCGCTCTCGCTGAGCGAGTGCGTTCCAGTTAGGCCGAGGCGCCGAAACGCGCGCCCAGACCGCCGCGAGGGACGCATGGCGAATCAGTGTATGGTCCAACATGTCCCGAAGGAGCCGCTTCAAGCCTCGCTCCGTCCCGAGAGGCTCGCAACAGAGCAAACCTCTCTTAGCTCAGATCAATGGACAGCCACCGTCCACCATGGGGCGGAAGGCCTGCTCACCTGGTACGGTCTGCAGCACCTTGTAATAGTCCCACGGCCCCTTGCTTTCACTCGGCGCCTTCACCTCTAGGAGATAGGCAGGATGCAGTTTGCGGCCATCGGCACGGATCGTGCCCGGGCCGAAGGCATCGTCGTCGCATGGCATCGCCTTCATGCGAGCAACCGCAGCAGCGCCACTTGCCTTGGCCGCGGCAACTCCCAAGTCAGCAACCGCCTTCAAGTAGTGTAATGTGACGCCGTAGCAGCCGGCTTGCACCATGGTCGGCGGCGGCGCGTTGAAATTCCGTTTCAGGCGCTGCGTCAGCGCCCGGGTGCGGTCATTCACATCCCAGTAGAAACTCTCCGAGCAGACCAGCCCCTTCGCCGCCTCGAGGCCCATGGAGTGAACCTCGGAAATGAACAGGATCAGCGCCGCGAGCCGCTGCCCGCGTTTCTGCAAGCCAAACTCGGTCGCCTGCTTCACCGCATTGGCCATGTCGGTGCCGCCGAAGGCGAGGCCGACGACCTTGGCACGGCTCGCCTGCGCCCGCAGCAGGAAGGCGGAGAAATCGGTGGTGCCAGGGAATGGGAAGCGAGCGCTGCCCAGCACGCGGCCGCCCTCGGCGGCGATGATCCTGCCGCCCTCCGCCTCCATGGAATGCCCGAAGGCATAGTCGGCGGTCACGAAGAACCAACTGTCGCCGCCTTCTCGTACCGTGGCCCGTGCGGTGGAGTTGGCGAGCATCCAGGTGTCATAGGTCCATTGCACTGTATTCGGGCTGCATTGAGCGCCGGTCAGCTCCGACGTACCCGGCGATGAGGCAAGGAAGGCCTTGTTCTTCTCGCGCACGACACCGTTGACGGCGAGCGCGGCGCTGCTTGCGGGCACGTCGACGACTGCGTCGATGCCGTCCCGGTCGAACCACTGGCGAGCGATGTTGGCGGCCAGGTCGGGCTTGTTCTGATGGTCCGCGGCAACGACCTCGACCTTCAGGCCGAGCGACGCGGCATCTTGCACGGCCTGGCGCACTGCTAGTACCGAATTCGGACCGGAAAGGTCGGCGAATGCGCCACTCATGTCGGAGATCACACCGAGCCGAATGGTCTGCTGCGCCTGCGCGCGGACCGGCGCCGGCAAGGCGCCAAAGGCGGCGCCGCCCAGCAACAAGGTGCGTCGTTCGATCATCATGGTGGTCTTCCCCAGCGGCGCAGCAAGCCGAGATGCCGCGGCCGCCGCGCGGCGCCATCGGGTGATCTCGCGGTGGGTGCGTGAACCTTGGCTGCGAGTGATCCGCTTCCTGGCGGTGTCAATTGCTGACGACAGGCGGATCGCAGGGCTGTGTCGCCATGTCGCCAGGGATGGAGAGCTCCAGGATCTCCACGTCGTCGGAGGTGGCGATCTCGTTGTGCTTCATTCCGCCGGGAATGAGGACGGCGTCACCAGCCTCGGACCGGGTGCGGGTGCCGTCCTCGAATTCCAGTTCCACCCAACCCTTCAGGATGTAGATGAACTGCGCCTCGCACTGATGGGTGTGCCAGCCGGTCGGCTCGGTCATGCCGGTGATGGCCTCCATCACCTGGGCGCGGAGCTTGCCCCCCGTCGCCGCCTGCACGCCGAGGTCGCGGTAGCGGAAGAACTTCCGGCGGCCTTGCACGAAGGGTTGGTCGGCCTTCCTTGCCACCGTGAGCGCAATGCCAGGGCGTGTGGCATCCACAATGCTGCCGTCCATGGATATCCTCCAACGGTGTCTCCGCACCTGGCAAGAGGCTACACTGGCGGACTGGCCCGACAAGGAGTTTCCGCCTCGGCGGCAGGTCAATATTTGACTTCGTGTCCCCCTGAGTGCGGCAGAAACGATCTCCAATTAATCCTGTTATCGAATTGAAGGTGTCCATATCGCGCCTTATCCAACAATCGAGGCGAACTACCCAAGCTATACCACATACACCGCAAAAAAACGTTACGATTCCTAAGCGTGGCGAGACGCCGTCGTGAAACCAAAACATGTTTTGGCTACCAAACGCGAACTCGTGCGCCAGCACCGTTCTCTTATGGTGGGCGTGGAGATCAAGCCCTCTGTTGTCCTCTGCGCAGCGACGATGGGCACCCCTGCCGGGCCATGGTTCTCTCCGCGGTTGGCGTTCGCCGCCGCATGATGGTGTCGGAAGCTCCGGCCTCGTGATGTCAAGTACGCGGTCACCCGCTCAAGATGGAGTGGAGCCGCAACAGTGCCCACGCGATGGCCGGAACCCCGTCCCGACAGGGACGTCCTTCCGCCGCTGCCAGCGGATTTCGTACCTTTGCTGTGTATGGCTCAGGCCATCTGTGCCTCCTTGGCCGCCCAGCGGAACTCACTGCCGTCGCGCAGCATCCTGTGGAGGATCACCGAGAGCTTCCGCGCGACCGCGACGGTGGCTTTCTTGGTGCCGGTCCGCTTGGCCAGCCGTGTTCCCCAGGCCTTCAGCGCTGACCAGCGTGAGACGCGGTGGAGGATGATCCCCGCCGCCTCGTAGAGGTAGGTCCGTAGCAGCTTGTCGCCGCAGCGCGAGATGTGGCCGGTGTAGTCCTCCTCGCCGGACTGGTAGCGCCTCGGTGTCAGGCCGATATAGGCGCCGACGCTCGAGGATTTGGCGAAGCGTTCCGGCCTATCCACGACACTGACATAGGTAAGGGCGACCAGGACGCCGACACCCGGCGCGGTCATTAGCCGCCGCACCTCCTGATCCTGCCGGGCGATGGCACTGCAGCGCCAGCGCCGCCTTGGCGTGACGCGCGTCGAGGCAGACCACGGGCAGGCCAGCCTTCCTCAACTCGTGCCAATGCCAAGCCGACATGGGCCCGCTCTCCAGGCCAACCCGTGTCACGCCCGGCGCCCGTGCCCCGACCGTGGCGGCAATCGCCTCCGGGGTCGAGGCGCACTTGCCCTGCCAGAGCGTCTTGCCGCTGCCGTCAACAACGCAGATCGAAGTCTGCTCCTGTGAGACATCCAGTCCAACATACCGTTCCATGCCAGCTCTCCTCAGCAGGTCCGAGCGCATCAGACCCCGATTGCCGCTGGAGGGCACCAGCCCGCCATAACCCCATGTCAAATTGGCAGGGGGTTAGCGGTCTGAACTCGGTTCCGTAGATACCCGGAATGAACTTTGTGGCCCTCAAAGCGCCCTATGCCGGCTACCGCTTTCCGGCCGAGCTCATCAGTCACGCCGTGTGGCTGTATTTCCGCTTCCCGCTCAGCTTGCGCATGGTCGAGGAGATGCTGGCGGCGCGCGGCATCATCGCCAGTCACGAGACATCACCGACAAGCTCCCGAGCTACGGGGCAGCATTGTGATGCATCGGTCGGCGGTACCGACGCATTGATCCCTGCCGGGTGTGGGGTCATGCGACCCGGATGTACTCCGGCCGTCCGAGATCCAGCGTCCGGTTCAGGACGTTGGTGGCGATGGCCACTTCGGTTGCTTGGCGCCGATCCTTCTGCGAGCGCAGACCATCACCGATGACGCGCTTCCATCGCGAGACATCGGCCCACACCAGAGCACGCCAGTTGTACCCCGACGCTCGCTGCCAGCCTATGCGACCGCGCTCGGTAATATTAAGCCAGCCTACTGCAACGCGTCCAGCTGGGTGACTCATGCAACAAGATGACACGGCATAACTGATGACCTCGGCCGGGAAGCGGTAGCCAGCATAAGGCGCTTTGGAAGCCACAGAGTTCATTCCGAGTGTCTACGGAACCAAGCTCAGACCGCCAACCCTCTGCCAAGTTGACGGTGTCGATCTACCAGTGGCGAGAGTTTCAGTTATTTTTTACGTCCAACTTGCTTAGGATCGGCCGCCAGAGCCGATCCTAGTCACGCAGGAACTGGGTGAATTCCTCAGGCGTACTGCCGACGACGAACTGGGCATCTCGCGTTAATCTTTCCTGGATGCGCGGGTCTTTCAATGACTCGATGGCTACGTCGTGTAGCCGTTGCACCTGGGCAGGTGGAGTACGCGCCGGGGCGAGCAGGCCAAACCAGCTCAGTGCCTCAGTCCCCGGGGCGAACTCCGCGACCGCCGGCACCTCGGGCGTGGTCGGCATACGTTGGAGGCTGGTCCAGCCGATCAGCCGTCCCTGGCCATTGCGGAAGACCGGGACGGCGGTGCTGCCTGCGACCACGAGCGTGTCGAGGTTGCCGGCAATAAAGTCATTCAGCGCTGCCGAGTCCCCGCGGTAGGTGACGTCCTGCATGCGAATGCCCAGGCGCTCCGTCACCAGCAGCATGGCGACGTTGGTCAGGGTGGTCGGGCCGTTCGTGCCGTAGGTGATTTCGCCCGGCTTCGCCTTGGCCGCGGCAATCAAGGCCGGGATGTCGGCCGGGCCGTTGTTCTGGGTGACGATGCCGAACGGGTAGGTGGTCGCCAGAGTGATCGGGGCGAAATCCTCGACCTTGTAAGGCAGGTTCCGCACCACGACCGGGTTGATGCTGAGCGTGGTGCCGGCCGCCATCAGCAGCGTGTTGCCGTCCGCGTGGGCACGGGCGACGTATTCCGCGCCGACAATCGTGTTGCCGCCGGGCCGGTTCTCGACCAACACGGTTTGGCCGAGGATCTGCGTCATCCGCTCTGCCATTAGGCGCGACAGCACGTCGGTGCTGCCGCCGGCGGTGAAGGGTACGACGATGGTGACAGAGCGCTGCTGAGCGCGGGCAATGGCCGGGGCGGCAAGGGCGGCGGCGAGCACGAGGCGGCGCGGGGCAGAGATCATGACGTCCTCCGGGCTGTTTGACGCCTTTCTGCCACCCGGCGCCGGGTGCAGCCATCCCCTGCTGCGTCCGGTCGGGCCCAGAGCCGCGCGTCCAATGGATGTTTCGGCACGATCCGGCGGTCGTGCCAAGTATCGATCACGCCCCCGCGTTTGAGCTTGGCGATGTGCGTCTCAAGTCGGTTCCGCATGGCTTTGTCGACGTGGCAATAGGACAACAGTGCCCACACTGCGCTCCCAAATTAGGTTGATCTGCGCCCATATTCCCCGGCCAGCCATCAAATCCGATTCAACTATCCCGCGTCAGGCACTTAATCTGCAAACTGTCCCGCAGCCTCGATGATGGGTTTCCAACGTGCGACCTCCTCAGCGTGAAAGCGGCGGTGGAAGGCAATACTGGCGCGCTCGGGCGTGGCAGGCTCGGTGAGGAGGTCGGCAAAGCGGGCGCGGAGCCGCGCTTCGCCGAGCGCCCCCCGCAATGCGGCCGAAATCCGCTCTTGCGCCGGCTCAGGCGTACCGGCTGGCGCGTAGAGCCCGTGCCAAGTGCTCATAGTGAGGCCGGGAAAGCCCGCTTCGGCCGTAGTCGGTATGTCTGGCAAGCCCGGCAGCCGCGTGGTGCTGGTCACGGCGAAGGCGCGCAGCCGGCCGTCGCGCAGGAATGGCACAGTGTTGGTGGCTTGATCGCAGAGCAGATCGATGCGCCCTGCCATCACCTCGGTGATGGCAGGACCGGTGCCGCGGAACACCACCACCGTCGCCCGCGCGCCGGCTGTCCGATGCAGCAGCAGAGCGCAAAGGTTGGCCGCCGAGCTGAGCCCGGCCGTCGCCAAGTTCAGCCCCTCGCCTTGCTGCTTTAGGGCGGCAAGATACTCGCCGAAATTGCCGGCCGGGAAGCCGGGCCGCGCGATGAAGGTCATGGCCGCGTCGGACACGAGGCCGAGCGGCGCGAAGTCGGTGAGGACGTCGTATGGCAGGCGGCGGTAGAGCGTCGCACTCGCGGCCATGCCGATGTTGGTCATCATCAGCACGTAACCGTCGGGCCGTGCCTGGGTGAGTCG
>NZ_JQKB01000054.1 GCF_000745835.1 Belnapia moabensis DSM 16746 | reverse complement strand
TTGGCGACCGCGGCTTTGCCTCTGACGCCTTCCGCGAGCGCATCTGGGACATGGGCGCGCGACCTGCGATCCCGCCCCGGCGCACCGATGCCGAGGTCGCCTGTCCGGACTGGATCTACGCCAACCGCCACCTGGTCGAGAACCTTTGGGCACGTCTGAAAGAGTGGCGAGCGGTCGCTACTCGCTACGAGAAGACCGCACGCTCCTTCCTCGGCGTGCTCTGCCTCGCCGCCACCGCAAACTGGATCAAAGTCATCAAGCTCTAACAGGCCTTAGCCGAGGGCCAACTTCACCGCGTCGAGGAGCGCCTCGGAGGGCACTGGCTTCTGGAGGAAAGCACCAGGCGCGACGGCACCTGCCCTGCGACGGGTTTCGGGGTCGCCGGACCCTGTCACGAACACTACCGCCAAGTCAGGCACGGCGCTCCGAAGCTGACTGGCAAGGGTGATGCCGTCGTATTCCCCGGCCAATCCGACATCGAGCAGGGCGAGCGCCGGGTGCCTCGAATGGAAAAGCGCTGTCGCCTCGGCCGCACTGGAGGCGGTCCCGACGACAGGGTAGCCAGCATCATCGAGGACGGAACAAGGTGAGAGCCAGTACGCGGATCGGGAGCGGCATCCGCTGCCCTGCCTTGTGCTGCTGGACCTGAAATTGCCGAGGCGGTCCGGGCACGAGGTGCTGGAATGGAAGCGCGACCGGGGCGGGGTCGTGGCCAGGATCCCGGTCGTGGTCCTGACCTCCTCACGCGAGAGCGCGGACGTGAACCGCGCCTACGACCTTGGCGCCAACTCCTACCTGACCAAGCCGGTGGCGTTCGACGGGCTGCTGGAGATGGTGAAAAGTCTTGGTCTCTATTGGGTCGTCATGAACGAGAAGCCAGGTCTTGGGTGATCCGGGACGCGCGTGTACTCCGGCGGCCTGGTGACTGTCATGGACCATTCGACGGGTGACGATCGGGCTGCCGGGCATGAATGCTCGCAAGCCATATCCGTTTGATGTCTTCGATGAGGAATGGGCGCTGGTTGCGCCCTACCTGCCTCTGCTGTCTGAGGCTGCCGAGCAGCGTGAGCACCCGTTGCGCGAGGTGTTCAATAGCCTGGGCTACATCACCGAGGCCGTGGGCCTTGCCACCGCCTTGTGGCCTCATGCATGGCTAGGCCCTGTTCAGCGCCGAGCCAGGGATGGTGGAGGGGCAGCCTTTACTTGCGCAGCGTCGGGCCGGCCTATGAGTTTTTCGGCCTCGGCATGGTGTTGTACTTCGCCTCGCAGGGTGCGGGCCAACTCATCTGGCCGCTCGACTTCGGCGTCCTACGCATGCTGGTCGCCGCTGGTAGCGGCTGACTGATGCTGCGCCTCACGGGCTCGCTCGCTTGGCTGTTCATCGCAGCGGCAGGGCTCGCCGTCTACGGAACCGGCCTTGAGGCCAGTGCGTGGTCGTGGCCGCCGCATAGCCGATAAGGCTTCAAAAGGCTATTTTTCATGAAAGTTTATACTTTGGACCGCAACGACCAGTGATCGGCGGTAGTCATTTCAATCGCGCCAAGAGACCTTGATGAGATTGCGAATGAATTGCAAAAAAGGCGAAGGGCACCCGTCGGGGGCTGCCCGGAGTGCCTTTGCCGGAACCGCCGATGATCGCTGCACCCATGCCTGGCCCTGCCAAGCTCTTGCCCTTCCTGGCGACGAGCCTCGCCATCGCCGCTTCCCCGGGCCAGGCCCAAACCGCTCAGTCGGCACAGGACGACGGGCTGGCCATGCCCGAATTGCGCATCGAGGGCACGCCGGAGACCGCGACGGGCCCCGTCCAGGGCATCTCCGCCGAGCGCAGCGCCAGCGCCACCAAGACCGACACGCCACTGATCCTGACGCCGCAGAACGTCACCGTCGTGACCCGCGAGCAGATCGATCTGCAGAACTCGCGCAACCTCGGCGAGGTGCTGGGCTACGCCGCGAGCGGCCAGGGCATCCTTTCCGACTTCCGCGGCGAATACGGCACGGTCCGCGGCTTTACCCCGGACATCTACCTCGACGGGCTGCGCGTGCCGGTGCCGGTCACCGCCCACAGCTTCCGCATCGAGCCATGGGGCATGGAGCGGGTCGAGCTGCTGCGCGGCGCCAATTCCGGCCTCTACGGCCAAGGCAATCTCGGCGGCATCATCAACAGCATCAGCAAGACCCCCTATCCCGGCCAGGTCAACCAGGTGGCCATCCAGGGCGGCAGCTTCGGCCGCATCCAGGGGATGTTCGACGTCGGGGGCGCCGTCGGCGGTAGCAATTCCCTGCTCTGGCGCTTCAACGGCCTGGTCCGCGATGCCGACACCTATGTGGAGGGCGGCCGCGACAACCGCATCTACCTCGCCCCGTCCCTGACTTGGCGGCCGACGGGCGATACCAGCATCACCCTCCTCGCCAGCTACATGCGGGACGATGCCGCCATCACCGGCCAATGGCTGCCGGCTTTCGGCACCGCGTTGTACAACCCCAACGGCACCATCCCACGCGACCGTGCCACCGGCGAGCCCGGCTGGGACCGCTACCGCCGCTCGCAATATGGCCTTGGGGCGCGGATCGAGCACCGGCTGAACCAGGACTGGACGCTGCGCTCCAACCTCCGCGGCACCTATCACGAGCTGGACTACGCCTCGATCTACGCCAGCGGCTTCAGCCCGGCCAGCCAGCAGCGCAGCCTCGCCCGCGTCGCCTCCTACCAGAACCCGACCTACCGGACCTTCGCCATCGACAACCAGGCGGAGGGCCGCGTGGTCACCGGCCCGCTGGAACACACGCTGCTTTTCGGCCTGGATTACCGGGTACAGGGCCTGAATGCGCGCACCTACTCCGCGGCGGCCAGCGCGCTCGACGTCTTCAGCCCGAATTACGGCTACCGGCCGCGGACGCTGCCGCTCACCGCCTCCAACAACCAGACTATCCAGCAGACCGGCCTCTATCTCCAGGATCAGGGCCGGCTGGACCGCTGGTACCTGACGCTGACCGGGCGGCAGGACTTCGCCGACACCGCTACGCGCAACAACCGCACCAATACCAATGCCAGCCAGCGTGATTCGCAATTCACCGGCCGCGCCGCGCTGCTCTACGCCTTCGACTTCGGCCTCTCGCCCTATTTCAGCTATGCCACCTCCTTCCTGCCGAATATCGGCACGCTGGCGCCGGCCCGCGGCGGTGGCACCTTCGCACCCACCACCGGCGAGCAGTTCGAGGCCGGCATCAAGTACCAGCCGCCCGGCAGTTCGAGCCTCTACTCCGCCACGCTGTTCCAGCTGACGCAGCAGAACGTCCTGACCGCCGACCCGGCCAACACGACCTTTTCCATCCAGACTGGCGAGGTGCGCGTGCGAGGACTGGAGCTGGAGGCGCGGCTCGCCCTGACCCCGGCGCTCAACCTCATCGCCGCTTGGACGGCGCAGGACCCGGAGGTGACCAGGACCACCGCCGGCAATCTCGGCATGCGTCCGGCCGCAATCCCGGCGCATACCGGCGCCCTCTGGACCGATTACAAGTTTAACGTCACGGAAGACCTCCGCATCACCCTCGGTGGCGGCGTCCGCTATATCGGCAACACCGTTGGCAACGGCGCCCCAAGCGCCAGCTCGCCGCAGTTCCATGTGCCGAGCTTCACTCTCGTCGATGCCGTGGCGCAGGCGGAGTGGCGGCAATGGCGGCTGGCGGTCAATGCCAGCAACCTCAGCGACGAAAGGTTCGTCAACGCCTGCTACACCTACAATTCCTGCAGCTACGGCGCGGGCCGCGCGGTCTACGCCACCCTGGGCTATCGCTGGTGAGCGCGCCGCGGCCGGAGGGCGGCCGGCGCTGGCCGGGCCTCGTCTCCCGCGTGGTCGCGGCGGTGGCCGGCGGCTACGCGCTCGGCGCGCTGGTGTCCATCGCCTGTGCCGTGCTGCTGCCGCTGGCCCGGTCGGAGGCGGTCATCATCGGCATGATGCTGAGTTTCTTCGCCTATGCCGGTGTCGTGCTCTGGGTCTTCGCCGCACGTGATGCGTGGCGCGCCTGGGCCGGCGTGCTGCTGCCCGGGTTGCTGCTGATGCTGGTGAGCTGGGCAGGGAGGCCGTCATGAAAGAGGGCTTCCGGCAATGCATGGCCTGGCTGCACACCTGGGCCGGGCTGATTCCGGGCTGGATCCTGTTCGCCGTCTTCCTGACCGGCACCGCGGCCTACTACCGCGGCGAGATTTCCGCCTGGATGCGTCCTGACCTGCGCATGGAGGATCGTGGCCCCGAGGCCGCGATGCTGGGCGTGCGGGAGTTGCAGCGGATCGCGCCCGACGCCACCGGCTGGATCATCGGCCTGCCGACCGAGAGCGACCCGCTGCTGCGCCTCTACTGGAGGCCGCCCGGCGAGCGCCGCTTCCGCGACGGCATCCTCGACCCTGCGACTGGCCGCGTGGCGGAAGGCGGCGAGACAAGGGGCGGCGAATTCTTCTACCGCTTCCATTTCGAGCTGCACATGCCGCCGATCTGGGGGCGCTGGCTGGTCGGCTTCTGCGCCATGGCGATGCTGGTGGCGATCATCAGCGGCATCATCACCCATCGACGCATCTTCGCCGATTTCTTCACCTTCCGCCCGGGCAAGGCCGGCAGCCGCTCTTGGCTGGATGCGCACAACCTGCTGGCCGTGCTGGCGCTGCCCTATCACCTGATGATCACCTATACGGGCCTGCTGACCCTGATGACCATGTACATGCCCTGGGGCATGCAACTGGCCTATAAGGGCGACCAGCAGGCCTTCATCGCGGAGGCGCTCTCCATCGCCCCGCAGCCGCGCCCGGCACGCGAGACCGCGCCGATGACCGATATCGCGCCGCTGGTGGCCGAGGCGCTTCGACGCTGGCCGGAGGCGGGCGTGCGGCGGATCGGCGTGTCGTTCCCGGGCGATGCCAATACCACCATCGTGCTGGGCAAGGGCGACCGGCATGAGCTGGCCATCCGGCGCCGGGAGCTCGTCTTCGCCGGCACCACCGGCGAGTTGCGGCTCGCCACCGGTAACGACGCGCCGGCGGCGCAGACGGTGGGGGTTGCCCTGGGGCTGCATTTCGCCCGCTTCGAGTGGCCGTTCCTGCATGGCCTGTTCTTCCTCTCCGGCCTCGCCGGCACGGCCATGGTCGGCACCGGCCTGGTGATGTGGGTGGCGAAGCGGGCGCCGAAACGCGGCGAGCGGCGAAGCTTCGGCTTGCGCCTCGTCGAGGCGCTCAACATGGGCACCATCTTCGGCCTGCCCATCGCCATGTTCGGGTTCTTCTGGGCCAACCGGCTGCTGCCGGGGGTGCTGGACCAACGGCCGGCCTGGGAGATCAGGATATTCTTCGCGCTCTGGCTGGCCGCCTACTTCCACGCCTCCTTGCGCCCCGGGCGGCGCGGATGGGCCGAGCAGGCCGGCCTGGCCGCGGCGCTGGCCATGCTGCTGCCGGTGTTGAACATGCTGACCACGCGGCACCACCTGGGCGTGGCCTTGCCGGCCGGGGACTGGCTGATGGCCGGGATGGATCTCGGCTTCCTGGGCTTCGGCCTCGCCTTCGCCCTGGCGGCGCGGAAGCTGTGGCCGAGGCCCGGCCTGGCAGTGGCGGCCGCGCGGAACCGGCAGCTGCGGGAGGAGGGCGCATGATGGCTGTTCTTGCCCTCGGCCTCGCCTATCCGGGGTTCCTGCTCCTGTCGCTGGCCATGGACCGGCACCACCGCGACCTGCTGGGTGGATCGCCCGGACGGGTGCGGCGACAGCTATGCCGCATCGGCGGCTGGGCGTTGCTCGGCCTGTCCATCCTGCCTTGCTTCGCGCTTTGGGGGTGGTCCTTCGGAGCGGTCGCCTGGTGCGGCGTGCTGACGCTCGCTGCCTTCGCCTTGGTGGCGCTGACGACCTATGCGCCGCGCGCCGCCCTGCTCGTCGCGCCGCTCCTGCCGGCGCTCGGCGGCGCTGCCTGGCTTGGGTTGCCCTGAGGCGGGACGCTCAGGCTCCCCTGGCAAAGGATGCTGCGGGCTTTGGCTTCTCCGCCTGCCTGATGATCTGCTGCACCTTGCTCGCCAGGGCCTCCACCTCGAACGGCTTGTGCAGAATATGCATCCAGGGCTCCAGCTGCCCCTGGCCCAGGGCCGCGCCTTCCGCATAGCCGGTGATGAACAACGCCTGCAGCCCGGGCCGCAAGGCCCGCCCCGCATCCGCGATCTGCCGGCCATTCATGCCGCCCGGCAGGCCGACATCGGTCACCAGCAGGTCGAGACGGATATCGGATTGCAGCACCAGCAGCGCTGCGGCGCCGTCCACCGCCTCGACGGCATGATAGCCCAGCTCCTCCAGCACCTCCCGCACCAGCATGCGGACCGTCGGCTCGTCATCGACGATGAGCACGGTCTCGCCCTGCCCGGCCCGGGATGCCGGCTCGGCGTTCATCGGCGCCTCCTCCTCCGTCGGGAAGGTCGCATGGCGCGGCAGGAAGATGCTCATGGTCGTGCCGCAGCCGAGCTCGGAGCGGATGCGGATCTGGCCGCCGGATTGCTTGGCGAAGCCGTAGATCATCGACAGGCCGAGGCCGGTGCCCTGGCCGATGGGTTTGGTCGTGAAGAAGGGATCGAAGGCGCGCGCCATGACCTCGGGCGACATGCCGGTGCCGGTATCGGAGACGGCGACCGAGACGTAATCCCCCGCCGCCATGCCCTGCTGCAGCGCCTCCGCCTCGCCAAGGCTGGCATTGGCCGTGGCGATCGTCACCAGCCCGCCATCCGGCATGGCGTCGCGGGCATTGATGCAGAGGTTGAGGAGCGCATTCTCGAGCTGGTTCGGGTCACAGAGCGTCGGCCACAGCTCCGCCGCCAGGGCCGTCTCCACCCGGATCGCCGGCCCCATGGTGCGGCGGACCAATTCCTCCATGCCGATAATCAGGCGGTTCACGTCGGTCGGCGCCGGCGCCAGCGTCTGGCGGCGCGAGAAGGCGAGCAGCCGATGGGTCAGCGCCGCGGCACGGTTGGCCGCGCCCTGCGCCGCCGTGACGTAGCGGTCCACCTGGGACAGTCGCCCTTGCGCCACGCGTGTCCGCAGCATCTGCAGGCTGCCGATGATGCCGGTCAGCAGGTTGTTGAAGTCATGCGCGATGCCGCCGGTGAGCTGGCCGACCGCCTCCATCTTCTGCGCCTGGCGCAGCTGCTCCTCAGCCTGACGCAGCGCCTCCGCCTGCTCGGTCGCGGCGGTGATGTCACGGCCCACGGCGTTGATGAGGCCCTCGCCGGCGGCAGCCGACCAGCTGATCCAGCGCCAGCTGCCATCCTGCCGGCGGCAACGGTTGTCGAAGCGGGCCAGCGGCGCGCCGTCGGCCAGCGCCGCGAATTCCCGCCGCGTCGCCGCGGCCTCATCCGGGTGGACCAGCTCGAACAGGTCGCGTCCGAGCAGCTCGATCTCGGTCCAGCCGAGCACCGCGGCCGATGCGGGGTTGGCCGCGGTGATGGTGCCGTCGAAGCGCGCCACCAGCATGAGTTCGGCGGAGAGCCGCCAGAGACGGTTGCGGTCCGCCGTGCGTTCCGCAACCCGCGCCTCCAGCTCGTCATTGAGCCGGCGGAGGGTCTCCTCACCGCGCTTGCTTGCGGTGATGTCGTAGATCACGCCGGAGAAGCGCAGGTCGTCCGTCTCGATGTCGCGCAGGAACTCGCCCCGCCGGGTCAGCCAGCGCTGTTCGCCGGTGTCGGGGCGGGTGATGCGGAATTCCACCTGCCGGATGCAGCCCGCCCCAGGGGGCGGCGCCGGGTCGATCAGCGGCGGGTCATCGGGGTGGATCAGCGCGTTGATCGTGCGCAGCGGCAGATCCTGCGCCGGTTGCAGGCCAAGCACCTGGCAGAACTGCTCCGAGACCGAGACCGTGCCATAGCCGCTGGTATACTCGAAGGTGCCGACGCCGCCGGCAGTCTGCGCGATGCGCAGCCGCTCCTCGACGCGCTTCTGCTCGGTAACATCCACCATCGTGCCGGTGAAGCGGCTTGCCGTCTCGTCTTCGGCCTCGTGCCGGCGGCCGCGGGCATGCACCCAGCGGATCGTGCCGTCCGGCAGGCGGATCCGGTACTCCTTCGAGAAGACCTCCGCTCCCCGCAGGATGCCGCCCACCGCGAGACGGATACGGGCCTGGTCGTCGGGATGGATGATCGAGAAGAAGGTCGCGGTCGGCACGCCGCTCGTCGCCTCCTCGGCCGTCAGCCCGTAGACGGCGGCGAAGCGCGCATCGCCACGAAGGCGCCGCTCGCCGATGGTCCAATCCCAGGAGGCCATGACGCCGGAAGCCGACAGGGCGGCGCGCAGCCGCTCCTGCAGCTTGTCCAACGCCTCCTGCCGGCTGCGCAACGCGACCTGCGCGGCGCCTTCCTCCCAGGTAGCCGTGATGTCCGTGAGGATCGCCATGGCAAAGCCCGGGCGATTGAACCCGGGCGGAACGGGAACGACGGTGACCCGGTCCCAGAAGCGCCGCCCGTCCCGGCGCCTGTGCCTCAGCTCGAACTCGCCCGGGCGGCCTTCCGCGAGCGCGGCGGCGAGGGCGGCGGCGGTGGCGGGATCGGTATCCGGCGCCTCCAGCAGCCGGCAGTCGCGGCCGATGGCCTCCTCCGGCGGGAAGCCGGTCATCTCGGTGAAGCCGGCGTTCACATAGGTGATCGGATTTCCGGGCTGGCCAGGATCGGTGATCAGCAGGCTGAGCCCGGAGCGCGCAAACACCTCCAGCACCGGCCCGCCCAGCCGCGGCAACCTCGCCGCGGCAGTGCCCAGTTCCATGTTCAGTACTCTGTTCACGGGCGGTGGCGCGCCCTCATGCTTCGATATCGTCCTGCATCACGCGGTCGATGAACTCACCCACCAACCGCTTCAATGTCTCGAGGGACGAAAGGTCCATGACCATGGCGATATAGCCACGGATGCTCCGGTTTTGTACTGAAAAATTGATGTAGAGAAACAGAACCAGCCCCTCATCCTCAACGGGCTCTGCGGTCTGGAGCAGACTCAACCCGCCGCGCCGGAGTACTTCCGGCAGGGACATGGTCAGCGAGCGCTCGAGCATGTTCGCCATGGTGGCAAGGCAGCTGTTGAGGATGACGTTGCCGGTTTCGGCCAGCGCCTCGTCCTCCATCGCTGCCGCCTCGGCAGGCGTCAGTTCCTCCCCGAGCACCGCTCGCACCAGTTCCATTCCGTTGGCGCGCGGGAAGATCAGCAGGGCGCGGCCCTGGAAGGCGCCACCGAATTCCTGGCGGACCGCTACCAGCTCGTCGCCCTCGCGCTCCTGGATCAGCGCCGCCGCCCTGCGGTGGCCGATGATCTCGAGCGAAGGCACCGAGAGCAGCACCTCGCCGCCGACCATCTTGCGCAGGCTGGCGGCGGCGCGGCTGACGCCGATATTCACCAGCTCGGTCAGCGCGTCGCGCTCCAGGTCGTTCAGCAGGGGAGAAACCCGGGGCGTCATCACGCCTTCGTCGCCCGCAGCCGCAGTGCGGCACCCGAGAGGAAGCCGCGCAACCCATCCTCGGTCACCGGCTTCGGGATGAAGCTCGCCTGCGCCGCGCGGGCGCGGGCGATCACCTCCTCCTGTACATTGGCGGTGACGACCGCCAGCGGCATGGCCGGGTTCAGTGCGCGCAACTCCGCCGCAAGGGTCAGCCCGTCCTTGCCCGGCATGTTGAAATCCATCAGCACGACATCGATCCCACCCTCGGCCACGCGTGCCAGGGCTTCCTCCGCATGGCTCGCCTCCAGGCGTTGCCAGTCGGGCTGCAATGCGGCGACCGCCTTGCCGGCCACGATCCGGGCCAGCTTGCTGTCGTCGACGATCAGGATCGTGGTGGCCATGCTCGGTGCATCCGCTGGTCGGTTCGGCATAATATCGAACTTTACTCTTGCTGCCCCTCTTTGACGCCAAAAAGCGGCAACAGCCAGCGTGCCGTGAAGGCATCGCCCGGAATGGCGCGTATGCGTGGCCGGAGGGCGAAGAGCACCTGGACCACCGCGGTATGCAGCGGCCCGGCCGCGCCGAGATCGACCTCACGCCCGGCCGCCTCCTGCAGCAGGGCGAGAAGCGGCTCCGCCTCCTCCACCCGGCACTCGCCCTCGAGCCGGATCACCATGCCGTCCAGCCTGACGCTCATCCGATCAACCCCGGCAGGTCGAGCACGACATGCACCCGCCCATCGCCCAGCAGCGCCGCGCCCAGCAGGCCCGGCATCGTCGCCAGCAGGCCGGTCGGTGGCCGCAGCAGGACTTCCGCCCGCCCGGCGAAGCCATCCACCTCCACCGCCACCCGCGCCTCGCCGGTGCCGATGACGAGCACCGGCACCCCGGCGCCGCGCGGCCCTGCCGGCAGGCCGAGCAGCGCGGCGAGGCGCAGCAGCGGCACGGTGCGGTCGCGCAGCACGAAGGCCTCGCCGCCATGCAGCGGCAGGATGTGCCCCGCCGGGATGCGTGCCGTCTCGGCTACCGCCTCGACCGGAACGCCGTAGACCTCATCGCCCAGCCGGACCAGCAGCAGCGTGGTCACCGCCGCGCCCCCCGGCAGCAGCAGCCGCAGCGTGGTGCCGGCGCCCTGCCGGGTGGCGAGCGTCACCCGGCCGCCGAGCGCCTCCACGGCCGCCCGCACCGCATCCATCCCGACCCCGCGGCCGGAGAGGGTGGTGACCGCGGCGGCGGTGGAGAAGCCGGGGCGGAACACGAGCTGCAATGCCGCCTCGTCGCTCAGCCCCGCCAGGGCCGGCTCGGGCAGCAGGCCGCGCTCGCGTGCCACTTGCCGCAGCCGGGTGGGGTCGAGGCCACGCCCGTCATCGGCGACCTCCACCACGATGCCCTCACCCTCGCGCCGCGCCTCCAGCGTGATCCGCCCAATCTCCGGCTTGCCAGCCGCGATGCGCGCCGCCGGCGCCTCGATCCCATGGTCGATTGCGTTGCGCAGCAGGTGCAGCAGAGGGTCGAACAGCCCGTCGACGATCGCCCTGTCGGCCTCCACCGCCTCGCCGCGCAGCTCCAGCGCCACCGGCTTGCCGAGCGCCGCTGCCGCCTCCCGCACCAGCCGTGGCATGCGGCGGAAGGTGCGGGCGAGGGGGATCATCCGCACGCCCATCACCGTGCGGTGCAGCGCCTGGGCCAGGCGGTCGATCCCGGCCTGTTGCTCGGCCAGCGCCTGCCCCAGCCTCGGATCGGCGACCGCTGCCTGGGGCACCAGCGCCGCCAGCCCGTTCTTGGCGACGATCAGCTCTCCCACCAGATCGAGCAGCGCATCGACCCGTGCCGCATCCACCCGCAGGCTGCGCCCGACCGGCTCGGCGCCGGGCCCGGCCGGCGCTGCCGGCATGGCGGCCAGCGCCAGCATCGCCACCTGGTCGGCGACGAGGCGGAAGACGGGGCGAAGCTCCGCCTCCGCTGCCGTGCTCAGCAACTCGATGACGAGGTTGCAGGTGAAGGGCTCCGGCCCTGTCTCCGGCCAGGGCGTCCGGGGCAGCAGCCGCAGCGCGACAAGCCCGGGCACGGCCCGCACCAGCGCCAGCGGGTCATCGCCCATGAAGAAGCAGTCGGGGGCCGGCTCATAGCGCAGCGCCACCAGGCGATGCCCGGCCGCTTGCGCCGCCGCGATCGCCGCCGCCTCCGCCGTCATTAGATCCGGCAGCCAGTCCGGCGGGGTAGCCGCCGATGCCGTCGGGCCGCCAACCGGCGTCGTCTCCGCCGCCCGCAGCGCCTGCTCCAGCGCCCCGCCCTGCGCCACCGCGACCTCGGGCAGCATCCCGGTCCGTGCGATGGCCGCGATCCAGTCCTCGCTGGCGCCGATCAATGCCAGCAGCGGGTCCAACGCGGCGCGGCCGACCGGCACCCGTCCGCCGCGCAGGGCGTCCAGCAGATCCTCCGCCGCGTGCAGGGCGCGTTCCATCGGCGACAGATCGAACAGCGCCGCCGCGCCCTTCAGCGTGTGCACCGCCCGGAAGGCACCATCGAGCGAGGCCCGGTCGCCCGGCTCCCGCTCCAGCGCCAGCAGATGCTCGCTGGCCGCCTCCACCAGTTCCTGGCCTTCGGCGAGGAACTGGTCCAGCAACTCGCTCATGCCGCCGCCGGGCGTTGGTAGACCACCGCATCCTCGAAGCGGCGTTGCGCGAAGCCGGTGGGCAGGCGGCCCAAGGATTCGGAATGCCCAAGGCAAAGGAAGCCGCCCGGCAGCAGCGCCTCGAACAGGTGGCGGGTGGCGAGCCGCTGGGAGGCGTCGTCGAAATAGATGAGGACGTTACGGCAGAACACGACATCGAAGCGTCCCTGCGCTGCCATGCTGGCGGCATCCACCAAATTCGCCGGCGTGAAGCTCACCGATTCCCGCAGGTCGCGGATGATCTGCCGCCGCCCGGCCAGCGGCGCCTCGAAATAGCGCTCGGCCACCGCCAAGGGCAGCCGGGCGAGCGAGCGGTCGCCGTACCGCCCCTCCAGCGCCGCTGCCAGCGCCCCGGAATCGATGTCGGAGCCGACGATCTCGATGTTGTAGGCATCGACCAGCGCCCAGTTCTCCAGCAGCCAGATGGCAATGGAATAAGGCTCCTCGCCGGTCGAGCAGGGGATGGACCACAGCCGGACCCGGTCGCCCGGCCCGCGCCGCGCGACGATCTCCGGCAGGATGGCGCGGCCGAGGCAGCGGAGCTGGTACTCCTCGCGGTAGAAATAGGTCTCGTTGACGGTGACGCTGTTGACCAGCCGCTCCGCCTCGGCCGGGCTCAGCCGCAGCAGGGCGAGATAGGTCGCCACCGAGGCCGTGCCGGTGCGGTGCATGCCCTGTGCGAGGCGGCGCTCGATATAGCCGCGCTTGCCCTCGCCATAGGCGATGCCGCTGCGGCGGTAGATGAAGTCGCAAAGCCGGGTGAGTTCCTCCGCGCTGGGTGCCGTGCCTGGGGCAGGGGCCGTGGCCTCGTTCATGCAGCCCAGCCCGCCAGGGTGGCGGCGATCGCCTCCAGCGGCAGCACCGCCTCGGCCCCGCCGGCGCGCACCAGCTCCGCCGGCATCCCCCAGACCACGGCCGTCGCCTCGGCCTCGGCGATGGTGCGCCCGCCTTCCGCCCGCAGCGCCGCCATGGCGGCCGCACCGTCATTCCCCATTCCGGTCATCAGCACGCCGATGAGCCGCGTGGCCGGCAGGTGTTGCATGGCGCTCCTGACCATCCGGTCGACGCTCGGGTGCCAGCGATGCTCCGGCAGCATGGGCGCGGCCATCGCCACCAGCCCATCCGGCCGCCGGGAAAGTATCATATCGCTGTCGCCATGGCCGATATAGACATGTCCGGGGCGCAGGGGCGCGGGCCGTGTCACCTCCTCCACCGGCAGGGCGCATAGGCGATGCAGCCGTCGCGCCAGCGCCGCGGTGAAGGCGGCCGGCATGTGCTGCGCCACCAGGACCGGCCAGGGGAAGGTGGCAGGCAGGCCGCCCAGCAGGGCGTCCAGCGCCGCCGGGCCGCCAGTGGAGCAGCCGACCAGCACCAAGCGGTCGATGGCGGCCGGGGCGGCTGGTTGTCTGGCAGGGACGGGGACAGCGATCGGGCGAGGCGCGGGCGGCAGCCCCGTCCGCAGCCGCACCCGCTCCGCCAGCCGGTGGCTGCGCCGGAGCCGCGCCCCGGCCGCGGCCCGCACCGTCTCCACCAGCTGCGGCGCCAGCGCGTCGATCGCCAGCGACATGGCCCGCGACGGCTTCGCCAGAACCTCGATGGCGCCGAGGGCGAGCGCCTCCAGCGTCTCCTTCGCCCCCGCCGCGGTGGCGGAGGAGAGCACGACCACCGGCACCGGATGCTCGAGCATGATGCGGTCGAGGCAGGCGAGGCCGCCCATCCGCGGCATCTGGATGTCGAGCGTCACCACATCGGGGCGGAAGCCGGGCAGCAACGCCAGCGCCTCCTCGCCATCGCGGGCGAAGGCGATCTCGAACCCGCCCGCCGCCTGGAAAACCTCACCCAGCAATCGCCGCATCAAGGCGGAGTCGTCGACGACCATCAGCCGGATCACGGCGCTGCCGTACCCCCTGTCCGGGCGAGCGCATTCACCAGGTCGCGCTCCGCCGCATCCAGCAGCGCCTGCGGGTCGATCAGCAGGATCACCCGACCCTCCCGCTCCACCGTGGCGACGCGGTCGAAGACGGCGCCGCCGCCCGCGATCTCCGGCGCCGGCGCCAGCGCCGTGGCCGGCAGGGCGACGATGCCGACCACCGCATCCACGGCGAAGCCCGAGCGGACGCCGCCCGTGGTGACGACGATCACGCGTCCGCCTTGCGTCGGCGCCTCGCCACCGGCGGCGAAGCGGTGCCGCTGGTCGATCACCGGCAGCACCGTGCCGCGAAGGTTCATCGCCCCGGCGACGAAGGTCGGCGCGCGCGGCAGGCGGGTCAGCTTCGCCGGCCGCCGCGCCACTTCCTCGACCGCCGAAACCGGCAGGCCGTATTCCTCCTCGCCCAGGCGGAAGACCAGGAACCGCTCGGCCGCCTCGGCCGCCGCGCTGCTATCGGGCATTGCCTCCATCCCCTTGGCGGCCTCGGCGAGCAGCCGGGCCGTGGTCTCCGCATCGAAGAGCCGCGCCGGGGAGAGGATGGCGACTAACCCGCCACCCGCGAGCCGGCCGATCGCCTCCAGCCGCGCCTCCCCACGGCCACGGGCGAGCACCGGCGGCACCGGGTCGATCGCCGCCTCGGTCAGGCGGTGGATGGCCCGCAGCCGGTCCACCACCAGCCCGACCAGGGAAGACCCCAGCCGCACCACGACGACCCGTCCGCCCCGATCCTGCGCTGCCGCAGGCAGGCCCAGCAGCACATGCGGCGAGACCAGCGGCAGCAACGCGCCGCGATAGGTGGTGACGCCGGCCAGCGCCGCCCCCGGCGCCGGCAGCCGCATCACCGCCTCCACCTTGTCGAGCGGCAGGGCAAATTCCTGGCCTGCAAGACTGAAGCCGAGCAGCGCCAGCGTCTCCGCCGCCGCATCCGCCGTCATCGCCCGGGCAGCGGCGGCCGGTCCGCCTCCACGCCGCACCGGTGCGCCGAAGGCCGCGGCGAGGAGCGATGCAGGATCGATCGCCTGCGCGGTCCCGGCACCCAAGGCGGCGACGCTGTCCACCAGCAGCCCGACCGGCGACGGCCCGTCCAGCACCAGGATGCGAGCGGCGGAGGAGGGCGGAGCCACCGCCCGGCCGGTCAGCGCCGCCAGCGACACCACCGGGAGCGCGGCGCCCCGCAGGCCGGCGAGGCCGAGCAGCGCCGGCGGCGCCTGCGGCACGCGGGTCAGCGGCCGCGGGCGCAATACCTCGCGCACCGCGCTCGCCGGCAGTGCCAGGGCCTCGCCCGCCACCGTGACCGTCACGGTCGCGGCGGCCGAGGCCACCGGCTCAGCCTGCGACGCGAAGTTCGTCGGCAAGGCTTGCGATCTCCTCGATGGCGGCCGCCAACTCCTCCATGCCCGTCGCCTGCTGATGGGCGGCGGCGGAGGCCTGGCTGGTCGCCGCGCTGGTCTCACCGGCCGCGGCGGCGATCGCCTGGGTGCCGGCCACCACCTCCCGCACGGCGGTTGACGCGGTCTCGGCGTGGGCCAGGATTTCGGCCGCGCTGGTCCGTGGCCCGGCCAGCTCCGCCTCTGCCATCGCCAGTCGACCGGCGAGACCGTGGATCTTCGCCGCCTCGCCTACCGAGGCGGCGGCCAGCGCGTCGAGATCGCGGCGCACCCCTTCCACCTGGTCGCGGATCTCCTGCACCACATCCTTCATCCGGTCGGCATTGCCGGCGGCGTCACGCGCCAAGGCGCGTATATCGGCAGAGACGACGGAGAAGCCACGGCCCGCCTCGCCGGTCCGCGCCGCCTCCACCGAGCCGCTGACGGCCAGCATGTTGGTCTGCACCGCGACCAGGGCGATGGCGTCGACCACCTTCTCGATACGCCGCCGCGCCGCCTCCAGCGCCGCGACCTGGGCGGCCACCGCCTCGGCTTCGCGAAGCGCCGCGTCGAGGCTGCTGGCCAGCCCCTCGGCTGCCGCGCGCCCCTCGCCGAGCTGCGGCGCCAGGGCATCGAGCCGCCGGGCCGCCGCGCCGGCGGCATCGACCGTCGCCATCGCCGCCCGCTCGATCTGCGCCATGGCATGGGAGGTCTGGCCCGTGGCCGCGGCCTGGGCCGTGGCGCCACGGGCAATCTGGCCGAGCGCGGTCATGATCTGCCCGGCGGAGCCCGATAATTCCTGCACTGTCGCCGACAGCTCATCGGCCGCCGAGGCGACGCCCTCGGTGGCCGTGGCGGCGCTGCCCTCGGCCTGCAGCTGCTCGGCCATCAGGGCCAGCGCCTGCGCCGCCTGCTGGCTGCCCTCCAGCGCCACGGTCTGCTGCTCGACCGCGCGCTGCGCCTCCATGGTCGCGGCGGATTGCTCCTCGGCGGCGCTGGCCACCAGCTCGGCGCCGCGCTGCGCCTCGCGGCCGCCGGCCTCCGCCTCCATCGCGGCCAGCAGGATCGACTGCGCCCCCTCGGCGATCCCGCCCATATCGGCGCGCACCGCATCCAGCGTCGCCACCACGGCGCGGCCCGTGCGGGCCTCGGCCTCGGCGGCTTCGGCGGCGGCGCGGATGCGGGCGGCGATGGCGCGCACCTGCTCGCGCACCGCTCCGACGAGTGCCTGCACCTCCTGCGCGCTGGCCTCGGAGCTTTCAGCCAGCGCCCGCACTTCGTCGGCGACCACAGCGAAGCCGCGCCCCTGCTCGCCGGCTCGCGCCGCCTCGATCGCGGCGTTGAGCGCGAGAAGGTTGGTCTGGTCCGCGATGTCGCTCACTACCGCGGTGATCTCGCCGATGCTCGCAGCTTGATCCTCCAGCCGCGTCACCACCTCGACCGAGCGAAGCTGCCGCGCCGTGCGATCCTCGACGAAGGCCGCCGAGGCGGCGAGCCCGGTGCCCACTTCGGTCAGCAACACCTGCAGCGCCTCGATCAGGCGCTGCGAGGCCTCGGCTCGGCTGCGCGCCTCGCCGAAGGCGGTGCCGAGGCTGTCGATCGCGCCCTGGCTCTGCTGGGTGGCGGCCGCGGCCTGCTCGGCGGCGGCGCCGATCTGGCCGAGCGCCTGACGCAATTCCTCCGCCGCCGCCGAGGCCTCGGTGACGCCGGCCGCCAGCTGCTCCGACGCGGCGCCGATCCGCTCCGCCGCCTGGTGCCGGCGGGCCATGGCCCGGTCCAGCGAGCGGCGCGCCACCGGGGCGGCCGCCGGCGCGGCGGAGCGGCCAGCCGCGGGGGAGGCACCGCCGCGGCCCAGCTCGGACGTCTTCACCAGCGCCATCGTTCCTCCAGGGGCTCCTGCCGCCCAGCATAGCGGCCGGGCGAGGCGAGGCCCATAGGCGGCGAGGCTGGGCTAGGTACCCTCCCCGCCGGGCAGTGGTGCCATCCTGAACCGGTCGAGGATGTTGCGGGTGATCTGCTGCGTGTAGGCACAGCTTCGCTTGAGCCCCATGACCCATTCGCAGCTGGCGGCGGTCAGCACCTGGCCTTTGCCGCGCCGCATGGACACCATCATGCCCGAGCCATGGTAGGACTTCGCGAGCGTCTCCTCATTGGCGACGCCATGGATCATCTCCGCCTTCTCATACCAGTCATGCGCGCCGACATAGGCGCGGAGCGTATAGCTCTCGAGCGGCGCCTCACCCATCACCGCGGGCGTCATAGCCAGGATCTCGACGCTGTCCGGCGTGCCGTCCTTCCCCGTCGGATAGGGCAGGCCGTCGCGGAAGGTGTAGTCGACGCCGTCCACCTCGTAGCCGAAGATGCGGGCCTCGGCGCCGAAGATGTCGCCATAGCTGAGGTCGGTCCTGGCGAAGGCCCAGTGCTCCGGCCGGTAGACGGTGAAGCCGCGGCTGCCGCGCGGGGTGAAGCGGCCCCAATTCGCATAGGTACCGCCGAGTCCGTTCACTCCGACCGTGGTAGCGCCCGGCCAGCGCACATGCCGGTCCTCCCAGGCGCTGGTGAGGCGCGAATCATCTCCGGTGGCGCGGATAGGGTCCGTGCGATGGGCATTGCTCTTGTAGCAGACCTGGCGCCGCCCTTCCTCCTCCATCCGGACCTGCCAGGTGAAATTCGCGCCCAGCCGCGCGAAATGCCCGCCTTTGTCGACATAGGCCTCGATGGCGAGACGCATCTCCCGCGTCCAGTATTCGTCATGACCGACGACAACGACGCAGGAATAGCCGTCGAGCAGCTCCGGACGCAGGTGCAGGTCGGTCTGGGTGATGGTGTCGAGCGCATAGCCCTCACGCTCGGCCCAGACGGCGAAGTGCCTGTCGTACTGCGCCCAGCCAGTCGCGGCGTAGTAGTAGCTGAAGCCGTTGGCGTAGGACCATTCCTTGAAGTCGTAGCGCAGCGGCATCATCGGCTCGGGGACTGTTGCGCAGATGCGCGGCGCGTTCTCCGGCAACTTGACCATGCCGCGGGTCCAGGGCCGCTGCAGGCTCAGCAGCGGCGACATCGCATTGCCCTCCGGCCCATGGCTGCCGCCGTAGTGGTTGGCGCCGCCCCAGTCGTTGTAGGCGGTGTAGGTGCAGGTCGGCAGCAGGTGCAGCACCCGCCCCGGATGCGCGCCGGCCGCGGGTCGCACGACAAAGAAGTGGTGCTGGACGAAGCGGCCGCCCTGCCGCCGGGCGACGCTGGACTCGACCAGGTAGAAGCCCGAAGACAGGTCGGCGGGCAGCGTCCAGCTGTGCAGCACCGGCCAGCCGCAGCCCTTCTCATAGGCTCCCTCCGGCATCGGCGTCGCCCGGCCCGGCAGCCCGTCCTCCCGGTACACCACTACGGGGTTCAGCCCGTCGCGCGTCACTTCGATCCGCCACTCAGCGGCATTGGTGCTGCCGTGGAACTGCACGGTTTCGCCCGGCGCATAGGAGATGGCGTCGGTATAGACATGGATCTCGTGCCAGTCCGGGTCGCCGCGCGGCGCCTCGAAGGGCCGCATCTCCTGCCAGTGATGGTCGCCCGAGGTGGGATAGATCCGCTTGGGGCCGACATTGACGGTGCTGTCCGGCCGGGCGGTAGGGTCGTCGTAAAGCGGCATGAGGTCAGGACTTCTGCAAGTTGAAGAACAGCGGGAAGCCTTCGATCAGGCCGGTGACGTTGCTGCGGAAGGCGGTGGGCGGCGTGTAGGCGCCGGTCGGCAGGTAGGGGACGTCCTCGAAGGCCTGGAGCTGGATCTGCTCGGTGATGCGCTTCTGGTCGGCGAGACTGTCGGCGGCGAGGAACTGCTCGCGCAGCGCCTCGATCTTCGGCAGGTCCGGCCAGCCGGAGGTGCCGCTCCGGCCGGGCCCGCGGACATAGGATTGCGTCGCCGGGTTCAGCGCGATGATGCCGGGGATGTAGTTGCACCAGGCGCTCCAGCCGCCCTTGTCGAGGCCGTCGCGGTTGTTCATCACCCGGCTGGCGACCGAGCCCCAGTCGGAGGCCTGGTAGTCGAGGTTGATGCCGACGCGGCGGAACATGTCGCCGGCAATCTCGCTCATGGCATTCAGCGCCGTGAGGTCGGTCGGCACGGACAACACCACCTTCTCGCTCTTGTAGCCGGCGGCCTGGAGGTTGCGCTTGACCTTCTCGTAGTCGGGCGCCCCGGCCATCGTCTCCAGCCCCGCTTCGCTCGCCAGTTGCGTGCCGGGCAGGAAGAAGCCGCAGCGGTCGTTCCAGAGCGAGCGGTCGTCGCCCATCACCGCCGTCATGTAGTCGGTCTGGTTGATGGCGGGCAGGAAGGCACGGCGGATCGCCGGATTGTCGAAGGGTGGCTGCAGGTGATTGAAGCGGATCATGCCCATCAGCCCGGCCTTGTCCTTCACCGCCACCGTCACGCCGCGGGCGCGCTTCAGCAGCGGCAGGAGGTCGGCTGTCGGCTGCTCCCACCAATCCACCTCGCCCCGTTGCAAGGCGGCGCCGGCGGTCGCAGCATCGGGGATGGTGTGCCACTCCACGCGGTCGACGCGGGCGACCTTGCCGCCGGCGAGGAAGCTCACCGGCTCGTTGCGCGGCTTGTAGCCGGCGAAGCGCTCATAGACCGCGCGCGAACCGGCCATGCGCTCATTCGCTACCCAGCGGAACGGGCCGCTGCCGACAATCTCCGTCACTTGCGTGGAGGGTGGATTGCGGGCGAAGCGCTCCTGCATCACCGGGCAGTAGGAAGAAGGCTTGGCCAGCGCCGTGGCGAGCAGCGGGAAGGGTTTTTTCAGTTTCACCAGGAAAACGCGGTCGGAGACGACGACCATCTCGTCGGTGATGGCGCGGATGTTCTGGCCGAGCACATCCGTGCGGGTCCAGCGGTCGATGCTGGCGATGGCGTCGCGCGCGAGGATCGGCGTGCCGTCATGGAAGGTGGGGCCCTCGCGCAGGGTAATGCGCCAGGTGCGTCCGCCATCCTCGATGACATGGCCTTCGACGAGCTGCGGCTGCGCGACATAGTTGGCGTCGAGGCCGTAGAGTTGGTCATAGACCAACATGCCGTGGTTGCGCGTCACCAGCGCCGTGTTGAAGACGGGGTCGAGCAGCGTCAGGTCCGATTGCGGCACGAAGCGCAGCACGGAGGTTGCCCCGGGTGTTCCCTGCGCGCGCAGCACGCCGGGCCGCGCCAAGACCAGAGACGACGCACCGACCGCCAGGGTCATGATATCACGACGCTTCATGATGCACCTCCGCCTTTTGTGGCGAGTGTGACGCATAAATCGTGGCTTGGCCAAGCTGGCCTGTGATTGAATTGCGGTGGAACTTCGCTGCATGCGCATTGCCCATCGCTTGGGCAGCACCAGCCCATCGCGTGGCCAGACCCCATGGGCTTTGCGCTGGCGCGGGTTGTGCTAGCCTCCGTCAGGCAGCGATGGAGCATGCGATGCGGCAAGGGGTTCGGCGCAGGGCCATCATCGCGGCAGGCCTCGCATGGCCCGCATGGGCGGAAGGCTATCCCTCGCGGCCGATCCGCATGATCGTCCCGTTTCCTCCTGGCGGCGGCGTCGACCTCACCGCCCGCCTGCTGGCGGAGCCGTTGCAGCGCGAGCTCGGCCAGACCATCATCATCGAGAACCGCGGCGGGGCCGGCGGGGTCATCGGCGTGGAGGCGATGTCGCGCGCGCCGGCGGATGGTTACACCCTCTCCCTCACCGGCGCCGGCACGACGACGGCCGGGCCGCATCTGCGCGCGCTTCCCTATGACGCGATGGGCCTCGCGCACATCACCCGGCTGGTGCGCATGCCCTTCATCCTCGCCGTGCGCAACACGCTACCGGCGAAGACGATCGAGGAGTTCACGACGCTCGACCGCCGCGGCGAGATTCGCTGGGCCTCGGGCGGCATCGGCACCAGCCAGCACCTGGCAGGCGAGCTGTTCAGACAGATGTCGGGCCTTGCCATGGTGCATGTGCCCTATCGCGGCACCGGGCCGGCGCTGAACGACCTCGCCGCCGGCATCGTCGATGCCTATTTCGGCGACCCGGCGACGCTGACGCTCATCAAGGGTGGGCAGGCGCGGGCGATGGCCGTCACCTCGCCCGGGCGCTGGCCGCTGCTGCCGGAGACGCCGGCCGCGGCCGAGGCGGTGCCCGGCTACGAGGCGGAGAACTGGTACGGACTGGCCGCGCCGCCGGAGACACCGCAGCCGGTGCTCGACACGCTCTCGGCGGCGATCCGCAAGATCCTGGCCGACCCGGCGGTGGCGGCGAGGTTCGATGCGGCAGGGCTGCATCCGTCGTCGCTCTCCATCGCCGAGTATCGCGCCTTCCTGGCGCGCGACACCGAAACTTGGGGCCGCGTCGTCAAGGCCGGCAATATCCGCGTGGATGGCGATTAGCCCATGCTCAGACTGGCGGTCGATATCGGCGGCACCTTCACCGACCTGGTGCTGGAGGAGGATGGGCGGAACTGGTCCGCCAAGCTGCTCACCACCCCCGCCGCGCCCGAGCAGGCGGTGCTGGAAGGCACGCGGCGCATCCTCGCACTCGCGGGGCGACAACCGACTCAACTCGGCCTCGTCGTGCACGGGACGACGCTTGCCACCAATGCGCTGATCGAGCGCAAGGGCGCCCGCACGGCGCTGGTGACGACGGAGGGCTTCCGTGATTCCATCGAGATCGCCTGGGAGCACCGCTTCGAGCAGTACGACATCCACATGGAACGGCCGGAGCCGCTGGTCCCCCGCCCCTGGCGACGTGGCGTTCCGGAGCGGATCGCTGCCGATGGCGCCGTGCTGAAGCCGCTCGATGAGCTGTCGCTGCGCGCCATCGCCGCGGATTTCCGCCGCGACGGCATCGAGGCGGTGGCCATCTGCTTCCTGCATAGCTTCACCCATGAAGCGCATGAACGACGTGCGGCCGAGGTGCTGGCGGAGGCGTTGCCCGGCGTCGCCCTGTCGCTATCCTGCGAGGTCGCACCCGAGATCCGTGAGTACGAACGCGCCTCGACCACCATCGCCAATGCCTATGTGCAGCCGCTGATGGCCGGCTATCTCGGCCGGCTGGAGAGCGGGCTGCGCGAGGCGGGCATCGCCGCGCCGCTGCTGCTGATGATGTCCTCGGGCGGCGTCACCACCGTCGAGACGGCGCGGCGCTACCCCGTGCGCCTGGTCGAGAGCGGGCCGGCGGGCGGCGCCATCCTGGCCCAGGCCGTCGCTGCCGAATGCGGGCTCGACCGCGCCGTCGCCTTCGACATGGGTGGCACCACGGCCAAACTCACCCTGCTCGACGGGCTGGAGCTGCAGCGCTCCCGCCAGTTCGAGGTGGCGCGGGCCTATCGCTTCGTCCAGGGGAGCGGCATCCCCGTCCGCATCCCGGTGATCGAGTTGGTCGAGATCGGTGCCGGTGGCGGCTCCATCGCGCGGCGGGATGCGCTGGGGCGCATCCAGGTCGGGCCCGACAGCGCCGGCAGCGTCCCCGGCCCCGCCTGCTACGGCAACGGCGGCACCGCGCCGACGGTGACAGATGCCGATGCCGCGCTCGGCCGGCTCGATCCGGCGCGCTTCGCCGGCGGCAGCATCCCACTGCATCTCGACCGCGCCGCAGCGGCGCTGGCCGGGCTCGGCGAGGATGCGGCGGCAGGTGTCGCCGAGATCGTCAATGAGACGATGGCGAGTGCCGCTCGAGTACATGCGGTGGAGAACGGCAAGGACACAGCCGAGCGCACGCTGATCGCCTTCGGCGGCGCGGCGCCGCTGCATGCGGCGCGGTTGGCGCGGAAGCTCGGCATGGCGCGCGTCGTGGTGCCGGTCGGCGCCGGCGTCGGCTCGGCGCATGGCTTCCTGCGTGCGCCGATCGCCTATGAGGTGGTGCGCACTCGGCACATGCGGCTGGATGCGCTCGACCTCGCGGCGCTGGAGGCGCTATTCGCCGCCATGCGGATGGAGGCGGAGGCGGTGGTGCGCCTCGGCGCGCCGGAGGAGGCGCTGGTCGAGACGCTGACCGGCTTCATGCGCTACCGCGGCCAGGGGCATGAGATCGCGGTGCCGATCACCACGCTCGACGCCATGGCGCTGCGGGCCGGGTTCGACGCCGCCTATGCGGCGCTGTTCGGCCGCACCATTCCCCGGCTGGAGGTGGAGGCGCTGACCTGGACGTTGGCGCTGGCCACCAGCCGCCCCTTGCCCGGGCCCGCCGCCGCGCCGCCGCCGCGTCCGACCCCGGCGCCCGCCGCATGGCGGATGCTGCTCGACCCGGCGACCGGGTTGCGGGAGGAGGCGGCGCTCCATGAGCGGGCGGCGTTGGCGCCGGGCATGGCGCTCGAAGGTCCGGCGCTGATCGTCGAGGATGCCACCACCACCGTGGTGCCGCGCGGCGCCACGGCCCGCGTCAACGCCCTCGGGCAGCTCGTGCTGGAGATCGCGCCATGAGGGACATCCGCCTGCAGGTGATGTGGAACCGGCTGCTCTCGGTCGTCGAGGAGCAGGCCCGGGCCCTGGTGCGCACCGCCTTCTCGACCAGCGCGCGGGAGGCAGGCGACATCTCGGCCGGCGTCTTCGACCTGGAGGGGCGGATGCTGGCGCAGGCCGTCACCGGCACGCCGGGGCATGTGAATTCCATGGCTCGCAGCGTGGTCCACTTCCTCCGCGAATTCCCCGCCGAGACGATGAAGCCGGGCGACCACTTCATCACCAACGACCCGTGGAAGGGCACTGGGCACCTCTACGACATCGTCATCACCTCGCCCGCCTTCCATGACGGGAAGCTGGTCGCGCTCTTCTCCTGCACCACGCATGTGGTCGATATCGGCGGGCTCGGGCAGTCGCCGGATGGGCGGCAGGTCTATCACGAGGGGCTGTTCATCCCGCTGCTGCCGCTGGTGCGGCAGGGCGTCTGGGACGAGAGCCTGCTGCGCATGGTGCGCGCCAATGTCCGCGAGGCGGTGCAGGTGGAGGGCGACATCCATGCCCTCGTCGCCTGCAACCTGATCGGCGAGCGGCGGCTCTCCGCCATGATGGCGGAGCACGGCATCGCCGATCTCGACGAGTTGGGCGCGCATATCATTGAACGGTCCTGCGCCGGGATGGAGGCGGCGATCCGCGCCCTGCCGCAGGGGTCCTGGGAAGGGCATATGCGGATTGACGGCTATGACGCGCCGATCGACCTGCGCGCCCGCGTCACCATCGCCGGCGACCATGTGGCGGTGGATTATGCTGGGACCTCCGGCGCCTCGGCCTACGGGATCAACTGCCCGATCTGCTACACCGAGGCCTATACGGCCTTCGGGGTGAAGTGCATCGTGGCCCCCACCATTCCCAACAATGCGGGAACGCTGGACGCGGTGCGGGTGACGGCGCCGGAGGGCAGCATCGTCAACGCGCTCCATCCGGCGGCGGTGAATGCGCGGTCCACCATCGGCCACATGCTGCCAGACGTGGTCTATGGCGCGCTGCACCAGTGCATCCCCGGACGGGTGCCGGCGGAGGGGACGAGCAACCTCTGGAACCTCAAGCTCGGCGCCGGGCACGGCATCACCGGCCCGACCGGCCAGCCCTTCATGGTTACGACCTTCCATTCCGGCGGGGCGGGCGCACGGCCGCGGCAGGATGGGCTCTCGGCCACGCCCTTCCCCTCCGGCGTCCGCAACGTGCCGGTCGAGATCACCGAGACGGTGGCGCCGGTGGTGATCTGGACCAAGGAGCTGCGGGCCGGCAGCGGCGGGGCCGGGCGCCAGCGCGGCGGGCTCGGCCAGGTGATGGAGGTGGAGCACCGGCATGGCGCGCCCTTCGGCATCTTCGCGACCTTCGAGCGGGTGCATTACCCAGCGCGCGGACGCGAGGGCGGGGAGCCGGGGGCAGCAGGGCGGCTGTCGCTGGCCGATGGCACGGTGCTGAAGGGCAAGGGCTTCCAGGTGATCCCGGCAGGCGGGCGGCTGGTGGTGGAGATGCCGGGCGGCGGCGGCTACGGCCCGCCGGAGGAGCGCGACCCGGCGGCGGTTGAGCGGGACATCGAGGCGGGGCTGGTGGCTAGGCCATTGATGCAGCTTTCGGACAAATAGGCTGGCGGGGGCGCCCGGGGCCTCTCGAGGCGGCCTGGCGGGCAGGTGGGGCATGGCGGCTCTCTGAGTAGGTGGCCGCGCAGCGTAACAAACCCGGCCCGCCAGAAGGAAGCTTATTTTCCTAAGTGCTCCTCACACCTCCACGTTCCAGAACATCGGAAAGCTCGATTGCGGCAGGCCCTTCAACCGGTTGCGGTAGCCGGCGGGGATGGTGAACTGGCCCCAGCTCACCGCCGGGGTCAGCTCATAGGCGACGGACTGGATCTCGTCGGCCAGCTTGCGGCGGGCGGCGAGGTCCGGCGCTCGGGCGAAGGCCTGCAGCAGCGGTGGGATGCGCGCGTCACAGCTCCAGCCCGTGTAGTCGGCGCAGGTGCTGGCGATGTAGAAATGCGTCAGCGGCGAGATCATGTCTATGCCGTTGGCATAGACCGAGAAGAGGCTCCACCCCTCCTTCCGCACCCGCCGCGCCAGCACCGTACCCCAGTCCATCACCTGCTGCTCCACCGTGAAGCCGACGGCGCGCAGGTTCTGCGCCAGCACCATGGAGGCGGTCTGGCTGATGCTGCCCTGCACCTCCAGCATCACCACCGGTTGCCCGGCATATCGCGTGCGGGCCAGCGCGGCCTTTGCCTTCTCGAGCGAGAAGTCGAGTGCCTCGGCCCCGGCGCGGCTCTCATAGGGGCTGTCGCACATGAAGACGCTGCCGCAGCGCTGCACCGCGAAGCGCCCCGGCACGCCGATCGCCTGCAGCACCGCCGGCTGGTCAACCAGGTGCCAGAGCACGCGGCGGATTTCCGGGTCGTCGAAGGGCGGCGCCGCGTGGTTCAGGCGGAAATTGCCCTGGAACATGTGCAGCCCGCCGAGGCCCATCAGCGTGATGCCGCGCGCCCGCTCCAGCCGAGGCAGCAGGTCGAAGGGCAGGTATTGCTGGTAGTCGATCTCGCCGGCCATCAGCGCGGTCGCCGCCGTCGCCTGGTCGGGCATGACCAGCAGCGCCAGCTGGTCGATCTTCACCGTCTTGCCGCCCGCGAGGAAGCTGGCGGGCTCCGGGCGCGGCCGGTAGCCGGCGAAGCGCTCCAGCACCATGCTGCTGCCGGGCTTCCAGAGATCGGCACGGAAGGTGAAGGGGCCGCTGCCGACGATCTCGGTGATGCGGGTATCGCCCGGGATGCGCGCCAGCCGCTCCGGCAGGATGAAGGGCACCGGGGCGTTCGGCTTGCCCAGCACCTCGAGCACCAGGGGGAAGGGCTCGCGTAGCGTCAGCACCAGGGTCGAGGCGTCGGCCGCCTCGAATTGCGCGCCTGCGGCGAGCAGCAGGCGGCCCATGGCGTCGCGCGGCGCCCAGCGCGCGAGCGAGAGGGCGCAGTCGCGGGCGGTGACGGGCGCTCCGTCATGGAAGCGGAGGCCGTCGCGCAGGGCGAAGCGCCAGGTCAGGCCGTCGGCTGCGCTCTCGGTGCGGTCCACCATCTGCGGGCGGATGGCGCCGCTATCGTCCATGGCGAAGAGCGTGTCGAAGACGTGGTAGCCGAAGCTGCGGCTGATGGCGGCGGTGGTGAAATGCGGGTCGAGGATCACCGCCTCGGATTCCAGCACGACGTTCAGCGTGGTGGCGGCGCGTGCCGGGCGAGGGCGGGCCAGCGCCGCGGCGCCGCCCGCGAGCAGGAGGTTGCGCCTGGTGGAAGGCTGCATGGACCGCTCCTCGGTTTTTCTCCGGCCAGCTTAGGCACGGAGCGGCGGCCGCGTCACCCGATGGCGGCCGCCGCGGCGAAGCCGGCCTCCGCGGCCTCCAGCGCCGCGTCAATCTCGGCCGGGCCATGGGCACAGCTGAGGAACATGTTGTGCTTCGGGTGGAAATAGGCGCCGGCCCGCAGCGCCGCGGCGCAGAAGGCATTGCCGCGGGCGAAGTCCGCATCGCCCTCGAACAGCATCAGCGGCATCTGCGGCGGGCCTGATTGGCGGATGGCGAGCCCATGCCGGGCGGCGCCGGCCGCGAGCCCGGCGCGCAGCCGCTCGCCCATCGCCCGCATATGGGCGGGGCCGTCGAGGCGCCGCAGCTCGGCCAGCGTCGCCAGGGCGGCCGCCATGGGCACCGCGGCGCACCAGAAGGAGCCGGTGGTGAAGACGGAGGAGGCGGCCTCGCGGAAGCGCTCCGCCCCCGTCACCGCCGCCAGCGCATGGCCGTTGCCGATCGCCTTGCTCCAGGCCGAAAGGTCCGGGCGCACGCCGAGAGCCTCCCAGGAGCCGCCGAGGTCGAGGCGGAAGCCGGCGCGCACCTCGTCGAGGATCAGCGCGGCGCCGGCGGCATCGGCCAGCTCGCGCAGGCGGCGGGCGAAGGAGGGCGTGGGCATCTCCTGGTCGCGGCCGAGGTCGTGGCGGAAGGCGGCGACCAGGATGCCGGCGAGGTCGCCGCTGGCCTGATCCACCGCATTTTCGAGGGAGGCGATGTCGTTGTACTCGTAGTGGATGATATGCGCCCGGTCCTCCGCGGTGACGCCGACCAGCGAGGGCGAGCACCAGGGCGCGGCGCCGTGGTAGCTGCCGCGCGCGGCGAGGATCTTCCGCCGCCCCGTCCCGGCGCGGGCGACGGTGACGCAGGCGGTGGTGGCGTCCGTGCCGTTCTTCTGGAGGAGGCACCAATCGGCGGCCGGGATCAGCCTGACCAGCGCCTCTGCCAGCTCGACCAGCACCTCGCCCGGCCCGTTCATGGCGTCGCCGAGCGCGGCCTGGCGGGCGACGGCCTCCTCCACCGCCGGATGCCTGTGGCCGAGGACGATGGGGCCCCAGCTGCACATGAAGTCGATGACCGTATGGCCGTCCACATCGGTCAGCCGGCAGCCCTCGGCGCTGCGGAAGAATTGCGGGTAGCCGGCCGGCAGGCGGGCCGCGTCGAGATGGCCCCAGAGGCCGCCCGGGATCACCTGGGCGGCGCGCCGGCGCAGCGCGGCATCCAGCGAATTCGGCAGGTCATCCATGGCGCCCCTCCACAACTCCCCGCATGATAACCCCGGGAGGAAGAGCCATGCGACGCCTGATCCTTGCCCCGATGCTGCCCGCCAGTCCGGCCATGGCCGACGCGGTGAGGTGCGGATGACCGACCTCGCCGCCGCATTGCCGAAGCTGGACGGGGTTCTGGAACTGCCGGGACTGGCGGCGCCCGTCACCATCCACCGAGACCCGCAGGGCGTGCCGCATCTTCGCGCCGGGACGGCGCATGATGCATGGTTCGCGCTCGGCTTCGTCCATGCGCAGGACCGGCTGTTCCAGATGGACCTCACCCGCCGCAGGGCGACGGGGCGGGCGGCTGAATTCCTCGGTCCTCCGGCGGTGGAGGCGGACGCGCTGGCGCGCCGGCTCGGCGTGGAGCGGGCCTCGCGGCGCGACTATGCGGCGGTGGCGCCGGAGACGCGGGCGATGCTCGACCGCTATGCCGAGGGGGTGAATGCGCTCATCGGCAGCGACACGCCGCTGCCGGTCGAATACGCGCTGCTCGGGGAGCGGCCGGAGCCCTGGGAGGGCTGGCACAGCATCGCGGTGATGCGCCGGCTCGGCCTGCTGATGGGCTCCGTCTGGTTTAAGCTCTGGCGCGCGGCGGCGCTGCCGGTGGTGGGGGCGGAGCAGGTCGGCAAGCTGCGCTACGACGATGGCGGGATGGATGCGCTCATCATTCCGCCCGGCGTCGAGGCCAGGCGTTGGGAGGCGACGCTCGCCGAGCTGGCGCCGGGCCTCGCCGCGTTACTGGAGGCAGCGGCGCCGGATGCGGCGGGAGGCGGCAGCAACAACTGGGCGGTGGGGCCGGGGCGCAGCGCCACGGGCCGGCCGGTCCTGGCGGGTGATCCGCACCGGGTCTTCGAGATCCCGAACATGTATGCGCAGCATCATGTCGCCTGCGACGCGTTCGACGCGATCGGGCTGACGGTGCCGGGGGTGCCGGCCTTCCCGCATTTCGCCCATAACGGCCGCGTCGCCTGGTGCGTGACGCATGCCTTCATGGATCTCTTCGACCTCTTCGTGGAGCGGTTCGACGACAACGCGGAGCACACCCTGTTCCGCGGCGGATGGCGCCCGGTGGCGCGGCGGCACGAGACGATCGCGGTGCGCGGGGCGGCGCCGCGCGAGATCGAGATCATCGAGACGCATCATGGCGCGGTGATCGCCGGCGACCCGGCGCGCGGCACGGCGCTCGCGCTGCGCACGGTGCAAACGGCCGAGACCGACCTGTCCTTCGATTGCCTGCCACGCATGCTGCGTGCCGGCTCGGTGGAGGAGCTCTACGCGGCGACGGCGGGCTGGGGGTTGATCGACCATAACCTGGTGGCGGCCGATACCGCCGGGCATATCGGCCAGCTCGTGCGTGCCACGCTGCCGCGGCGACCACGCGCAAATGGCTGGCTGCCGGTGCCGGGCTGGACCGGCGAGCATGAATGGGAGGGGTGGATTCCATATGCCGAGATGCCGCGGGTGATCGACCCGCCAGGCGGCGTCATCGTCACCGCCAACAATCGCGTCGTGGCGGATGACCATCCCGACTATCTCTGCACCGATTGCCATCCGCCCTACCGTGCCCGGCGCATCGCCGAGATGATCGCGGCCGGCGAATCCCTGACAGCGGCCGGGGCGGCGGCGGTGCATGCCGATGTGCTCTCGCCCAATGCGCTGCTGTTGCGCGAGCGGCTGGCGGCGCTGGCCGAACCGGCGGAGCAAGCCGCGGCCCGGCTGCGCGCCTTGCTGCTCGGTTGGGATGGGCGGATGGCGGCGGGCAGCGAGGCGGCCACGGCTTATATCGCCCTGCGCCGCGCGCTCACTGCCCTGCTGGCCGAGCGGAGCGGGCTCGCCGGGGTTGCCGGCCATCCCTATCTCGCCGTTCCGCCCGGCGTGGTGCCGATGAACCAGCTCTGGTGGTGCCTGCCGCGCCTGCTGCGGGACGATGACACGGCACTGCTGGGCGGTTGGTCCTGGACGGAGGCCCTGGCCGAGGCATTGCGCCGTGCCGCCGCAGAGCCGCCGCGGCCCTGGGGCGAGGCCCACGCGCCGCGCTTCAGCCATCCGCTGACGCCGCTCTTCCCCGAGGCGGGGCTCGACCCGCCGGCGCAGCCGCTGGGCGGCGATGGCGATACGGTGCTGGCGGTGGGGATGCTGCCCTCGGCCGGCACCGCCGCCACCTATGGGGCGCTGGCGCGCTATGCCTTCGATGTCGGCGACTGGGACAACAGCCTCTGGGCCGTCTTCCACGGCGTCTCCGGCCGGCCGGGCAGCCTGCACTATGCCGACCAGAACGCTGCCTGGTCCGACTGCCGGATGGTGCCGATGCGCTACTGTTGGCCGGTGATCGAGCGAGAGGCCGGTGCGACCCAGGTGCTGCAGCCATCGAGACAAGGAGGACGCCCATGACACTCCCCCGCCGCGCGGCGCTCGCGCTGCCCGCCCTCATGCTAGCCGGGCGCGCCCATGGCCAGCCGGCCTTCCCCAACCGGCCAGTGCGCATCATCGTGCCCTACACGCCGGGCGGCGCATCCGACATTGCCGCCCGGCTCCTGGCGGAGCATCTGCCATCGGCCTGGGGCCAGCCCGTCGTGGTTGAGAACCGTGCCGGGGCGAATGGTATCGTTGGCACCGAGGCGGTGGCCAAGTCGCCGGCGGACGGGCATTCGCTCGGCCTCGTCTCGGTGAACCATGCGGTCAACGTGCCGCTCTACCGCACCCCTTTCGACACGCTGCGCGACATCGCGGCGCTGACGGTGGTCTATACCGTGCCGCTGGTGCTGGTGGCGGCGCCCGAATTCGCGGCCAATACCCCGCAGGAGCTGGCCGCCCTGGCACGGCAGGCGCCGGGCAAGGTCAGCTTCGCCGGCACGGGCGGGGCGGTGCACCTGGCCGCCGAGATGTTTGCCAGCCGCGCGGGCGTGGAGATGACCCATGTGCCCTATCGTGGCAGCACGGCGGCGCATCCGGACCTGATGGCGGGGCGCATCGGCGTGATGTTCGACACCCTGCCGGCAGTGCTCGGCCATGTGCAGGGCGGCAAGCTGAAGGCGCTCGCCGTCACGGCCGCGCGGCGGGTGGCGGTGCTGCCTGAGGTGCCGACCGTGGCCGAGAGCGGCTTTCCCGGCTACGAGGCAGCGACCTGGGGCGCGCTGATCGGCCCTTCCGGCATCCCGGCGCCGGTGGTGCGGACCATCGCCGACGGGACCGCCACCGCATTGCGCATCCCCTCGGTGCGGGAGCGGCTGATGGGGCTCGGCGCCGAGGTGGTGGGCAGCACGCCGGAGGAGGCGCAGGCCTTCGTCACTGCCGAGGTGACGAAATGGTCCGAGGTCGCCGCCAAGGCCGGAATCGAGCGCCAGTAGCGGCCCGCGTCGCGACCGAGGAGTAAGGGCCATGTCGAGCTCATTGAACGGCCGCGTCGGCCTGGTCACCGGCGGGTCCCGCGGCATCGGGGCCGCCATCGCGCTGGCGCTGGCCGAGGCGGGGGCGGCGGTCGCGGTGAATTATCGGGCGAGGTCGGCTGAGGCCGAGGCGGTGGCCGCGGCGATCCGGCAGGGCGGCGGCCGCGCCATGGCAGTCCAGGCCGATGTGTCCGATGGCGGCGCCGTCGAAGGCATGGTCAAGGCCGTGTCGCAGGAGCTCGGGCAGGTCGGTATCCTCGTCAACAATGCGGGCATTGCGCTGATCCGCGGCATCGACACGCTGACCGAGGCGGATTTCGACGCGACGATCTCGGTCAACCTGAAATCCGCCTTCCTCTGCACCCAGGCGGTGCTGCCGCATATGCGGGCGCGGGGTTGGGGGCGGATCGTCAACATCTCCTCGGGTGCCGCGCGCGGCGCGGGAGCCATCGGCGTGCATTACAACGCCTCCAAGGCCGGGCTCGAAGGGCTGACGCGCGGCTACGCGGCCCGCCTGGTCACGGAGGGCATCACGGTGAATGCGGTGGCGCCCTCGCTGATCGACACCGACATGGTGAGGTCGGGCGTCGCCCAATCGCCAGCCCGCATCCCGCTCGGCCGCTTCGGCACCGCCGGGGAGGTCGCTCAGGCGGTGATGATGCTGGTGGGCAATGCCTATATGACGGGCCAGACCGTCGCCCTGTCCGGCGGCATGGCGTTCAACTGACCCTCGCGGCCCGCCGCCATCTCATGCCGGAGCCTGCCCCGATGCCCATGGCCTTGCTGGCGGCGGATGAGCCGCCGCCCTTCACCGCGCACAACCTCGCAGGCGCCTCGCCCTGCCTGCTGCTCTGCGAGCACGCCAGCAATCGCCTGCCGCGCCGGCTTGGCGATCTCGGTCTGCCGCCGGCCGAGCTGCGGCGGCACATCGCCTGGGATATCGGCGCGCTCAGCCTGGCGGAGGCACTGTCGAGGCGTCTTGATGCCGCGCTTTTCGCTACCGGCTATTCGCGGCTGGTCATCGACTGCAACCGCCCGCTCAGCGTGCCCTCCTCCATCCCGGAGCGGAGCGAGGATACGGTGATCCCCGGCAATCTCGGCCTCGACCCGGCGGCGCGGGCGATGCGGGAGGCGACGCTGTTCCATCCCTTCCAGGCCGCCGTCGCCGGGCATATCGAGGCGCGGCGGCCGGGATGCATCATCGGCGTGCACAGCTTCACGCCGGTCTATCGCGGCGTGGCGCGGCCCTGGCAGGCCGGCGTGCTGTTCGGCGCGGCAGAGGGTTTCGGCCGCGCCTTGCTCGGCGCCCTGGCCGCACCCGGCCTCTGCCTCGGCGAGAACGAGCCTTACCGCATCGAGATCGAGGAGGACTACACCGTGCCTGTGCATGGCGATGCGCGCGGCCTGCCGGCCCTGCTGATCGAGGTGCGGCAGGACCTGCTCGCCGATGCCGCCGGCATCGCGCATTGGGCCGGGCGGCTGGAGCCGGCCATCCGGCAGGCCATCGCCGCCTGCGACGGGCCGGCCGGATGAGCCTGGCCGGCCTTCGCCCCCTGGTTCGCCCCCTGGGGTCAGCCTGCCGCGTCGGGTAGCGGCGGCGCGGAGGTGCCGGCCCGCAGCGCCGCACGCGCCGCGGCAAGGATGCCGGTGCCGCCCCGCTCCGGCCGCAGCACCAGCAGCAGCAGCGACCGGCCGGTGACGACGTAGGGATGGCCGAACTCAAAGGGCTCCGGCTCTTCCATCTCCGGCCGGTTGGTGTCGATGAGCAGCAGCCAGCGCTGGCCGGCCGGCGGCTCCGGCAACGAGAACTCCACGGCCTCGTGGTAGGAGTTCAGGATCATCAGGAGCGTGGCGTCCGAGCCTGGGCGGCGGATGCCGGTCGCCTGGGCGCGGCCGTCCATCACCACGCCGAAGCAGCGGGTGTTCGGGTCGTCCCAGTGCTGGCCATCCATCTCCGTCCCGGCCGGCGTGATCCAGGTGGCGTCCTTGATCTCCAGCTCCTCGTTGTAGGCGCCGGTGAGGAAGCGGCTGCGGCGCAGCATGGGGAAGGCTTGGCGCAGCGCGATCAGCTTGCGGGTGAAGGCGGCGAGACCGCGGCCTTCGGCATCAATGCCGGCCCAGTCCACCCAGTTCAGCTCGTTGTCCTGGCAGTAGGTGTTGTTGTTGCCCTGCTGGGTGCGGCCGAATTCGTCGCCCGCGAGCACCATCGGCGTGCCCTGCGAGAACAGCAGCGTCGCCATCATGTTGCGCTTCTGCCGCTCGCGCAGCGCCTGGATCTCGGGGTCGTCGGTCGGGCCCTCGACGCCGTGGTTCCAAGAATGGTTGTTCGAATGGCCGTCACGGTTGTCTTCGCCGTTGGCCATGTTGTGCTTGTCGTTGTAGGAAACGAGGTCGTTCAGCGTGAAGCCGTCATGCGCCGCGATGAAGTTGACGCTGGCCCAGGGCTTGCGGCCGCGGCGGTTGAACTTGTCGCCGGAGGCGGTGAGGCGCGCGGCGAGATCCGCCGCCATGCCTTCGTCGCCCTTCCAGAAAGCGCGCACGGTGTCGCGGAAGCGGTCGTTCCACTCCGCCCAGCCGGGCGGAAAGCCGCCGACTTGGTAGCCGCCCGGGCCGATATCCCAGGGCTCCGCGATCAGCTTGACGCGCGACAGCACGGGGTCCTGCCTACAGGAATCGAGGAAGCCACCGCCCTCGTCGAAGCCGTGCGGCTCGCGCCCGAGAATGGTGGCGAGGTCGAAGCGGAAGCCGTCGACGCGCATCTCGGTCGCCCAGTAGCGCAGGCTGTCCGTCACCATCTGCAGCACGCGGGGGTGCGAGAGGTTCACCGTGTTCCCGGTGCCGGTGTCGTTGATGTAGTAGCGCGGCTCGTCGGGCATCAGGCGGTAGTAGCTGGCGTTGTCGATGCCCTTGAAGGACAGCGTCGGCCCACGCTCGTTGCCCTCGGCGGTGTGGTTGTAGACGACGTCGAGGATGACCTCGAGATTGGCGTCGTGCAGCCGGGCGACCATCTCCTTGAACTCGGAGAAGGCGAAGGCCGGGTTGCGGGCATAGCGCCGCGCCGGCGAGAAGAAGCTGATGGTGTTGTAGCCCCAGTAATTGGTGAGCCCCTTGTCCACCAGCGGCCCGTCATTGACGAAGGTGTGGACGGGCAGCAGCTCGACCGAGGTGACGCCGAGGCCACGCAGATAGGCGACGACTTCCGGCGCGGCGAGGCC
>NZ_JQKB01000053.1 GCF_000745835.1 Belnapia moabensis DSM 16746 | reverse complement strand
CAGCGATCATGTCCGCCCCACAACGATGGCCAACTTTCCCGGAGCGGCGTAGGGCACCGACGGAACAACTGGCGCCGCATATCCCAGCGGATAAGCCGGCCTCTAACCGAGCGGGGTGTATGCGCTATAAACCGTCGCATCGCAGGCCCCGAGTGTAGCGGCGCAGAGAGCGAGCACGACGGAACTCCTGGGACTGCACGTCATCCGGTTCTCGCTGCCAACACACGTCATTTGCTGGCGCTTGTGAAGCCGGAAGGAGGCCCCATCGTGGCACCGCTCAGGCAGGATGTTGGCGAGATTGCCATCAGTCTATCACTTCCGGGTGCCCCAGGTCCTCGTCCAGTGACCACAGTGTAGGTGCCCTTAACTTAGAACTGCCGACGGCCGGGGTGCGAGCGAGCCCAGAGTTCGAGCCCAGGCTTCATTGTCCCGTGGTGGACACCCCGGCGGAGGGTCGTTTGGCCGGCCGCACGCCTCATGCGGAGTGCCTCTGGTCCAGCCTCCTCGGTCAGGTCGCCACACGGGCGCCTTACGTCTCCAGCGGCGCGGATCCTGCTCGTTGGCCCCTATGTCGACTGGAGCGGTTGGTCCGCTCTCCTCCCTAAGCGCCATTTCTTAATTAGCAGGCCAGGTCCGCTTTCGGGCGACCCACCCCGCAACGCAGATAACCGAGATGGGCGCGAAGCTGCCCATCCTGTGTTCTTACTTGGAACATCGCATCGCCCCCGAAGCTGGGCCTTACGGGACAGAAGGTGAGGGCGGGAGGGGTCGGCGGCCGGCAGGACCGCCTTGTCTCACGACCTCCGGAGCCCAGTGATTTTCCTGCGCGCCGGTAGGCATCGCATGTTTCATGACGTCCGTGAGCAGCCGCCGGAGAGCGGTCACCACACGGGAGGATCACCTATGCACCGTCGTTCTTTCCTAGGCCTTGCTGCCCAGGCGCTTGCCATTCCCGCCATCGCCCGCGCCCAGGGATATGGCCAAGGCCAGGGCGGGTTGCGCTACCCAGACCGGCCCATCCGCTTCATTGTCCCTTTCCCGCCCGGCGGCGGCACCGACGTGTGGGCCCGCTTGGTGGCTGAGGGCATGCAGACCGAACTCGGCCAACCGGTCCTGATCGAGAACCGTGCCGGCGCTGGCGGAATGGTGGGGGCAGAGGCCGCTTCAAAGGCCGTGCCGGACGGCTACACCCTACTCTACAACATTACGACACATGTGCAGGCGCCAGTGACTTTCCGCCCCTTCCCCTACGACCCGGTGCGTGACTTCTTCCCGGTAGGACGCCTCGGCACCACCGCCATCACCTTTTGTATCGGGCCGACCGTGCCGGCGTCTGTGACGACGCTCTCCGAGTTCGTGGATTGGGGCCGCGGGCGCGAGCTTGCCTTCGGCAACTACGGCCAAGGCTCGACAGGGCACGCTTATGCCCTGCTGCTGGCGCAGGAGGCACGGCTTCGCGTGACGCAAGTCGCTTACCGGGGCGAAGCGCCCATGCTGCAGGACCTGCTGGCCGGCAACTTCCACGGCGGCTTCCACAGCATGACGGCCTCAGGTGAGATGATCCGAACGCGGCGTATCCGGCCGCTGGCAACCGGCGGGGCAGATCGTGTGCCGTCGCTCGCGTCCGAAGTGCCGACGCTTCTCGAGCTTGGCTATTCCCGCCTTTTCGACTTCACAGGCTTCACTGGCCTCTTCGCACCGGCACGGGTCCCTCAGCCCATCCTGGATCAGTTGACCGCTGCCTTCCGCACGGTCGCAACTAGCGCAGAGATGGTGCGACGGCTGCGCGCCATCGACACCGTTCCCGGCTACGAGGATCCGCCGGCGTTCCGCAAGTCGGTCGAGCGGACCCTCCGTCAGTGGGAGGAGCTCGCGCAGAGCCTCGATCTCTACGCCACCGGGTGACAGCAGCAGGCCTTCCGATTTGCCCATGTGGCATGCCGTTGAGAATGCTGCGGCGGTGATCAGCGGATATGAGCTGCAGGGAGCAACGGCAATAGAGCAATGAGGCGTTGGCATGGCACCTCTCCTGATCAATAGCTCTCCAGCGCCGCAGCCGGCGGGGCATCGCTTTGGGGATCGGCTCCCGCGGCATAAGCCCTATGTTCGATGAACAGAAAGCGGTGCAGCGCGGCAAGGCTGGCGATGCGAGGAATCGTACGACGCAGGTCCTCCATTCTTGCCACCTCCTTCGCGCGTCGTGCCTCAATGCCCACCTCCGTTAGGCCAAAATCCGGGACGGTATGATAGTCCAGGGTGTAGGGCGGATCGGCTGGGGGAAGGCTGAAGACCCAGTCGAAGATCATCCGGGTCCGTGGCATGTGGAACTCCGAGTTCACTACCAACAGCCGCCGTAGACTGGCGGGATCGGTGTGGATTACCCGGGCGAAATAGGCGTTTCCAATCGTGTCGAGGGATGCCGTCTCAGCCCAGATCCGAGCCGCCGGCACGCCGCGCGCCAGCAGGATCTCCGCAGCGGCAACCGATTCCAGCACCGGAAAGCCCGCAGCATCGAGTGGTGGGGCGCGATGGACGGTGTGGGCACTCAGCGGATGATGGGCGCCTCGCCTGCCAGGGCTTGGGCCGCCTCTGATCGGTTCAGCACGAAGGGGGGAAGGGTGCCGCCTGGTCGCAGGCCACCCCCGGGCACAAGGACTGCGTCATATTGTTGCATGGGCCTGAGCATAATCGGAAGGCGACGCGAGACCAGTCAGGTCTGACGCGTCTTTGCCGGCTGTCCTATGCCGAGGCTGAATCGCCTCCACCTTGGCAATCAAAGTTCCGCTCTATTGCCTACGGCCTTCCGGCAATGCGTTGGCCAGCCGCTAGCGGCAGGACTGTAGGTTTGAAACTGGATGCGGAGTAGTTATCGCTCACGATCCTCAGGGCCGGCCTCGCCCTTTGAGTCCTCCTCCACCCGTGCCGCCGCGGCTTCCGTTGCAGCGCGCTCGTCGCCGCCGTAGCCTGCCTTGGGCACCGCCTCGCCCGCTTCGCCGGCGTCGCTGGAGGTGGGAGCTCCCTTGCTCTTCTCCTCCGCAGTCCAGCCGGGCTCCCCGGTTCCCTTCTGCTTATCGTTCGGCATCTTTGGCTCCTTGAATAGATAGAGCGAAAGATTGGACGTTGGGGGCAGTTCCGATGTGTTGTGCGGCCGGTCACACCGCGGGAGCAAAATCGTAGCTCCCATTATCGGTACCATCGAGGTGCCTGGATCGGATCAGCTGTGCGGCTATGGTCCGGGCGACCTCCTGCAACCAGAGTCCAAGCCGCTCCTAACGGGGCTCCGGAAAGTGCAAGAACTTGGGGGCAGAGAAGCCGATTTGGTTCACACCCTCGGCCGGCAGGCGATGAACACGCTGAAAATCCAGACCAAACTGCGCTCCAGCGAAGTGGTTCGGATAGGAGCGACAGGATGCGCGGAAGCCGACTGGAGGCAGTAAGCGCTTCGGACCATTGGCCCCAACCGCAGCTGCGTCGTCCTTGTCATCGACGAAATCGATCAAACGCACTGCGTCAAATCCTCTCCTGCCGAGCCTGAACACTGTGCTGCCACTCCCCGGCGCGACGGTCGAGAAGCTCACCCCGCAAGTTGCCCAATCGGTGGCCGCAAGCCATGGACCACGAGTGCCGGCCCGCCTACCGTCGGCAACATCCCTACCCGGCACGACCGCGTCGGGGTATCTTCGCTTCTCAAGGCGGCCCGGATGGAACACCAGCGCACGCTTCCCTGGCCGTACCGCAGACGCGACGAGCCTGTAGCGTGACTTGGCTCCTGTTACTCATCGTCTGGCTCTGCTGGGGTCTCAGCTATCCCTTTATGGCCTGGACGCTGGAGGCGGTAGACCTGATCACCGCCCGCCTGCTGGCTAATGCCGGTGCCGGGACCTTGCTGATGTTGCTCTGCCTGCGCGCCCCAGGCCAGCGTATCCTGCCGCACTGCGAGGAGTGGCGTGGCGTGCTCGCGCTCAGCTTGCTGATCATGGTGATCTTCCCCTTCGCGCTGATTGCCGGCGTGATGCTGGTCGGACCGGGTCAGGCCGCCATCCTGAACTACACCATGCCGCTCTGGGCCTCGTTGCTCGCGGTGCCGGTGCTGGGCGAGCGGTTGGACCGCCGTACCCTGATGGCACTCGGCCTTGGGCTCGCGGCCGTGCTGCTGGTGCTGGCAGGCACTACGGGAACCGAGGGCCCAAACGGGCTTGGCGTGGCGCTGGGTCTGATGGCGGGCGGTACCTTCGGCGCAGGTACGGTGCTCAGCAAGAAGTTGCGCTTCCGCAGCCCCGTGCTGCTGATCACGGCTTGGCAGCTGCTGCTGGGAACGCCTCCTGCTCTTATAGTGTGGCTGTTGCTACAGAACACGACCTACCTGCACCTGGATGCCGAGCGCGGACTATTCGGCCTATTCTACATGGTCGTCTTCGCCAACGCCCTCGCCTACGCAGCGTGGTTCCCCCTAGTGGGGCGGCTGAAGGCCAGCGTGGCCAGCCTCTCGCTGCTGGTGGTGCCCTGCATCGGTGTTGCCAGCAGCGCGGTGCTCGTGCAGCGCGCGATTGGCCCCTTCGACCTAGCGGCCCTGGTCTGTGTGTTGGGCGCGATCGCTCTGGTAGTTCGGCGGCCCGCAGTACCGCCAGTGGCGGAGACGCATCAGCAGGCCGACTGAGCGATGCCAGCGGTATCCGCCAGACGGATAGGCCCCGCTGGAATTGAGGCAGTTGGTTTCTTGAGGCCCGCAGAGGGCGAAAGCTTGGGAGCGGAGAGACTGATTGGGTTCGCAGCTTCGACCGGCAGGCGGTCGCCACGCTGAATATGGTGCAAGCATCCCGTCCGAAAATCGTGCGATCTCAATGTGATAGAGCTTGAGAGTTAAATCGTCCTACCCTCAAGGTCCGGAGACTCTCTGGCACTTCGGAGAGAAAACCCGGCTCTGTTCCGCCGCTGCACCATCAAGGTTAACGCGGAAACCCAAGCCAAACCTGCGCCTCAGCGCGATGCCCTAGTCGGGAGAGACATGTTGTATTGAGACCGAATGGAGCGGGCGAAGGGATTCGAACCCTCGACCCCAACCTTGGCAAGGTTGTGCTCTACCCCTGAGCTACGCCCGCACCGTCCGGCGAGGCGCCCGTGTACCACAGTTTTCCTGGCGTGCAACCCCCCTCTTGCCGGGACTGGACGCGCGCCCCGGCGCGGGTCACGCTTCGACCAAAAGCGGGAGGAGAGCAGCATGAGCAGGCGCGGCAAGGGCGTTGGCAGCTTCGCCGAGGCGGTGGCGGATATCCCGGATGGCGCGACCATCGCTTTCGGCGGCTTCGCCGGGCCGGGCACCCCCTACAACCTGACCAAGGCGCTGCTGGCCCAAGGCGCCCGCCGCCTCACCTGCATCGCCAACACCACCGGCGGGGCGCATCAGCCACGGATGCCGGATATCGGCATGCTGGTGGAGAACGGCCAGGTGGCGAAGGTGGTCTGCGCCTTCACCGCCGCCACCCGTCCAACCGATGTGCTGCCCTTCACTCCCTTCTACGAACGCGGCGAGGTGGAAGCCGAGCTGGTGCCGCAGGGCACCCTCGCCGAGCGGTTGCGCGCGGCCGGCGCCGGCATCCCCGCCTTCTACACCCCGACCGCGGTCGGGACGGAGCTGGCCGAGGGCCGCGAGACGCGGATGATCAACGGCCGGGAGTACCTGCTCGAATACGCCCTCCCCTGCGACTACGCGCTGATCCGCGCCTGGCGGGCCGATGCGGCGGGCAACCTGCAATTCCGCCTCTCGCAGCGAAATTTCTGTCCGCTGATGGCGATGGCGGCGAAGACGACCATCGTCGAGGTGGAGGAGCCGATCCTCCCCACCGGAGCCCTCGACCCGGACCAGATCCACACCCCCGGCATCTTCGTCCACCGCCTGGTGCCAATCCCGCCAGCGCCCGAGGCACTCTGGACCGCCCGCCGCCAGGAGCGCACGGCATGAGCGCCACGACGAGCAGGGGCTGGGACCGCCAGCAGATGGCCGACCGCCTGGCGCGCGAGTTCCAGGATGGCTGGATCGTCAATCTCGGCGTCGGCATCCCGACGCTCTGCTCCAACACCGATATCGGCGACCGCGACATCACCTACCACGCCGAGAACGGCGTCATCGGCTACGGCCCGGTACTGCCGCCGGGTCAGGAGGACCTGCATCTGGTCAATGCCGGCGGCCAGAATGTCTCGCTGAAGCCAGGCGCGGCCATCATCCACCATGCCGACAGCTTCGCCATCATCCGCTCCGGCCACATCGACGTGACGGTGATGGGCGCCTATGAGGTCGCGGCCAATGGCGACTTCGCCAACTGGAAAATGGGCGGCACCAAGGGCGGCGGCATCGGCGGCGCGATGGACCTCGCCGCCTGCGCGAAGCGCGTCTTCATCATTCTCGAACACACCACGCGGAAGGGCGAGCCGCGGCTGCTCCGCGCCTGCACCCTGCCGGTGACGGCGCGCGGCGTCGTCACCCTGGTCGCTACCAATCTTGGCCTCTTCGCCCCGTCGGGCGAAGGCTTCGCAATGCGCGAGCTGGCGCCGGGCGTCAGCTTCGAGGCGGCGCAGCAGGCGACGGGGGCGCCGCTGCTGCCCGCATAAGGCGCGCGGTCAGGTCGGCCGCAGCGCAGGGCACTCGCTCTCGGCGGCAGGGCGGAAGGCCTGGTCGCCGGGGATGGTCTTCACCACCTCGAGCAGGTCCCATTCGCCGCGCGACTCCGCCGGACGCTTGGCTCGCATCAGCAGCATGTCGCGGATGATGCGGCCATCCTCGCGGATGCGGCCGCCCTTGGTCATGAAGTCCTCGATGGGCATCTCGCGCATCTTCGCCATGACGGCGGGCGCGGCATCGGTGCCCGCGGCCTTCACCGCCTTCAGGTAATGCGTCACCGCGCCCCACATGCTCGCCTGGAACATGGTCGGCGGCCGGCCGTGGAGCCGCGCGAAGCGGGCGGCGAAGGCGCGCGATGCCTCGTCCCTGTCCCAGTAATAGGCCTCGGTGAAGACCAGGCCCTGCGCCGTCTCCAGGCCGATCGCCTTGACGTTTGTGAGCAGGCAGAGCAGCGCCGCCGGCTGGATGCCGCGCCGGATCAGGCCGAACTCGCCCATCTGCTTCACCGCGTTGATGAGGTCCGTCCCGGCCACTGCGAGGCCCAGCACATTGGCGCCCGATTGCGCCGCGCGCAGCAGGTAGGTGGAGAAATCCGTCTCGTTGAGCGGCGCCCGCGTGGTGCCGACCACCTCGCCGCCCAGCGCCCGCACCGCCTCGATGCCGTTGGCCTCCAGCGAGTGGCCGAAAGCATAGTCGGAGGTGATGAAGTACCAGCGCCGCCTGCCCTCGCCGATCATGGCGGAGACGGTGCCACGGGCGAGGGCGTAGTTGTCATAGGTCCAGTGCAGCCCGTTCGGCGAGCAGGCGCGGCCCGTCAGCTCCGTCGTCCCCGCCGCGACGGAGATGTTGATGCGGCCCTTCTCCCGCGTCAGCTGCTGCACGGCCAGCGCCACGGCGGAATTGCCGATGCCGAAGATCGCATCCACTCGCTCCTGGTCGTACCACCGCCGTGCGATGCCCATGCCGATATCCGGGCGGTTTTGCAGGTCGCCGAAGACCAGCTCGACCGGGCTGCCGAGCACCTGCCCGCCGAAATCCTCGATCGCCATGCGCGCGGCGACGACATCGCCCATGCCCTGCTGATCGGCGAAGGGGCCGGACATGTCGTCCAGCACGCCGAGCTTCACCACCCCGTCGGATGCCTGGGCCAGGGCGCGGCTCGCGGGCCAGATGGCTGCGGCAGTCAGCAACGCCACCCGTCGCGGCAGGGTCGTCCCGTTCTTGTTCATCCTGGATGTTCCTCCGCTTGATGGGGCCTTCATCGCGCTATTCCCGCGGCCGCCCCGAGCATGCAGACTGTCCCACAGCCGGAGGAACGCCGCCATGAGCCTGCATATCGACTACTACGCCTCGCTGAATTCGCCCTGGACGCATCTCGGCGCGGCGCGGATCGAAGCGCTGGCGGCGCAGCATGGCGCGAGCCTCCGCATCTGGCCGGTCGATTTCGGCACCATCTTCGCCGGCTCCGGCGGCCTGCCGCTGCCGAAGCGCAGCCCGCAGCGCCAGGCCTACCGCCTTCAGGAGCTGGCACGCTGGCGCGAGGCGCTCGGCATTCCCATCCAGATCAAGCCGAAGCACTTCCCGGCCAAGGAGCTGCCCGCTGCCACCTGCGTCATCTCAGTCCGCGAGACGATGGGCGATGCCCCTGCCATCCGCCTCGCCCACCGTATCCTGAAGGCCTGCTGGGAGGATGAACTGGACCCGGGCGATGAGGCGACGCTCGCCCGGCTGACCGATGAGGTCGGGCTCGACGGGAAGGCGGTGCTCGAACTCGGCCAGGAGCCGCGCTGGGCCGAGATGCGCGCCGCCGATAGCGAGCGGGCGCTGGCCCGCGGCGTCTTCGGTGCGCCCACCTATGTCATCGGCGATGACATCTTCTGGGGCCAGGACCGGCTGGAATTCGTCGCCCGCCGGCTGGCGCGCGGCTGATGCCGGAGGGCGAGGCCGGCCGCTCCGTCCGACGGCGGGAGGATCTCCGCTTCCTCACCGGCCAGGGGCGCTATGTGGGCGACATTCCCGTGCCAGGGGCACTCCATGGCGTCGCCCTACGCTCGCCGCATGCGCATGCGCGCATCCTTGGCCTCGATGCCACGGCGGCGCGGGCCATGCCGGGTGTCCGGCTGGTGCTGACCCATGCGGACCTGATGGCGGAGGGCATCGGCCCCCTGCCCTGCCCGGCCGTGGTGGCGACCGTCGCTCCGATCATCGTCCCTCCCCGCCATGCCCTGGCCGGCGAGGCCGTGAGGCATGTGGGCGAGGCCATCGCCTTCGTCGTCGCCGAGACCGCCGCCCAGGCGCGCGATGCGGCCGAAGCCATCGCCGTCGACTATGTGCCGCTGCAGGCGGTGGTGGAGAGCCGCGCGGCGCTCGCCCCCTGCGCACCGCAGATCTGGCCCGAGGCGCCGGGCAATAAGGCCTTCCGCTTCGAGCGCGGCGACAAGGCGGCCGTGGACGCTGCCTTCGCCGCGGCCGCGCATGTGGTGGAGCTTGACCTCGTCAACAACCGCGTCCATGCCGCGCCGATCGAGCCGCGCGGCGCTGTCGCCCGCTGGGAAGGCGGGCGCTTCGACCTGATGCTGAGCGGCCAGGGCGTGCACGGTATCCGCCGCCAGCTCGCCCGCGACGTCTTCCACCTGCCGGAGGAGGATTTCCGCCTGCACTGCCCCGATGTCGGCGGCGGCTTCGGGCTGAAGAACTTCCTTTTCTCCGAATATGTCTGCCTGCTGCTGGCGGCGCGGCGCCTCGGCCGGCCGGTAGCGTGGACCGCCGACTACACGGAGGAGTTCCAGGCCGCCGTCCATGCGCGGGACCTGCGCGGCCGGGCGCGCCTCGCGCTCGATGCCGAGGGGCGGTTCCTCGCCCTGCATGCCGACCTCGCCGCCGATATGGGCGCCTATTGCTCATCCCACGGCCCGGCCTGCCCAACCAATTCCGTCTCGACGGCGATCGGCGGCGTCTATGCCATCCCCGCCATCCGGCTGGAGGTGACGGGTGCCTTCACCAACAGCGCGCCGGTCGATGCCTATCGCGGCGCCGGCAAGCCGGAGGCCAACTACCTCACCGAGCGGCTGGTCGAGGCCGCGGCGCGCCAGCTCGGCATGGACCCGGTCGAGCTGCGCCGGCGCAACCTCGTCACCCGCTTCCCCCATCGCAGCGCGCTCGGGATGCTGATGGATACCGGCCGCTTCGTCGACAACTTGGCGGAGCTGGAGGCGCTGGCCGATCGCCCCGGCTTCGCCGCCCGGCAGGCGGAGAGCAAGGCGCGTGGCCGGCTGCGCGGCCTCGGCATCGCCTGCTTCCTCGAGACCTCGCGCGGCGCGCCGCATGAATGGGCGGCGGTGCGCTTCGCGGCGGATGGCATGGTGGAGCTCTGCCTCGGCACCCAGTCCAACGGCCAGGGGCATGAGACCAGCTTCCCGCAATTCGCCGCAGCCCATCTCGGCCTACCGGCCGAGCGCTTCCGCCTCGTCCAGGCCGATACGGAGGCCATCCCCTTCGGCAACGGCCATGGCGGCGCCCGCTCGCTGCATGTCGGCGGAACGGCGCTGGTGATGGCGATGGATACGGTTCTGGAGAAGGCCCGGCCCATCGCCGCCCATCTGCTCCAGGCGGCGCCCGAAGCGCTGGACTATGCGGAAGGCCAGTTCCGGGTGCGAGGAACGGAGCGCAGCGTGGCGCTCACGGCCGTCGCCGAGGCGGCGCGCGACCCGGCCAACCTACCCGAGGGCACCCCGCCTGGGCTGGACGCCGAGGCGATGAACCTCTCGGAACTCGTCGCCTTCCCCTCCGGCGCCCATTGCGCCGAGGTGGAGATCGATCCGGAGACCGGGCAGGTGGCGCTGCTGCGCTATCAAGCGGTCGACGACTACGGCCGCCTCATCAACCCGCTGCTGACGGCGGGGCAGGTGCAGGGCGGCCTCGCCCAGGGCATCGGCCAGGCGCTGCTGGAGGAGGTGGCCTATGAGCCGGGCTCTGGCCAGCTTCTCTCCGCCTCCTTCATGGACTACTGCATTCCCCGCGCGGAGGACCTGCCGCCGCTCGAGGTCGCCTTCGGCGAGTTGCCCACCCTCTCCAACCCGCTCGGGGTGAAGGGATCCGGCCAGGCGGGCGCGATCGGCGCGCCGCAGACCGTGGTGGTGGCGGTGCTGGATGCGCTGGCGCCACTCGGGATCACCCATCTCGACATGCCGCTGACGGCGGAACGGGTCTGGCGAGCGATCGGCAACCGCGTCAGATGACGAAGTTCAGCGGCTCCACCACCGGCCGCTTCACCCCGGCGGCGGCGGCGCGCTTGATGAGGTCGGCGACGGTCAGCTTGGTGAGATGGTCGCGGCAGAGACCCTCCATCTCGCTCCACAGCGGTGCCACCACGGCGGCCTGAAGCCGTCCCTGGGGCGCATCCGGCGCGCCGTCCTCGTCGAGAGCGGTGGAGACGATCTCGGCGAGGCGCAGGTCGCGCGGCGGCCGGCCGAGGCGGTAGCCGCCCTTCGGCCCGCGGATGCTGTCGAGCAGGCCTGCGCGGGAGAGGGATTGCAGCACGGGCTCGATGCCTCGTCGGGCCTGGCCCAGCCGCTCTGCGATGTCGGCGGCGCTCACCGCCTCGCTCCGCCCGGCATGGAAGGCGACATCGAGCATGATGGCGATGGCCGTCATCGCCCTTTCGCGCCGCAGCAGCATCCGCACACCTCCCCTGGCGATTCAACGCCCTGAGACCGTGATATGCTGATGCCTGACTGCCGGCAAGGCCCGGACCGCGTAAGGCGGTCCGGGATGTTTCACGCTTAGTCGCGCGTCAGCGTTGCCGCCTCAGGGCCCTTCTTGCCCTGGACGACCTTCATCACCACCGCCTGGCCCTCGGCCAGCGGGGTGAGGCCGCTGCGCTCCAGCGCCGTGGCATGGACGAAGACATCGCGCCCGCCACCTTCGGGGGAGACGAAGCCGAAGCCCTTCTCCGGGCTGTACCACTTCACCGTGCCGCGCATCTCCTGCGCATCGCCCTGCGGCATGAAGCCACCGCCGCCGCCCGGGGCGCGGGGCGGACGTGGGCCGCCGAAGCCGCCACCCCCACCCGCGCCATAGCCGCCGGACATGCCGCCGCCGCGCGGGGCCTGGGCCTCGCCGGGGCTGGTGATCTCGATCACCTCGGTCACCTGCTGGCCCTTCTGCCCCGGCCCGGTGCGGACGCGGAGCCCGGCACCCGGGTTCACCGCATCGGTGCCGGCGCGTTGCAGTACCGAGACGTGCAGGAAGGCATCGCCCGAGCCATCGCCCAGCTCGACGAAGCCGAAGCCCTTCTCGGGGTTAAACCACTTCACCGTGGCCTTTAGCTCCGGCCCGGAGGCGAAGACGGAAGGCGTGCGGGCCATGGGCGGACCGCCGCTGGAGAAGCTGGGCGGCGGCGGGGCCCAACCGCCCGGGAAGTCGGGTGTATCGTCGTCGAAGCCGCGCTTGCGGGGCTTACGGGGGCGCCAGCTCTCGTTCTTGGCCATATCGGAAACTCTTCGGTGCTCCTGAAGCCATGCCCCTTCCTTGGTGCACGGCCCGCCGTCCCGGCCCGTGGGGAACCGAGGTCTGGCGATTGCCAAAACTCGCGGTACAGCGAGCCGCGGTCAAGTGGCAGTTCGACGCGGGAGCGATGGCGGGGCGATAAATCGACGCAACCTCACCTCCTCGGCATGCTGAACTGGTAGGGCGCGGCCGTCGTGACCAGCGGGTCGAGCGCCAGGCGATGCTCCAGCGGCGGAAATGCGCGGCTGCGGCAATCGAGCCGGTCGCAGAGCCGGCAGGACAGACCGATTCCGACCATCGCCTTCTCCAAGTCGAGCCCATCGCCATAGACCACCTCCGGCGCACGCGAGAGGTCGCAGCCCATGGCGACCACCTGCACCGCCGCCGGCTCGCCCCAACGCGTCGGCGCGCCCTGCACGGTGCGAGCGAAGCACAGAAAAGTACCGCCATCGGGCAGTTGCGCCAGCTGCACCCGCACCTGGCCCGGCATGGCGAAGGCGTGATGCACGATCCATTTCGGGCAGCTGCCGCCGAAACGAGCGAAAGGGAAGCCCGCGGCACTGAACCGCTTGTCGACATTCCCCGCCGGATCGACGCGCAGGAAGAAGAAGGGCACGCCCCGCGCTCCCTCGCGCTGCAAGGTGGTGAGGCGGTGGCAGGCTTGCTCGAAGGAGACGCCGAAGCGCGCCGCCAGTGCCTCCACATCATGCCGCAGGCTGCGCGCGGCGGCGGAGAAGGCGCCATAGGGCATCAGCAGGGCGCCGGCGGCGTAGTTCAGCAGGCCGATGCGGATGAGCGCCGCCGCCTCCGGGCTCGACGGCTCGAAGCTGCCGAGCGCGGCCTGCACCGCCTCGCCCGCCTCAAGCAGCATGAGTTGGAAGGCGAGGTGGAAGCCGCGGCTCTCGCGCGGCAACGATTCCGAGAGGTCGAGCCGCCGTCCCTGCGGATCGTAGCGGCGCAGCGTGCCGGGCAGCGGACCGACGACGACGGTGAGGCCGTGGCGCTCGCGCAGCCGCTGGGCGACGGCATGGTTCATCTCGGAGGGCAGCGTCGTGCGCATCTCGGCGGCGATCGCCTCCGCCTTCGCCTCCAGCATGGGAAAATGGTTGGCGCGGTCATGGAAGAAGTCGCGCGCCTCCTCCGTCGGCAACAGCAGGCGGCGCCCGGTCGGCAAGGCGATGCCGCCGCTGTCTTCCCGTGCCACCCGCCAGGCGCGATAGAGCGCCAGCATCGCCCGCCCGGCATGCGGCGCGCTGCCGGCGATGGTGGCGATCTCGTCCTCCGGCACCTCGTCGAGGCCAAGCAGCGGGTCGGAAAGCACCTCGCGCAGCCCGGTCTCCAGCGCCTTCTCGCGGATGCCGGAGAGCGCGGCGATATCGACCTGCAAGGCTTCGGTCAGTTTGATGAGCAGGCTGGCGGTGACGGCGCGCTGGTCGTGCTCGATCAGGTTCAGGTAGCTGGCCGAGATGCCGAGGCGGGCCGCCAGCGCCTGCTGCGCCAAGCCCTTTTCCTGCCGCAGGCGGCGGACGGTGCGACCGATCAGCGGACGTGTCACGCTTCACACCTTTTACATTTTTCGCCGCTTTCCTGTGAGAGCACCGACAGGTTTGCAGCCTCGTAAGCGATCTAGGCGCTGAACTCCGGCCCGGCAATGTGAATTATTCACTCGTCCAACGAGACGTGATGGACTGGAGACACGAATGCGCCAGACACCTGCCCCCTGCTTCGCGCCCGATGGCAGCCTCGGGGGTAAGCAGCCCGACCCAGGTCGCTTCGAGGGCATCCGCCGCGACTTCACGCCAGCCGATGTCGCCCGCCTCGCCGGCAGCTTCCGCATCCAGCACACGCTGGCCAACCGGGGCGCGCGGCGCCTCTGGCAGCTGCTGAAGACCGAGCCCTATGTGAACACCCTCGGCGCGCTCACCGGCATGCAGGCCTTGCAGCAGGTGAAGGCGGGGCTGAAGGCCATCTACCTCTCGGGCTGGCAAGTCGCCGCCGACGCCAATACCGCTGGCACCATGTACCCCGATCAGTCGCTCTACCCAATCGACAGCGTCCCGAACGTCATCCGCCGCATCAACAACGCGCTGCGCCGCGCCGACCAGATCGCGGTGCAGGAGGGCAAGGGCGACGACACCCACTACATGGCGCCGATCGTGGCGGATGCGGAGGCCGGCTTCGGCGGCGCGCTCAACGCCTATGAGCTGATGCGCGCCATGATCGATGCCGGCGCTGCCGGCGTGCATTTCGAGGACCAGCTGGCCTCGGAGAAGAAATGCGGCCATCTCGGCGGCAAGGTGCTGGTGCCGATCCAGCAGCATATCCGCACGCTGAACGCCGCCCGCCTCGCCGCCGATGTCGAGGGCGTCCCCACCGTCCTCCTCTGCCGCACCGATGCCGAGAGCGCGCAGCTGCTGACCGCCGATATCGACGAGCGCGACCAGCCCTTCATCACCGATGAGCGGACGCCCGAGGGCTTCTTCCGCATCAGGCCGGGGATGGGCAAGCAATACGCGATCGCCCGCAGCCTCGCCTATGCGCCTTATGCCGACCTGCTCTGGTGGGAGACCTCCGACCCCGACCTCCAGGATGCGCGCGACTTTGCCGAGGCGATCCAGCGCGAATTTCCAGGCAAGATGCTCGCCTACAACTGCTCGCCGAGCTTCAACTGGCAGCGGAAGATGGGCATCGAGGCGGCGACGGTGTTCCAGCGCGAACTGGGTGCCATGGGCTACAAGTTCCAGTTCGTCACGCTGGCCGGCTTCCATAGCCTGAACCTCAGCATGTTCAAGCTGGCGCGCGGCTACAAGGACCGCGGCATGGGCGCCTATTCGGAGCTCCAGCAGGCGGAATTCGCCGCCGAGGCGGAGGGCTTCACCGCCATCCGGCACCAGCGCGAGGTGGGCGTCGGCTATTTCGACGCGGTCGCCACGGCGGCGGGCGGCGGGCAGTCGAGCACCACGGCGCTCGCCACCAGCACCGAAGCCGCCCAGTTCCACGATCACGCGCCGGCGCGCGAGCCCGCGCCTGCGAAGTGAGCACCTGGCCCCGCGCCGCGGTGCGGGGCCCCCCTTCCCCCGACCCGAGAGGAGGACGTCCCATGTCCAACGACGATTACGATGACGGCCCGGTCCATTCCCATGGCTGGGCGGCCGAGCCGATGCCCTGGCGCGAGGAAGCCCCGGCCGAGCCGGAGCCCCGCCGCATCGCCTTGGCCGATGACTGCTACGACGACGGCCTCGTCCATGAGCATGGCTGGGCCTGCTCCGAGCGCGGCCGCGAAGCGCACATCTAATCGACGAGGCCCGCCGCCAGGTTCACCGCCGCCGCTACGATGACGGCGTTGAACAGGAAGGAGACCAGCGCGTGGATCAGCGTCAGCTGCCGGAGCAGCCGGGCGCTGACCGCGACGTCGGAGGTCTGGAAGGTCATGCCGACGGTGAAGGCGAAATAGAGGAAGTCGTTGAAGTTCGGCTCCTCCTCGGCTTCCGCCTCCTTCGGGAAGTCGAGGCCGCGTCCGCCCATCTGCCAATACTCATGCGCGTAGCGCACCGCGAAGAGGTGGTGCACGAAGCCCCAGGAGAGGGCGATGGTCAGCAGGGCCGGGCCGATCTCCTCCGGCCCCGGCTTTCCCTCGGCCGAGGCCAGGTACCAGAACACCGCGACGAGCGAGGCGATGGCCGAGGCCAGGCTGGCGCAGAGCACGGCCGTCTCCCCTTCGTCCAGCTCCTCGGCCCGGCGGCGGATCATCTCCGGCGTTGCCCGCTGCATCCGGGCGAAGGTTGGGATCGCATCGGCGAGGACCGCGACGCACCAGCCAGCCAGCACGGCGCTCGGCACCTGCAAGCCGAGCAGCCAGCCCAAGCCGCCGGACAGCAGGCCGAGCCCGGCCGCGGCCCAAAGAATCAGCCGGTTGCGCAGCCAGGGCAACATTACCCTGTTGCACCGAGCGCCCGGGCGAAGACTGCCGCATCGACATTGCCGCCGCTGAGGACGATGCCGCAGCACCGGCCACGCGCCTCCAGCTTGCCGGCCAGCAGCGCCGCCAGCGCCACCGCCCCGCCCGGCTCGACGACGACTTTCAGATGGTCGAAGGCGAAGCGCATGGCGTGGAACACCTCGGCCGGCGTCACCACCAGACCGCCGGAGAGCAGCCGCCGGTTGACGGCAAAGGTCAGCACGCCGGGTCGCGGCGCCAGCAGCGCGTCGCAGAGCCCGTCGCCCTGCCCGTCATTCGCCAGCCGCTCCCCGGCGGCGAGGCTGCGGCGCGTGTCGTCCCAGCCCTCCGGCTCCACCGCCCAGACCTGCGCACCGGGCGCCAGCGCCTCCATCGCCAGGGCGCAGCCGGCCACCAGCCCGCCGCCGCCGGTGCAGACGGCCAGCGCATCGAGCGCGAGGCCCGCCGCCCGCGCATCCTCCACCAGTTCCACCACCAGCGTGCCCTGGCCGGCGATGACATGCGGATGGTCGAAGGGGGGGATGAAGGTGGCGCCGCACTCCGCCACCAGCCGGGCGGCGAGCGCCTCACGATCCACGTCATGCCGGTCGAAGAGCTGGATCTCGGCGCCCCAGCGCCGCGTCGCCTCGCGCTTGATGACGGCGCCGTCCGCCGGCATGGCGATCACCGCCGGCATGCCGAGCATTTGCGCCGCACAGGCCGTCGCCTGCGCATGGTTGCCCGAGGAATAGGTGACGACGCCGCCGCGCCGCGCCTCGGGCGGCAGCTGGAGGGCGGCATTCAACGCGCCACGGAGCTTGAAGCTGCCGGTCCGTTGCAACGGCTCCGGCTTCACCAGGATGGTGCCGCCGGTCAACTCGTCGAGCAGCGGGTGGCGCAGCATCGGGGTACGAAGGGCGAGGCCACGCAGCCGGCCGGCGGCAGCCTCGATATCGGCGAAAGTCGGGAGGTCCTGCATACCGCCATGCTCGCCCCCGGGCGAGATGGCGGCAAGCCGGGTTCAGATATCCGGGCTTTGCGCCCCCGGCCGCTGATCGCCCTGTGCCTGCTCGGCGATTTTCCCGCCATTGGTCTCGAGCGCCCGGGTCGCCTTCTCCACCTGATCGTCCTCGATGAGCAGCGAGACGAGGATGCCCTCGCCCCCGCCATGGCCCCGATCGAAGCCGTGATGCGATTCGCTGCGTCGGTCCTGCGTGCCGGCGGTGGCATTGTCCGCCCCGGCGGCCTGCACCTGGATTCGGTCACGCGGGTAGTCGAGTTGCTGCACGAGGGTCTCGACCGCGCGCTCGGCTTCCGCGCGCGAATCGAACAGGCCAGTGATGGTACGCATCGGGACGGTCCTTATGTCACGGATTGTCGCCCAAACGGCCGGCTGCGCCCCACGTTCCCGCCACATCCATTACCCCCCCGTTGTCAGCGGGTCAGGGCTGCGCCACAGTCATGCCCGGGGCCGGGACAGGTCCGCGACAGGGATGGTGCGGGATAACCCCTCGCCCGCAGGGGAAGGACGACAAGAATGACAGGCAAGGGAATGACCCGGCGCGGGGCACTGCGCTCGGGTGCCGGCGTGATCGCGGCAGGGGCTCTCGGCGCCCCGATGGTTCACGCCCAGGGCACGGGCGGCAGCCTCCGCGTCGCCTTCTGGGATCACTGGGTCCCGACCGGGAACGACGCCATGCGCGCCCTGGTCAAGGAATGGAGCGAGAAGAACCGCGTCGAGGTGACGCTAGACTTCATCAACACCACGGGCAACCAGCTCCAGCTCGCCGGCGCCGCCCAGGCGCAGTCGAAGAGCGGCCACGACATCATCTCGCTCGCCCCCTGGGATGTCGGCACCTATGCTTCCGTGCTGGAGCCGGTGGATGACGTCATCAACCGCCTCATCGCCAAATACGGGCCGATCAACCCGGTCGCCGAGTATCTGGCGAAGCGCGAGGGCGCCTGGCGCGGCGTGCCGGCGACCTCCGGTACCCAGAACAAGCCGGCCTGCGTCCGCTTCGACCTGATGCAGGAGCATGCCGGCCTCGATGTCCGCGCCATGTGGCCGGCCAGCGGCCAGCCCGGCCCCGGCGCCGACCAATGGACCTGGGACACCTTCCTCACCGCCGCCGAGAAATGCGCCAAGGCCGGCTATCCCTTCGGCCTGCCGCTCGGCGCCTTCTCCGACGCGGTGGACTGGGTGGGCGCGCTCTTCGCCAGCTACGGCGCCTCGATGATGGACGAGAAGGGCAAGCCGACTGTCCGCAACAACCCGAAGCTTCGCACCGCCATCGAATATGCCGTCCGGCTCTCGAAGGCGCTGCCGAACGACGTCTGGGCCTGGGACGATGCCTCCAACAACCGGGCGCTGATCTCTGGCCGCTCGGCCCTCGTCTTCAACCCGCCCTCCGCCTGGGCGGTAGCCAAGCGCGACCAGCCGCAGGTGGCCGAGAAGTGCTGGACCATCCCCATGCCGGCCGGGCCAGAGGGGCGCTTCCTCGCCTATCTCCCCTGGACCTCGGGCATCTGGAATTTCGGCCGCAACAAGCAGACGGCGAAGGCGCTGCTGGAATTCCTCGGCGAGCGCAGCTCGGCCGAGGCGCTGACCAGCAAGACCAGCGGCTACGACATCCCGCCCTTCGAGACCATGACCGACTTCAAGATCTGGGAGACCGAGGGCCCGCCCGTCGGCACGGTCTACAACTACCCGCTGAAGCCGCACCACAAGGCGAAGCCTTCCATCGCCTTCGCCCCGGCGCCCGGCGAGTTCGCCGCGCAGATGTACGTCCAGGCGTTGAACACTAAGGTCATCGCCCGCGTCGCCCAGGGCGGCGATACGGTCGACCAGGCGCTCGGCTGGCTGGAGCGTGAATTGACGACGATCGTCCGCGGCGGCTGACGATCACGGGCGGGCGGCCGGTGCCGCCCGCCACGCTTGCTACTACCCAGGGAGGACGGATCATGGCCGCGGACGGCACTCTTGTCGCCGGCGCACCGGCAGCGGCCGGGAGCGGGCGCGCCAACACCATGCAGCGCTTCGCCAGGCGGCGGTCCACCATCGCCTTCCTGATGGCGCTGCCGCTGATCGCGCTCATCGGCGGGCTGGTGGTCTATCCGGCCGGCTATGCCATGTGGCTCTCGACGCTCAACCGGCGGATGACCGCCAATATCGGCCTCGGCAATTTCGAGATCCTGCTCGAGAGCGACACCTTCTGGATGGTGATCATGCAGTCCTGCATCTTCGCCGTCGGGGCGGTGATCGCCAAGGCGCTGATCGGCTTCTGGCTGGCGCATATGCTCCACCACATCCCGGCCAAGGGGCAGCGGAAGTGGCGCGGCATGCTGCTCATCCCCTGGGTCATCCCGCCGGCGCTGTCCACGCTCGGCTGGTGGTGGATGTTCGACCCGTCCTACTCCTCCATCAATTGGCTGCTGAACATCTTCGCCGTGCCGGCCGTGCCCTGGCTGGGCGAGCCCTGGTGGGCGCGCTTCTCGGTCATCCTGGTGAATGTCTGGTACGGCTCGCCCTTCTTCATGATCATGTACCTGGCGGCGCTGAAATCGGTGCCCGACCAGCTCTACGAGGCGGCCGCCATCGATGGCGCCACGGGCTGGCAGGGTCTGCGCTACGTCACGCTGCCGATGATGCAGAACATCATTTCCATCACCGTGCTGTTCAGCCTGATCGTGACCTTCGCCAACTACGACATCGTCCGGGTGCTCACCAATGGCGGGCCGCGTGACCTGACGCAGGTCTTCGCCTCCTACGCCTTCCAGGTCGGCATCCTGTCCGGCAACCTGCCGCGCGGCGCCGCCGTGAGCCTCTTCATGTTCCCGGTGCTCGCGGTCTTCGCCTACTTCATCCTCCGCGGCATCAACCGCCGCAACAAGGAGCAGATGTGATGTCCGCCAGCACCGCGAACACCATCGCCTCCTACACGGGAAAGAAGCTCGGCAGCCTCCGGTCGGAGCGCCGCTGGGCGCTCTGGACGGCCTATGCCTCGCTGATCGTGGCGACGATCATCTTCCTCGCCCCGCCCTTCTACATGCTGGTCACCAGCCTGAAGAGCAGCTCCGAGATCTCGAATCTCTCGGGCAATCCCTGGCTCGTCCGGGCGCCGACGCTCGAGAACTACAAGGAGCTGATCGCCAACCCGCTCTTTCGCGGCTTCTTCGTCAACAGCGTGATCATCACCCTCTGCGTCGTCGCCATCTCCATGGTGATCTCGGTGCTGGCGGCATTCTCGCTGGCGCGGATGAAGTTCTGGGGCAGCCAGGCCTTGGCGACCGGCGTCTTCCTCACCTACCTGGTGCCGGACACGCTGCTCTTCATCCCGCTCTACCAGATCGTCGGCAGCCTCGGCCTGCTGAACTCCATCTGGGGCCTGATCCTGATCTACCCGACGCTGACGGTGCCCTTCTGCACCTGGATCATGATCGGCTACTTCGCCTCCATCCCGAAGGAGCTGGACGAGGCGGCGCTGATCGACGGCGCCGGCTGGATGCAGATGCTGACCAAGATCTTCATCCCCGTGGCGCTGCCCGGCATCATCGCGGCGACGATCTTCGCCTTCACCGTCTCCTGGGCGGCCTTTGTCTACCCGACGGCCTTCGTGACCACGCCGGAGCACATGCCGCTCACCATCGGCGTCGTCTCCCAGCTCATCCGCGGCGACACCTTCGCCTGGGGTCAGATCATGGCGGGCGCGCTGATGGCGGCGCTGCCGCCGGTGGTCGTCTACGCCTTCCTCATGGATTATTACATCGCCGGCCTGACCGCCGGTGCGACGAAGGGATAAGCCGCGCCATGGCACAGGTGCATCTGCGCAAGGTCGTTAAGGAATACGAGGGTGGCGTCCAGGCGGTGAAGGGGATCGACCTCGACATCGCCGACCATGAGTTCGTGGTGCTGGTCGGCCCCTCCGGCTGCGGCAAGTCGACGACGCTGCGGATGATCGCGGGGCTCGAGGAGATCTCGGGCGGCGAGATCGACATCGGCGGCACGGTCGTCAACGACGTGCCCCCGCGCGACCGGGACATCGCCATGGTGTTCCAGAACTATGCGCTCTACCCGCACATGACCGTCTACGACAACATGGCCTTCGGTCTGACCTTGCGGAAATTCGATAAGGGCGAGATCAAGCGCCGGGTCGAGAATGCAGCCAGGATCCTCGACATCGGCATGCTGCTCGACCGCAAGCCGAAGGCGCTCTCGGGCGGCCAGCGGCAGCGCGTCGCCATGGGCCGCGCCATCGTGCGCGACCCGAAGGTCTTCCTGTTCGACGAGCCGCTCTCCAACCTCGACGCCAAGCTGCGCGTACAGATGCGGACCGAGATCAAGAAGGTCCACCAGACCGTTCGCACCACCACCGTCTACGTCACCCATGACCAGGTCGAGGCGATGACGCTCGCCGATCGGGTGGTGGTGATGAACCACGGCAAGATCGAGCAGGTCGGCCCGCCGCAGGAGCTTTACCACCACCCGAAGACCCGCTTCGTCGCCGGCTTCATCGGCAGCCCGTCGATGAATTTCATTCCCGCCCGGCTGGAGGAGACCAGTGGTGGCCTCGTCGTCCGCATGACGGACCGGGCCGTGCTGCCGGTGCCGGCTTCCCGCACCGCGCGCTACGCACCTCATGTCGGGCGCGACCTGCTCTTCGGCATCCGCCCGGAGCACCTGACCGAGCCGCACCCGAACGAGCACCGGCCGAACATCGCCCATTTCGAGGCGGCGCCCGAGGTGGTCGAGCCGATGGGGATGGAGACGCTGCTGCATTTCTGGGTCGAGGGGCACGAGATCTGCGCCCGCTTCGATCCGGCGGTGGAGGTGGCGCCGGGCAAGCCCGCCGCCATGGCGGTCGACATGGACCAGATGCACATGATCGACCCGAAGACCGATCTGGTGCTGTAGCCGAGGAGTGGCGGAGGGATTAGGATCGGGCCATGGCAGACTATCAACCGGTGCTGATTGGCGCCCGACCCCTCGCTGACCTCGTCGGCAACATCTTCCGCGCCAATGGCTGCGATGCGGCCGAGGCCGAGCGCATCGCCGAGCACCTGCTCGGCGCCAATCTCGCCGGGCATGACAGCCATGGCGTGGCCCGGGTGCCGCGCTACGTCGAGTGGCAGCAGGCCGGCTATGTCGTCGCCGGGCAACAGGCCGAGGTCGTCACCGATGGCGGCGCCTTTGCCCTGCTCGACGGGCATTACGGCTTCGGCCAGACGGTCGCGCCGCAGGCGACGGCGATGGGCATCGAGCGGGCGCAGCAGCATGGCACGGCCATCATTGCGCTGCGCAATGCCGGGCATGTCGGCCGCATCGGCGCCTATGCGGAGCAGGCGCTCGCCGCCGGGCTGATCTCCATCCATTTCGTCAATGTGGCCGGCAGCGTGCTGGTCGCCCCCTTCGGCGGGACGGAGCGGCGCTTCTCGACCGCGCCCTTCAGCGTCGGCGTGCCGACCGACCCGCCCGTCGTGCTCGACTTCGCCACTTCGCATGTCGCCGAGGGCAAGGTCCTCGTCGCCTCCAATGGCGGCAAGCCGCTGCCGCCCGACGCGCTGATCGAGCCCGACGGGCGCCTCTCGGGCGACCCGCACACGCTTTATGGCGAGTATGACCAAGTCGGGCCGCGCAACCCGGCCAACGGGCTCGGCGCCATCCGCGCCTTCGGCGAGCACAAGGGCTCGGGCCTTGCCTTCATGTGCGAGCTGCTGGCGGGCGCCTTCACCGGCGGCGGCTGCTCCGGCCCGATCGATGCGCGCGGGCGGATCGCCAATGGCATGCTCTCGATCTACATCTCGCCGCGGCATTTCGGCACCGAGGCTGCCTTCAAGCAGGCGGCGGAGGACTACGTCACCTGGGTGAAGTCCTGCCGGCCGTCGAAGCCCGGCGGCGAGGTGCTGGCGCCCGGCGAGACCGAGGCGCGGCTGAAGGCGGAGCGCCTGGCGAACGGCGTGCCGCTGCAGCCGGATACCTGGGCCGGCATCGTCGGCTGCGCCCGCAAGCTCGGCGTGACCGTCCCGAGTTGAGCGACGACGCGCTGACCGCCGCCGCGCGCTATGGCCGCTATGCGGCCATCCGCCGGCGCATCCTGACGGACGCCTCGAAGCGCATCCCGCTGGCGAGCCTGGCGCAGCAGGCGCGCGCCCTCTCGCTCTGGGACGGTAAGCAGGTGGTGCCGGCGGACCCGATGCAGCTCGCCGTGGTCTTCGACCTCGGCGTGCTCGATCCGCTCGGTGAGCACAGCCGCGCCATCGAGCGGCAGGCACGCGCTGAGGAAGCGCCGCCCGGCAGCGAGGAGCATAGGATGCTGGAGGCGCTGATGGCGGCGTCCTTTGGCCTCTGGCGTATCCTCGGCCCCAACCCGGAAGGCGGCGTCCGCGCCGAGAGCTTCCCCGGTGGCGAGCCCCTGGTGATCTGGGACCGTTTCCTCGACCGCGACCGGGCGCCGGGGGCGCTGGTCGGCGCCCGGATCGCCCGGCCAGACGAGGATCTGCCGATGACCTGCGGTGCCGTCGTCTCACTCGACAGCCGCGCGGTGGAGCGGCTGCTGCTTGGCACGCCGCCGCAGCGTGGGCCGGTCATCCCTGCCCTCCCCCTGCCCGATGACGGGCCGGCGCTGGAGCGGCTGGTGGCGGAGCCGGCGGCGCGGCTGCGGCTCGCGGCGTTGGCCGGCAGCCCGGGCTTCGCCGCCACGGTCTATCGCATAGCGATCGATCTCGGGCTGATGGGGCGGGTCAACGGCCGGACGCCGCCGGATCGCTGAAGTCAGGACCAACCGGGGAGGAACAACCATAATGCGCCGCCTGCTGCTTGCCCTGCCGCTCCTGCTGGCTGCCCTGCCGGCGGCGGCCTTCCCCGACCGGCCGATCACCCTCGCCACCGGCTATGCACCGGGCGGCTCCACCGATATCGCCGCGCGGCTGCTGGCGGACCGGCTCGCCGCCAATCTCGGGCCGGAGGCGCGGGTGGTGGTGGAGAACCGGCCGGGCGCCGCGGGCATCGTCGCCAGCGACTGGTTGCGGCGGCAGGCGCCTGATGGGCACACCATCATGCTGGTCGAGAGTTCCTCCCACGCCATCGCCCCGGCGGCGCTGGTGGGCGGCACGCGCTACGACCCGGTGGCGGACTTCTCGCATCTCGGCGTCATCGGCACCGCGCCGCTGCTGATGATCGTCAACAAGGACTTCCCCGCCACCACCGCGCCGGAGGTGCTGGCCCGGCTGCGCGCCGCCCCGCCCGAGAGCATCACCTATGCCACCTCCGGCGTCGGCACGATCGTGCATCTGGCACCCGAGATGCTGGCGCTCGACCTCAAGACCCGCTTCGTCCACATCCCCTATCGCAGCGGCGGGCAGATGCTGACGGCGATCTTCCAGGGCGAAGGGCAGTTCGGCATCGCCGTGCTGGCCTCGGCCGCGCAGCAGGTGCGGGACGGGATGGTCCGCGGCATCGCGGTGACGGGCAACCGGCGCTTCCCCTCCTTCCCCGACCTGCCGACGCTCGCCGAGGCCGGCGTGCCCGGCTACGACATCGCCACCTGGAACATCCTCCTCGGCCCGCCCAACATGCCGGCGCAGGTGCAGGCGGCGCTGAACCGGGCGCTGGTCGCCTCTTTGGCCGAGCCGGCCTTGCAGCAGCGGCTGCTGACGGCGGGCGTCGATGCCTGGACGGCGCCCAATGCCCCGGCCGATGCACGGGCCTTCCTCGTGCGGGAAGTCGCCAAGTTCCGCACCGTGGTCGAGCGGACCGGGGTGAAGCTGGAGCCCTAGGTCCGCCCCTGGTCCGGCGTTGCCAGGGGCGGGCCGACGAGGCGGCGGATCGCGGCCAGCATCTCGGGCGAGTCCCAGGGCTGGTCGCCTTCCGCCCGCGCCCGCTCGCGGCCCTCGCGGTCCACCACCAGCGTCGTCGGCAGGCCGCGGGCGCCGAGGGCCCGGCTCGCCGCGCCGCGCGGGTCGAGCCAGAGGCCGAGCTGGCGGATGCCCTTGTCGCGGTAGAAGGGCTCGACCATCGCGCGGCCGCCGCGGTCGGAGGAGAGGGCGAGGATCACGATGCCTTCCGCCGCCAGCGCCGCCTGGGCGCGGTCGAGCGCCGGCATCTCGGCGACGCAGGGCGGGCACCAGGTGGCCCAGAGATTGATCAGCAGCCCCTTGCCGGCGAAGTCGGCGACGGTGTGCGGCTTGCCATCGGCATCGGTGAAGCTGAACTCCGGCAGCGGCTTCGGCGCGGATTCGGCCAGCTTCGCGGCCAGGGCTTTGCGCCCGAGGGCGGCGCCCGCTAGGGTCCCGGCCGCCGCCAGGGCCATCGTCCGGCGGGTCGCACGCAGTCCGGAAAGCGCAGCCATCGTGTCCAGTAACTCCCAATGGGGCGGCCGCTTCGCCGCCGGTCCCTCCGCCATCATGCAGGCGATCAACGCCTCGATCGGCTTCGACCGCAAGATGTGGCGGCAGGACATCCGGGGCAGCCTCGCCCATGCCGCCATGTTGTCGCGGGTCGGGATCATCTCAAGTGAGGATGAGGCCGCGATCCGGCAGGGGCTGGAGGCGATCGCAGCGCGGATCGAGACCGGGGACTTCCCCTGGGACGAAGCGCTCGAGGACATCCACATGAATATCGAGGCGCGGCTGACCGAGGCCATCGGCGAGGCCGGCAAGCGCCTGCACACTGGGCGCAGCCGGAACGACCAGGTGGCGCTCGATGTCCGGCTCTGGGTGCGCGACGCCATCGACGGGCTGGCCGGGCAGATCGAGGATGTGATGCGGGCGCTGGTCGAGCAGGCGGAGGCGCAGGCGGCGACGGTGATGCCGGGCTTCACCCATTTGCAGCCGGCGCAGCCGACGACCTTCGGCCACCATATGCTCGCCTATGTCGAGATGCTGTCGCGCGACCGCGGGCGGCTGCTCGATTGCCGGACGCGGCTGAACGAAAACCCGCTCGGCGCGGCGGCGCTTTGCGGCACGGGCTTCCCCATCGACCGGCACATGACGGCGGAGGCGCTCGGCTTCGATGGGCCGATGCGGAACAGCCTGGATGCCGTCGCCAGCCGCGACTTCGCCGCGGAATTCCTCTTTGCCTGCGCGATGTGCGCGACGCATCTCAGCCGCTTCGCGGAGGAGGTGGTGATCTGGACAAACCCCTATTTCGGCTTCGTCAAGCTGTCGGACGCCTTCACCACCGGCTCCTCCATCATGCCGCAGAAGCGCAACCCGGATGCCGCCGAGCTGGTGCGCGGCAAGACCGGGCGGGTGATGGGGGCGCTCATCGGCATGCTGACCGTGCTGAAGGGCCTGCCGATGACCTATGGCAAGGACATGCAGGAGGACAAGGAGGGCATCTTCGACGCGGCCGAGACGATGACGCTCTGCCTCGCGGCGACCGCCGGGATGGTGCGCGACATGAAGCCGGATGCGGCGCGGCTGCGCGAGGCGGCGGGCGCGGGCTTCTCCACCGCGACCGACCTCGCCGACTGGCTGGTGCGCGAGCTGAAGATGCCCTTCCGCGATGCGCACCATGTCACGGGGCGGCTGGTTGCCAAGGCGGAGGCGAAGGGCTCAGGCCTCGACGGGCTGACGCTGGCCGAGATGCAGGCCGTCGAGCCGCGCATCACCGAGGGCGTCTTCGGCGTGCTGACGGTGGAGGCCTCGGTCGCCTCGCGCGCCTGCTTCGGCGGCACGGCGCCGGAGAATGTGCGGCGCATGGCGACCGAGTGGCGGGAGCGGCTGGCGTGATGCGGCTGCTGCTCGCCCTGCTGGCCCTGGTGCCGCTTGTCGGCTGCGGACGGGCCGGGCCGCCGCGGATGCCGGGGCCGAAGGAGGAGATCATCTATCCGCGGGCCTATCCGAGGCCGGACCCGCTGCCGCTGCCGCCCGGGGCGGTGCCAATGGAGGGCGCGCCACGGGTGCCGGGAGCGCGCTAGGCTTCCGGTCATCTCGGATGGCAGGATTGTTCGGGGCAAGAAGGCTTCAATAATTTAAGTAGGCGATCGCCAAGCCATTGATTTGGCTTGGGCAGGGTGCGGATTTTTAGGATTTCAAGGGTTTAGAGGGGTGCGCGGGTTCGACCGGCGAAACTCCAGTCCATCGAATCCGCACGACCGGACGATGGCTGGGCCAGGCTTGGCCATGAGGGCGACGGGAGCAGGATTGTGCCGCAGGCGCGGCGGAGCCTGGGCGAAACTTCCTATATCGTAACTCTCAGCCGATGGCAAGCGAGACCGAGGAGCGGGCAACCCGCGCGGCCCCCCTGCCGTTCCTCCGCGCAGGAGGACACGGCATGCGCATCCACCACCTCGATTGCGGCCCGGCGCGACCCTTTGGCGGCGCCCTCATGGACGGCGTCAGCCCGGGCGCGGTCGGCCGGCTGAGCTGCCATTGCCTGGCGATCGAGACCGACCGGGACGGGCTGGTGCTGGTCGATACCGGCCTCGGCCTGCGCGACGTGATGCGGCCCTGGGCCCGGCTGCCGGCCGTCAATGCCGCGCTGCTGCGCTTCCGCCTCGACCCGGACCGGACCATGCTGCGGCATCTGCGCCGGCTCGGCCATTCGCCGCGCGACGTGCGGCACATCGTCATGACGCATCTCGACTTCGACCATGCGGGCGGGCTGATCGACTTCCCGCATGCCGCGGTGCATGTGATGGCGCCGGAGGCGAAGGCGGCGCGGGCGCGGCGGACCCTGCTCGACCGGGTGCGGTACCGGCCGGGGCAATGGGGCGATACGGCGCGGTGGCGGACCTATTCCGACCGCACCTCCGGGCGCTGGTTCGGCTTCGACGCGGTGACGGAGCTGGAGGGGCTGCCGCCGGAGATCCTGATGGTGCCGCTGCCCGGCCATAGCGCGGGCCATGCCGGCGTCGCCATCGAGGGGCCGCGCGGCTGGATGCTGCATGCGGGCGACAGCTATTTCAACCGGGCGGAGGTTCATTCCCCCCTGCCCGGCTGCCCGGCGGGCAGCGCCGCCTATGAGCGGGCGATGGCCTGGGATGCGCGGCTCGCCTGGGCCAACCAGGGCAGGCTGCGGCGGCTGCTGGAGGAGCCGGATGCCTCGCTCGCCGTCTTCTGCACGCATGATCCAGTGGAGTTCGTCGCCATGTCGGTGTGGCAGGGCAATGCGCCCGCCGCCGAGGCTGAGCGGATGGCGAGCGCGGCATGAGCGGGCTAGCCTTCCCTTCGGACGCATAAGGGGAGGACGGGCATGGCGCGGCATGTCGTCGCCGCGGTGGGCGAGATTCCGCCGGGCGGGCGCAAGCTGGTGGAAGTGCGCGGGCGGCGCATCGCGCTGTTCCATGTGGCGGGGGAGTATTTCGCCCTCACCGACCGCTGCCCGCATGAGGGGGGCAGCCTGTGCGCCGGGCGGCTGACGGGACTCGTCCGCTCATCCGAGCCGGGGCGGTACGAATACTCGCGGCCGCAGGAAATGCTCGCCTGCTCCTGGCATGGCTGGGAGTTCGACATCCGCACCGGCCAGAGCTATTGCGACCCGGAGAGCATCCGCGCCCGCACCTATGCCGTCAGCGTCGAGCCGGGCGAGGCGCTGGCGAAGGGGCCCTTCGTCGCCGAGACCTTCCCCGTCTCGGTCGATGGCGAATACATCCTGGTGGAGGTCTGACCGCTCATGGCCGAATGGCACCGCGTCGCCGAGGAGGGCGACCTGGCCGAGAACATGCCGCTGCCGGTGCGCATCGGCGATACCTGCATCGCCGTGGTGCGGCTGGAGGACGGCATCTTCGCGCTCAACGACATCTGCACGCATGAGTATGCGCTGCTGTCGGACGGCTACTGCGAGGAGGGCAAGCTGGAATGCCCGTTGCACCAGGCCTGCTTCGACATCCGCACCGGGGCGGCGCTGAACGAGCCGGCGGAGGTGCCGGTCGCCACCTACAAGGTGAAGGTCGAGGGCGGCGGGGTCTTCGTCGAGTTGTGAGGCGCCCGCGCTGATGCCGTGGAGCCGCGCAGGATCGCGCGGCCGCTGAGCATCACCTTGCGGACCGGCGCGGATGGGGTGCGCAGGCGCTCGAGGAGGAGCGCCATGGCCTGGCGGCCGATGGCCTCGAGCGGCTGCTCGATGACCGTGATGCCGGGCTCGACCAGGCCGGTCCAGGGCTCGTTGTCGAAGCCGGCCAGCGCCAGGTCGGCGGGGATGCGGAAGCGGGCGGCGCGGGCCGAGCGCAGCAGGCCCATCAGCAGGAGGGAGTTGCTGGCGATCATCGCCTCGGGTCGGCCTTCCTGGCAGAGGGCGGCGAGGCCGGCTTCGGCGGCCTCGGCCTGGGGGAGGACGAAGCGGAGCGCGGGCGTGAGGCCGTGCCGGGCCATGGCGGCGCGGTAGCCTTCGGCACGCTCGATGCCGGTGCCGCTGGTCTGGCCGAACAGGCCGGCGATGCGGCGGTAGCCTTGCGCCGCCAGGTGGTCGACGAGGGTGGCGCTGGCGCCGGCATTGTCGAGCAGGACGGAATCGAAGAGGCCGGGCGGGCCGGGGCGGTCGATCAGCACCACGGGCATGGCGGGGGCGGCGTCGGCGAGGCGCTCCGCCGTGGCGCGGGTAGGAGCGAGGATGAGGCCCGTCACGCGCTCCTCCTGCATCAGGGCGAGGTAGGCGGCTTCGCGGGCGGGATCCTCGTCGGTGTTGCAGAGCAGGACGCGGAGGCCGGCTTCATAGGCGGCGGCCTCGACGGCGCGGGCGACGCCGGTGAAGAAGGGGTTGCCGATATCGGCGAGGATCAGGCCGATGGTGCCGCTCTCCTGCGAGCGGAGGCGGCGGGCGGCGAGGTTGGGGCGGTAGCCGGTGGCGCGGACGGCTTCCAGCACCTGGGCGCGGAGGGCCTCGCTGATCGGTCCCTTGCCGAGGGCGCGGGAAACCGTGGCGGGCGAGACGCCGGCGGCGCGGGCGACATCCTTGATGCTGGTGGTCATGCGCTGCAATCGGTTTCACCAAATTCCGTGGCAGCTTGCGGCTCAGTCGGTTGGACTGCAACGGGGATGTGCCGGAATGGTGAGAATTTTCTTTGACAAGCCGAGTGAGAACGATTTCATTCAAATCAACGACGCAAGGCAGGAACGTCCCCCATGGCCATAGCCGCGCCCTCCATGCCGATCAGCCGCGACCTGGTGCGCCTCGATGCGAGGCCGGCCGACAAGGCGGCGGCCATTGCCGAGGCGGGGCAGCTGCTGGCCGCGGCGGGCTGCGTAGACCCGGCTTATGCCGGGAGCATGGCGAGGCGGGAGGGGGCGGCGAACACCTTCCTCGGGCATGGCGTCGCCATTCCGCATGGCATGGGGGAGGACCGCGGGCTGGTGCGGCGGAACGGGCTCGCCATCCTGCAGGTGCGGGAGGGGATCGAGTGGAATCCGGGGCAGGTGGCGCATCTGGTCATCGGCATCGCGGCGGCGTCGGATGAGCACATCGCCATTCTTCGCCGGCTGACGCGGCTGCTGAACGAGCCGGCGCGGCTGCGGGCGCTGTTCACCACGGAGGATGCCGAGGCGATCATCGCGGCGCTCTCGGCCGAGCCGGGGGCCGTGGCGGCGGGGGCGCCGGCCGGCGATCTCGCGGAGCGGTGGGAGTGGGTGGTCGATTATCCGGCGGGGCTGCATGCGCGGCCGGCGACGCGCTGGGTAGAGGCTGCCCGCGCGGCCGGGGGGCGGGTGCGGGTCCGGCATGGCGAGCAGGGAGCGGATGCGGCGGCGCTGGTCGGGCTGCTGCAACTGGGGCTGAAGGCGGGGGATGGCGTCACCGTCTCGGCGGAGACGCCGGCGGCGCTGGCAAGCATGCGGGCGGCGATCACCGGGCTCAGCGCGCAGGAGAAGGCGGATGCGGCGCAGGCGGCCAGGCGGGCCGCGGCGCCGGCGCGGGGGTGGGAGCCGGCCGGGGCGCTGGTCTCGCTGGCGGGCATCGGGGCGAGCCCGGGGCTGGCGATCGGGCGCATCCATGTCCTGGCCAACGCGGAGGCCGCCATCCCGGATGCGCCGCTGCCGCTGGCCGAGGGCGGGGCGCGGCTGGAGGAGGCGATCCGCGTCACGCGGGCGCAGCTGAAGGCGCTGGAGGACGATACGGCGCGGCGGCTGGGGCCGGGCGAGGCGGCGATCTTCCGTGCCCATGCGGGGCTGCTGGAGGACCCGGACCTCATCACCACGACCTGCCAGCTCATGGTCGAGGGGCATGGGCTTGCCTGGTCCTGGCATCGGGCCGTGGAGCGGGTGGCTTCGGGCCTCGCCGCGCTCGGCAACCCGGTGCTGGCGGGGCGGGCGGCGGATCTGCGGGATGTCGGGCGGCGGGTGCTGGGGCAGATCGACCCCTCGCTCGTCGGCGGCTCGCTGCAGGAGTTGCCGGAAGGGCCGGTGATCCTCGTCGCGGAGGACCTGGCGCCGTCCGATACGGCGGGGCTCGACCCGAGCCGGGTGATCGGGCTGGCGACGGCGACGGGCGGGCCGACCTCGCATACGGCGATCCTGGCCCGCACGCTGGGGCTGCCGGCGCTGGTCGCGGGCGGGGCGGGATTGCTGGAGGTCGCGTCGGGGACGGAGGCGGTGCTGGATGGCGCCAGCGGGCGGCTGCATCTGGCGCCGGGGGAGGCCGATCTTGCGTCGGCGCGGGCCTTCCTCGCCGCGCAGCGGGAACAGCGGGCGCGGGAGGCGGCGCAGCGGGCGGAGCCGGCCGCCACCCGGGACGGGCATCGGGTCGAGGTGGCGGCGAATATCAATCTGCCGGACCAGGCGGGTTTCGCCCTCGCCCAGGGGGCGGAGGGGGTGGGGCTGATGCGCACGGAATTCCTCTTCCTCGAGCGGGGCGATACGCCGGGGGAGGAGGACCAGTACGCCACCTATCGGGCCATGCTGGAGGCGCTGGGCGGGCGGCGGCTGATCGTCCGCGCGCTCGATATCGGCGGGGACAAGCAGGTGCCGCATCTGCGGCTGCCGGTAGAGGCGAATCCCTTCCTCGGCGTGCGCGGGGCGCGGCTGCTGCTGCGGCGGCCGGATCTGATGGAGCCGCAGTTGCGGGCGCTCTACCGGGCAGCGGCGGGGGGTGGGCCGCTGTCGATCATGTTCCCGATGGTGACCTCGGTGCCGGAGGTGATCGCGCTCAGGGCAGCGTGCGAGCGGGTCCGGGCGGAGGTCGGGGCGCCGGAGGTGCCGGTGGGCATCATGGTCGAGGTGCCGGCGGCGGCGGTGCAGGCCGATGCGCTGGCGCGGCATGTCGATTTCTTCTCGGTCGGGACGAATGACCTCACCCAGTATGTGCTCGCCATCGACCGGCAGAACCCGGAGCTGGCGGCGGAGGCGGACAGCCTTCACCCCGCCGTGCTGCGGCTGATCGCGCAGACGGTGGAGGCCGCCGAGCGGTATGGGCGCTGGGTCGGCGTCTGCGGGGGGCTGGCGGGCGAGCCTTTCGGCGCGGCGCTGCTCACGGGGCTTGGCGTGGCGGAACTCTCGATGACCCCGCGCGACATCCCGGGGGTGAAGGCGGTGCTGCGCGGCGCCACCCTGCCGGCGCTGCGGGCGCTGGCGGCGCGCGCCATCGCCTGCGGCACGGCAGCGGAGGTGCGGGACTTGGAAGCGGAACTCGATGCGATGACGCGGCCGGCGCCGCAGGCGGCTGCCTGATGGCCGTACCCTTCGTCACCCTCGCCCTCAATCCGGCGATCGACCAGACGGTGGAGCTGGAGACGCTGCGGCCGGGCGCGGTCAACCTGGCGCGCGGTGCCACGCGGCACCCGGCTGGCAAGGGCGTCAATGTCGCGGCCTGCCTTGCCGATTGGGGCGTGCCCGTCACCGCGACGGGGCTGCTGGGGGAGGCGAATGACGCCCCTTACAGGGCGCTCTTCGCGGCGCGGGGCATCAAGGATTGCTGCGTGCGCATCCCGGGCGAGACGCGGACCAACGTGAAGCTGCTCGACCGGACGACGGGGGCGACGACGGACATCAACCTGCCGGGGACCGAGCCGGAGCCTGCGGCGCTGGAGGAGGCGCTGGCGGCGCTGCATGTGGCGGTCGGCAAGGGGACGGTGGCGGTGCTGGCCGGCAGCCTGCCGCCGGGGCTGGTGCCGGAGACCTATGCCGATCTTGTCGGCCTGCTGACCGAGCAGGGGGCGCGGGTGGTGGTGGATGCCAGCGGGCCGGCGCTCGCCGCCGCGCTCGATGCACCCGTGCTGCCGCATGCCATCAAGCCGAACCGGCAGGAGCTGGAAGGCTGGGCCGGACGCAGGCTGGCGGACCGGGCGGCGCTGCTGGAGGCGGCGCGCGGGCTGGTGGCCCGCGGGGTGCGGCTGGCGGTGGTCTCGCTCGGGGCCGAGGGGGCGCTCTTCGTCACCGCGACGGAGGCGGTGATGGTGCGGGCGCCGGCCTTGCAGGTGGCTGCCAGCAGCGTGGGCGCGGGGGATGCGATGGTGGCGGGCATCGCCACCGGGCTTGCCGACGGGCTGGGGCTGGCGGCGCTGGCCTGCCGGGCGACCGGCTTCGCGGCCGCGAAGTTGCAGATGCCGGGGGCGCAATTGCCCGGGCGGGCGGCGGTGGAGGCGATCACCGCCACGCTCGTCGCGGAGCCTGCGGGCTGAACTCCCCACGCAACCGCTTCGCAGGATTGCGGGGGTCCTGGTTGTCGCTCAAGGCCTGAGGCCTCGAACCACCTTCTGCGACGAAGCCGCGGAAGGACAGCCGCTCCAGTTCGTTGGTTCGGCGAGTGAATTGCTCCGATCGGAGGAGTTGGTCCGGTCGGGGTTCGCTCCAGAGGGAGAAGAAGGCAATGTCCGGGACGATCGCGGTGGTGGAGGCGGGGGACAGCCCTGTCCAGGCCATGCTGGCCGCCGAGGCGCTGCGCCAGGCGGCGCGCAAGGGCGGGCGGGAGCTGGCCGTCGAGGTGCGGACGGAGCGTGGCGTCGTCTCTCCCCTCCCCGCCTCCACGGCGGCCGATGGGCTGCTGCTGGTGGGCGATGCGGCGGCGCCGGAGGGGATGGTCGGGCTGCAGGCCATCCGGGCGGGCATCGCGGAGGTGCTGGCCGATCCGGAGGGCGTGCTGGCGCGGCTCGGGGGCGGGGCGGCGGTGGGCGAGGAGAAGGCCAGGCGCATTGTCGCCATCACCTCCTGCCCGACCGGCATCGCCCATACCTTCATGGCGGCCGAGGGGCTGGAGGGGGCGGCGAAGGCGCTCGGGCACAACATCCGCGTCGAGACCCAGGGGTCGGTCGGGGCGCAGAATGCGCTGACGCCGGCCGAGATCGCCGAGGCGGATCTGGTGCTGATCGCCGCCGATACGCAGGTCGACCTGTCACGCTTCGGGGGGAAGCGGGTCTTCCTCAGCGGGACGAAGGCCGCGATCAATGACGGGCCGGCGCTGGTGCGGCGCGCCTTCGCGGAGGCGAAGGTCCGGGGCGGGGCCGCCGCCGATCCGGCGCCGGAGGTGGGGAAGAAGGCGCTGAGCGGGCCCTACAAGCATCTGATGACGGGCGTGTCCTTCATGCTGCCCTTCACCGTGGCAGGGGGCCTGCTGATCGCGCTGGCCTTCGCGCTGGGGGGCATCTACGCCTTCGACGATGCGCACCGGGACACGCTGGCGGGGGCGCTGTTCCAGATCGGGGGCAAGGCGGCGCTCGCCCTGATGGTGCCGGCGCTCGGCGGCTACATCGCCTATTCGATCGCCGACCGGCCGGGGATCGCGCCGGGGATGATCGGCGGGATGATCGCGGGCCAACTCAATGCCGGCTTCCTCGGCGGGATCGTGGCGGGGTTCGTGGCCGGCTATTCGGTCGCTTGGCTCAACCGGGCGCTGCGGCTGCCGCGGACGCTGGAGGGGCTGAAGCCGGTGCTCATTCTGCCGGTGCTGGGGGCGCTGATCACAGGCCTCGCGCTGATCTATGTGGCGGGCGGGCCGGTGGCGGCGGCGCTGGCCTGGCTGACGGAGTTTCTGCGCGGGATGCAGGGGGGCCAGGCGGTGGTGCTCGGCCTTCTCATCGGCGGGATGATGGCCTTCGACATGGGCGGGCCCGTCAACAAGGCGGCCTATGCCTTCTCGACCGGGCTGCTGGCGAGCCAGGTCTACAGCCCGATGGCAGCGGCCATGGTCGCGGGGATGGTGCCGCCGCTCGGGCTGGCGGTGGCGGCCTTCCTGTTCCGCAGCCGCTTCACGCCGGAGGAGCGGGAGGCGGCGCCGGCGGCGGGGGTGCTGGGGCTTGCCTTCATCTCGGAGGGGGCGATCCCCTTCGCGGCGAAGGACCCGCTGCGGGTGATCCCGGCACTCGTCGCGGGCGCGGCGGTGGCGGGGGCCATTTCCATGGCGGTCGGGGCGGAGCTGCGGGTGCCGCATGGCGGCGTCTTCGTGCTGCCGATCCCGAATGCGGTGTCGCATCTGGGCGGCTATGTGGTGGCGCTGCTCGCGGGTGTGGCGGTGACGGCGCTGGTGCTGCGGGTGGTGAAGCGGCCCGCCGTGGCGGCCGCGTAGCGCGTCAGGGGGTGGTACCTGAGGCCGGACTTGAACCGGCGACCCCGGCATTATGAGTGCCGTGCTCTAACCAGCTGAGCTACCCAGGCGCGGCGGGGGATATGACGAGTTTCGGGCCGGGATGCAAGCCCGGTGGCGCCCGGATCGAGGAGAGTCTATAGCCCCGCCATGCTGGACCGACCGGTCGTTACCGAAACCACCTATATCTTCGATGCCCGCGTCCCTCGTCGCCGTGCGGCGGCGCTGGGGGACATTGCCACGGGGGTTCGGCGGTGGCGGCTGAGCTTCGCGCTGGCGGCGCTCGACATCCGCAACCGCTACCGCGGCTCGGTGCTCGGGCCGTTCTGGCTGACGCTGTCGAACGCGGTGATGATCGTCGGGCTCGGGCTGCTCTACTCCTCGCTGTTCAAGATGAGCCTGGCCGACTACCTGCCCTTCATCGCCGTCAGCCTGATCACCTGGAACACCATCAACGCCGTCGTCGGCGATGCCTGCACCAGCCTGACCAGCGCCGAGGGCATCATCCGCCAGCTCCCCCTGCCCTACACGGTGCATGTGCTGCGCTGCGTCTGGCGCAACGCCGTCATCGCCGCCCACAGCCTGCCCATCATCCTCGCCGTCTTCGCCGTCACCGGCGTCTGGCCGGGCTGGGAGGCGCTCTGGGCGCTGCCCGGGCTGGCGCTGATCGGCATCAATGCCTGCGCGCTGGCGCTGTTCCTCGGCATGCTCTGTGCCCGCTTCCGCGACATCCCCCCCATCGTCGGCAGCGTCATGCAGCTTGCCTTCTTCCTCTCGCCGGTGCTGTGGAAGCCCGAGCTGCTGGGGCCGGGCAAGGCGGAGTGGCTGGTGCTCAACCCCTTCTACGTGGTGATGGAGACGGTGCGCGGGCCGCTGGTCGAGGGCGGCGCCTCGGCGGCGGTCTGGGTCTCGGCCTGCCTCTTCACCGCCGCCACGGCCGGCCTCGCGCTCGGCTTCTTCATCCGCTTCCGCGGCCGTATCGCCTTCTGGGTTTGATCATGCCGCACATTCATGCCGAGGCGGTGACCATCGAGTTCCCGCTCTACCATCTGGGCGCGCGCTCGCTGAAGAAGCGCATCCTCGCCAACTCGCCCTTGCGGCTGCGCCAGGACGAGGCCAGCCGCATCGTGGTCTCGGCGCTGCGCGAGCTGAGCTTCCGCATCGCCCCCGGCGAGCGGGTGGCACTCGTCGGGCACAACGGGGCGGGGAAGACGACGCTGCTCAGGACGCTGGCCGGGGTCTATGAGCCGGTCGGCGGCAGGCTGGAGGTGGCGGGCTCGGTGGGCGCGCTGATCGACCCGGCGGCGGGGATGGACCCGCATGCGACGGGGCGGGAGAACATCGTCCTCCGCGGGCTGTTCCGCGGCCTCGGCGAGGCGGAGAGCGCCAGCCTCGCCGAGGAGGTGGGGGCCTTCTCGGGCCTCGCCGAGTTCCTCGACGTGCCGGTCAGGACCTACTCGGCGGGAATGTCGGTCCGGCTGTCCTTCGCCATGGCCACCGTGATGGACCCCGAGGTGCTGCTGATGGACGAGTGGTTCCTCGCGGGCGACGCGGACTTCATGCAGCGGGCAAGGGCCAAGCTCGAGGCGCTGGTCAGCAAGGCGGAGATCCTGGTGCTCGCCACCCACGACATGGCCATCGTCCGCGAGTGGTGCACCCGCGTCATCCGGCTCGACGCCGGACGCATCGCACAGGATGGCGCCGTCACAGAGGTGCTGGGCGAGGTGTGAG
>NZ_JQKB01000052.1 GCF_000745835.1 Belnapia moabensis DSM 16746 | reverse complement strand
GTTCAGCCGTGACGCCTGGCCCGGCGCCTTGCGGTCAATCAGCCCAGCCGGACCCTCGGCATTGAACCGCACCACCCAGTCCCGGACGATCTGCACCGTCACCCCGCCGATCCGGGCGGCCTCCGTGCGCGACACTCCGTCGTAAACGGCAGCCAAGGCCAACAGGCGACGGGCCTGGGCCGCATCCTTGGTTCGGCGAGCCGCAGCACGAAGCCCAGCTGCGTCAAAGTCAGCTCGGAGTGGGATGGGCATGGCGAAGCTCCTCTGCTCGCCACGTTGAATCAGAGCGCCGTCAGTCTGGGAATCCCCAGAGAGTCATGCTCTCGGAGACTTGGTATTACGGCTCCGCGCGAAGAAGGCCGGCATCCAGGTGAAGTCGCATACCCTTTCGGAGAATACGGCGGCGCGTGGCGCGATGGGCTGAAGCGCCTCAGCCCGGCGTAGGGGCGAAGACCTTCGCCTCGGCGCGGGCCGCGGCCCAGGCCGGCGTATCGCGCAACAGGCCGAGCGACTGGAGCTGCTCAGGCCCGGCATAACGTAAGCTGTGCGGGCCATGGAGGGTGAAGTCCGGATCGCGCTTCAGGGCCGCGAGGTAGCGGCGGTACTCGGACGACCCGTTGTAATGCGCATTGCGCGCCACCGCATCCAACACCCGGGCGTGGAAGTCCTGCAGAAATTTGAAGTGGAGCAGCGCACCGCTCGGCTGGTCCGCGGCGAGGGCGAGCGGCGCGACCGAATGCGCCGAGCGGAATGCCATTCCATCGCGCCACCGCAGCAGGGGTAGCTTGGTGAGGTTGGGCGAGCGGCGCGGCGCCAAACGCGTGAACCAGGCGGCGCGGCGCAACGGCGGCAGGCGCCAGCCGAGGTTGTAGAGCTTCTGGTGGAGGAGGCGCGCTGGACGGGTCGGGACTGTCTCGGGGAAGAAGAGGCGCTCGCGAATCCCGCCATAGGTTGCGATATGGGGAAAGTCCGGCTCGTGCTCCTGCCGCAGCTGCGGCGGCTCGAACCAGGGCGCGGCCTCCAGCAGGTCCTGTTCAGGCTGATACGAGGTCGAGTGCAGCGGCTCGCGCGGGAAGAAGTCGAGCATGAGGGTCAGCAGGCCCTCGGAGCCGATTCCGTCAAGATGCGCGCAGAGTTGGGGCAGTGCGCCCGGCCTGGTGCTGCCGGGGAAGACCAGCATCTCATCGGCATCGAAGAGCAACACCCAGTGGCCGTGCGCGTAGCGGTGCAGCAGCGCATTCACCCAGTCGATGCCGAAATTGGCATCGGCGAAATTGGTCGGTGCTTCGACGACATGAACGCGCGGAAACTGAAGGGCGACCTCGCGCGTGGCATCGCTCGAGAGATTGTCGATCAGGATGATCGACCCGATGCCGAGATGGCGGGCGTGGCGGATTGCGGCGCCGAGGCGAAGCGCCTCATTGCGCGCGACTACGATGCCGATCACCTCGCCGGGCGCGGGAGCAGGGGCGGAGTTGACCAGCCTTAAGTCGAAGGGAAGGGCATCGTCACGCGAAGGCATGCTGGTCCTTCGGGCGCCGGAGGCTTTCGAGGACGAGTCCTGATGCGTCGAAATTGGCATCGCGTAGCCAATGAGCCAGCGCGGCGCGGCGTTCGGGCCACTCCGCATCGAGCAGGGAATAATAGGCCGTATCACGGCGATGGGCGCGTACCACCATATGGGCGCGCAGCACGCCCTCGAAGCGGAAGCCGAGCCGCTCCGCCGCCCGGGAGGATGCGGTGTTCAGCATATTGCACTTCCATGCGACACGACGATAGCCGAGGTGGAAGGCGAGATCGAGGAGCAGGAACATGGCCTCGGTCGCCGCCCGGGTGCGGGCGAGGCCGGGTGGGAACCAGATATTGCCGAGTTCGATCGCCGCATCCGCCGGGCGGATGTCGAGCAGCGCGAGCCAGCCGGCTGCGGGACCGGGCTTGCCATCGGCGCCATGCGGCCGCACTGCCCAGACCAGTTCGCCCTTGCTGACCGCCATGAAGCGCAGCGTGCCGGCGAAGGCGGCACGGTCTGCGAACGGGCCGAAGGGCAGCCAGCGCCAACTGTCAGCGGCTTGCTGTGCGGCGGGCCACAAATCCTCCGCATGCGCAGCGGCCAAGGGTTCTAGCGTAACGCTGCTGCCGGTGATGAGGGCGTGCTCCGGCCGCGGGCGCGGCGCCGGATCGACGGGCTCGCCGAGGGGATCTGCCGCGCTCATCAGACGAAACGCCGGCCGCCGGCGAGGAAGGCGTAGAGCGCAGGCGAGAGGCGGAAGATCACCGCCGCGCCGGCTGCCGCGATCGAAACCGTGACGGCGACGCTGGCGGCGTAATGGGCGAGCATCCACGCATCCGTCTCAGCCGGTACCAGGCGCCAGAGCAGGTACTTCACGAAGATGATGATGGGGAAATGCGAGGCATGCAGGAAGAAGGCGAAGCCGCCATAGCGGGCGAAGAAGCCGCCCAGTGGCGTCGTGGTCAGGCGCAGGCAGAGGCCCCAGCAGGCGATGACGCCGAGCGGACGGGCGAGACGCGTTGCAAGGTCGAGCACATCCTGGTGCGGTGGTGTGGTCGGGTCGAGCCAGAGCGGCGCCAGGGCCCGCGCCGCCATCAGCAGCGCATAGGTCAACAGCAGAATCTTCGTGGTGTGCCAGGAGACGTTCAACGGCACCTGCCGCATGCGGGCGAAGCCGCCGAGGAAGAAGAAGAACAGCACATCGGTGCGGATGAAGATGCCGAAGGTGAAGTCCAGCACCCAGGAGGCGCCGAGTACGGCAACGCCGGCCAGTGGCGCGTGACGCAGGATAAGCCAGAGGAGCGGGCTGACCAGGACGGACAGAAAAAGGTCCCGTACGAACCAAAATTGGAAGGCGACGGGTAGGCCTGTCAGGCCGAGGACCCCATCGACTACGCCGAAGAGGCTGGGCTCGTCGAAGTCGAAGCGGAACTCTCCGAGAAGCCCGGTGGTCGGGGCGACAGCGTGCAGGAGGAAGCCGACGGCGATGGTGGCAAGGTTCCAGGTGAGAAGCGGCAGCAGCAGCGAGCCGATGCGATTGCGCATCCGGCGTGTGAGGGTCTGCAATGGGTGGTCGGCAAGTCCGAAGAAGAGCCAGCCGGAGATGGTGCTGAGCAGCGGCACTGCGCTGAAGAAGAACAGCAGCACGAAGCTGTTCACGAAGGTGGCGAAGGAGTGGCTGTCTGGATCGAAGCCGGTGAAGGGCGACACGCGGCTGTTCGGGAAGGAGAAGTAGTGCAGGAAGACGAGGCCGATGACGAGGACCACGCGTGCGACCTCGATCGTCGTCGGCAGGCTGGCGGGAAGGCTGCGCACTGCATCGACCTGCGCAACGGGTCTCGTGGATGACAGTGCAGACTGAAGGATGGCCATGGAATGCGTCCCGGGCTGTTCTTGTTATGCTGCGTGGGTAGTAGCGGTTCGGGCGAGAAGTTGCGGAGCATTGGTAGCGTGGACATGCATGTGATGCTGGAGCAGATCCCGCTCTACGGCGTCGATGAACTCGTCCTGCATGGCCTGTGGATTGATGGCGTGGTCAGTTCCGCCGAGGACGAGGGTACGGATCGGAGCGTGCTGCGGCAGGTGGCGGCCGCCGCGGCCGAAATGCGCGCGCAGCTCGCGCAGCGAGCGGTCGCGGTCGCTGTAGGCCAGAAAGAGCGTCGTTCCGCGTGCCTGCAACTGCCGCAGCCAGCGGCCGGCGCGGTCCAGGCCGGTTTCAAGGCCGAGCCGTTCAGCCAGGAAGCGGTCGGTTTCGGCAAGGAGCCGGCGCAGCGCCATACGCGGTTTGCGCCATCTGGGGCTCTCGCCAGGTGGTGGTCCGCCGTCGAGATCCGGCGCGCCGCCGGCAGCGCGATCGAAAGCCGGCAGATTGGCAAGGGCGAGGCCGGCGATGCGAGTATCCCGCAGCGCGGCCTGGAAGGCGTGATGCGCGCCGGAACAGACGCCGACCGCCAGGCTGCGTCGGAAGCCTTGGCGTTCCAATGCATCGAGGCCAGCGAGTGCATCCGATGTCGGACCATCCTCGAACAAGGCTTCGGCGCGCTGCTCGTTGCGGAGGACGCCGCTTTCGCCGACGCCGTCGGCGTCCATGCGCAACGAGGCGAAGCCGAGTTCCGCAAGGCGACGTGCCAGGCGCACGGCAATGCGGCCGTTGCCGATATGATGGTTGGCGCCGGTATTGAGGATCAGCACGGCGGTCGGCTGCGGTTGTGCCGGGCAGCAGAGTATGCCGGTCAGTTGCTCGTCGGCGCCGAAGCGCAGGACGCGTTCCTCCATGCCCGGTGTGACAGCAAGGCGGTCTGTCAGTGGGCTCGGAAGGGGTAGTGGCGTCGCAGTCCTGGGCAGCCATGTTGCGATGCTGCCGAAGAGCGCCTTGGGCGCGATGCTGAGCTGGGCATGACGAAAGAAGGCGGCATGCCCTTCGAAAGGCAGCATGGTCACGGCTGCGCCAAGATCAGGAAGGGCGACCGCTGCCGGTCTGGGCGGCTCGGCGAGCAGGATGCGGGCGGGACGTGCCTGGCGCAAGAGAGCGGCGAGATCGAGCCCGCGCAATGCAGCGATGTCGCTTTCATGCAGGCGGAAGCCGGCGGCTTCGAGCCAGCCCGGCTTTGGCGTGGCCTCACCGGCGGCACGCGCGGCGAGTAGCAATTCACGCCCGTAAGCGCGGCCCGACCAGACGGGCGCGAGAAGGACGATATCGAGAATGCTGCCTGGGCGGCGTGCCGCACTGGCCGCAGCGAGGAGCGCGCCGAGTCGCAGGCCACCGAGGCTGATGGCTTTCAGGCCAAGCGTCCCGCTCATCCAATCGCCGGCCGCCTCGATGGCGGCGAGCCAATCGGTGAGGCGATCAGGCGCTTCCTCGCCTGCGGAATCGCCGGTGCCAGGATAGTCGAAGCGCAAAACCGGCGTGCCGGCGGCGGCCACCCGCTCGGCCAGGGCGCGTAGCCCGGCCTGGGTGCAGATCAGCTCATAGCCGAAAGGCGGGCACAGCACGAGGCCATGCGCTGCCGATCCGTTTGCCGGATGCAGCCACCCGCGGCAGCCTTGAAAGGCGACCGGAATCATCGATGGCTGCCCCCGTCTCGTCTTCAGGCCCGAGGCCAGAGCGTTGCGCGTACCGATTCCGGCCAGGCTTCGATATCGAACCCGTGCTGCCGGAACAGTGCAAGGGAGACACGCTCCAGGCCGAAGCCAGCGCAGCCGGTATGTGCCGCCTCACCATCCGCGTCACGGATGCCGTAGGCATCGGCGAAGTGGTGGACATGATAGTTGAAGCTGCCGCAGGCGCTGAGCTTGTCGGGGTTGGAAATCGGCACGAGGATTTCGAATTTGAGGCGCTGGCTGCGCTGACCATTCGCCATGAGCATGCCGGGGCGGCCGAAGAAGGGATCGTTCGCCAGATCCGTGGTCGCAGGCAGGCCCATGCGGCGGAACATCTCCAGGGCTCGTGTCATCCAATGCGACTGGAAGGCGCGGATACGCTCCGGCGTGCCGAAGCACACCTGCTCGCGCTGACGGAACATCTGCATGCGCGCGGGGTCGATCGAGGGCTCGCGGCGGAAGCAGTAGGAGGACGAATCGACCAGCCAACCTTCCGCCGGCAGCGGGCCACGCGCGGCGATGATCGGATAGACTGGGTAGCAGGATGCCGGTGTCAGCACGACATCGGCGGGCTGTTGCGCCGCGGTCCAGCCGCCTTCCTCGGGCGTGCAGGCGAGCACGCGCTTGTGCTCGCGGTCATCGCCGCAGAAGCAGTGAACAGTGCCGACAAGCTGAGGCATGTTCTTGAAATAGCCGCTCGCCTCGAAGCCGGTGCGCGTCATGATCGGCGGGAAGCGCATGATCTCCGCGCCGTCTTCCGTCGACATCCGGCCGATGAGGCGATCGACAGCGTCGACCAGATTCTCGAATGTAGCGCTGCGCCCGTAGAGGCCATCGACGCCGGTTGCGAAGAGCAGGCCGCGCTCGAACAATTCCTGGCGGAATTCATCGGCGCTGAGGGGAGAAGCAAGTTCGGTGGCGCTCACTGCACGGTCTCCGTGGCGACGGGCCAGCCATTGGCGTCAACCGCCTGGCCACCAGCGGGGACGGTGCCATCGCGCAGGCGTTCCAGCACATGCACGATGGCGTTGATGGATGTGAAGGTGTCGCGCGTCAGCACCGTCTCGGGAAATTCGATGCCGAGGGCGTTCTCGAGCCCGATCATCACCTCCACCGTGCCGTAGGAGGAAAGGCCGGCATCGAAGAGATCGGTGTTGTCGCCGAGCGTGTCGGCGGAGGCCGCGAGGTCACCGACGCCTCTCAGGACATTTCGAACGGTTTCATGCAGCACGGCGCGATCTCCAACAAGCAGCAATCTTTATTTGAATAAATATACGGGCTAATCAACTCAAGATGGCTTTATCGAGCCGCAATGATTGCGCCGGCGACAGGTCGTCCCGCCGTCGGCGCACAGGGATTACGCCTCACTGTCATGAGCTTCGTATAATATGACGGTGGAGGCGGCGTGATGCCGCCGCCCTGATATCAGTCGTTGCCCGTCACACCCAGAGGAGGCGGATTGAGCACGATGCGGGCCCGAGAGTCGGATGGAGATTCGGCTCCGGGGATGTCGAAAGCTTGCAGCAGCGCCGCGGTGAAGCGCGGGACGCCTGTCCAGCGCAGGTGGATGGCGTCGAAGAATTCCTCCTCGTCGGCCGCGAAGGACAGGTTGCTGTCCCAATAGCGGGCACCGCTTTCACCGAGGGCGGCGCGGATGCCGCTGGAGAAGCGGCCGAGCACCGCGCCATCCGGGTCGTGCTGGGCCCGCCATTGCGGGTGCAGCGGCGTCATTGCGACCATCAGTCGCCTGCCCTCGCCATGCACTCGGCTGGCGAGTTGCGACAAGGCGGAGAGGCAGGCCGGATCCGGCTTGTCGACCGCGCCGTATAGCAGCTGCCCACGACCTCCTTCCGCGCCGAGCGGCCCGCTGCCGAACCGGTCGAAGACCAGCGGGTCGATGCGGTTCACGCCGGAGCGCTTGTCGCCGATGGTTGCGGCATTGCGTGCCAGCGAGACGAAGGAGAAGTACCGGGTATAGTAGAACCAGGGCGTTACCCGATCGAAGACGTAGTCGTCGATATCGCCGCGGTCGAGGAAGGCGGTCGGATGGCTGGTGCAGTTCTCGAAATCCTGCGGCGAGGCGACCATCACCACCTCTCGCACCATTGGGTAGTGATCGAGCAGCCAGTCGGCCGCAAAGCCGGTCTGGTTCACGCGCAGCCCGCAGAAGGCACCGTTCAGTGGCTTCAGGTCCGGCGCCTTCCGCAAGAGCGTGTCGCCGTCGAAATGGCGCCAGGCGACGGAAGAGCCGACGACCAGCAAGGTCGGCGAGCCGGGTTGTTCATCCCGCAGGAAGCGCAGCTTCTCGTCGACGCAGAGCGAATTGCTGAAGGCTGGCGGCGGCAGGTTTCCCGTCGCCGAGAGCGTCAGCAGGACGCCATAGTACAAGGCGAACATCCCCAGCAGCGAGCCGAGGAAGGCCAACAGGTAGCTTGGCTGCACCGGTTTCGGTGAAGCTTCGGCGATCGGCGCTCCGGACATGGCGTCATGTGCCTTTCCGCTTGGTGCCGATCAGCTGGACGAAGTCGCCGACATTGTGCAGCGCCTCGAGCTCGGCAGTGCGGAAGCGGATGCCGAACCGCGTCTCGGCCGCGACCACGAGGTTGACATGCGCCTGGCTGTCCCAGCCCGGGATGTCCTCGGCGGTGGTCGCGGCGGAGATGGTGATGTCGTCGTCGTCGAATACGTCGCGGAAGACTTCCGTCAGTGCCGCGTAGATCTCCTGTTCGTGCATAGGGTATCCAAAGCGATAGGGTGGGCGAACGGCCGTGAGCCGCGAGTCTCGATGCGCCAGACCAGCGTCCCGTCGGGGCGATCCGGCAATGGCGCCATCGGCGTGAAGCCGAGGCGCGGATAATGCTCCGCCACCATGCCGTTGCGGGCGGTGGGGCGGTATTCGCCGATGAGGGCGGTGATGCCCTGGTGCTGCGCATGGTCCAGCAGCACCTGCAAGGTCGCTTCCTCGACCTTGCGGCCGAGCACGCGGCAGCTCATCAGCCAGGTATCGATCAGCCACTCGTCCGGGCGCAGCGCCGCATCCGGGCGTGCGAGCACAACGCTGATGAGGCCGTTATCGCCGAAGCGGTCCGTGAGGCGGAGCGCCAGCGCCAGCGAGTCCGGGGCCTCGGCCAGGGCCTGCATCTCGGCTTCGGTGTAGCGGCGGGTGGTAAGGTTGAACTGGTTGGTCTTGTTGACGAGCTGCGTCGCGCGCGCCAGCTCGGCCGAGCCGATCGGGCGCGCGGTCAGCACCATCTCGAGGCTGCGGAGATAGCCCTCAAGATCGGTCGCCTGCTCCAGCATGGCCTGGCGCTCGGCATTCGCCGCGTAGCTGCGGCCGCGCGTGGCGTCGTCGGCGGTGAAGCCGGCCGTCTCGAAATAGCCGGCGGCACCGAGCCAAGTGGGATAGAGCGCAACGTCCTCCGGCAGTTCCGGCACGGCGACATCGGGCAGCTCGCGGCGGATGATGTCGCGCTCGGCGGGATTGTCATCGACGAAGACCAGGGCATCGAGGCCGATGTTCAGCTGCTTCGCGATCTGACGGAGGTTGCCTGCCTTGTCGGACCAATTGGCGAGGAAGGCGGCGATGTCGCTGCGCTTCAGCGCCATGTCCGGATGGTTGACGAAGGCCGCCTCGGCGACCGCGGCGTCGTTCTTGCTGCAGACGGCGAGGATGATGCCGCGCCGGCCGAGCTGGGCGGCGTAGCGCTGCATGGCGAGGAAGGCCTCGCCGGTTGGATTGCCCTGGCCGAGCTTGATGCCCTCGATGCCGTCATCGCCGATGACGCCGCCCCACAAGGTGTTGTCGAGGTCCAGCACCAGGCATTTGCGCGCCCGGCCCAGTACCGCGCCGGCGATGCGGGCGACGAGGTCGCCATGCAGCGGCGCCATCACCGGGCTGACGAGCTGCTTCGCCTGGTGCCAGCGTACCGGGTCGGCGAGGCCATCCGCCGGGCCCTGGCCGGCCATCTGCGTGGCGAGGTCGAGCAGCAGCACGCCATCCTCGCGCGCGGCGGCGCGAAGACCGGCATTCAGGCGGGCGAGCAGGCTGTGCGGTGCGGCAGGGACCATCGCCTCGTAGCTGCCGAAGAGCGGCGGGCTGGCGGGCACCAACAACTGCTGCACCACCTGCGCGTTGAACCGCTCCTTCGCCCGGCGCCAGAGATGGCGCAACTCGCCGATCCGGGCGGCAACGGCTTCCTCCACCGCGCTTTCCGGAGAGTCGAGCGGCAGGTCGATGGGAGAGTCCTGCGCATCCAATGCAAGAAGGATCAGCTGCGGCGCAAAGGCGGCGAGCGCGGGATCTTCGCCGAGCAGCGACTGGCGGTAGCTGCCATAGGGCGCGACATGCACCGCAAGGGCAAGGCCGCGATGCAGCCCGGCGACGCGGATGCCGGGCACCAGATGATCGACGGTATGCGAGGCAAGGATGGCAAGGCGCAGCGGCACCAGGCCGAGATGGGCGGGCGGCGCGGCGAGGCCCTCCTCCGCCAGGCGGTCGAGCCGGCCGGTCGCGGTGAAGTCGCGGCGGAAGCCGGCGAGGTGCATGGCCCGCGCCAGCCGCTCGCCCGGGTCGGCGATGCGCCGGGCGGCGGAAAGCGCTGCGCCGAGATCATCATGCACCGGGAGCCAGGCGAGTTGTTCCATGACGGCCTCAGAACTGGAAGTAGAGGAATTCGGTCGGCGCCGAGGAGAAGGTCTGCATTAGCACGAAGAAGCAGAGCACGCCGAGCGCGACGCCGTAGATGGGCGCCGGCCGCCAGGTCATCGCCGGCAGGATCGCCTGCACCCAGGCCGGGCGGCCACGCCAGCCGAGGGCGGTGCGGAACTGCAGCATGAACTGCTGAGTGTTCGGCATGAACCAGACGAAGGCGAGCAGTACGATAATCCTCGCCCAATCCTCGATCTGGAAGAACCGCCCGGCGCCGACCGCGAGCCCATGGCTGGCGACGATGTCGGCGATCAGCGGCAGATGGGCGAAGCTTGCCGGGACGACGGTGCCGTGCAGCCCGACCATGCCGGCCAGCAAGTTCAGCGCTGCCGGCACACCCTCCGCACGGAAGAAGACCAGGGCGACGACGACGCAAAGGAAGGTCAGCAGCACGGAGGATGCATGCGGCAGCAGGCGGTCGTCGTCGAGCTTCCAGCCCCGGCTCGCTTTCCAGGCGCGCCAGCCATGCGCCACCACCAGATAGAAGCCGTGCAGCAGGCCGAAGACGACGAACTGCCAGCCCGCCCCATGCCAGACGCCGGAGACGAACATGGTCAGGACGGTCGGCCAGGCGACCAGGGCGAGGAAGGTGCCGGGCGACATCTTCCCGCGGCGGGGGAGGGGCTTGCCGGCGGCGGTGCGCGCACGCGTCGCGCGCAGCACGATTGGGTTGTAGACATAGGTCGTCAGGAAGCGCGTCAGCGTCATGTGCCAGCGCGACCAGAACTCGATGACGTTGCGGGCCTTGAAGGGGCTGTCGAAATTCGGCGGCAGGCTGATGCCGAAGAGCAGGCCGAGGCCGATCGCCATGTCGGTATAGCCGGAGAAGTCGAAATAGATTTGCAGCGCATAGGCCAGCGCGGCGCCCCAGGCATCGAGCAGCGCCAGGCTCTCGCCACCCGCGGCCGCGGCGAAGGCAGGAGTCGCCAGGGCGCCGAGCGGGTCGGCCAGGATGACCTTCTTGGCGAGGCCAAGGCCGAACAGGGTCAGGCCGATTGAGATGTTGTCGAAGCGCGGGCGGAAATTCTCCGGGTTGCCGAACTGGCTCAGCATCTCGCGGTGATGGGTGATCGGGCCGGCGATCAGATGCGGAAAGAAAGTGATGAACAGGCAATAGTTAAGGAAGTCGTGCTCGACCACGGCCCCGTCATGCGCATCGCTGAGATAGGCGATCTGCTGGAAGGTGAAGAAGGAGATGGCGAGCGGCAGGACGATCTCGCGGATTTGCCAGTCAAGACCGAAGGCGGTGTCGATATTGGTCAGAAGGAAGGTAGTATACTTATAGTAAAGCAGCGGCAGCAGATTGCCAATGATGCCGAGCACGAGCACCGTCCGCGACGGCCTGTGTAGAAGATAGCCGCCCAACAGGTAGTTGGCGAGGATGCTGGCCATCAGCAGCGGGACGCACCAGGGATTCCACCAGCCGTAGAAGACAAGCGAGGCGAGCGTCAACCAGCCCGCCGCCATCCGGCTTTGCCCCGTCCCGGCGAAGACCAGGAAGCCGAGCAGAACGAGCGGCAAGAACCCGACAATGAAGGTGGCGGAACTGAAGACCATCGGTCTGTGCTCTTCTGAAAGGACGTTCACCGCGGCGACAGCGCACCGCAATATATGCCATTCCAAAAAGACGCAGGTTCACAAACAGAAAATCTTCGTGCCGCTCACGCCATAAGTGATGTCGGTGCTTGGCTCCTGAACCGGGATGGGGCGTGAGGTCAATCCGGTTTCCAGCGCAGCCGGCGGAACAGCCAGTCCCGGTAGGCGAGAACTGCCTCGGGCGGTGGCGCGAGCGGGCTGAAGACCGGAGCAAGCTCGGCTCCGGCGCTTAGCCGGATGCCCGGGCCCAATGCCCCGCGTTCTTCCTCCAGCCAGCGTTGCGCCGCCGCGCGCCAGAGGGCGACGAGGTCGCCCGGCGTCAGCGCCGGGAGCAGCAGCGCGCCGAGCAGCCGGGCATTGGCCGCGGCGGCGAGCAGGCCAGTACGCAGGGCGGCATCGCCGCCGGTGGCAAGCTCGCTGACGGCTGGCACCTCAGGCAGGGCCGGGTCGCGCGCTTCATCCAGCACGAACCAGGGCTGGGCGCCGAGCGCGGCGAGTCGCGCCAGTCCATTGCCACCTTGCACCACCACTGCCTCAACCGCGCCCTGCGTCAGCGCCGCATCGGCGCGGGGGCCGGCGAGGCCGAGGACCGGGGTGGCGGCATGGCCGATCAGGTCGAGGCCGAGCAGGGCCGCGGCGCCGGCTTGGTCGGGTGCGGCAAGGCCGAGGCGGAGCGGCGCCGTGGCCGCGGGCGGGCGGCCTCGTCCGGCCAGCACCGCCGGCCCTTGTGCGGCGCAGACCGGCACCCAGCCGGCGCCGTCGAAGCGGGCGCGCTGGTCGCCCACCAGACGTGCCTGGGCCGCGGCGCCCGGCAGTACCAGGAGGGTGCGGCCATCCGGCGCGGCGGCGGTGGCGAAGCGGTTGGCGGCGGTCACGCCATCCGGGCCGCCAAGCACGCTCCGCTCCAGCGTCATGGCCGTGGTGCTGCCGCGCGCGAGCGCCGAGGCCAGGCGGTTCGCCCAATCCGCGAGCGGCCCATCTTCCGGGCCCGGGACCAGCAGCGTCGCCGTCGCTGGCGGCAGGGCGAAGGCCGGGGCGGGCCATGCGGCGAGGGCGGCAGCCAGCACCTTCCGGCGGGTCGGTCGCGGGCCTTGCGCCATGCTGTGCCTCCCTCGCCTGCGGTGGAACCCCCTAGTCGTCGTAGCGCAGCAGGGTCTCGCAGGGGAGGTCAAGACGGGAGCGGCCGTTGAGGAAGGTGAGCTCGATCAGCGCCGCGACGGCCGGCACCTCGGCCCCGGCCTGGCGCAACAGGCCGATGCCGGCCGCCATGGTCCCGCCGGTCGCCAGCAGATCGTCAAGCAGCACCACGCGCTGGCCGGGCTGCACCGCATCGGCCTGCATCTCGATCCGGTCGGTGCCGTATTCCAGCGCGTAGTCGAGGCCGATCGTCTCGCCCGGCAGCTTGCGCGGCTTGCGCAGCATGACGAAGCCGAGGCCAAGCTCCAGCGCCAGCGGGGCGGCGACCAGGAAGCCGCGGCTCTCGATGCCGGCCAGCACATCGGGCTTGTAGGGACGGATCTTCTCGGCCAGCCGCTCCATCGCCGCGCGCCAGGCGGGGCCGTGCCGCAGCAGGGTCGAAATGTCGTAGAACAGGATGCCGGGCTTCGGGAAATCCGGGATGCCGCGGATATGCGCGCGGAGATCGAGATCGGGGTGGGTCTCGGGCATGGCCTGTCCTTCGGTGGGCGTGCCTCCGGGGGCCGGCGGCGGCGCCAATAAGCACCGGGGGCGGGCGAGGCGCAACGGCCGGGCCGCGATTCGGGGCTTGGCGGCGGCGCGGGCCTGCGCCATCTGCGGGGCATGTCTCGCGCCTCCATCGCCACGCTCGTCGGCCTCGCCGGCTTCCTCGCCTATATCGTCGGCGTGGTGACGCTGGCCGACCATGTGCTGCAGATGCACTGGGCGGTGCAGGCAGTGTTCTTCCTGGTCGCGGGCACGGTCTGGGCCTTGCCCGCCAGCAAGCTGATCATCTGGGCCGGCAGCGGCCGGGGATGAAAAAACCCCGCCAGCGGGGCTGGCGGGGTTCTCCGGCGAGGCCGACTTGGTCGGAGCGAGAGGATTCGAACCTCCGGCCCCTGCGTCCCGAACACAGTGCTCTACCAGGCTGAGCTACGCTCCGCTGGTCGGCTCGTCGCCGCGGGAGGCGGCCATATACAAGCCGGGCCACGACCCGGCAAGGGGGGATCAGAGCCGCTCGGCCGGCGCCGAGGCCTCGTCGGCGGGGCTCGCCCGCAACAAGGCCATGGCGGCCGGTACATCAGCCGCGACGGCAAAGAGCTGCCGGCCATCGGCGGCAACGAACCCCGCCTCGATCAGATGATCGAACAAGGCGAGGAGCGGCCGCGCCCAGCCGGCGATGTCGAGCAGGATGATGGGCTTGTCGTGCAGGCCGAGCTGGCGCCAGGTCAGGACCTCCATCAGCTCGTCCATGGTGCCGAGGCCCCCGGAGAGGACGATGAAGGCATCGGACAGCTCATACATCCGGGTTTTCCGGCTGTGCATGCTGCTAGTGACTTCGAGTTCGGTGATCTCAGGATAGACCCGCTCGATCCGCGTCAGGAATTCGGGGATGACGCCATGCACCTGCCCGCCGGCGGCGATGGCGGCCTCGGCCACCTTGCCCATCAGCCCGATCCCGCCGCCGCCGTAAACCAGAGTAAGGCCGGCCTCGGCCAGGGTGCGGCCGAGGGCTTCGGCCGCCGCGGCATGGGCCGGGTCGGCGCCGGGGCGGCTGCCGCAGAAGACGGCGACGGATCGGATGGGCTCTGGCATCGGGTGAACTCCGGGTGCGGTGCGGCTGCAACGCAGCGGCACCACCGGATATCTGGTGCGGCTTCGTTACAGTCCGAGGCTTGCCAATGGAAGGGGCAGCCATGCCATGATCGCAATCATGGGTTTGGGGTTAGGGGATTCTTGCATGACATGGCGGATGATGGTGTCGGCGCTGGCCTTGATGGCGCTGACGGGGACGGCTTTGGCTCAGGGGGATGTCATCGCCGAGCGCCGGGCCGGGCTGAAGCGTATGGGCGCGCATATGGATGCGATCAAGCCCATGGCCGAGGCGCGGGGCGACGTGAAGGCGCTGGAGCCGCGGATCGATGACATGATCGCCTGGTTCCGCACCATGCCGACGCGCTTCCCGCCCGGCTCCGACCGCGGCGACACCAAGGCGCTGCCGGCGGTGTGGTCGGATCGCGCCGGCTTCGATGCGGCGAATACCCGACTGCTCGGTCAGCTCGACGTACTGAAGGCGGCGGCGGCCTCGGGCGACACGGCGGCCTTCGCCACCGCCTTCCAGGCGACCGGGCCGCAATTCTGCGGCGGCTGCCACCGCAACTTTCGGGCGCGTTGAGGGCCCGGGCGCGGCGGGCAGCAAGCGGGCGCTTGTCCCGCCGCCCCGCCGCGCCGCACAATAGGGGATGGCTTCCTCCCTTCCCCTCGCCCTGGCCGATGCCGAGCCGAGTTTCGCCGAGATGCTGGCCCTCCGGCCGCATCTTTCCATGCATGCCCTCGACGGGCTGACGGTGGAGGAGGTGCCGCTCGCCCGCATCGCCGCCGCGGCCGGCACCCCGACCTGGGTCTACTCCGCCGGGGCGCTCAGGCGCCGGGCACGGTCGCTGAAGGCGGCGCTGGCGGGGGTGGGGCTCAAGGCTTCCATCCATTATGCGGTGAAGGCCAACGGCAATCTCGCCGTGCTGCGGGTGCTGGCGGCCGAGGGGCTCGGCGCCGATGTGGTCAGCGAGGGGGAGCTGCGGCTGGCGCGTGCCGCCGGCATCCCGGCCTCCGCCATCGTCTTCTCCGGCGTCGGCAAGACTGAGCGGGAGCTGCGCCTCGCCGTCGCCGAGGACATCGCCCAGATCAATATCGAAAGCGTGGAGGAGGCGGGGATGCTCTCGGCGCTGGCCGCCTCGCTCGGGCGGGTCGCGCGGGTGGCGCTGCGGGTCAATCCGGATGTCGATGCCCGGACCCATGCCAAGATCACCACCGGCAAGTCCGAGAACAAATTCGGCGTCGCCTTCGAGGATGCGCCAGCGCTCTATGCCCGACTCGCCGAGCTGCCGGGGCTGCGGCCGGTTGGCATCGCCATGCATATCGGCAGCCAGATCACCAGCGGCATGGCGGCCTATCGCGCCGCCTATGCGCGGATGGCGGAGATGGCGCAGGCGCTGATGGCGCGCGGCTTGCCGGTCGAGCATCTCGATTGCGGCGGCGGCCTCGGCATCCCCTACCGGGACGAGCCGGCGCCGGCGCCGGAGGCCCTGGCGGGGGCGATCGCCGCGACGCTCGGCCCGCTCGGCCTGCCGGTGATGCTGGAGCCGGGGCGCTGGATCGCGGGGCCGCCCGGCCTGCTGCTGAGCTCCGTCGTGCTGCAGAAGCAGGGGACGGGGCGGCGCTTCCTCGTCCTCGATTCGGGGATGAACGACCTGGTGCGGCCAGCAATGTATGATGCCTGGCATGGCATTCTCCCTGTCGCGTCGGCGGATTGCGCCGCCGCCCTCAGTCCGGCCGATGTCGTCGGGCCGGTCTGCGAGACGGGTGACACCTTTGCGCGCGGCCGCGCGTTGCCATCTCTGCAACCGGGGGCGCTGGTCGCCTTCCTCGATGCGGGAGCCTATGGGGCGGTGATGAGCAGCACCTACAATGCGCGTCCCCTGGCGGCGGAGGTGCTGGTCGATGGCGCGCGCTTCGCCGTGGTGCGGGAGCGGCAGGGCTTCGATGCCATGCTGGCCGGGCAGCGGATGCCCGACTGGCTGGCCGGGGGGGCCGTCCCCTGAGCCCGGAGCGCCTCGCCGCAGCGCTCGCCAGCCGGCGCCGCCTGGCGCGGCTGGCCCTGTTGTGGGAGGCGCTTTGGCCCCGGCTCTGGCCGGTGCTGGCGGTGCTCGGCCTGTTCGTGATCCTCGCCCTCCTCGACCTGCCGCGGCAGCTGCCGGCGGCGCTGCATATCCTGCTGCTGATCGGCTTCGCCGCGGCGCTCGGGCTGGTGGGGTGGCGGGCTTTCCGCGGCTTCGTCCCGCCCGGCGATGCAGTGGCGGAGCGGCGGCTGGAGCGGGAATCCGGCCTCAGCCATCGGCCGCTGGCGGCGCTGGCGGACCGGCCCGCGGGCGACGATCCGGCGGCGCTGGCGCTCTGGCAGGTGCATCAGCAGCGGGCGGCGGCGCAGATCGGCCGGTTGCGGATCGGCGCGCCGCGTCCTGGCCTGCCGGCACGTGATCCGCGGGCGCTGCGGGCGGCGCTGGTGGTCGGCCTCGTCGCCGCCTTCGTCATGGCCGGGGGCGAGATGGGGGAGCGGCTGCGGCGGTCGGTGAGCCCGGCCTTCGCCGGCCCCACAGCCGGGCCAGGGCTGCGGCTCGAGGCCTGGGTGACGCCGCCCGCCTATACCGGGGCGCCGCCGATCTTCCTCGACCCGGCTGGGGGCAATGTGACGGTGCCGGCGGGGAGCCGGTTGCAGGTCTCGCTCTCCGGCGGTGGGGGCGGGGTGCCGGAGTTGGTGGCCGATGCGGCGGCAACGCCCTTCCAGGCGCTCGATGCAGCAAGCTTCAGCGCCGAGATGCCACTGGAGCATGGCCTGCGCCTGGCCGTCCGTCGCGGCGGGACGGAGCTGGCGCGCTGGACGCTCAGCGTGCAGGCCGATGCACCGCCCTCCGTCGCCTTCGCCGAGCCGCCGGGCCGGGTCCAACGCGGCCTCGGCACGCGGATGCCCTGGCGGGCGGAGGATGACTGGGGCCTGGCCGGGCTGCGGGCCGAAATCCGGTTGGCCACGCGACCGGAGGCGGCGCCGCTGGTGCTCGACCTGCCGCTGCCCGGCAGCAACCCGAAGACGGCGCGCGGCACGGCACAGTCTGACCTCTCCGCCCATCCCTGGGCCGGGCTGGAGGTGGCGGCGCGGCTGATCGTGCGCGATGGCGCCGGGCAGGAGGGCATGTCCGAGCCGGCGACGCTCACCCTGCCGGAGCGGAGCTTCAACCATCCGGTAGCGAAGCGGCTGATCGCCATCCGCCGCGAGCTGTCGGTGGAGCCGGAGCGGCGCACCCCCGCCCGCCGGGCGTTGGAGGAGGTGGCCGAGGCGCCCGAGGCTTTCGAACACGACACCGCCACCTATCTCGCCCTCCGCGTCTCCCGCAGCCGGCTGTTGAACGACCGCCGGTCCGAGGCAGTACGGGAGGTGCAGGACATCCTCTGGGAAGCCGCGCTGGCGCTGGAGGAGGGTCGCGACGGCCGCACCGCCCGCGCCTTGCAGCAGGCGCGCGAGGCGCTGCGCGAGGCGCTCGACCAGGCCGAGCGGCAGCAGCAGGAGGCCCGCGAGAACCCGGAGCGGGCACCGGAGCAGGCCGAGCAGCGCGCCGAAGTGCAGCGCCGCATCCAGGAACTGCGCGATGCCATCCGCCAGCATCTGGAGGCGCTGGCCGAGCGGCTGCAGCGCGAGAATGCCGAGGCGATGCCGGAAGGCAGCCAGAACCGGATGATGGACCAGCGGGACATGGACCGCCGCACCCGTCGCATGGAGGAGGCCGCCCGCGAGGACCGCACCGAGGATGCGAGGAAGGAGCTCGCCGAGCTCGAGGAGATGCTGAAGGCGCTGGAGGAAGGCCGCAGCCAGCGCGCCGAGAGCCCCGAGCGTCAGCAGCGCCGCGAGCGCGGCCAGCAGCAGATGGGCGTCGTCCAGGACATGGTGAAGCGGCAGAGCGAGATGCTCGACCGCAGCCACCAGCGTGCCGACCAGGGCGAGCGCGACCGCAGCCCGCGCAGCCGGCAGCAGCAGCGCCAGCAGCAGCAGAGCGCCGAGGCACAGCAGCAGCCCGAGGCCGGGCAGGATGGTCGCCGCCAGCGCGCCCTGCGCCGGGCGCTCGGCGAGCTGATGCAGCAATTCGGCGACCTCACAGGCGAGATCCCGGACGGCCTCGGCCGCGCCGACCAGGCGATGCGCGAGGCGCAGGAGGCGCTCGGCCGGGGCGGCGACCCACGCGACGCCCAACAGCGCGCACTCCGCGCCTTGCAGGAAGGCGGCCGGCAGATGGCGCAGTCCATGCAGCGGCAGTTCGGCAACCCGCAGCCGGGCGAGGGCGAGGAGGAGGGCGAGCCCGGCGACATGGCCGGCGAGAACCAGCCCGGCGGTCAGGGCCAGGACCAGGCGCAGGGCCAGGGTGAGGGGCGCGACCCGCTCGGCCGCCGCTCGCGCGACGTCAACGGCAATGCCGACAACGGCGCCGATACCCGCGTGCCGGAAGAGGCGGAGATGCTCCGCACCCGCAAGCTCCAGGACGAGCTGCGCCGCCGCGGCGCCGAGCGGGAACGGCCGTCGGAGGAGCTGGACTACATCGACAGGCTGCTGAAACGCTTCTGATGCCGCACGGGGATCACCACCACCACCATGGGCACGGCCATGGACATGAGCACGGGCCTGGCCATTCCCATGGGCCGGCGCCGGGCGAGCGCGGCTTCGCCCTCGGCATCTCGCTCAATCTCGGCTTCGTCGCGCTGGAAGTGGTGGCGGGGCTCGTCGCCGGCTCCATGGCGCTGCTGGCGGATGCTGGGCACAACCTGTCCGACGTGCTCGGCCTGGTGCTGGCTTGGGTGGCGGTGCGGCTGGCGCGGCGGCTGCCGGGTGGGCGGCGGACCTATGGCTGGCATCGCGGCACTATCCTGGCGGCGCTCGGCAATGCGATGCTGCTGCTGGTCGCCGTCGGCGCCATCGCCCTGGAATCGGTGCAGCGGCTGATGGAGCCGGCGCCGGTTGCCACCGGCTTCATGATGGCCGTGGCGGCGGCGGGCATCCTGGTCAATGGCGGCACGGCGCTGCTCTTCGCCCGCGGGCGGGAGGCGGATATCAACCGGCGCGGGGCCTATCTGCACATGGTCGCCGATGCGGGCGTCTCGGCCGGCGTCGTCGTGGGTGGGTTGCTGATTCGGCTGACGGGCTGGGACTGGATCGATCCCGTGGCCGGGCTGGTCATCGCCGGCGTCATCCTGGTCGGCACCTGGGGGCTGCTGCGGGAATCGATCGACCTCGCCATGGATGTGGTGCCGCGGGGCATCGAGCCGGAGGCGGTGAGCACCTGGCTGGCCGGGCAGCCGGGTGTCGCCGAGGTGCACGATCTGCATATCTGGGCGATCTCCACGACCGAGACGGCGCTGACCGCGCATCTGGTGCGGCCGGGCGCGGCGGTGGATGACGGATTCCTCAGTGCGGTGCAGCGGGGGCTGCGTGAGCACTTCGGCATCGGCCATGCGACCTTGCAGGTGGAGCAGGGCGACCCGGCGCATCCCTGCGCGCTCGCCCCCGCCGAGGCGCTGTAGGGCCGTTCCGCGCCCGGCCCGACAACCCGGGCTGGTGGCATCGCGTTTCCCCCCCGACTGGGAGAGACATTCCGATGCGCGCACTCTGTTGGCACGGCAAGCAGGACATCCGCTGCGATACGGTACCCGACCCGAAGATCGAGCACCCGCGCGATGCGATCATCAAGGTCACGTCCTGCGCGATCTGCGGTTCCGACCTGCATCTCTATGACGGCTTCATGCCGGGCATGGAGAATGGCGACATCATGGGCCATGAGACCATGGGGATCGTCGAGGAGGTCGGGTCCGAGGTCACGAACCTGAAGAAGGGCGACCGCGTCGTCATTCCCTTCACCATCTTCTGCGGCGAATGCGACCAGTGCCGGCGCGGCAATTTCTCCGTCTGCGAGCGGAGCAACCGTAACAAGTCGCTGGCCGACAAGGTCTTCGGCCACACCACCGCAGGGTTGTTCGGCTACACGCACCTGACCGGCGGCTATCCGGGCGGGCAGGCGGAATACCTGCGCGTGCCCTTCGCCGACAAGACCCACATCAAAGTGCCGCTCGGCGTCCCCGACGAGACGCTGCTCTTCCTCAGCGACATCTTCCCGACCGGCTGGCAGGCCGCGGTGCAGTGCGACATCCAGCGGGACGACACCGTCGCCATCTGGGGCTGCGGGCCGGTCGGGCAGTTCGCCATCCGCTCCGCGCTGCTGCTCGGTGCGAAGCAGGTGATCGCCATCGACCGCGTGCCGGAACGGCTGGCGATGGCCGAGGCGGGCGGCGCCACCACCATCGACTTCTCGAAGGAGAGCGTCGTCGAGCGGCTGAACGAGCTGACCCGCGGCAAGGGCCCGGAGAAATGCATCGACTGCGTCGGGCTCGAGGCACATGCCACGGCGACCATCGACAGCATGTATGACCGCGCCAAGCAGGCGGTTATGCTGGAGACCGACCGGCCGCATGTGCTGCGGGAGATGATGTATGTCTGCCGTCCCGCGGGCGTGCTCTCCATCCCCGGCGTCTATGGCGGACTGCTGGACAAGGTCCCCTTCGGGATGGCGATGAACAAGGGCCTGACCTTCCGCATGGGCCAGACCCATGTGAACCGCTGGACCGATGACCTGCTGAAGCGGATCGAGATGGGGCAGATCGATCCCTCCTTCGTCATCACCCACACGGTCGGGCTGCAGGACGGGCCGGGGATGTACAAGACCTTCCGCGACAAGCAGGACGGCTGCATCAAGGTGGTGCTGAAGCCATGAGCCGGACGCGCGGATCGAACCAGGCCCTGGCGCTGGCGCAGGGGCTCGGCTGGTTCAGCATCGCTCTCGGCGTGGCCGAGGTGCTGGCGCCGCACCGCATCACCCGAGCGACCGGGCTGCACGGGCATGAGCGGCTCATCTCCTCCTATGGCGTGCGGGAGATCGTCACCGGCATCGGGTTGCTGACGGCGAAGGACCCGACGCCCTGGGTCTGGGGCCGCGTCGGCGGGGATGCGCTCGATCTCGGCACGCTGGCGGCGGGTGTCGCCGGGCCGGAGCGGGAGCGTTCGGGCATCGCCTTCCTGATGACGCTCGGCATCGCGGCCCTCGACGTCGCCTGCGCGCTGGCGCTGCGGCGGCCGCTGCCGGCGGCGATGGCGAGCTTCCGCCGGCGGAGCGGCCTGCCGAAGCCGCCCGGGGCGATGCGCGGCGCGGCGAGCGACTTCGTCGTGCCGGCGGATTTCCGCACGCCGGAGGCGCTCAGGCCGCTGAACGAGAAGGCTGGCTGAAAGGCCGCCGTATCAAACCCACCCTGTATGGGACCGTTGTAGGAAGGCTGCCTGCGGGAGCCTCCTCCCGGGCCATACACAGGGATCAGTCATCATGAGCAAGCCGCATTCCCGGACGACCGAGAAGAACAACGACCATTCCGGCGGCGGCCCGGGCAGCAGCCACCAGGGCGGCTCGCATGGACACGCGACACGCTCCGACGATAAGGCGAACAGCGACACGACGCGCGAGCCGGGCACGCCGACCAACCCGGACCGTTCCCGCGTCTCGGGCGGCGGGGGTGAGCGCGACGTCGCGCATACGCACGACACCGCCTACAAGAGCTCGAAGCACAGCAGCTCGAAGAACGACTGAGGCCGGCCGCTCCGGCGTGCTGCGGCACGCCGGGGCATCCCTCAGATCACTTGGTAGCGTGCCCGCGCCGCCCGCTCGATGGCGCCGGCGATGAGGCGATCGATATCCATGGCGATGCGGAAGTCCTGGAGGAATTGCAGCTCCTCCTGCGTCAGGTCGCCATCCGCCGCAGCCACCTCGCAGGCCAGCAGATAAGCCGTCTCGCGCAGCCGGGCCGGCAGGGCCTCGCGGATCAAGGTGCAGGCGCGGTCCAGCCCGTCCGCCCGGTCGAGCAGGGTGAGGCAGGTCTCGGTGACGCTCGAGATGCCGTTCGGGTGGAAGTCGCTGAAGGCCGGAAGGGTCTGCACGAGCCGGGACATCATGGCGAGCTCGGCATCCGACATCATGCGGTCGGAGGCCGCCATCAGCACCATGGCGCAGACCAGTGCCTCCTGCGGATTGAAACGGGTATTGGGCATGGGGGCCTCGCTTTCCCGCGGTTGGTCGCCCGGCCGGCGGGCGGCGTCAACCACCCGGCCTGTCACCCTTCTGCCAGGAAAGCACGCGTCTCCGCCACCACTTCGGCGAGGCCGGTCCGGCGTATCGGCACCCCCTCCGGCAGCCCGGCCAGCAGCCGGCTCGGGCAGGAGCGGTCGAGCAGGACGAAGACGCCGCGGTCATCCGCCCGGCGGATGAGCCGGCCGAAGGCCTGGCGCAGCCGGTGCCGGGCCAGCGCATCGTCATAGCCCTTGGGGTCGCCGCCGGAGAGGTGGATGCGCCGCTCCCGGTGCAGGATGGAGGGGCGCGGCCAAGGCACCCGGTCGAAGACCAGCAGGCGCAGGCTGCGGCCGGGCACGTCGACGCCGTCGCGCATCGCATCCGTGCCGAGCAGGCAGGAATTCTCCTCGGCGCGGAAAACGTCGACCAGCGTCGCATTGTCCATCGCGTCCATGTGCTGGGCGTAGAGCGGGATGCCGGCCGCCTCCAGCCGGGGCGCCATGTGGCGGAAGCCGTCGCGCAGCCGGCGGATGGCGGTGAAGAGGCCTAAGCCCCCTCCGCCAGCCGCCAGGAACAGCGCCCCCATCGCCGCTGAGACCTGGGATGGGCGGGTCTTGTCCACATCGGTCACGACGAAGGCGCGGGTGCGGGCCGCATAGTCGAAGGGCGAGGGGAAGGCGGCGCGGATGGCCGGCGCCGCCAGGTGGCTGGCGCCGGTGCGGGCCTCGGCGGCGACCCAGTCGGCCTCTTGGTCGCCGCCCAGGCCGGCATCGCGCAGCGTCGCCGAGGTGACGAGCATCCCATGCGCGGGGGCGGCGACGGTGAGGGCGAAGGGCGTCGTCGGGTCTAGCCAGTGGCGGTGCAGGCCGGCATCCACGTCGCGCCCCTCGCGGCGGGTCAGCGCCAGCCAGTCGACGAAGGCGCGGCGCTCGCCGGGGGTGGGCGGCGGCTCGCGCAGCGCCCGGAGCATGCCCTGCCAGGCGGTGAGCGGCATCAGGGCGCGGCGCTCGATCCCCTTCGCGGCGGTCTCGTAGCGGATGCGGTCGGCGGTCTCCAACTCCTCAACCTCATCCTCGAGCCGGGCCATCAGCTTCTCGCGCAGCCGGGACAGAGGCTCCTCGATGCGCTTGAGGGCGCGCTCCAGCGCCTCGCCGGCCTCGGGCAGGTCCTCGCCGAGCGGGTGGAGGTCGCATTCGACGTCGTAGAGGCCGTCCTCCTCCCGCGCGCGGGCGAGGACCTGGCGGCGGACGGCGCGGAGGAAGATCTCGGTCGGGTTGGATTGCCGCTCGGCGGCGGCCTCGGAGGCGGGCTCGCGCGGCTCCTCGGAGAGGCGCGTCACCCAGCCGAGGCCGGGCAGGGCGCGGGCGGCGTGGAGGGCGGCCTCCATCGGCGGCAGCAGGTCGGGCAGGTCGCCGGCCAGCTCCTCGATCCGGCGGCGGAGGCCGCGCGCCCGGCTGCGGCCGCCCTCGGCGCCGAGCAGCCAGCGGCGCAGCTCCGCCGTCTCGCCGCCGCAGAGCGCGGCGGAGAAGGCGGCATCGGCAGCGTCGAATAGGTGATGCCCCTCGTCGAAGACGTAGCGCAGCGGCTTGGCATCCTCCGCCCCGCCCTGCGCCGCCTGGACCATCACCAGCGCATGGTTGGCGATGACGAGGCTCGCCGTGCGGGCGCGGCGGATGGAATGCTCGACATAGCATTGCTTGTAGCGGGGGCAGGCGGAGCGGATGCACTCGCCGCGGCGGTCGGCTAGCGGCCAGATGCTGGCGGGGCCGTGCAGCTCCGCCACCCAGCCGGGGAAGTCGCCGGCCATCAGGTCGCCGTCGCGCGTCGCCAGCGCCCAGCGGGCGACGAGGGCGAGGGGTACGGCCATGTCGGGATGGGTCGCCTGGCCCAGCATCTCGTCGAGGTTCAGCAGGCAGAGGTAGTTCTCCCGCCCCTTGCGGACGACGACGCGGCGGCGGCGCTCCTCCGGCTCCGGGTAGAGGCGGGCGAGTTCCTGGTCGATCTGGCGCTGGAGGTTGCGGGTGAAGGTGCTGATCCAGACCGGGGCACCGTTCCGCTCGGCCCAGAGGCTGGCCGGGGCGATGTAGCCGAGCGTCTTACCCGTGCCCGTGCCGGCCTCGGCGAGGACGACATGCGGCGTGCCGCGATCCTCGCGCGGTGCGAAGGCGCCGCTGGCTGCGGAGGCATAGTCGGCCTGCTGCGGCCGTTGCTCGGAGCTCTCGCCGAGAATCTGGGCCAGCCGGGTACGCGCCTCGCCGGGCGAGACCTCGAAGCTGCCGGGGGGCTGGGCGGGGCCGGGATCCTCCCAGTCGGGCAGGCGGCGCCAGACCTTGTAGGGGTCGAGCGAGGGTTTTTCCTCGCCGGCGCCGAGGGCGGCGAGGACGGACTCGGCCCAGGGCCATCCGGCAATCTTCTTCATCTGGGCGGCGAGGATGGCGGCGTCGCGGTTCAGCGGCAGGTGGCGACCGGCGGCGAGGTGCCGCAGCAGGATCGTCGCCATCTCCGGCAGCTGCGCGGCGGCAGCCGCGTCATCGGTCGGCAGCGGCAGGTCGAGCGCCATGGCGAGGCCGCGCGGCGTCGGCGCCGCCGGGCGGGCCGGCATGCAGAAGGCGAAGAGCTCCAGCAGATCGAAAGCGGCGTCGAAGCGCGGCAGGTCGAGCCGGCGGGCGGCGGCAGGCGCATGGACCAGCAGCGGCGCCGCGCCGCCCAATGCCTCAGCGAGGCCGGAGGCGGGCACCGCCAGCAGCTCGCCATCCGGGGCGAGAAGCGTGGCGCGGCCGAGCCCGGCGATCAGGGCCGGAGCGTCGGGCAGGAGAAGGCGCGGGGGCTGGGGCATGTGTTCGCGCTTTACCCCAGAACCCGCGCCGGGTCTTTAGAACTCCCCGCAAAACCGCTTCGCAGTTTTGCGGGGACCCCGATTAGGCGGCGATGTCGCCGGGCAGTCCGAAGGCCTCCGGATAGCCGAAAAGCCCGGCTTGGCCGCCGGTATGCAGGAAGACGACGTTCTGGTCCTTGGTGAATTGGCCCTTCTGGATCAGGTCGATCAGCCCGGCCATGCCCTTCCCGGAATAGACCGGGTCGAGGAGGATGCCCTCCTTCTGCGCCACCAGCTTCACCGCCTCGACCATGCCCTCGGTCGGGATGCCGTAGCCCTGGCCGACATAGTCGCAATTGGCGACGACATGCTCTGGCTTGATGAGTCCTGGCAGGCCGAGATGGGCGGCGGTGCGTTCGGCCAGAGCCAGGACATTCGCCTCCTGCTTCGGCTTCGGCGCGCGGACGCCGATGCCGAGCACCGGGATGCCGCTGTTCAGCGCGACAAGGCCGGCGACCAGCCCCGCCTGGGTGCCGGCCGAGCCGGTGGCATGGACGAGATGGTCGATGCGCAGCCCCATCTCCGCCGCCTGGGCCACCAGCTCCAGCGCCGCGTTGACATAGCCCAGCGCGCCGACCGGGTTGGAGCCGCCGCCCGGGATGACGTAGGGCTTGCGCCCCTTGTCCCGGAGATCGGTGGCGACGGCTTCCATCTCCGCCTGCATGTCGACGCCGCCGGGGCGGCGGGCGACCTGGGCGCCGTGCAGCTTGTCCATCAGCACGTTGCCGGACTGGGTATAGGCCGGGTCGGTGGAGCCAGTGCGGTCCTCAAGCAGGATCAGGCAGTCGAGGCCGAGCTTGGCCGCCGCGGCGGCGGTCTGCCGGGCATGGTTCGACTGGGTGGCGCCCTGGGTGATCAGCATGTCGGCACCCTGGGCCTGGGCGTCGGCGCAGAGGAATTCCAGCTTCCGCGTCTTGTTGCCGCCGGTGGAGAGGCCGGTGCAGTCGTCCCGCTTGATCCAGAGCTTCGGCCCGCCGAGGTGGCGGGAGAGGGATTCCATTGGCTCCAGCGGCGTCGGCATGTGGCCGAGACGGATGCGCGGGAAGCGGGCGAGGTTCATGCGGGGCGTGTCCTTGGCTGGCCGTGTTCAGCCAAGGCTAGCCGGGTTCGCTGGCGGGGACGAGGGTGTCCGTCCCCGCCTTCAGGTCAGCGCAGCCGCTCGGCGATCTGCACCGCGTTCAGCGCCGCGCCCTTCAGCAGCTGGTCGCCGCAGAGGAAGAGGTCGAGGCCGCAATCGCCGAAGACCGGGTTGGCGCGGATGCGGCCGGCCTCGACATCGTCCTGGCCGGTGGCGGTGATCGGCATCGGGTAGAGCTGGGCCGCGGGGTCGTCCACCACCTTCACCCCGGCGGCCTTCGCCAGCACGGCGCGGGCGGCCTCGGGCGTCACCGGCCGCTCGGTCTCGATCGTCACCGCCTCGGCATGGACGCGGAAGGTCGGGATGCGGACGGCGGTGCAGGAGATCAGCAGGTCCGGCAGGCCCATGATCTTCCGGCTCTCCCAGGCGACCTTCATCTCCTCGCGCGTGTAGGCGTTCGGCTGGAAGCTGTCGATCTGGGGGATGACGTTGAAGGCGAGGGGGTGGGCGAAGACCTCATGCCCGGCCGGGCCGCCCTCCAGCAGCACCCGGCGCGTCTCGCGCTCCAACTCGGCCATGCCCTCGGCGCCGGCGCCGCTGGCCGCTTGGTAGGTGGAGACGATGACGCGCTTGAGGCCGAAGGCCTGGCGCAGCGGCTCCAGCGCCACAACCAGGATGGCGGTGGTGCAGTTGGGGTTGGCGATCAGCCGATGGTTGCCGATGGCTGAGGCATTCACCTCCGGCACCACCAGCGGCACGTCCTGCTCCAGCCGGAAGGCGGAGGAATTGTCCACCACCGCGACGCCCGCCTCGGCCAGGGCACGCGCATGGGCCTTGGCGAAGTCGCCGGAGACGGCGAGCAGGGCGAGGTCCAGGCCGCGGGCGGCCTCGAGGCTATAGGCCTCGATGGTGACCTCGCCGAAGGGCGTTTTCTGTTTGATGCCGGCGCTGCGGGTCGAGGCGAAGAGGCGCAGTTCCGTCACGGGGAAGCGCCGCTTGGCCAGCACCTCTACCAATTCCTTGCCGACCGCGCCCGTGGCTCCGATCACGCCAACCCGCATGGCACCTTTCACTCCTGTGCAACCTTGCCCGCTTAGCGCAGGGGAGTTGCCAATTCTACAAGGACTTGGCCTCGTGCCATGCCGGTCAGCCATGCAAGAGGCGCGGTGTCCTGCGTTGACCGCATCGCCGCCCCCTGCCATCTGCCCTGCATGAGCGCCGATCCATCCCTCCGCACCGTCAAGGCCTGGCCCTTCGAGGAAGCCACCAAGGTCGCCGACCGGCTGGCCGCGGCGCCGAAACCGGAGGGCGGCGCCCTCTTCGAGACCGGCTACGGGCCGTCCGGCCTGCCGCATATCGGCACCTTCGGCGAGGTGGCGCGCACGACCTGGGTGCGGCGCGCCTTCGAGCGGATGACCGGGCTGCCCGCCCGGCTGCTGGCCTTCTCGGACGACATGGACGCGCTGCGGAAGGTGCCGGACAACGTGCCGAACAAGGAGATGCTCACCGGGCATCTCGGCCGGCCACTGACCGCCATCCCGGACCCCTTCGGCACGCATGACAGTTTCGGGGCGCACAACAACGCCCGGCTGCAGGCCTTCCTCGACGCCTTCGGCTTCGACTACGAATTCGCCTCCTCGACCGAGTATTACCGGGGTGGGCGCTTCGATGCGGCGCTGCTGCGCATGGCGGAGCGGCATGAGGAGGTGAGGGGGGTCATCCTGCCGACCCTCGGCCCCGACCGCCGCGCCACCTACTCGCCCTTCCTGCCGATCCATCCGGAGACCGGCCTCGTCATGCAGGTGCCGATGGAGGAGGTCCGCCCGGCCGAGGACCTGCTGGTCTGGATCGATCCCGACACCGGCAAGCGCCACGGCACCCGCATCACCGGCGGCCATTGCAAGGCGCAGTGGAAGGCCGATTGGGCGCTGCGCTGGTACGCGCTCGGCGTCGACTACGAGATGTCGGGCAAGGACCTGATCGACAGCGTGAAGCTGTCCGGCCAGATCTGCCGCGTTCTCGGCGGACAGCCGCCGGTCGGCTTCACCTACGAGCTCTTCCTCGACGAGAATGGCGGGAAGATCAGCAAGTCCAAGGGCAACGGCCTGACCATCGACGAATGGCTGCGCTACGCCCCGCCGGAGAGCCTGGCGCAGTTCATGTACGGTCAGCCGCAGCGGGCGAAGCGGCTCTATTTCGACGTCATCCCCCGCGCGGTGGACGACTACCTCGCCAATCTGGAGAAGCTGAAAGCCACCCCCGACGGCGCCAACCCCGCCTGGCATATCCATAACGGCAGCAGCAATGACCCGGGCTCGCCCATCTCCTTCGCCATGCTGCTGAACCTCGCCAGCGTGGTGAATGCGGAGGGGTCGGACATCCTCTGGGGCTTCATCGGCCGCTACGCGCCAGGCGTCACCGCTGAGAGCCACCCGATGCTCGCCCGCCTCGCCGAGCATGCCGTCGCCTACTACCGGGACTTCGTCGCGCCGCAGAAGCGCCACCGGGCGCCGAGCGCGGTGGAGCGCAGCGCGCTGGAGGATCTGCTGGCCGCGCTGCGCGCCCTGCCGGCCGAGAGCGATGCCGAGGCGATCCAGGCGCTGCTCTACGAGGTCGGCAAGCGGCATGAATTCGCCAGCCTGCGCGACTGGTTCTCCTGCCTCTACCAAGTGCTGCTCGGCCAGCAGGAGGGGCCGCGCTTCGGCGGCTTCGTCGCCCTCTACGGCATCCCGGGCACGATCGGGCTGATCGAATCGGCATTGGCGCGGGAGATTGCAGCCTAGTGTCCGGAACGCTGGCCTGGCTCCGCCGGCATGGGGCGACGGTGTTCGGCCTCGTGCTGCTCGTCGGTGCGCTCTATGTGGTGCAGAAGGAATTCCGCGGCCTCTCGGTCGCGGAAATCCGCGAGGCGATGGGCAAGCTCACGGTCGGCGCCCTCTGGATGGCGGGCGGCCTCACCGTGGTCGCCTATCTGGTGCTCGCGGCCTACGACAAATTGGGGTCGCGCTATGCCGGGCGGCCGGTCTCCTGGCCGAAATCCCTGCTCGCCTCCTTCTGCGGCTATTCGCTGGCGCACAATCTCGGCTTCGCCGCGGTGTCGGGGGCTGCGGTGCGCTACCGGCTCTACTCCGCTTGGGGGCTGACGCCGCTCGAGATCGCCAAGGTGGTCGGCTTCACCAGCCTCACCTTCGGCCTGGGCGGCATGGCGCTCGGCGGCCTCGTACTGATGTTCGAGCCGGAGGTGGTGCCCTTCTTCGGCAGCACCATGCCGCGCTGGGCCTTGCAGGCGCTGGCGCTGCCGCTCTGGGGCATCGTCGGCACCTATGTGGTGCTGAGCCGCTTCCGGCGGCATGTCCGTATCCTCAAATACGAGATCGACCTGCCGAGCCCGCGCATGGCGCTGATGCAGACGCTGCTCGCCACCGTCGACGTGGCGATGACGGCGGCGATCTTCTACACGCTGCTGCCGCAGGCGGAGGGGCTGACCTTCCTCCGCTTTGTCGGCATCTATCTCGCCTCCTACGCGGTCGGCATCGCGGCCAGCGTGCCGGGCGGGCTTGGCGTCTTCGACGGCGCCATACTGCTCGGCCTGCAACCCTACATGCCGGCGCCGGAGGTGGTGGGCGCGCTGCTGGTCTTCCGGCTCTACTACTACATCATTCCGCTTTTCATCGCCGGCGGGTTATTCGTCTCCTTCGAACTCGGCCAGCGGCGGGCGGTGCTGCAGCGGATGAGCGCCTTCGGGCGGGGGACGGATGCGCTGGAGGTGCCGGCCATCGCCTCGCTGGTCGCGCTGGCGGGCGCCCTGCTGGTCTTCCTCGGCGCGCTGCCGACCAAGGGCACGATCCTCGAGGAATGGGCGGGGCATGTCGCCGCGCTCGCCTCGCATTTCGCCGCCTCGGTCGTCGGCTCGCTGCTGCTGGTGATGGCCTATGGGCTGCTGCGGCGGCTGACCATCGCCTGGGGCTTCACCCTCTTCCTGCTGGCGAACGGCGCCGGCATCGCCTGGCTCCGGGGCGAGGCCTGGTGGCTCTGGGGCGCCTTCCTGCTGCTCGGCGTGCTGGTGGCGGCGCTGCGTCAGGCCTTCTACCGCGACAGCCGGCTGGCCCGCGAGCCGCTCTCGCCCCAGGCCCTGGTGCCGCTGCTGGCGGTGACGGCTTCCGGCATCACCCTCGCCCTCATCGCCTATGGCGGAAGGGTAGCGGATGAGAGCTGGTGGACGGTGGCGATGTCGCCGCTGGCGCCGGACAGCCTGCGCTTCACCGTGGGACTCACCGGCGTGCTGCTGCTCTTCGCCATGGTGCGGCTGTTGCGTCCCGCGCGGTTCCGCCCGCTGGACTGGGAGCCTGGGGTGCGGTCGCGGCTCGCCTCGCTCGGCGCCCTGGCTCCGGCCGAGGCGGATGGCGCCGTCTTCGGCGAGGCGGAGCGGGCAGGCTTCGCCTTCCTCAAGCGGGACGGCGTCTGGCTGGCGCTCGGCGACCCGGCGGGGGACCGGCGGGACGCCATCTCCGCCATCTGGCGCTTCCGCGACCTGTGCGAGCGCGCAGGCGTCGACCCGGCCTTCTGGCGCGTGGGGCCCGACTTTCTGCGGGTCTATGGCGATATCGGCTTGGTTGCCGTTTCGCTGGGCGAAGGGCCGCGCTACCTCGCGCTGCGGGCGGAGCGTGACCTGGTAGAGCTCAGGGAGCTGCTGCCGCGCGAGGCGTGATGCCTCGCCGCTACTGGCTGCTCCAGACGATCCGGTGCATCCAGTTCAGCTCGGCGAGGTCGAAGGTGTAATCCGGATGCGCCGGATTCAGGCTGCGCAGGTCGACGCGCCGGGCCGATTGCCGCTTCAACTCCTTCGCCATCACCTCGCCCTTCTGGGTGCGGACCACCACGCGGTCGCCGCGGCGGATGGGGGCGCCAGGGGAGACGATGACCATGTCGCCGTCGCGGAAGACCGGCTCCATGCTCTCGCCGGAGATCTCCAGCGCATAGGCATGCGGGTCGCCGATATCGGGCAGGCCGATCTCGTCCCAGCCGCCGCCGACCGGGAAGCCGCCATCGTCGAAATAGCCTTCACCACCGGCCTGGGCGAGGCCGATCAGCGGAATGCGCCGGCCGAGCGCGCCGCGGGCGCGGGGCAGGGCGACCATGCCGGTGACGAGCGAGGCGAAATCCGCCATGCCGGTGCCGGTGGCGGCGAGGACCTTGGCAAGGCTTTCGGTGGAGGGCCAGCGGGCGCGGCCATCGGCGCCGATGCGCTTAGAGGGGTTGAAGGCGGTGGCGTCGAGCCCGGCCTTGCGGGCGAGACCTGACGCGGAGAGTCCGTTCTCGGCGGCCAGCGCGTCGAGCGCGCGCCAGATCTCCTCATGGGTCACGGCGCGACCTCCGCCTTGCGACCAGATATGGGGTGTCTCATGGGCATAACATCCTAGGTCTTGGGACTAAGATCAATAGGCGAATTTTCCTTTATTTTCCCTTGCGATCCATCCCGGTCAGGCCTTACGTTCCCGAAATGTTCCAAAAGGAACAGAGAGGACAATCCCCGATGCCGACCCCCCAGCCCAGCCGCGCCCCCGGCCGCCTCGTAGAAGCCCGCGAGCAGCCTTTCCACAGCGTTGAGGAGGCCTGGTTCTGGACCATGTCTGCGCTCATCGCCCGCCATGACGGCGCGCGCATCGTCTCCGGCGCCGGCCTCGTCGCCCGCCCCTGCGAGCCCGACGACGTGATCCGCTGCCTCGACCGGCTCTACCGCCAGCGCCGCATCGATCTCCAGCACGCCCGCATCATGCGCATTTGGGGCGAGCGGGGCGAGGCGCCCGACCCAACCCGGCCGCGCGAGGCCGGCGACTGGCGGCTGTGGAACGAGGCGATGCGCCGGCTCGACTGGCCGCTGCGGGTGAAGGGAATCGTCACCGGTCCTTTGCCTGTCAGCAAACCCGCCGACATCCTCGGTTTCCCGGGCGCCGGCGCGTGATCCGCGCGGCGCATCGGCGGGTGCCGGCGCAACAGGTCTACATCGTCTTCGGCGATGGCGCGGACCAGCCCTGGCTGCGCCTGTTGCGGCCGGGCTTCCGCCATTGCTTCGCCGCACTTGCCGACGAGACCGGTTGGACGGTGCTCGACCCGCTGACCGGACGGTTGGTGGTGTCGCGCCTCGGCCTGCCGCTGGGCTTCGACCTGCCGGGCTTCTACCGGCGGGCGGGGCTGCTGGTGCTCGGTCCCTTCCTGCCCGGCGAGCCGCGCGCGCGGCGCCTGCCGCCGCTCGCGCCCTATTCCTGCGTGGCGCTGTGCCGGGCCGTGCTGGGCGGCGATGCGCCCTTCGCGGTGACGCCGCTGGGTTTGTTTCGATCATTGAATAAAATGCCTGGTGATAGGAAAAGTATCTTGACGCTCGCGTCGGCTGCGGAGTAGAACATTCCTCGTCAACGGGCGATCTGCGCCCGCTGGCCTCCTCCCGATCCTCCCGACTTCCACGGGCCTGGTCCTCACCGACCGGGCCCGTGGCCTTTTCGGGCCCCGGATCGCTCCCGCACTCCCAGAACCCGAGGTGACGCGCATGGGTGGCCTGTTCCGTGCCCCGAAGCCGGTGATCGTCGCGCCGCCCCCGGCGCCCGCGCCGGTGACCGTGGCGCCAACCCCAGTCCAGGCCCAGCAGGCCGCGCAGGTCGAGTCGCAGGCCCGCTCGCGGCGCGGCCTGGAGGGCACCATCGCCACCTCCGACCGCGGCGTGCTGGCGCCGCTGCCGGCGGTGGCCCGCAAATCCCTGCTCGGGGAGTAGCGCCGATGACCGCCGAGGAAATCCTCGCCCGCCACCAGGCCGCGCTCGATCGCCGCCGCCCGCTGGAGCCGGTCTGGCAGGATTGCTACGCCCATGTGCTTCCTCCCATCGGCCAGGGCGGCGCCCTGTTCGACGCGACGGCGGCGGATGCGGCCGAGCAGCTCGCCGCCTCGCTGCTCGCCGAGCTGACCCCGCCCTGGTCACGCTGGTTCGGCCTCTCCCCCGCCCGGCCCTTCGCCGAGGGTGAGGCCGGCCGCGCCATGGCCGAGGCGCTGGAGGATGCCGCCGCGACACTGCAGGGGCATTTCGACTTCCGCATATGTGAACAACCATTTATCGAGAGGAAGCTGCAGCGTGGCTTTCCCCACACGATAAGAAGCAAAGTTCATCGAGAGCGCCGAACCTGCCGCACGTCTCGATACGTTATTCCCTCAGCAGGCCCGTACAGCCCGGCCTCACTAGCGACCCCACAGCTGCCCGTACTCGGTGGGGGCTCTGCCCCCACGCCGCCGCGAACGCGGCGGCTTCCCCCGGGATACAAAGCACAAAAACCGGGATCGGCAGCGTCATGCGTAGGACGCTTCGAAGGCGCGTCGGCCTTCAGCTTTTTTCCCTTGACCCGCATCGCGTGCTTGGTGGAACGTTGGCAGGCGGACCCCGGGGACGGATAGGCCGCGCACGGAAACCTGAGGCGTCGCCGGTTCGTCCGGCGGCGCCTCTTTCGCTTGCGGATGATTCAAAAGTTTCCGAGTCGCGCGATGCTCCAGAGTTTCGGCGGCTAAAGTGGGGCGACAGCTAGGCTGCAGGCGAAGGTCGACACGGCGCACGCGAGTCGCAGTCCGAGCGCTCCTTGCACGAAGTCATGTCCGGTCTCAGCAAACAGAAGTGCCATATAACCCGATAGCGGGACCAGCGGCCGTCCGCACCAATCCATTTTTGAATGGCGGACAGGCGGCCCTTGCAGGCCGCGGCTGCGGAGGATCGCGGTTTTGCCGGGCAGCGAGCACGAAGGCCGACCCGTGCTTTCTGCAGCATTATGAGCGCGGGAGCGCCACAAGGATTTACGCTCCAGAACACCGGTGGGATAGCCCAGCAGAAATCCCGGCTTCCCGAACTTAAAGTGGGCTCCATTCCCCCTCGTTCCCGGTCACCTTGGTTGCAGGTCAAGGAGGCCAGCATGGAACACGACGCCGCCCAAACCCCGGCGCGCCTGCGCCTCCACTGCGTCCGGTTCGCCGACACGCCCGCCGCAACTTGGGAGGCAGCCATGACCTTGCTGGCGCAGGCGGTAACCCTAGCTGGCGTTCGCCTGCCAGCATTGGACGGGCACCTGGAGCGTCAGGACGCGATGAAGCTCATGGCAGCTTTGGCCGAACTGGGCGGCCAAGTGCCGAGAACCTCGAAGCCGAAGTTGGATGGTGCCGAACCCGTCGGCGTCGGCGCCACGCTCGAGTCCCGGTGACGCATGTCAGTCCTGACGAGTGACGACCTGCTCCGCCCCGCCCTCATCCTTCTGGCTTACGACAATGAGGACTCGGCAGGTGACCTCCAGACCTTCCGCAGCGTTCTCGACGAGGCCTACGCCGCCGCTCGAGTAGTCTTCCCGGTCGTGCGCATCGATGTCCGGCTCTGGACACCTGAAAACGAGGCATGCGCAATTGGGCTTGGCATTACTGTCGGAGACTGGCATCGAGATGACGCTGAACCAGGAGTCGTTGTCATCGACGCCGAGGGAGCCTCTTGGGGTTGCCCCAAGGGCGTGAGCGCGAATTCGACGATGGGCACCTTCGTCGGTCTCGCAGCAAGCATCGTCGCGGCGCGGCTGATGTGTGACGACGCGCTCGGCGACGCGATGCTCGCCCGAGTGCTTGCTGCAACCCGGACGGTCCTCGAAGCCTGCGGTTTGGACCCGAGACACTCCAACAGGCAGATCCCGCGTCTATGCCAGCGTAAATCAGCGATCTGGTGATCCACGACGCCTCTGAACAGCACGATTCTCCGCTACGCTAAGTGCCTTGAGCAAGCCGATGCGTCACCGATGCTCACGCAGGTGTCGCCCTGGCCGCAGCTTCTATGCTGTGCCCTGCGTCCTGCGAGTGGCGCTTGGCACCAGCGGTGACTTGTTCCCGCGTTCGGCGTCTCCTTCAGCTGCCTCCCGCGTCGACTTTGCTTTCTCCTCGGCACGGTTTGCGGCAGCCTGAGCGATGCCCAGCCGCTCCGCCTCGGAACCCTTCGTCACAAGCACGCCCCAGGCCACCTGCTCGGTTTCCGGGACCAAGTTAATACCGCGCGCCTTCAGTGCGTCCACCAGCGCGAGCACAGTCGATAGTCTGGGGTCCGATCGCCCCTGCTCGATGGCCTGCAAGACGCTGACGGCAATCCCCGCGGCGGCGGCGAGCTCAGGCTGGCTCATCCCGGCCAGGACACGGGCGGCTACGAGTACGCGGGGCGAGCGAAGCATGCGAGGTCGCGTCCGCAGGTGGGATGCCGAGCTTTGACAACATACGACAGCGGCGACCAGCCCCGGCTATCCTAGTCAACATAAAGGACCGGATAACCGGTTTCAGAAACCGGCAAACCGGTTGTCAATCCAGATTGGACGCCCTAAGTTTGTCGCCGACAGCGAAGGCCGGAGACGCACGTCATGGGCGAATCGGGGGCAGCGCCATGAGCGGGAGGCACCGGGACGACGGGTCCTCTCCTAAGGTGTCGTGTGATGGCAGTCGGCGAGGCGCACCCGCGCGGCTCTGGCAACCGCCTGACGACGGCATGAGGCCCGACGCCGCTTGGGTGCCCAATGGTCTCATGGACCCCTGGTGTCTGGTGGAGCTTGCCGACGGCTCCGAGGCCCTGTTCGGCTTCGCGGTCGAGCACGCGGGGACCGGCGGCCTGTCATGGGTCCTGAGCACGCCGGTCGTCTGGCTCGACGCGGCAGTTGGGCGGGCCGAAACCACAAGCGGAAGGCGGTACGCGCTGGGCCGCGAGGTCACCGCCGACACCTTGCCGACGATCGAGGCAAGGATTGCGTTCGCCTTCCTGGTGTCGCCTCACAGCCCGGCTGCCATCCCGCTGCCGCCGGTCTCAGCGGATCTGGTCACGGCCGCGATGTGGTTGTCGGCGTGCAAGATGGCCCGGCACCTCAGGCTTGAGGCGCCGCCGCTCGAGGATTCGGCCGCGGTCACGCATTTCCTTGAGACCAATATCGAGCAGTACAGACTGCTGCGCGATGGGCAGGGGCCATCCTGATGCGTCCGGAACTCCAGCAACTCCTGCGATCGCGGTTCCCAATCCTCTACGAGCATCCTCTCGGGCGACCCGAAGAGGATTCGACTCCCTTCAAACCCGAAATCGGCGACGGCTGGTTTGCCATTCTCTTGGCGCTCTCTGGCGTGCTCGATCGGCACGTCGGCGCGGCCGGTCTGGACCGCCTCCAGGTAGTGCGGATCCAGTCGCTCCCGCGTGGTGGCCTGCACTGCTATGTCATCGGCCAGGACAATTTCGTGCGCGGGGCGGTGAACGCCGCCTTTCACATGAGCCTTGCCGTGAGCTCTCTTTCGGGCAGGCCTGGCAGGCCGATGGTCAACAGTGATGGTGAAACCTTCATCCTCGCTCCCGACGAGGTGGATGGCCATAAGCCTGCTCCGGCCCGCTTCCTCGAACCTTATCGTGCGCCCATCGGCGCAGGTCGCCCGCAAGCGCTCAACCTGCTTGGGCGCCGGTGGAGCTGCCTCGTAAGCAAGGATATTGATGTCCCTGCAGGGTGGGTAGACGTGGCCGACGTCGTCCTCTCGGCGTTCTCCGACAAGCCCGAGCAGTTTGACCGCATCCAGGCATGGCATGACGGTGCCGTGGGCCAGCTTGTCGTGGGCTGGGACCCCGTGCGGGGAACGGCATCCCAGGCTGGCGCAGTCGCCTTCGCGGTCAGCATGGCAGCGCTTGTCGATCCAGTCACGGGCGCCAGTGGACCGGTCGACAACGAGGGGGCGCCCGAGTGGTGGCGGCACCCGAACGGTGCCAGCGCCGCGCCGCCGGTCCCCTGGGGAATCTACGACAGTGATGGCGACTGGCACTCGCGCGAGGATCTGGTCGCGGGCCCCATTGATAAGCATTCGTCAATAGGCGCCCTGGTCAGCGCCACCCATTGGGAAACCGGCGGGCTGCAGATCAGCCTGAAGCCCAGTGTTGCCCAGGTAATGCGCCAGATGGCCAGTAAGGACGGCGCCGACGGATGCGCGGCAATGCTCGCCAAGTTCCTCAAGATATTGTCTGTCATGCCGAGGCAAGCGCTCGTGGACAAGCGCGACGGTAACACGCAAGCGGTGGACCGTGGACCTGGAGCCATCAACGCCGAAGCCGACCTCACTATCCGCATGCACGCGTCGGCGGCGCGTGCCCAGCTCATCACCGCAGCGGCGGCTGCCCGCGGCACCGCGCGCGAGGAGAGCCTGCAAGCTGCTTACTGGGCCGTGAGCGCGGTCTTGGACAGCCTAGTGCACTGACTCAAACGGAAGGTGCAGGAAGCCTGGCCAGCGTGCCGAGGATGGTGTCGGCAGGCCTGGTCCAGGCGAATGGCTTGGCCTTCTTGTTGTGGTCGCGGATGTAATGGGTGATGGCGTCCTGCAGGTCGGGGACTGACTGAAAGACGCCGCGGCGGATGCGCCTGCGTGTGATGGCCGAGAAGAAGCCCTCGACGGCGTTGATCCAGGACGCCGATGTCGGCGTGAAGTGGAAGACCCAGCGCGGATGATCAGCCAACCACTGCCGGACCTTTGGGTGCTTGTGGGTGGCGTAGTTGTCAAGGATGGCGTGGATCACCTTGCCG
>NZ_JQKB01000051.1:17442-38092 GCF_000745835.1 Belnapia moabensis DSM 16746 | reverse complement strand
CCCGCCGGCAAGGTGATCCACGCCATCCTTGACAACTACGCCACCCACAAGCACCCAAAGGTCCGGCAGTGGTTGGCTGATCATCCGCGCTGGGTCTTCCACTTCACGCCGACATCGGCGTCCTGGATCAACGCCGTCGAGGGCTTCTTCTCGGCCATCACACGCAGGCGCATCCGCCGCGGCGTCTTTCAGTCAGTCCCCGACCTGCAGGACGCCATCACCCATTACATCCGCGACCACAACAAGAAGGCCAAGCCATTCGCCTGGACCAGGCCTGCCGACACCATCCTCGGCACGCTGGCCAGGCTTCCTGCACCTTCCGTTTGAGTCAGTGCACTAGCGGCGCTCACGGGCGGCACCGGCGTGGTCAGCTCCATGGCGCCGCCCCCGAGGGCTAAGGCGAGGCAGCGCTTCGAGGCTGCCGGGGAGACGGCGCCCTCGATTGAGGCGGAGACGGACACGGCCCACAGACCAGAGTTCGTGATCGTCGACCACGAGCTCTCTCCCAGCCAGATCCGCAACCTGGAGCGGGCAACGGGTGCCCAGGTGCTCGATCGCACCGGCATCATCCTCGAGATCTTCCATCGCCATGCCAACACGCGTGAGGCGAAGCTCCAGGTAGAGATGGCGCGCCTGAAATACGTGGCGCCGCGTTTGCGGGAGTCGTCGGGCGGCGGCGAGCGGCGGCAGGGGCCGGGCGCGGGCGAGAGCAACCTCGACCTCGACCGTCGCAAGATCCGTGATCGACTTGCGGAACTGAAGGAGCAGCTGGAAGCGGTGCAGCGGGACAGCGACCACCGCCGCTCCGCCCGGCGGGACCAATTGCGGGTGGCTCTGGTCGGCTATACCAACGCGGGCAAGTCCTCCCTGATGCGAGCCCTGACGGGCAGCCAAGTGCTGGTGGAAGACAAACTCTTCGCCACGCTCGACACCACCGTCCGAATCCTGCAACCGGAAACCCGGCCGCGGGTGCTTGTCTCGGACACGGTCGGCTTCATCAAGCAGCTGCCGCACGACCTCGTCGCTTCCTTCCGTTCCACCCTCACGGAGGCGTTGGAGGCATCGCTGCTGCTCTATGTCGTGGACGCGTCGGACCCGACCTATGAGGCGCAGCTCGAGGTGAGCCGCAGCGTGCTGCGCGAGATCGGGGCGGATGTGGTGCCATCCCGGCTGGTGCTGAACAAGATGGACCGGGTGGACGCTGCCGGGCGCGCCGCCCTGGTCGAGAAGCATCCGGACGCGATCCCCCTTTCCGCTCACTCGGCTGGGGATGTCAGCGCGCTGCGCGACACCATCATCGCCTTCTTCGAGGCGTCCATGGTGGAGGCTGTACTGTTACTGCCCTACGCGAAGCAGGGTCTCATCGGCGAGGTCTACGAGAGCGCGCGGATCCTGTCGGAGGAGTATGACGAGAATGGCCGGGTGCTGAAGCTTCGCGGCCTTCCCGGCGCCATCGCGCGTCTGCGGCGAAGCCTTGCTGCCAGCTGAGCTCAAATGCATTGCAACAGCGTCCCCGGCCGGGGCTACGGCTGAGCCGGGCCACCTGCCGCCATAGCCTTTCTGGCGCGGCGGTTGGATGCCTACCCTGCTCTGAGCGCCTTCCGCACCGCGTCGAGCACCGCCTCATGCGTTGCCAAGATCCGCCGCAGCGTGGGTTTCCCTTTGTCGCTCGCCTCGGCGATGCCCTCGTGCATTTCCTCGATCCCCGTTGTCATCTGCTCGGCCAAGCCGGAGAGCCGCTCCTGTAGCTGCTCGTTGTCGTCCTGGAGTTCAGCTGACTAAATCGCCGGGACGCGAGAGAATTCGGCGGCAGCGCGGACCGGTGGGACGCCCGCTTGTAGGAGCTTGATGAGGGGCCCCAAGTCGGCATTCGGGGAGCGGGACATGCTTGGGAAGGTAGGTAAGCGGACCGTGGCTGGCTAGCCGACGCGGGGCTGCTTTGAATCGAAACCCGCCGATTGGATTTTAACCCTAAAAACTTCAAATCGGATCTGCAAAGCGACTGAGACCCTAAAGTGCATAAGGTTTGGAGTGGATCGGCGACCAATGCCGCGTCCGGGCCCAACTACACCGACGACCCCGATTCAAAGATCTCCAGCGTCTTTGTCGCGCATGACGACGGTGACCGGTTGGACGATGTTCTTCGCCAGACGCTGCAGGACCACCTTACCGGTTACGTGGACGATGCCGCCAATCCGCTCGTAAATCACGACCTCGGCGCCGCGCGGGCCGGACGCGGTCGGCGGCATCCGGCACCTCCGGCGGCCAGCGGCGGCGCTGACCGGAAGCGGCGCCTTTCCTTGGTGCGGTGCCCGTGGTGCCGTCAGGACCCGCCCTACACCTACCGTTCGCGCACTGCCTCCGCCATGTGGACGAGCCGGATATGCCGGTCGTCCGAGGCGGCCGGGTCGTTCAACGCGGCGAGTGGTTGGGATCGGGGAAGGTGACCGTCAAGATGGTTCCGTTGCTGCCGGAGCTGCTCTCCGCCCGACCGGAATGTGTGGCGAAAATGCCGCAGCAATTTACCTCCTGGGCAGTGCGGGTGGTTAAAAGGTGACACCCCGATCTCGCACGCCTAGCTGCGTGCCATGCCAGCCCAGCACAGCCTCCATGTCGCCCTGACAGCGGAACTCTGCCGCCTCGTCGAGCGCCTCGTCGCCTCCGGCCGTTACCAAACCTCCAGCGAGGTGGTCCGCGCCGGTTTGCGGCTGCTGGAGCGCGCCGAGGCGCTGCCGCCCGAGTCCTTCACTCCCCCGCCCCGCCGTCCTCGCCCTGAGCAACAGAAATGAACAGCCGCAAGGTCGACCTCGCCCGCCATCGGTTGCCGAGCTCGGGCCGTCTCGCCGAACTCGTCCTGGAGAGTTCGGCCGATTTCGCCGTTCTCACAGCCGACCTGGACGGCATCATCACGAGCTGGAACAGCGCCGCCGAGCGCGTAATGGGCTGGCCGGAGGAGGAGGCCGTCGGTCAGGACATCCGGATGATCTTCACGCCCGAGGACCAGGCAGAGGGTTTCGGCACGGAGGAGATGGCGCAGGCCCGAAGCGGCGGACGCGCTGTGGACGAGCGCTGGCACATGCGCAAGGACGGCTCCCGCTTCTGGGGCGCGGGGTCCATGGCCCCGCTCCGGGATGAGGCGACAGGCGAGCACCTTGGCTACGTCAAGATCGTGCGGGACCGAACGGAGCAGCACCTGGCCGGGCAGCGCCTGCGGGCCAGTGAGGCGGTGCTGCGCAGCGTCCTCGAGAGCAGCGCGGACTGCCTCAAGCTGCTCACCCTCGACGGGTGCCTCACCTTCATGAACGGCCCCGGCCTGCGCATGCTGGGGACCGACAGCTTCGACGCGGTCAGGGGCAAGCGCTACGCCGACCTCTGGCCGGAGGAGGAGCGGGTCAAGGTCGAGGCGGCGCTGGCCGAGGCGGCCGCCGGGCGGGTGGCCCGCTTCGAGGGACGAGGTCCAGCCGCCCGGGGCGAGCTGAGGTGGTGGGACGTGCAGGTCACCGCAGTGCCGGGTGCGGACGAGCGCCCGGAACTACTGCTGGCCTCCTCGCGCGACGTCACCGAGCGCGAGCGGTCCCGCGAGATCCTGCGCCTCAGCGAGGCGCGGTTGCGGGCCGCACTGGGCATCAGCACGGTCGGCGTATTGTTCTGGGGTCCGGACTTCGGCCTGACGGAGGCGAACGACGCCTTTCTGCGGATGACCGGCTTCAGCCACGACGAAGCGATCGGCAAGACTTGGCAGGAGCTGACCCCGCCGGAGTTCCACGCCGCCTCGTTGAAGGCGGTTGAGGAGGTGACCACGCTCGGCGAGGCCGTGCCCTATGAGAAGCAGTATTACCGCAAGGACGGATCGCGCTGGTGGGGCCTGTTTGCGCCGCGGCGCATCGGCGACGAGGTGGTCGAGTTCGTGCTCGACGTTACCGACCGTAGAGAGGCCGAGGCGGCGCTGCGGGCCGGCGATGAGCGCTTCCGGGCGCTGGTGGCTGCCACCGCATCCGCGGTCTGGACCACCGATGCCCGGGGCCTCGTGTGCGAGGACTCGCCAAGCTGGCGCGCCTTCACCGGCCAGACGTCGGAGCAGTGGCTCGGAACCGGCTGGGCCGACGCTGTCCATCCGGACGACCGCGCCCGCGCGGTTGAGGAATGGGCGGCTGCCGTCACGGACGGAACGCCCTTCGACACCGAGTTCCGGCTGCGCCGGGCGGATGGCGAGTGGCGCCTCGTCGCCGCACGCGGCGTCCCGGTCCGCGGAGCCGACGGGACCGTCCGCGAGTGGGTCGGCACGAACACCGACATCACGGCCCGACGCCGGGCCGAGGAGGCGCAGCGTGCCATCGAGGAGCGCTACCACCTCGCCGTGCGGGCCACCAACGACGCCATCTGGGATTGGGATCTGCGGAGCGACCGGATCGAGTGGAACGAGGCGCTTCACGAGAACTTCGGCCACCTGCCGGTGCAGATTGACCCTTCAGGCGGCTGGTGGCTCGAACACATTCATCCCGAGGACCGGGAGCGGATCTCCCGCTCCATCCACGCGGTGATCGACGGCGGCGACCGCTGGGCCGACGAGTACCGCTTCCTGCGGGCCGACGGCAGCTACGCCGATGTGCTCGACCGCGGTTTCATGGTGCGCCGGCAGGGCGGCGAGCCGGTGCGGATGATCGGGGCCATGCTTGACGTCACCGAGCGCAGGCAGTCCGAGCGGGAGCTGCGACGCCTTAACGAGCACCTCGAGGTCGAGGTGGTGCGCCGGGCCGAGCAACTCCGGCTCCATGAGGAGGCGCTGCGTCAGAGCCAGAAGCTCGAGGCCGTCGGCCAGCTCACGGGCGGGGTGGCCCACGATTTCAACAACCTGCTGACTGTCATCCGCTCGTCTGCCGGGCTGCTCCGGCGCCCCGATCTGCCGGAGGAGCGGCGCCGCCGCTACGTCGAGGCGATCGTTGACACCGCCGACCGCGCCGCCAAGCTGACTGGGCAGCTCCTGGCCTTCGCGCGGCGCCAGCCGCTCAAGCCGGAAGTGTTCGTGGTAAGCGAGCGGGTCAAAGCCGTCGTCGAACTCGTCCGTCCGCTGGTCGGCGCCCGCATCGGCATCCAGGCGGCATTCGAGTGCGAAGACTGCACCGTCGAAGCGGATCCCAACCAGTTTGAGACGGCGCTGGTCAATCTCGCGGTGAACGCGCGCGACGCGATGGACGGCGAGGGACAGCTGAAGGTCCGGACTTGGTTGGCGTCCGGGGTGCCGCCCACGCGCGGCCACGCGGGAACGCCGGGCGCCTTCGTCGCAGTGTCCGTGTCCGACACTGGGTTGGGGATCGCGCCCGAGCTGCTGGGGCGGATCTTTGAGCCGTTCTTCACGACTAAGGATGCGGGCAAGGGGACCGGGCTCGGCCTGAGCCAGGTCTACGGCTTCGCCAAGCAGTCCGGGGGCGAGTTGCAGGTCGAGAGCGAGGTCGGCCAGGGCACGACCTTCACGCTCTACCTGCCGCACTCGGACCGCAAGGCGATGGTGCCGCCGATCCGGCTCGCAGAGGAGGCCGACGCGCCTGTCGACGGGTGCCGAAACGTGCTTCTGGTCGAGGACAACACGCAAGTTGGCGACTTTGCCCGGCAGTTGCTCGAGGATCTAGGCTACGTGGCAACCTGGGCTCCGAACGCCAGGGCCGCCCTCGAAGTGCTGGAGGAGGACGCGAGCCGATTCGACGTGGTGTTCTCCGACGTGGTGATGCCAGGGATGAACGGGGTTGAGCTCGGGAAGGAGATCCGGCGGCGGTGGCCGGACCTGCCGGTCGTCCTGACCAGTGGCTACAGCCATGTGCTGGCGAACGGCGGCGCCCAGGGCTTCGAGCTCTTGCACAAGCCCTACTCGGCCGAGGGACTGTCGCGGGTGCTGCGGTCGAGCCGTTGAGCAGCTTTCGCTCGGCTAAGTGCGCTACTCCGTCGCGCGACGGCTTCCGCTCGGGGCGACCCGGGAGCGGCTGGACCGCTAACCGTCCCGGTGGGCATGTGTGTACGGTAACTTGCCCACCGCACGCTGATGCCTCTACCCAGAGGTAGGGGCCGCGGTGACAGGGCGTGTCGCGGCGGAGGTGAGGCCATGGGCGATAGGGTGACGGGGTCCGGCACCGCCGCACAGGCTGACCCCGGCGAGGCACGCGCGGAACGACGTCCGCCGGGCCTGCAGTTTCATCTAGTCAGCCTCGTTCTCGCATCGCTGCTCCCCGCGCTGACCATTGGTGGGGCGGCCGCGTGGCACCTCGCGGAGAGCTACAGCCGCTCCTTTGAGGCCCGGCTCCAGGACACCGCCCGGGCTCTCGCCCTCTATCTCGACGGCGAGATCGAGCACCAGGTCGCGGCTGTCGTGGCGCTCGCCGCCTCGCCGACCCTGGAGCGTGATGACCTCGCCGCCTTCGGTCCCTGGGCCCGCCGCGTGGGCGAGGCGCTCGGCGGCTGGGTTATCGTGAACGATGCGGCTCCGGGGCACCGCCAGCTGCTGAACACGAACCTCCCCGAGGGCGCACTCCTGCCGCCGCCGTCGCCACCTGGCGAGGGCGCCTGGGACGTCATCCGGCGGGCAGTCGAGACCGGCCAGCCCGCCGTCTCCGACCTCTTCGTCGGCCGGGCGAGCGGTCGCGCCGTTGTCGCCATTGCAGCCCCAGTCCTACGTCAGGGCCAAATCACACGGGTCGTCGTCCTCGGTATCGACCCGGCCCGCTTGTCGGGGAAGCTGCAGGCGAAGGGACCGTCAGGCGATGCCTTCGTCTCGGTCGCCGACAGGCAGGGACGGATCGTGGCCCGGTCACGTGACCACGAGCGCTTCCTCGGCACGGTGCCCCGCAGCCGCTCTGTCCCCGACACGGAACGCTCCCGCGGGGTGTTCAAGGCGCAGTCCGTTTACGGGGACACCGCCCTGTTCTCGGCGCAGCCCATCCCGGCCGCCGCTGGCTGGACCCTCGTGGTGGCAGAGCCGTACGCCCGTTACCGGGCGAGTTGGTTTGGCCCTGTCGCGGCACTGGTCGCAAGCGCTGCCGCGGCGGTTGCCATTGGCCTGGCGGTCGCGGGAGTGCTCGCACGCCGCATCCTGCGGCCGGTCAACGCCCTCGTTCTCCGCGCCGACGCCAGGGCTGCGGGTCGGGACGGCGGCGGGCCGACACCACCCGCGAGCGTGGCCGAGTTTGAGGTGCTGCGGGTAGCGAGCGAGCGGGCCGAAGCTGCGCTGGCGGCGCGGGAGGCGGAGTTCCGCGCCATCTTCGAGACCGCCGCGACGGGGGTGGTCGAGGTCGACGCGCGCACCCGCCGCTACATCCGCGTCAATCGGCGCTTCTGCGAGATCGCGGGCCGGTCAAAGGAGGAGCTTGTCGGCGGTTTGGGACCGGACGACCTTTGCCATCCAGCCGACCGCGAGCGGGTCGCAGCCAACCTCGCCATCGCAGGGAATGGCGAGGTCGAGCAGGAGTGTCGGCTGCTACGCCCGGATGGCACCGTGATCTGGGTCCGGGCAAGCGCCTCCATCTCGGTCAGGGACGCTGACGGCAAGCCGCTGCGTGCAGTGAGCGTGTTGCAGGACATCACGGAACGGCGCCGGGCCGAGGAAGCGCGGACCCTGCTGACCCGCGAGGTGGACCACCGAGCCAAGAACGCGCTCGCGGTGGTCCAGGCGGCGGTTCGTCTGACACCGAGAGCCGATGCGGCTGCCTACGCCCGTTCGATCGAGGGACGCGTGGGAAACCTGGCCCGGGCGCACACCCTCCTGGCCAACGCGCAATGGTCTGGCGCCGACCTCGGTGCCCTGGCTCGCGCCGAGCTGGATGCCTTCGTATCCACCCGGGGCGATGCCGTCGGTGACCTCCCGCGAGTGGAACTCGACGGCCCTCCCGTGACGCTCGCGCCCGGAGCCGCCCAGGGACTCGCCATGACGCTGCACGAGCTGGCGACCAATGCGACCAAGCACGGGGCGCTGTCGGTGGCAGGCGGACACGTCCGTCTGTCCTGGACGGTGGACCGGGAGGCGGACCTGCTCCGGCTCCGCTGGGCTGAGAGCGGCGGACCCCATGTAGGCGGTCCGCCGTCGGTCCGCGGTTTCGGCTCCAGGGTGGTCGAAAGCACTCTCCGGCGCCAGCTTGGCGGCACGCTGCGACCGGCGTGGCACGCCGACGGGCTGGTGCTCGAGGCCGACCTGCCGCTGGCGCGTGTCCTGCCTCGGGAGCCTGTTGCTGGCTTGAATGAGCCATGACCGGGTCCGAGGGTGACTCCACCGTCGCCTATGGGGTCGTAGGCTCCTTTCCCAAACCGCCCACCAGCGATTGCGTCCGGTGCAACACAACGATTGCGCGAGCGTTTCTGGGCATCCTCTAACGAGATCGAGGCCCGTGTGCGTGTCCTGGTGATCGACGACAACCCGGATGACCGGCTGCTGGCCGCCCGCGAGCTGCGCCGCGGCTTCCCGGACGCTAGCCTCGTCGAGGTGGATAGCGCCGGGGAGTTCGACACCGCGCTGTCCGAGGCTCGCCCGAATCTCGTCGTCACCGACTACCAGATGGGCTGGATGGATGGCCTGGACGTTCTGCGCCGGGTCAAGGCGCTCGACCCCGACATTCCCGTGGTCATGGTGACCGGTACCGGAGGCGAAGCGGTTGCAGTCGAGGCCATGCGGGAGGGAGTCGACGATTACCTTCTCAAGAAGGGGCACGAGTATGCCCGGCTGCCCGTGGCCATCCAGGCCGCCATCGACCGAACACGCCAGCGCAGGCAAGCGCGGCAGGCGCAGGAGCGCTACCGGAGCCTCTTTCAGCACGTCCCGGTCGGCCTGGCGATTTGCCGTGCAGGCGGCGAGGCCGTCGAAGCCAACGACGCCCTGCTCGCCATCCTCGGAGCACCGCCGCAGGCACCCGGTGTGGCACTGGCTCAGCTGTCACGGTGCCTCAGCGTCAATCACCGGACCGAATGGGAGGCGGCCAAGGGTGGTGCCGCCCCCGAGACCGAGTTCCAGCGCCTCGACGGCGAGTTGACCGCCGTCGTGATGCGTGCGAGGCGGATCGCGGGCGAGGACGGCACCGAACTCTTCGAATGCGCGGTGACCGACATCACTCCGATCCGGCGCGCTCAGGAAGAGCGGACCGTGCTGCTGGCCGAGCTCTATCATCGCGTGAACAACAACCTCCAGATCCTTACGGCCTTCGTCTTGACGCTCGCCAACCGAACGTCGGATCCGGCGGTCCGCCGCTCGCTGGAGGAACTGTCCTCCCGCATCCATTCCATCGCCCTCGTGCAAAGCCGCCTCTACAAATCGGGTGACTACGCGCGGGTGAACCTGCGGGAATTCCTGGAAGAACTGCTCGCCAGCTTGTTCCAGGGGCCGGACATCGCCGTCTCCACGAGCCTGGAGGATGTGATCGTGCCGGTCAGCCGCGCCATCCCGATCGGTCTCATGGCCAACGAGCTGCTGCTGAACGCCCTCAAGCATGCGTTCGACGGGGTGGTGGAGCCAAGCGTGTCGGTTTCGCTCCGCCGCTTGCCCGGTGAGCCCAAAGAGCGGGCGCTGCTCCTCGTGGAGGACAACGGCGTCGGCATGACTGACGGGGAGCCCGGCGAGCGGAGCCCGCGCGGCGGCTATGGCACGCGCCTGCTGAAGTCCCTGTCGCGGCAGGCGGAGGCCAAGATGGAAACCACATCCGAGCTGGGCCGCGGCACGCGGATCGCGCTCGACTTCCTGGTGAGCTGACGCCATGACGGAGCCAAGCCCCCGCCACAGGGTACTCGTCGTCGAGGACGAGGGCGTCCTGTCCGGCTACATCGAGGACGTGCTCGAGGATGCCTCCATCGAGGTGGTCGGCGTCGCCACCACCGGCGCCGAGGCGCTGGAGATGGCCGAACGCACCGAGCCGGACCTAGCCCTAGTCGACCTGGCGCTCGGGGGATGCGTGGGTGGTGCCGAAACTGCTCGCCTCCTGCGGGAGCAGTTCGATATCGCGCTGGTGCTGGTGAATGGCAAGGATGCTGAGGCAGCACAGGCGTGGGCGGCTGGGTCGACTCCCTCGGAGATCCTGCATCGCCCGTTCCTACCCCGGCACCTGCTCCACGCCCTGAGATCCGTCGCGGCGAAACTCCGGTCGTGAGTGCCACGAGCAGGTTGCTCCAGCCCGCTGGCTCGCTTGAACGGCGGCTGCTCCTCCTGGTCGCCGCCGTCGCCCTGCCGCTCTTGGGCGTCGCCACCTTCGCCGTCCGCGACGCCTTTCTGACCGAGCGCGCCCGCGCCGAGGAGCGGTTGCAGACCCGTGCCCGGGCCATGGCGGTGCTCGTGGACCGGGAGATCGGGCGGGTTGAGGCGCTGCTGCGCACGGCGGCCCGCTCGGAGTTCCTCCGCTCCGGGGATGTCCGAAGTTTCCTGACCGAGGCCGAGGCGGTGGCCGCGGAGTTGGGTGGCGCCTGGGTCGGGGTGACGGAGCGGGACGGCACCCGGCTCCTCAACACCTTTTGGCCCGACGGCGCCCCACCGCCGGGGTCGCGCGGCTCGGAGACTGCCAGCCTGGCTCTCGCTGCAGGCCGCACCGCGGTGTCGAACCTCGTCCAGGACACCAGGGGCGGGGAGCGGACACCGGTGATCGTCGTCGCCGCGCCGGTGGCCCGCTCGGGCCCGGGCGGGGGGGGCGCCTACGCTGTCACGGCGGCGGTGCGCGTGGACACCTTGGGAGTGGTGCTCGGCGAACTGGAGCTTACCCAGGGCTGGGTCGGGGTGGTCCTCGACGGGGTCGGCACCATCGTGGCCCGTACTGTGCGGCCCGGAGACACCGTTGGCCTGCGGGCGAGGCCGTCGGTCCTGGAGGCGCTCGCATCCGGGCATCCGACCGGGATTGTCCACGGCGTGCGGACCCTCGAGGACACCCTCTCGGTCGTGGCTTATGCCCGGATCCCTCGAACCGGTTACGTCACCCTGGTCGCAGTGCCGGATGAGGTCTTCGCGGCACCGCTTCGCGCCGCTCTCATCCGCACCGTTTCCATCGGCGCCGTCTTGGCGCTTGCTGGGCTGCTGCTTGCGCTGGCGACGGCGCGGCAGCTTGCCCGCGCCCTGGGCAGGCTGGTCAATGGTCCCTCGGGCACCGGCCTGTCCGGCGTCCGCGAGATCGATGCCGTCGCCCGCCGCCTAGCGGCCACCGACGCTGAACGCGACCGGGCCGAACGCGAGCTGCGCGCCGCGCGCGACGAGGCGGTGGAGATCCTCGAGAGCATCGGCGACGGTTTCTACGCGCTCGACGCCGATCGGAGCGTCGCCTACGTCAACGGCCGGGCTCTCGAAACCTTCGGCAAGCCGCGGGAAGACCTCCTTGGTCGGCGCTTCGACGAGGTGTTCCCGGGGGCAGCGGGCAGCCCGGTCACACCCATCCTGCACGAGGTCGCCAGCCGCGCCGAGCCACGCGAGTTCGAGGTCGATGCGCCCCTTCAGGGACGCTGGACCGCGTTCAGCGCCTATCCCCGGCGGGGCGGTGGCGTGTCGGTCTACTTCCGCGACGTCTCCGCCCGCCGTGCGGCCGAGGCGGCTCTGCGCGAGAGCGAGGAGCAGTTCCGCGCAACCTTCGAGCAGGCCGCCGTTGGCATCGCCCATGTCGGGCTGGACGGGTGCTGGCTCCGAGTGAACCAACGTCTGTGCGAGATCACGGGCTATCCCACGGACGAGTTGCTGCGCCTCGGCTTCCAGGACATCACCCACCCGGACGACCTCGACACCGACCTGGACCAAGTGCGTGCGCTCGTGGCTGGCGAGCTAGAAAGCTACCGGATGGAAAAGCGGTACCTGCGTCCGGACGGAACTCCGATCTGGGTCCTGCTCACCGTGTCCCTGCTGCGCCCGTCCGCTGCTGACGCGCGGCCCTACTTCGTCTCCGTCGTCGAGGACATCTCGGAGCTCAAGCGCGCCGAGGCAGCGCGGCGAGAGAGCGAACGGCGATACCGGTTCCTGGCCGAGAACAACCCGCAAATCGTCTGGACGGCGCGGCCGGACGGCTTGCTGGACTACTTCAACCAGCGCTGGACCGAGGTCACCGGATTGCCGGTGGAAGCCGGGACCGGAGAGGGCTGGGCGGCGGCCATCTACCCCGACGATCTGCCTCGCATGAATGCCGCCTGGGCCAAGTCGCTTGCCACGGGGGAACCCTACGCGGTCGAGCACCGGGTCCGTACGCGCGATGGTGCCTGGCGCTGGTTCCGGACGCAGGCGGCCGCGCTGCAGGCGGCGGATGGCGACATTCAGATGTGGGTCGGCACCGCCGCCGACATCCACGACGAGCGCGAGGCGCTCGAGCAGGTCAGGCGCCTGAATGCCGAGTTGGAGCACCGGGTCGCCGAGCGGACGGCGCAGCTGGCCGACGCGAACGCTGAGCTGGAGTCATTCGCCTACAGCGTGGCGCACGACCTGCGCGCGCCGCTGCGGGGCATGCAGGGCTTCTCGCGGGCCCTGCTCGAGGATTATGCCGACGCTCTGGACGAAACCGGACGGGACTACGCCGGGCGCATCGCGCGCGGTGCGGAGCGGCTCGACGACCTCATCAACGACCTGCTCGCCTACAGCCGCCTTTCCCGTGAGGAGATCCGCCCCGAGCCGGTTGCGCTCGAAGGGCTGCTCGCCGACGTGCTGCGCCATATGGACCCTCAGATCGAGACAGCTCGGACCATCCTCCAGCTCGAGCGGCCGCTCCCCAAGGTCATCGGCCAGCGTGCCGTGCTGACACAGGTGCTGATGAACCTTCTCGGCAATGCCATAAAGTTCATCCCGCCGGGTGCCGAGCCGCGGGTCCGCGTCTGGGCCGAGCACCGCGGCGGCAACGTCCGGGTCTGGGTCGAAGACAACGGCATCGGCATCCGTCCCGAGCACTGCGACAAGATTTTCCGGGTGTTCGAACGCCTGCACGGGCAGAAGGCATATCCCGGCACCGGCATCGGACTCGCCATCGTCAAAAAGGGCATCGAGCGCCTCGGCGGCGCTGTTGGAGTGGAGTCCGAACTCGGCTGCGGGAGCCGGTTCTGGTTTGAGTTGCCCAAGGAGAAGCCCGACCATGGACATGCGTGAGTTCCCAGTCCTCCTGGTCGAGGACAACGAGGACGACATCCTGTTCGTCCAGCGCGCATTCCGGCGGGCCAAGCTGTCGAACGCGCTCCCCGTGGTGGAGGATGGGGACGCCGCCGTCGCCTATCTCTCTGGCCAGGGCGAGTATGCCGACCGCGACCGCCATCCCATGCCGACCCTGATCCTGCTGGACATCAAGCTCCCTCGTCGTAGCGGCCTCGAGGTGCTGGAGTGGTTACGCGCCCAGGCGGGTCTTCGGCGCATTCCGGTGGTGATGCTAACCTCGTCGAGGGAAAGCGCGGACGTGGACCGCGCCTTTGACCTGGGGGCAAGCGGCTACCTCGTGAAGCCGGTGGACTTCAATGGGCTGCTCGAGATGGTCAAAACCATCGGGATGTACTGGATGGTTATGTCCGAGCTGCCCTCGGCACCCCTGGAAGCCCCGCCGCCATCCTGAGACGGTTGGGATGGGTCTGGTTCGGCAGTCCTTACTGGAGTGAGGTATTCGGCGCCTGCGCGGCTGCCGCGATACCATTGGGGTCGCGGATGCAGCGGTCAGAGAATGGCGGAGCACAGACCGGGTTTGTTGCCACAAATATTTTTACGCGTCTGTCTGGAGGAATAATCAACCTCTGATTTCCAAAAGTGCCTCGACTGTTCTGCATTCAATCCGCTACCTAGATGGATAACGGAACCGTGAGTGCTGCCGGAGTTTGGGTGGTGCCGCGAGTGGGATGAGAACGGAAGCGCATGCTGGACACCCTGGCCCGTTGGCTCTTCGACCCGTCCGGGCTGACGCCACATGGCTTCTGCCTCCTGTGGGAGCCTTGGCTCATTTGGACCCACGCCGTGTCGAATGTCGCCATCGGCGTGGCTTACTTCACCATCCCCTTGGCGCTGACGGTCTTCGCTCGGCGCCGCCGCGACCTCGCCTTCAGGCCGGTGTTCTGGCTCTTCGCCGCCTTCATCCTGCTCTGCGGCACTGGCCACTGGCTCGACCTGCTCACCATTTGGGTTCCGGCTTATGGGCTGGAGGGTATCGTCAAGGCTGGAACGGCCGTGGTTTCAGTGGCGACTGCCGTCGCGCTCTGGCCGCTGCTGCCGAAGGCCCTCGCCCTGCCGTCGCAGACGCAGCTCCGCGAAGCGAACCGGGCGCTGGGGCTGCTCGCCGAGGAGCGTAGGCTCTCTGCGGAGGCGCTGCGCGAAAGCGAGGCCCAGTACCGTACATTGTTCGCGCAGGCGCCCCTCCCGCTCCACTCGCTCGACCTCGAAGGCCGCATCCTGTCCGTCAGTGAGCGGTGGCTCGAGTTCATGGGCTATGGAAGCCGTGAGGAGGTGCTCGGGCGCCACCTCACCGAGTTCATGGAGGATGGAGCCAAGCAGACATTCAGCGCGTGCTGGCCGCGCTTCGTCGTGGAAGGCGCGTTCAATGACCTCGAATTCCGGCTCGTCAAGCGTTCCGGAGAAGTTGCTGAAGTGCTCATCTCGGCCCGGCTCATCCGCGACGAGGCGGGAGCACCGGTTCGCACCATGGGCGCCATCGTGGACGTCACGGAGCGGAAGCGGGCCGAGGCAGCGTTGCGCGCCAGCGAGGAGCGGCTGCGCCAAGCGCAGAAGATGGAGGCGGTTGGCCAGCTCACTGGTGGCATCGCCCACGACTTCAACAACGTCCTGACTGCTGTCATGGGAAATCTGGGCTTCATCCGCAGGCGGGCGGGTGAGGACCGCCCCGACCTCGTGCGCTTCGCCGACAACGCGCTCGACGCGGCCGGGAAGGCCGCCGGGCTCACGGCGCAGCTCTTGTCCTTCTCGCGGCGCCAGCGCCTTCACCCTAAGCCGCTGGACCCGGTCGAGGTCGTGGAGGGCATGCGCACCCTCCTCAAGCGGACGGCAGGGGACAGGATTGGCCTCTCGGTCGAGGCCAATGGTGATGTCGGATGCTGCCTGGCGGACCGGAACCAGCTGGAGTCGGCGGTGCTGAACCTAGCCATCAATGCCCGCGATGCCATCGCCGGGGCTGGCCGCATCGTCATCTCCCTGGGTGCCGAGCGCGTGGCCGCGGGGCCGGACAGCTGGCCGCCGAGCGGTGACTACGTCCGCATCGCGGTTCGCGACGACGGGCCGGGCATGCCGGAGGAAGTCCGCCATCGCGCCTTCGAGCCGTTCTTCACAACCAAGCCGCCCGGACAGGGAACCGGGTTGGGGCTGGCTCAGATCCACGGTTTCGTGCACCAGTCCGGCGGCACGGTGACCATCGACAGCGCGCCGGGGAAGGGGACCGAGGTCACCATCCTTTTGCCGCGGTCCGAGGCCACGCCAGACGACGGCCACCGGATGTGCGCCGTTGCCTCCGACGCGTCACCTGGCCAGGGCGAGACCGTCCTGCTGGTTGAGGACGACGCATTGGTGCGCGGCGCCATGGCGGCGACCCTCGTCGAACTGGGCTACCAGGTGCTCGAAGCGGAGGATGCCGACGCGGCGCTGGCAGCGTTCAAGGTTGCCGCGGGCGTGGATGCCGTCGTCACCGACCTGACGATGCCCGGCAGCATGGACGGCCTGGAACTGGCCGAGACCGTTCGCGCCCGCAGCCCCGAACTCCCTGTCGTCCTGGTGACGGGCCATCTCGACCCGCTGCGCGAGCGGCGGCTGCCGGACGGCGTGACGTTCCTGCAGAAGCCTTGTACGCGCGTTCAACTGGCGGACGCGCTTCAACGCGCCTTGGTCGGAATGTCGGAGCCTGTTCAGGTGTAGGTCTGATCCGAGCCAAGAACTGCGTTAAGCAATCGGACCTTGCCATTGCATGGTATGAACCTGGATGGCGAGGGTGTTGGGGTCGGGCAGCGCCGCAGCCGCAGCGTCAACTGCCCTTGGATACGGTTGCGCGCGCATTGCGGAGATGCACCTGAGCTGCGATGCGGCCCGGGTTGCCGCGACTTCCTTCATGCCCGAGAACCTCGTTGCCGGGCTTTCTCCTCGCGGACGTGCCTGCGCCAGCCTTTCGACTTCCGAACCGTAGTCGGCGCTGCCGCAGCTGTCTTCTCCGGCGCGATGCGCTCGAGCGCGCGGCGGGCAGCACGGGCCGCTGCGGCTACAGGCTTGCCGATGGCAGCATTCAGCAAATCAGGGATGACCACGATGTCAAGAACCTCGCTGTTCGGGGGAGGTCACCTGCCCTCCCGCTGACATGCAACGCAGCAAGCCCGAGGTGGTGGCGGCACAACGTGTCATCCTGCGCCTTGCCGCGTTCAGGTCCCATGTCAGAAGCTCCGGGCCGAAACGTCGCGTCGTCTGTGGTCATTCCTGAATCGCGATCAAGCGACGGGCGCGGGGCGGCCAACCCCGCCTGCATCCCGGCGCGGGGCTGGCGGCAGGTGCTGGTCCGCTGCTTCCGGCGGGTCTTCGAGGACCGCTTGCTTGGCGAAGCGGCGGCGGTTGCCTTCTACGCTCTCCTTGCCGTGTTTCCCGCGCTCGCCGCGCTGGTGGCGCTGTGCGGCCTCTTCGTTGATCCGGAGGTCGCGGCGGAGAAGTTGCAGGCCCTGGCTGGTATGCTGCCTGCCGGATCGGCGGAGGTGGCGCGGGATGCCTTGGGGAGGATGGCAGCCGTGGGCGGCGGTCAGCTCGGCCTGGCTGCCACTCTCGTCGCGGCCGCGCTCTGGAGCGCCACTGCCGCGGCGATGCAGTTGTTCGGGGCACTGAACGTCGCCTACGGCGAGCGCGAGGCACGCGGTCTCGTCCGGCTGGTCGGCATGGCCCTGTTGTTCGCGCTCGGGTCTGTGGCGTTCGCCGTTTTGGCCCTCGGCGGTGTCCTGGGTGTGCCGCTCGCGCTCGCGGCTGCGGCCGGGCCGGGCGGCGCCATGGACTGGCTGCTGCGCCTCCTGCGTTGGCCACTACTGCTCGCCGCGGTCTCGGTCGTCCTCGCGCTCGCCTATCGCCACGGCCCGTGCCGCGCCTGCCCTCGTTGGCATTGGGTCAGTTGGGGTGGTGCTTTGGCGGCGTTGGCCTGGCTGCTCGGGTCGGCCGCGGTGTCCTGGTACATGCAGCGGGTTGGCCGTTACGATTGGCTCTATGGCTCGGTTGGGGCTGTGCTCGGCTTCATGCTATGGGCCTTGGTCTCCACTGCGGCTGTCCTTGTCGGCGCGGTGCTCAACGCCGAGCTCGAGCGGCAGGCCATGCCGGAGGCGGAACCCGCACCGCCTGGGTCGTAGGTCGTTGCGAATGGCGGAGCATGGTCGGGTGGGCGGGGCCCGAAGCGATATTGCAGAAACTGGGGACGCCGAGCGCGGTTGAAGGTCTGCAGAGTGCCATGCAGCCGCCGTAAAACCATTCCCGGACCGAATGATCCACCCAAATGGAAGCGACCAAGAGCTAGACGGTGTTGGGGAACTCTCATCGCCGCTCGAGGAACAATTGCCTGACGAGATGACGCTCCTCCGCACCGTCATCGGGGCGCTCGGCGAGGCGGTCATCATCACGGATCCCGAGCTGGACGCGCCCGGCCCTCGCATCCAGTACGTCAATCCCGCCTTCACGCGGCTGACTGGCTATGCACCGCATGAAGTTTTGGGCCAGACGCCGCGGATCCTCCAGGGCCCGAACACCGACCGCACCTTCCTCGATGATCTACGGGCGACATTGACGGCGGGCCGTAGCTTCCGCGGGGAGGCCATCAACTACCGCAAGGATGGCACCCAATACGTTGTCGAATGGTCGATCACCCCCGTTTTGGAGGGCGACCGCGTCACGCATTGGGTTGCCGTGCAGCGCGACGTAACCGAACTCAGGCGCGCCGAGGAGCAGCGGAGGCGATTGGCCGCCGAGGTGAACCACCGGGTGAACAACAATCTTGCTGCCCTGCAGTCTGTGGCAGCTCAGACCGCACAAAAAGCGGAAACGGCGGCCGAGTTCAAGGACGCCTTTCAGGAGCGCCTTCGCGCCCTGGCCCGCGTGCACCGGCTACTCGCGAGGCGCTATTGGGCAGGTATCTCCCTAGGCGAGCTGGCGGAGGCACAGGTGGCGCCGCATCTGGGAGGGAAAGTGGAGCGCCTGCGGGCCTCGGGGCCGGAGGTCTCGCTCTGTCCCGGCGCTGCCGTTGCGCTCGGCATGGCGTTGAGCGAACTGGCCGCGAACGCGGCTGATCACGGCGCGCTGTCGGTGTCCGGCGGATACGTGCATCTCCATTGGGAGATTGAGGCCGGCACCGATGGCGACCGGCTCATCCTCCGCTGGACTGAGGAGGGTGGTCCGCCGGTCCGGCCGCCATCGGGTCGTGGCTTCGGTTCCCGCTTGGTCGAGCGCGGCCTCCAGCAGGAACTGCGGGCTGAAGCTTGGCTGCTGTTCGAGCCTTCGGGCCTGCGTTGCGAGATCAGCTTGCCCATCGATACCCTAATTGGCGCGGAAAGGTGAGGGTCCCTTCCTGAGCCGTGGTGACCCCTTTGCCCCGTGTTGAGGCGGCCGCGATGGACTCTCCGAGCCGCTCCCTGCGGCATCGCTGGGTAAGGTTAGGTATCGCCGAATCTGCCAACGGGTCATCCCGCCCAAGCGTGCGAGTTCGACCACTTGGTCGCCGCGGGTCAGCAAACTGATGTTGGATCAGGTCGTTCAGGCACGGACGCCATTCGGGCGTGGCTCCGAAATCAGAAAACCCTACAGGGTCAAGGTCTGCTCCAGATCGTATTTTTAGTTCGATTTCGGGCAGAATAATCAGGAGACTTCACCATGACCCAAAACATCACCGCCTACTTCGATACCGTTCAGTCTGCCCAAAAGGCCGCGGACAACCTGGCGCAGCAGGTCAGCGGCGTTCGAGCCGAAGTTTACGATAGCACCACCTCGTCTCGTTTGACCGCCTTGTCTTTGCCGCAGGAGGACGCGGCATCCATGGCCGAAGGGTTCCGGCGTGGTGGTGGCGTTGTCCATGCAGAGGTGCCGGAGGGTCGGTTCGATGAGGTGGCTAATGTCCTCGAGGCCAGCGGTGCCATTGACCTGTCGACCCGCGAGGAGGAATGGCGGCGGGAGGGTTGGACCGGTGGCTCAGCCTCCCCAACCGCCGTGTCTTCGGCGGGCACGACCCATGCCGGTTCCGGTGCCGTGGAGCGGCTTGGCGCCGCGCCGGATGAGGCGCGCATCCCGGTCGTTGAAGAGCGGCTGAGCGTTGGCAAGCGTGAAATTACCCATGGCAGGGTCCGGATCCGCAGCTACGTCGTCGAGACACCGGTGCAGGAGCAGGTGACCCTGCACCAGGAGCATGTGGACGTCCAGCGTCGCACCGTCGACCGGCCGGTAACTGGGGCTGACGCTGCCCTGTTCCAGGAGCGGACGATCGAAGCGACCGAAACTGCCGAGGAAGCCGTTATCTCCAAGGAAGCGCGGATCAAAGAGGAGCTGGTCGTCCGTAAGACGGCCGATGAGCGAACCCAGAGCGTTACCGATACGGTGCGTCGCACCGAGGTAGAGGTGGAGGACGACCGCATTCCCGGCGCGCCGAGCTCGACAGTAGGCAAGACCACGACCCGAGGTCCCAACGCCGTCTGACGTCGCTAGATGGGAGGTCGTGCTGGGTTCCCGGGGGAGTTGCCGTCGGGATCCAGCACGCCAACCTGCTATCGAGTTCCAGATGTTTAGCCCCGATGCAGAGGTATGGCTTCGTCGGCGCCGCAAGCATTTCTGTGTTGCGCTATTTCGAAGCGTTGGCACCACCGAGGGGAATGCACGAGAGCTCCGATGGCGGTGACCAGCCGCTCTGCATCAAAGGGTTTATGCAACATTGTCGCGGTGGCGTGCCCGCCTGCGTCTTGGCCCTCGCTGTAATCCGTGGCGAATGGGCTTCGAATTATTTCCCTTGGACGCGTAGCCAAGTGTCCATCCGAGAATAAATGGCCCCGCATCAATGGCGTGTGGGACCTAGTTTTCATATCGAGGGCATCTTAACCCAGGCCAAAGCCGGCCTGATGGGCCATTGGCTTCTACTACGCTCCTTCAGTAAATGGTTGATCTCAGACAAATTGCTCTCGGATGGACACTAAGCCCTGGACTGAGTCTTCTTGTCTTGATGGGAAGCAACACAGGTATCTGGACATCAGAGAAAACGCATTACTACGATATCGATCTAATCTTAGCGTCAACGACCCTACCCATGCACCAGCGCCACCTTTGGCCGTTAAGACGCTGTACGCGAATAAACTCCTTATTGCTCCTGGGTTTGGCCGACGATCCGCCGCGAGATGATGGAGATCATTGCAATCCAGATGTGCCCGGCAAAGAGGTCGGCGGCGCGGTCGTAGACGATGTTGAGCCGCCGGTAGCGGCTGAGCCAGGCGAACAGCCGCTCCACAACCCATCTGATCCCGTTCGGCAGGAAGCGGCCGTCCCGCGTGCCGCCAGGCGAGATGGAGACATGGATGTCATGCTCGAGCGCTGCCGTGGCGAAGGGCGCGCCCTTGAAGCCGCTGTCGCCGAGGAGGTCACCTTCGAAGCCGAGTGCTGCTAGCCGCGGCAGCATCGGCAGGACGCCCGCGCGGTCGTCCGTGTTGGCTGGCTGCAGTTCGAGATCGAGCAGCGAGCCGTGCTTGTCGCAGACCGCGAACAGCTTCACGCCCT
>NZ_JQKB01000051.1:0-17432 GCF_000745835.1 Belnapia moabensis DSM 16746 | reverse complement strand
CGAGCGGCAGGCCATGCCGGAGGCGGAACCCGCACCGCCTGGGTCGTAGGTCGTTGCGAATGGCGGAGCATGGTCGGGTGGGCGGGGCCCGAAGCCATATTGCAGAAACTGGTGACGCCGAGCGCAGTTGAAGGTCTGCAGAGTGCCATGCGGCCGCCGTAACACCATTCCTGGACCGCATGACCCACCCAAACGAAAGCGACCAAGAGCTAGACGGTGTCAGGGAATTCTCATCGCCGCTCGAGGAACAACTGCTTGACGAGATGACGCTCCTCCGCACCATCATCGGGGCGCTCGGTGAGGCGGTCATCATCACGGATCCCGAGCTGGACGCGCCCGGCCCTTACATTCAGTACGTCAATCCCGCCTTCACGCGGCTGACTGGCTATGCACCACATGAGGTTCTGGGCCAGACGCCGCGGATCCTCAGGGCCCGAACACCGACCGCACCTTCCTCGATGATCCGCGGGCGACATTGACGGCGGGCCGTAGCTTCCGCGGGGAGGCCATCAACTACCGCAAGGACGGCACCCAATAGGTTGTCGAATGCCCCTCGTGGTCGAGTTCGACTTCAGCGAGCACCAGCCCCGCCAGGGCGCCCTCGTGGACGTCGACCTCCCAGGTCAGACCGGCGTACGGCACCAGGAAGCGGGCCTTCTCGACCAGGGGGCCGTCGCAGATGGTGCGCAGCCTCTCCTCGACCTCCGCAACGGGGATTTTGTACCCATACTCGGCGCGCCATAGGCTCGTCCGCACGCCCTTCACGGTGAGCAGGCCGCAGTCCCCGTCGAGCCGAACGCCGTCTTACCGGTCCCGAAGCGGGCGATGAGGCCGTCGCGCAGGCGGCTGCTGCCGCTGGCCGCCGCCCTCCATCCCTCATTTGCCACGAGGAACTTGCACTCGATTTCGCGGCCCATGACGGCGGGTCCGCTCCTACAGAGGCGGCGTACATGCCCGTTGCGCCGGACCATGCGGGGCAACGTCGGGCTGTGCCGCATGGCTGCGCTACCCGAGTACAGTCCAAAGCGGGACACATGGAAGATTCAGGTGTTCGAGCGGTTGGCAAGCTACCCGAGCTTCCCCTGGCTGCCCGGGCGGGTTCTCCCCTGACTTCGCGGGCGGCGACGGCGTGCTGCTGGCGCCAGGACAAGCGGCGCCGCAGCGCGGTTCTCCTTGTCAACGCGCGTCCGCGCTGGAGCGGCAAGCGCGGCCCGCGGCCAGCCTCACCGGCGGCAGCACGATCTTGTCGAACTCTTTGGGCGAAAATCCGGCTTTTATCCGCAACCGCTATGAACCCGGAGGCCTGCTTGTCGTCATGTAACGTGTGGCTTGACGAACCCGCCGGAGCCACCAAGAAGCCGAAGGTTCTGGAAATGGACGTGCTGGTCGTAGACGATGAGGCCCTGGTCCGAGCGATCGTCACCGAGAGTTTGGAGGAGGACGGCCTCGCTGTCGCGGAGGCACCGTCGGCCGAGCACGCTCTCGCGCTAGCTGAGGCGGGCGGCGCACCCGAGGTCGTGGTGACGGACGTGAACCTCGGCGCGGGGATGGACGGTCTCGGCCTGGCTGCGGAAATCCATCGCCGTTGGCCCGGGGCGGGCGTCGTCATCATGACCGGCAACCCTGGCTACGTTGGCAGCCGGACCTTCGAGGAGAACGAGCGCTTCCTGGAAAAGCCGTTCGGGCCATTCCGGCTGGTCACGGCCGTCAGGGAGCTGATGCGGCGTTCGGAGCGCTAGGCCGCCCCACCCGCTAGCCGCACTGCCGTGCTCCATAGTTACCTCCGCCTCGCGCGCCTCCAGGCCGACCTGCTCACCGTCACGGCGAGGTCTACGGGCATCGCCTGGGCGCTTCTTGCGTCTGCGATGGCATGGCCGCCTGGCGCGCTCGCGCCACGCGACGCCGACCTGAGGGCACTCGGCCTCCAGCAGATGCCGTCCTCAAGAGACGAGCTTCGTCGAGCCTACCACCTCGCCGCCAAGTCGGCGCATCCGGATGTTGGGGGCAGCGTGGACGCGTTCCGGGCGGTGTCGGAGGCATTTCAGAGGTTGGCGGAAGGAGCCCCGCGAATGGTGTGATCGGCCGACGGACGCTTGGCGCCAGCGCGGGGGCCGCGCCGAGGCGGCGCTGGTCCGGAGCGAGCGGAGCTTCCGCGTCCATGGCAGTTGCTGCTGGGCCAACCTGGTGATCGACGCAATCCGGGGTGAGGGCGGCGTGCTCGCCAGAGCCGGTCCATCCCACGGCTCCAGTTCGGGGTTCGGCGCCCACGCTCCTCGCGCTGCGCTGTCAGGTCTTTCGAACCGCCTCCAGGAGCGCCGCGACGCGCTCGGCGAGGTCGGCTCCGGTGACCGGCTTGCGCATCATGCCGAAACCGCCTTCGGCGATCCCGCGGGCCTCGAGCTCGACCTCCTCGCCCGCGAAGCCCGTGAGCAGGACGGCGGGCAAACGGGGCTTGCGCCGCTGCGCCTCCCGGATCAGCGTGACCCCATTCATCCGCGGCATGGACAGGTCCGACACCAGCGCGTCGACCGGCTCATCCGCGTCCAGCAGCGCCAGCGCGGTGGCACCCTCCGACGCCTGCACCACCGCGTAGCCGCGGTCAGACAAGTGTTGGGCCAGCACCTCCCTCACCAGATCCTCGTCGTCTACCAGGAGGATTCGCGGCCTCGCGGCCCCGGGCAGTCCGGCGACCTGTTCAGGCCACGCTGTCCGTCCGTGAACGCCGTCGGCGACGGGCAGCCACAGCGTCACAATGGTGCCGCTTCCCGGAGCGCTCTCGATGCGTAGCCCACCGCCGCTCTGCTCGGCGAAGCCGCGCGCCATGGCCAGGCCAAGCCCGGTGCCCTTGCCCGGCTCCTTGGTCGTGAAGAACGGCTCGGAGGCCCGCGCCAGCGTCGTGGCGTCCATGCCGCAGCCGGTGTCGGACACCGCAAGGCGCACATAGGCGCCTGCCCCCAGGGTGGTGGTATAGCCGGGACCGCGGCCAGGCGCCCATGTCTCCGCGCTGGCCGCCAGGGTGAGCGTGCCCGTCCCGTCCTCCATGGCGTCGCGGGCGTTGGTGGCCAGATTCACCAGCACGGTCTCGAGCTGCCCCTTATCGGCCAGCAGCGGCGGCAGACCGACGGCCGCCTGCACCCTGATCTCGACCCCGGCTCCGAGGGAGTGGGCCAGGATCTCCTGCATGCTCGCCAGCAGGCCCGCGGGGTCCAGCGGTTCCGCCCGCAGTTCGCCGCGGCGGGAGAAGGCGAGCAGGCGCCGGGTGACGGAGGTGCCGCGCTCGGCGGCCTCGGCCACCATGCGGCCGAGGCGGCGCACCACCTCCGGATTGTCCGCGCGCCGCTCGATCAGCGCGGCGGCGCCCAGGGTGGCCTGCAGCACGTTATTGAAGTCGTGCGCGATGCCGCCCGCGAGCTGCCCGAGCGCTTCCATGCGCTGCGCGTGTGCCAGCTGGGCCTGGGTCTCCTCCAGATCGCGCGTGCGCTCCTCCACAAGGCGCTCCAGCTCCGCCTTGTCGCGCGCCAGGACCGCCTCGGCCTCGCGCTGCTCGGAGACGTCGGTGTGCACCCCGACCCACTCGCGCACGCTGCCGTCCTCCCGCAGCACGGGGACCGCGCGGACCGAGAAGCGCCGCCAGACGCCATCGCCGCAGCGCACGCGGTGCTCGAAGACAAAGGTCTCGCGCCGCGCGACGGCTCTCTCCCATGCCTCGATCGTCGGCTGCGCGTCCTCCGCGTGGACGGCGCTGGACCAGCCGAATCCTTGATAGTCCTCCGGTGATTGGCCGGTCAGCGCCGCCCAGCCGGGCTGGTCACCCACCATCCGGCCCTTGGCGTCGTTGGTCCAGACGACGCCGCTCACCGCCCGGACCGCAGCGCGAAAGCGGGCCTCGCTCCGGGCCAAGCCGCGCTCCGCCTCGACGCGTGCGGTGACAAGCTCCGAGAAGAGCAGCGCACCGCCGACCGCACCGTCCGCGCGGTGCCAGGGCGTCATCTCCCATCGCACCCAGTCCGTTTGACCATCGGCGCGCGGGAAGGGGTCGTCGTCCGCCGACAGTGTCTCTCCCGCCAGCACGCGGCGGTGCACCTCGCGCCAGCGCTTCGGGAGATCGGGGAACAAGTCGTGGTGCCTCTGGCCGAAGACCGTGTCCGGGTTCCATTCCGCCGCGAGGCCATAATCCCGCAGGAAGCGACGGCTGACGGCGATGTAGCGCATGTCCGTGTCGAGCATCGCGATCCCGGCGGGCGCGCGTTCGATGAAGAGGCGCAGTCGCGCCTCGCTCTCAGCCAGGAGTCGCCGCGCCCGACCCTCGTCGGTCACGTCGCGGAAGAAGACCACAACGCCGCCGTCCTCCGCCGGGAAGGCGCGCGTCGAGAATAGGCGCCCCAGCGGCGTGTAGAATTCTTCCGCCTCGGTCGGCACCCGCTCCGCCATACAGCGCCGGTAGGCCAGCCAAAGCGGTCCACCGACCGCCTCCGGGAAGGCATCCCAAACAAGCTGACCGCGCAAATCCCGTCCACCAGAAAGCTGGGCTACGGCGCGATCATTCAAAAAGGTAAAGCGCCAGTCGGCTGACAGCGCGAAGACGCTGTCGGTCGTGCTCTCGAGCGCCGCCCGCAGCCGGGCCGCGCTCTCCTCCAGCGCCCGCTGGCTCTCGCGCAGGCGGTCCCCGTCCGCCCTGCGCTCTGTGATGTCCAGGGTCACGCCGAAGACCAAGCCCGGCCTGTCGGGGGCCGCCGCCGACTGGGCACGGGTCAGCAACCAACGGACGCTGCCGTCCGGGCGGCGCACCCGGTACTCGATGTCCGTCGCGCCGCCCTTGAGCATCACCCGGGCGAAATCTGCCTGCATGCGGTCGCGGTCGTCTGGGTGGAGGCAGGCGAGCCAGGCGGCGTGGTCGAACCGTGCCCCCGGGGCCAAGCCGAAGAGGATCCGCAGCCCGTCGTCGCACCGGGCCACCTGATCCGGGCCGATCTCGAACAGGTGCATGCCGCCCGCATCCTGCGCGCCGGAGGCGCGCCGTGTCCTCGGCGTCGCCGCCGTCACCGATCAGGTGGTGGCCACCAGTCCCTTCGGCTCGAAGACTTCCGAACTGCCTCGACAACCTGCTGCACCGCCCTCTTGCCGTCGGCTGTCCCACGCCGACGCGTCACCCGTAGGTACATCACCTCCGGCGCTGGGGTTAAGCAACCCTTCCTAGGTGGAGCGAATCCACCGACGCTAGTCCCCTCGACCATTGCTTGGAGGCCCGCTCGACGATGAGCGGGCGGGCCCGGCACCTTCGTGCCGTCCCGGCGAGGACGGGGCGAGGTCGGCTGCGACCCCAGCGTCCTTCCCGATCCAGCATCCTACGCCTGGATGGCGATCCCGTCGCGTCGCCGCCGGATTCCGTCTTGTGCCGGAAACCTGCCCGGCGCCGCCGGGTTGGTAGCAGGTCCGGTCCGCGGTGGTCGGTAGCAAAGAGGGCGATCAGGCCAACGCGATGGGGATACGGTTCGGACGCGGGGCATGACGGCCAGTGACCGGGTGCCGGACGGCGGGCAGAGGCCGGACATGGACGGGGTGGACCTCAAGCGCCGGGTGCTGAGCGCCGCGGTCGAGGCGGTGGGCGAGGCCATCCTCATCACCGGCCCTGAGCTCGGCCCGCCGGGGCCCCGCATCGAGTACGCCAACCCCGCCTTCACCCGCATGAGCGGTTACGCCATGGACGAGGTGGTGGGACGGAGCCCACGAATCCTACAGGGTCCGAACACGGACCGCGCCCTGCTCGACCGTCTCCGGGCAGCGCTGCAAGCCGGGCAGCCTTTCCAGGGCGAGGCGGTGAACTATCGTAAGGACGGCACCGAGTACGTCGTCGAGTGGCTGATCACCCCCGTGCTGGACGCGGCGGGACGCATCTCCCACTGGGTTTCGGCGCAGCGCGACATGACCGAACGCAGGCGGGCCGAGGCAGTTCAGCGGCGCCTGCTCGACGAGGTGAACCACCGGGTCAACAACACGCTCGCGGCGGTCCAGTCGATGGCGGTCCAGACACTCCATGCGGCGCCCTGCGGCGAGGACACCCGGAGCGCGTTTCTCGGCCGCCTCTTCGCGCTCTCGCGGGTGCACGACCTACTGGCGCGCAGCCACTGGCTGGGCGCGTCACTCGGCAGCTTGGTCGAGGCGCAGTTGGCGTTACACCGCAGGCGGCACCCGAAGCGGGTCAGGGCATCCGGTCCGGAGCTGCTGCTGCGGCCCAGTGCAACCGTCGCGCTCGGGATGGCGCTACACGAGTTGGTGGCGAACGCGGCCGCGCACGGCGCACTGTCGGCTTCGGGCGGGCAGGTGCGGCTAGAGTGGGCTGTCCGGGGGACAGAAGCAGGCGAGCGGCTGTGGCTACGCTGGGCCGAGAGTGGCGGGCCACCGCTGCCGGGGCCGCCTGCGCGGCGCGGCTTCGGCGCGCGCCTCATTGAGAAGGGACTGGCTAGGGAACTGCGGGCCGAGACGACGTTGGCCTTCGAGCCGTCGGGCCTGCGCTGCGGGATCGACGCACCGCTCGAAGCCGTCGTGGAGGCTCGCCCCCAAGGGGGGTGACTGGTCTGCGGCACCGTGGAGTCAGCGTTGCGGAGCCCGCGAAGTCCCGACCGTGCCTTCGGCGCGTTCAGTGGCCGTGCCTACCGCCCTGGGCCTTTGGCATGTCCGGCATCAGGTAGATCGGTGTGGCGACGCGCTGCTACTGTCCGGCAGGCCCGTGACCCGGACGTTCAAGCGCCACTCGCTCGGGCGTCCGCAGAGGTGTCGGTCTCCGCGCAACCGCTGCCCTGAGCCGGCGGGGCGGCCGCATGCAGCGGCAGGCGCAGGGTGACCGTGGTGCCCTGGCCCGGGGCGGAGCGCGTGGCGACCTCTGCCCCGATCTGCCGCGAGAGCGCCCGCACCACGGTCGAGCCTAGGCCGGATGGGCCTGCCTCCGCCGCCATGCCTGCGCCCCGGTCGGCGACGGTCACGGTCAGCACGCCGTCGGCGGCCATCGCGTCCACCGACACGGATCCTGTGGCACCGGGCGGGTAGGCGTGCCGCAGCGCGTTGGTCAGCAGCTCGCCCACCACCAGGCAAAGCGGGATGGCGCGTTCCGCGTCCAGCTCCAGCCCGCCCTCGGCGCCGCAGCGGGAGCTGACGTGGGGGTTGAGCTGGCCGAACCGCGCGCAGAGCTGCCGCACCATCTGCCCAAGGTCGACGGTGCGAAGGTCGTGGCTCTGCTGCAGGGCGAGATGCGCCTGCGCCACCGCATCCACCCGGCCGATGGCGTCGCCGAGCGCCGCAACGGCCTCCCGGTCTTCCATCCGGCTGCGGTGCATCCGCAGCAGGCTGCCCACCAGCTGCAGGCTGTTCTTGATGCGGTGGTCCGCTTCGCGCTGCAGCAGCTCGCGCGCGGCGAGCGCCTCGCGCAACGCCTCCTCCCGGCGCTTGCGCTCGGTCACGTCGCGGACCACGCCGATCGCGCGCCCGGCCCCATCTTCCGCGGGCAATACCAGGCCGCGGCTGGCAAACCAGCGTGTTTCCCCCGCCGCCGTCAGGCCGCGGAACTCGCTCGCATAGGGGGCGCCGGATCGCGTGGCCGCCGCGAACTCCCGGGCGACGCGCCCGCGGTCATCTGGATGGATGAACCCGATCAGGCGCTCGCCATCGACCTCGACGGGCTCGGACGGCAGGCCGAGCATGGCCGCCAGCCGCGCATCCCACCGGCTCCGCCCGGTCCCGAGGTCGGTCTCCCAGGTGCCGAGGCCGCCCGCCTCCAGCGCCACGCGAAGCCGCCCCTCGCCCTCCCGCAACGCCGCCTCGCCCCGGCGCATTCCGGCCACCATGGCGGCAAGCGAGGCCGCGGTCTCCCGGGCCTCCCGATACCAGCCGGTCGTGTCGCCGAAGGCTTCACCTGCACCACCCACCTCGGCGCGCCTGGCGGCCGCGGCGAGCGCCTCCTGCGGCCGTGCGATGGCCACCGCCAGCACCCAACCGGCCCCGCCTGCCAGGGCGGTCGCCAGCAAGCCCCACAGCAGGATTCGGCGCCGCAGCCGCTCGAGCGGGGCGAGTGCCGCGGCGGCGTCCTGCCGGACCATGACCCTCCAGCCGAGGCCGTGGAAGTCGCCGTGCCCCCTGCTGGCTGCGATACCCACGATGTAGGTGTGCCCGTCTGGCCAGCGGCGCAGGCCGGGCTCTGTTGGGACGGGCTGGCCCTCAAGCGCGGGCGCCCCGACCAGGACCTTGCCCTCGCTCGACAGCACCAAGGCGTCCGCCAGATTCACCGCGCCCAGCATGTCCGCGAAGGACTGCTTCACTTCACGCGCCCACTCGACCGAGAGGTGGGCACCGAGAACCCCGAGCAGTTCCCCGCCCGGCGCGCGGACCGGTACCGCAAGGTCAAGGAAACGGTGCGGTCTGCCGAAGGCGGTCTCGCCCATGAGCCTGGCCAGCAGAATGGCGTCGTGGACGTCGCCCACATAGGGTCGCTCGCGTCCGACCTGGAAGAACTCCCGCTCGGAGGCGTCGGCGCCCGCGAAGGCACCGCGGCTGTCGGCGGCCACCCGGCCGTCCGGCGCCATGAAGGCGACGACGGCGTATTCCGGGTTGGCCTGCTGCAGGGCGGAGAGGACGGCCCGCCGCTCGTCCGGGCTGGCGTCCGGGCGTCGCAGTGTGGGAAGCCTGCCCGCCGCATCGAGGCCACGCAGGCGGAGGTCGATGCCGCGGTCGAGGGTATCGGCGAGCTGGCGCGCGAACCCAGCCACTTGCTCCGCCTCGCGTTGCTCCAGGCGGCGGCCAAGTTCGGCGCCGCCGAGCATCGCCGCGGAAGCCGCGGCCAACAGGGCGACCGCCGCGAAGGACAGGGCCAGCAGTGCCCGTAAGGATGGAGGTCCGCGTAGCTGCATCGCGCCAAACCTGTAACATCTGGCGGTCTGCCCCGCCACGCCCGAGGGTGGTGGGCCTTCGTTTGGTTGCAAGGGGAGCGGAACCGTGGCGCACCCTCGCTGCTACCGTTCTGGAACATGGCGGTGATGGGATGGTGGAACCCAAGGGAAACTCAACGGGCTCCCGGCCTGATCAGGCGCAACCCCATTCCGGAGGTGAGCAAACCGACGGCGAGATCAAGCGGGCCCTGGTTGCGGCCGAGGACGCACGCGCCGAGGCGACCGCCGCCATCCGCGAGCGCGACGCCATGGCCGCGGAGCTTCGCTCGGGCCGGGGCGGGCGCTGGCGCGCCGAAGCTGTGTCCCTGCGGGCGAAGCTGGAGGAGGCGGAGACCAGGCTCGCCCGTCTCGACGCCGAGACGCTTGAAGGCAGGCTGGCTGCGGCCGAAGAACCTCAGACGAAGGTGACGGCCCTCGCCGAGGAGCTGCGTGTCGCTAATGAGGAATTGCAGGCGCAGGGGGAGGAGCTGGCCCGAGCGAACGACGCCCTCTCGCGCGTCAACCAGGAGCTCGAGCGGCGTGTCGTGGAGCGCACCGCCGAGTTGGCCGAGGCCAACGCCATGCTGCGCGCCTCCACTGACACCATGCCCCATCTCGTCTGGAGTTCCCGTCCAGGTGGTGCCTGGCATTACGCCAACCGGCGCTGGACCGAATATACCGGCCAGACCGCGGAGGAGGCGGCCGGGTTCGGTTGGCTTGATCCCGTGCATCCGGAGGACCGCGGCCCCGTGCTGGAGGCGTGGCGCGTCGCCGTGGCCTGCCGCGAGTTGCGGGTCGAGCACCGGCTACGTGGCCGCGACGGCTCCTACGAACGGTTCGAGACGCGTGGGCTGCCGCTGCGCGGCCGGGACGGTTCCTCCGAGTTGTGGTTCGGCACCAGCACCAATGTCGAGCAGGCGCGGCGCGGCGAGGCGGCGCTGCGCGAGAGCGAGGCCCGCTTCCGCGATTTCGCCGAGGCCACGGCCGATGTGCTCTGGGTGGTCGACGCCGAAACCCGGCGCCTCGAATACCTCAGCCCGGCCTTCGAGGCGGTCTGGGGCGTGCCGCGCGCCGAGGTCATGGACGACCTCGGCCGCTGGGCGGAGATGCTGCACCCGGAGGACCGCGCACGGGTGCTGGAGGCGTTTCCCACCACGCTCACCGGGGGACGGGTCGATACCGAGTACCGCATCGTCCGGCCCGCCGATGGGCAGGTGCGCTGGGTGCGTGACCTCGGCTTCCCCGTGCGCGACGCGAAGGGGCGGGTGCGCCGGGTGGCCGGGCTGGCTCGAGACGTGACCGCGAGGAAGGAGGCCGAGGCAGCCCAGCGGCTGCTGCTGCGGGAGCTGAACCACCGCGTGAAGAACACGCTCGCCTCCGTCCAGTCGATCGCCGCCCAGACCGCGCGGGGAAGCGAGGCCGCGGACTTCCGGACGGCGTTCCAGGCCCGCCTCGCGGCCCTGGCGGCCGCGCACGACCTGCTCACCCGACAGGCCTGGCAGGGCGTCCCGCTGGCGGAGGTGGTCCACCGCACTCTGGCCCCGCATGCGGGGCGGGAGGCGGGGGCCGACCGGGTGTCGGCCAAGGGGCCCGGGGTGTGGCTGCGGCCCGAGGCCGCCATCGCGCTGCACCTGGCCCTGCACGAGCTTGCCACCAATGCGGCCAAGTACGGGGCGCTCTCGGCGCCGGGCGGGCGGGTCGAGGTTATGTGGCGGACAACGAGCCCTGGCGACTTGCTGGAGGTGCACTGGCGCGAGCGCGGCGGCCCACCGGTGCGGCCCCCGGCGCGGCGCGGGTTCGGATCGCGGTTGCTGGAGCGCGGCCTGGCGCTGCAGTTCGGCGCCAAGGCGGAATTGAGCTTCGCTTCTGAGGGGGTCGAGTACCGGCTGCGCGCTCCCCTGTCTGCGGGCTTGGGGCAGACCGGCTGACATGTGTCTGAGGTTTCTTCGGGCGCGCCCCGGTGTCCCGCCCTCTGGCTGGGAACGCGTCCTGTATCTCGGCTGGGTGGCTTGGGACGCCGACGGGACAGCAAGCGGCAAATGTGGTGTTCTGGCGCTGGGGGCGACTTGCCCCAGAAGGCGGCGAATGCCCTTCCAGAACAAATTCAGGGACCGCGACGGCTAGGCCGCTTCGGAGCGGAGCGTGCGCGACGTTGTGGCCCACGGCGGTCCCTTCGTCGCGGCGGTCGAGGCGACCCGCATGCCCATGGTCGTCACGGACCCCAGCGTGGTCGACAACCCCATCATCTACGCCAACGCCACCTTCCTCACACTCTGCGGCTATGGGCACGAGGAGGTGCTGGGCCAGAACTACTTCTCCCGGGTCGGCGAGCACGCCGACCCGGAGGTGGCGCAGAGGGTCGAGGCGACGATGACCGCCCGCCGCACCTTCATCGAGGAGGTGCCTTTCGCGGCCAAGAACGGCCAGCGGATCTGGGTTTCCATGTTCGCCAGCCCGGTGGTTGAGGACGACCGAGTGGTGCAGCACTTCGCCTCCTTCCTCGACGTGACGGACCGTATCGAGCGCGAGCGGGAGCTGAGGGAGGCGAAGGAGACCCTGGAGCAGCGCGTGGCGGCCCGGACAAGGAGCATGGAACAGGCCAACACCCTGCTGCAGGGGGAAGTGGAGCGGCGGCAGCGGACCGAGGCCATTCTGCGGGACGCGTTGGCGCGGGGCGAGGAAGATCTGCGCTACCGCGACTTCCTGATAAGGGAGGTGAATCACCGTACCAAGAACGCCCTGCAACCGGCCATATCGCTGCTTGGCGTGCAGGCGCGCGCAACCGGAGACCCGGCCAGCCGGGGCACGCTGGAAGCCGCCATGGGGCGGCTGCGGCGCATCGGCGACGTTCATGCCCTGCTGACCTACGGGAGCCGGAACCCGAACCGGATCGACTTCGCCGACTACCTGGACAGGCTCTGCCGCGACACCGCCGAGAGCATGGCGCCTGAACGGGTGCGGGTGGAGGTCGAGGCCACCGACGAGGCCGTGTGGGAGCCAGACCTCGTGCTTCCGCTCGGGCTGATCGCGGCGAGGTGCTGACCAATGTTCTCAAGCACGCCTTCCCCGAGGGGCGGCAAGGACGGATCCTGATTCGGCTGGCGCTGGAGGGCGACGGGCACATGCGGCTCCGGATCGAGGATGACGGCGTCGGCCTGCCCGCCGATCGCCGGGAAGGCTCGCTCGGGCTGCGGCTGATGGAGATGTTCGCAAGGCAGATCCAGGGCTCGGTCAGGATGGAGGCCGGGCCCGGCAGCCGGGGGACCGTGGTGGTGACCTTCCCTGGCCCGGACGCCGCAAAGCGTTGAGTCCACGAGGATCAGCACAGTCGACAGTAAGGCGGTCTGTGCCGACGCCCAGGAAGGCGCACCCATGAGCACCATTCGGCCGCTCCCCGTTTCGGTGCCGTCGCCGCCCCGTAGGCGCGGTTCTGCTCCTCGTGTTCACCCTCCTGTACCCGCTCGGCGCCGACCCGGCCGACGCGCCATAGGCGAGCCCTCGTGCAGGCGGAGCACGCATCCGAGCCGTCGTCAGCTCTTTCGGCGGGCGACCGAGATGACATGGCATCGGGTCCTCGGCCAACCTGCGCAGCATACTGGGCGGCTCGGGACCGGCATGGTTCAGCGCCCCGGTATGTCCTTCACGAGGCGGACGAAGGCGCCGAGCAGGCTCAGCATTCTCCCGGCGCTCGCGGGCAGTCGGTCAGGCGGCAGGGACAGGCTATCGAGGAAGCGCCCACCGGCCGTGTAGAGCGTGAGTTCCAGGGTCTCGCCGATGATTTCGGGGCGGCAGACGACCTCCTCACCTCCCGCCTCGCGGCAGGCAACCTCTATGAACTCCCTGATCTCGTCGAGACCGCTAAGATGGCCGCCAGCCTCGTCCAGGAACTCGGCAATCGCAGGACCGACCTCGGAGAGCAAGACCGGATCGAGCGGAACACAGCCGTCGGTCTCCGCCGCGACCCGGCCGCGCCAGCGGTCGAGGGCCTTGGCTCGGCCGCGCTCCTCCGGGGTCTCCTCGTCCTCCAAAGGCTCCTCGGGGAGCCCGCCTTCCGCCTCGATGACGTCCCAGAGCGGGATGCTCCAATCGACCCGGAGGCCGACCAGCACCCCGAAGCCGTGGCGCGCCAGATCGTCGGTGTCGCCCGGCGGCAAATCGAGTGGCTCACGGTCGGCGACGAGGTCGAGGAGGACGCGGCGCATGGCCAGGGGCGACAGCGCCTCGATGTCGTTCAGAGACCGCCAGCCCGGCAGGATGCGCAGCTCCTCCTCCGGCAGCAGACCGCCAGAGGCGATCAGGCCATCCGCGAGGGCGACGGCGTCCGGGATGGCCGCGGGCGGCAGGGCGATCGGCAGCGCGACCAGCTCGGCCCAGCCCGAGGGTCCGACGGCAGCGCCCTCGGCCACGGCCAGCATGGCGGTGCGCAGGTCGGCGGCGTTCTCGTCGCTCTGCCGTTCGCGGATTTTCCGGACCGCGAGGTCCAGGACATCGCCCCGGCCCGCTTCGATCAGCTCGCCGACGAGAGCATCGAACTCGTCACCGTCCGGGTCCTCGTAGGCTGCGAGTAGCCGATCGGCGGTCGTGCCAGGAGCGGGCGGGAAGCGGGGCGGCGACTCTGGTGGCGGTGCAGAGAGGCCAAGGGCGCGGAACGCATCGCCGCCCCGGAGGAGGCGACCGCGGTCAACCCAGCTCCGACGTATCTGCGGCGTGTCCTCGCGCTCGGCAAACCAGCGCCGGAAGGCGCCACGGTCGGCCCGCTGGACGAAGACCTCGACGCCTTCCTCGGACATCACCTCGGCGACTGCCCTGGCGACAGCATTGGCGGTCGAGAGGTCAACGTCGCCGGGGCGGATCGTGTCCAGGGTGTCGGCATCGGGGTAGAGCGTGACGAGGATGCTGTCGAGCTCGGGCGCGACCTCGCGGGCGAGTTCCACTGCTGTCTCGACCCGGTCGTCCTCGTCGTTGGCCATCATCTGCACGTTCCCCACCATACGGTCTGCATATGGCCCCAGTCCATGCCTGCAGCCAGCCACCGTCGGCACCTGCCACGGCGGGCGGCATTCCTTCCGACGGAGCCGGTGGGGGTGGAGACATGGCCAAGCTCCGTAGAGTCCTTCTTGAAGCATGCAGCTTTTTGTCTGGCTGTACCCTGTACCGCCCGCGAGTGGCACTAAACAGCTGAGCGCATGCATCAGCGCCACCCTAAGGCCGGGGCAACGTGTTTCAGGATGCCCTCGATGACGTGGCCACAATATTCGACGCCGAGCTGGTTCGGAATGGTCAACAGGAGGGTGTCCGCCTCAGCAATGGCCTCGTCCGTGCGGAGCTGCTCGACCAAGCGGTCTGGCTCAGCGGCGTAGCCACGCCCGAAGATTGCGCGGGTCTTCTCGTCGAGGAAGCCGACTTGATCCTGCTCCTTGCCGCCACGGCCGAAGTAGGTGCGGTCGCGATCATCCAGCAACGGGAAGATGCTGCGGCTCACCGAGACGCGAGGGGTATGCGCATGTCCCGCTTCCGTCCAGGCCGCGTGATAGGCGCGAATTTGCTTGGCCTGCTGAATATGGAACGGCTCGCCGGTCTCGTCGTCCTTGAGGGTGGAGCTTTGCAGGTTCATGCCTTGCTGTGCGGCCGAGACCGCAGTGGCGTTGGAGGCGGAGCCCCACCAGATGCGTTCGCGGAGGCCGTCTGAGTAGGGTTCAAGGCGTAGCAGACCCGGTGGATTGGGGAACATCGGACGCGGGTTCGGCTGGGCAAAGCCTTGGCCGCGAATTACCTCCAGGAAGACCTGCGCATGGCGGCGCCCCATCTCCGTATCGGTCTCGCCCTCGGCTGGGACATAGCCGAAATGGCGCCAGCCATCGATCACCTGCTCCGGCGAGCCGCGGCTGAGACCAAGCTGAAGACGGCCACCGCTGATGAGATCCGCGGCGCTGGCGTCCTCAGCCATGTAAAGTGGGTTTTCGTAGCGCATGTCGATGACCGCGGTTCCGAGCTCGATACTGCTGGTCTTCGCGCCCATGGCGGCGAGAAGCGGAAAGGGCGACGCGAGCTGGCGGGCAAAGTGGTGGACGCGCACATAGGCGCCGTCCGCGCCAAGCTCCTCTGCCATGACGGCGAGGTCGATGGATTGCCGCAGCGCATCGGTGGCGGAGCGGGTGCCGGAACTGGGTGACGGTGTCCAGTGGCCAAAGGAAAGGAAGCCGATCTTCTTCATGGTGAGGGTGATCCAAAGATGCGAGATGCCGCCCGCCGTGAAAAATGGAGCGGCTTCGAGATGCGTAATGCAGCCGCCATCGTACAAGAATATGGGGCGTGCGCCGCCTCGACCTCCATCACCAGCGGAAATGACGATTATGTCTGGAGACCACCTACGCGGGCTCGGAGAATGCGGCCGAGGACATCGGATACTTACTGCAAGGCGAACGCCGCCGGGCGCCTCATGGGCATCCTGCTGTCGGGCGTGCTGACGCAACGGGCGGGGCTCCAGCGCTGCCTGTGGAGCTCGGCCGTCAGGCTGGTCGCCTGCGCGGCGCTGACCTTCATGCTGCCGACCAAACCCGAGGTGCGCCGTGCCATGGTCTGACGAGGCTTTCGGGGTTAAATCGATCCCGTCCTACCTGGGAGGCATCGCATGGCTGAGACGATCCGTGTTGGACCATTGGAGCTTCGCTTCCTGCGCACCAAGCACGACACCGGCGGCAGTCTCGACCTGTTTGAGATGACTGTGCCTCCCACCGGGCGGATGCCGGTGTCGCACCGCCACCGCGACTGGGATGAGACCGTCTACGGCCTCACCGGCACTATCACCTTTACGATGGACGGCACGTCGCAACCGATCGGGCCCGGCGAGAGCCTCTTCATCCCGCGCGGCGTCGTGCACGGCTTCGACAACCGGAGCGGGGTGGCGGCGACCTGCCTCTGCATGCTGACGCCAGGCGTGCTCGGCCCAGAGTATTTCCGCGAGATCGCAGTGCTCGCCGCCGCCGGGCCGCCCGATGCAACCAAGCTTCGCGAAATCATGCTGCGTCACGGGCTAGTTCCCGCGTGAGTCGCTGTCCTGCGTGCCCTGCGGCAGGCGCGCTGACCGCCTTCGTCCCCCTCGGCACGGTGGCGGGGAGCGCCGTCAACCCGGATACGCTTGGGGCCATCGTCGACGGCAAGTGCCTCCCCCGACATGCAGGCGCGCGGCGATCCGGCACCTTGCACCGAGGTTGCCGCCGATGACGGCGTCGCCGGCGGCTATTCCCTGTTCAAGGACGTGTGGGGCGTCGCGCAGTTCTTCAACGCGGGCTTGGCCTACAAGCCGAGCGTCGGCCGAACTGGCTACCATTCCCGTGGATGGTTGATGAGGACAGCGGGGCCCGTTCGGTCCCCGAATGCGCCGGGTGCCGGACAGCCCGGAGTTGGCTGAGCTGACCCGCATCGCCGTCCCGCTCGGCAACCACGGGGCGGTCTGACTATCCGGGTAGCATCCACGGCCGGATGTTCCGCTTGCTACAAGGGGGAGAGCGCATACCGCTGCCGCAGCAGCCCAACCGACAGTCTGCTAGCCAATCAAGCCGTCGGCTGCGGCATCTGCGGCCCGGGCGGCGCGATGGTCGGCATCTCTGCCGGGCCGCCAGGGATCGGCGCTTCCGATGGAGGCTGCGATGGCGTCGGAATCGATGGGGGAAGGCCCGGTAACTCAGGCCCTGGTCCTGGGGGAGGTTGTACCAGCGGGGTTTCAGCAGGCTCAGGCGCCGTCGGAGGCAATCCTGGCAGCTCCGGGGGCGGCCGTTCCGCTGGATCCGGTAGCCAGGAATCCAGCGTTTCGACATGGAGATTGGTGGATCGGGCTGAGGTCATGACGTCCTCAACGTATGCTGCAAGATGTCGTTCAAACGCAGCATCGACAGAACCTCTCTGCGGCCTGCAACCCGCCATCAACGTTCCGGCCACCGCCCTGCAGCTCTCTCGGCTTGGCGGACGACGTCGCGCCACAAGCTCAGCTCCCGGCGCGCGTCTTCAGGCGCCCGGTGCGTGGGGGGCTCGGCCGTGGCCGCTTGTCGAACGGCTTCGCGAATTCCGTCGACGATGCCACGTTGGGCACCCACCGGCACGCCAGCGCGCGCAAGCACGGCGAGCGCGGTGTCTTGTTGCGCCTCATCCGTGTCTCGCAGCCGCAGCGCGTGCCGCGGAAGCCCGGCCGCCCGCAGGAGCTTGCTGAGCCACTGCCCGTCCCAAGACGGCGCCGAGGCGTAGAGGCCGTGGCCGGTCAGGGTCTCCACCATGCGCCGGGCGACCTCGTCATGTGGCCTGCCTTCCCGCTGGAGGCGGTCGCGGGTGATGCCATGGATACCCTCAGCTTCCGTGCTCCACTCCTCCCAGCCGGGAGCGAGCCGGATCAGGCGGCCCTCTTCGGTGCCGTCCTCGGCAGCCCAGCCGACCTCGATCGGAAAACCGCGCTTGCCGAGGCTACTGGCCTCGAAGTCGAGGAAGATGATCACACGTCGCCTCACGCCTCAGTCGCCGTCCTAG
>NZ_JQKB01000050.1 GCF_000745835.1 Belnapia moabensis DSM 16746 | reverse complement strand
CAGGTCGGCCAGATCCAGACCGCCACCCGCGACGCGGTGGCCGCCATCCAGGGCATCGCCAGCACCATCGGCGAGGTCAACCAGATCGCCGGCGCCATCGCCGCCGCCGTCGAGGAGCAGGGCTCGGCCACCCAGGAGATCGCCCGCAACGTCCAGCAGGCCGCCGCCGGCACCCAGGAGGTCACCCGCAACATCAGCGGCGTCAGCCGCGCCTCGGCCGAGACCGGCGAGGCCGCCGGCCACGTGCTGCAGGCCGCCGAGGAGGTCTCCCGCCAGTCCGAGCGCCTCGGCTCCGAGGTCGCCGCCTTCCTCACCGGCGTCAAGGCCGCCTGACCACCACCTGTTGCGGAGGGCGGCGCCAAACAGGCGCGGTCTGCAGCAGCATTCACGGACGCTCAACACACGCACGGTAAACCGGGAGCCGACGTTTTCTTGTTTGTCTCACTCACCCCGCCGGTCACTCGGCGGGGTTTTTGCTGCGCCATCCGCGCCTGCGATCCAATGCGTCGGGGCAGCGGGGAGGCGGGGAGGCGGACAGATGGCCATCCGCGACTAGGGTGAGACACAACCTAGCTCCCCGCCGCGCACATAGTAGGCGGATGTTCCACCAATGAACACAACGCCCGCGTGAGGCGCGCTCACACCTGGCGACAATGCGCATGCTGGGCTACCGCGCTGCTGCATCGGGCGACCTGTGTGACAAGGGGGGGCGGAGAGGGCGAGCAAAACTGCTGCCTGGGGGGATGTAAAGGCCCTCTCCGTTGCCGCGACTATGGCCGACGGACATCAACCAAATACAGTCACACCAGCGAGAGCGGCGACTCGAGCCGTAATAGCCAAGTTGATTCGGCCAGATATATAATCTTATGAGTTATAAAACATGCAACTATAAACCTGTAGATTTATATCTGCATGATTTTACGTTGCGGTCCGATATCAACCTGCAGTTTTGCTACGCAAATCGGGTACTAGCTGTTGCGCCAGTCCGCAGAGTCTATGCATAGGTTTAGAGGCCAACAGCGCGGGGGGCTGCTTGTTGGCGATGGCAGCGGTGCTGGTGTCGGGGGGCACCACACCGCTGTCCTAGTTTCAGCAACGGGGGGGCGCTCCGGCGACGACAGGGGACAGGGGGCGCCGCCGGAGCTGATCGTGGCCTGGGGGGAGGCGCGCGACTACCCCTATATGGCGAGCACCAGATCTCAACCACAAGGGGAAGTTCGCAAAGCGGAGCTTCGACGCAATATATTGCGTTCTCGTCGCAGTGTCGCGTCTGCCGTACCCGTTCCCATTGGGCGAATCGCCCGGTCGAGGCAGCGTCGTCCCTTCGTCTCCAGGATGTCCAAGCCGCCTCACCATGGCCTGCGCCGGTGGCGTGTTCAGCCTCCGCAGCGCCGGGCCGACCAGCTGCTCCTCTGCCGCTGAAACCGTCATCGCCGCGCCCAGCTCGATCGCCAGCACCCCGCCCGCGCCCATCGGCGGCTGCAGCGTTGGGCCAGCCGTCTACCACCGTGACACGCCGGCTCGAGCGTCAGCGGCGCAAGCGTCCGGCGCAGCATGGTGATCGCATTGCACCGCGCCAGACGCCATCCGAACGGCGACGGCGTGCGGCGTCCAGCGCGGTCTTATCAAGACCTGCCTTGGCGCGGACGCGCTGCTGCGGGCGGTTTGTTGATCACTGTGGCTCATCCGGTGCCGCCTGACCGGGGGATCGGCGGCGGTGCGCATCGGCAGTGCCATCTCGACCGGCTCGCAGTCTCGCCGGGGCGTCCGCCACCGCCTGCGGCATCCGAAGGTCGCGTCATCCCGTCGGGTGCACCATGCCCAGCATCGCGGCGACCGGGCCGCTCGCCACCGCCGCCGCGGCGCTGACGCCCCACCGAAGGGCACGTGACGATCCGCGGCCTGGTGGCCAAGCTCGCTGCCCGGGGCTGAGACATCCGCCGCCTCGTCCGCCACGAGCTCGTCCTCAAGCGGTCATGACCGTGCCGGGCGCACCGATCAGCGCCCCGGCCTTCCTCGCCATCATCGACGACCTGGAGCGGTTCAAGCATGCACGTGAGGTCGGTCGTTGTCTCGGTCTCACGGCAACCTGCTACCCGTCCGGCAAGATCGATCGGCCTGGCCGCATCCCGATATGCGGCGATGCCTTCACCCGGACTTGCCTCTCAAAAGCAGCCCATATGGTGCTGACCATGGTGTAGCGGTTCTCGCCGCTGACAGTGTCGGGCACCCGTTGGGTAGGGCGGATCGGCGCCCGGAGGGCGCGGGTCGCGGTCGCGCGCAAGATCGCCGTCATACGGCCCTGCATCTGAACCGACGGCGCCGAGGTCTGGTGGGCGCGCGAGAAGACCCAGATTGCCTAACCCACGTCCCACCATTCAGGCTCCGCGCCGGCGGAGAGGCTGTCCCGGTCGGTACAGTGGGTGGCAGCGACTGCGCAGTCAGCGTTGGCCAGTCTGGCCAGCTACGTCTGATCAGGCCGCCTCAAACATCGCCTGACATCCATCACGGGGCGGATCACACCGATCCCGGAGGAACCATGCCCCAGCAGCGGCCCGCCGCGCCGCGAATGCGTGACCGGAAACCGCGATGAGCCAACAGTCACGTGGCCGGTGAGTTTTGCGGGTCTTGCTTATGCGTCTTCGAGAGCGGAACTGTCGCCAGCACTCGGCCTTGTTCATCTGCGATCTGGAAATATGCCGTCCGAACACATCCGGTCTTTTTTAAGTCGTCGATGATGATTTGACTCGCCGTCGCCAATGCCTTCATCCGAGCTGCGTTCAAGCTCGTGAATTGCTCCCCCTCGTGATCGAGAACCACTCCAGTCTCATCGTGGAAATGGAAAAAAAACCTCGGCATGGAGCGCACAATACGCTCGCAGAATTCCGAAACCGAATAAATTGTAGTGACCGTCATGAATTGAGCTCCGACAACTCACCAGTTCATTTTGCTGCCCCAAAGTGCGTTGACGTTTCGATGAAACTCTCAAAGCATAACGTGGGCGCGAGGCAGTGGGCGATGTTGGCCGCAGACTGTATGCAGCCCCACTGTGGACGAAAACCTGAATCCAACAGCTGTAACCCCAGCTGCGCCGTTGCCGCGTCCAGCAGCGCCCCATCACCTCCTCCGATGCGTCCATTCAGGACCTAAGGCGCTGCGGCTGGCGACATGCGCCAGCGGACAGAGCAACTGCTACTGACGCAGGGTGTCCGGGTTAGGGCATCACAGGCGATGCTGGCGGTGGCTGACGCTCGCAGGCCGTTCTGTTGGGGCTGGTCAGAGCGACCACCAGACCTATTGCGCGAGGAACCAGAACAAGCCCAGGAGCCAAGCCAGGCCAAGGCTGTTGGTCGCGATGTAGCGGCCTAAACCGACCTTCTCATCGCCGTTGATACGCTGAACATCAGCGGCGGCGTCGAACATGTGGCCCATGGCTAAACCCCCTTACAGATTTGAGAGGGGGCCATCCGGCCCCGGCTTGATCCCGAGATCCCCACCGCGGTCACAAGCCCCTCCCGGCTCTCGGAATAGTTGATAACATAACCGTGATATCTAGCAAATGGTTTGCGTGCCTCGCCGTGATCTGTCGTCACCACCCCTGCCGCGGTCAGCTGCAATCAGGGACCTGCTGCCCAGGCTCAGCAGGCCAGCCAGAGAGCCGAGATTCATAAGCGGCACGTCTGCTTGATCCGGCGAGTCCGGGTGCCGGCTGACTGGCGTGCTCTTCCGGGACGGGTCGTGGGGATGCAAAGGCCCGGCGGGTGTTCCGGCTGGCCAGGCACGGTTTGGGAGTTGCGGGGCGGGCAACCTGCCGCAACGTCAGCGTTAAGGGCCTTATGCATCTACCGCTACTGGCCATGTTCCTGGCCGCCGTCCTGATCCTCAGTTGCTGGGCCCTGGCCTCGCACCTGCAAGGCTTCTGAGGCGCCACTCGGCGGCTCCCGCACCTGCGAGACCCGGGACACGGGTTGCGCGGGAGCCATTCCGCTCCGGCCTGTCCCATGGCAAGCCTGATGCTTATCGACTTCCCTCCCGGCCGAAAAAAGCGGTGGCGCGCTTCAGGATGTCCCGTTCCTGGCGGAAGATCTCGTTCTCCCGCTGCAGCCGCTTCAGCGCCGCCGTCACATCCGGCGCTGCCGATCCGTCAGGCGCTTCCGCCGCGCGGTCCCGACTGCGGCCGAGCCAAGGCACCAGCGTCGAAAGCCCTACCCCGAGATCCTCCCCGATCTCCCGCCCGGTTCGGCCACTCGTTCGAACCAGCTGGACAGCCTCGTCCTCAAACTCTTTCGTACACCGTCGCTGCTGTTTCGTAAGGGTCCTTATGCGCCATCGGAGCGGGAGGCGAGGTTGCGCCCAGCGCGATCAACCGGAGTTCGGGCGGCTAATCTCGTCCATACGCAACGACCGAATCACATACCCAGGGCACAGTTTCGCCAGCAACAAAGTTTCGGTCCTGATTTCGAGCGCGTTCAGCAAAACAGCCTGCGTTATCTCCAGGCTCCATGCTATCTCGTACCGATCCCAATCATCCTTGTAACCACTAAAATAGTATCGCTCGGCTGCGCCGGCTTCCGTAGCCAAGATAACATGTTTCGCCATAGGTTTTCTTCATGCGATGGCAGATTGCGGTTGCGCCATCGTGGACCGTATTGTTTTTCGGATCGCGCAACTAATTCGTGAGACGCAATCACAACAAGATCGCGCGCGGCTCGGGAGGCCCCGCTCCGGCGAGCGGGTGGAGCCCCCGACCTCCGGTCAGGCGAGTCCACGATGCAAGTGAGGCCATCCAGGGCGCAACAGCCGGAAGGCCGGCTTGCCCGGCGGCACAGCATCCAGGCGGTAGCGTCACACCGTTGGGGTCCGTCTGGGAGACGATGCCACCCGGGCCGCACGCCCAACACGGCCAATCACGGAAACTGCACTTTTGGTTGCTCTGCAGGGTCTGTAGATCTATTTCTGGGAGTCTACGGTCCGGATCTGCTGCTGTGCCCACCGCTCTCATTGGTTTCCCGACCCTCCACCGTCGCGGGACCAGTCTCGCTGATAGCTTGGCTGCCGCAGAGTTCGTGGCCTTGCTGCCAGATTGGATGGTTGAGGAACGGGAGATGGGCAGCGGGGAAATGTGGCTGCAGATTGTATCCTCTCCTGCCAAGGCAGCCCGGTCGGCCAGTTGGTCTGTTCGGCGATCGGGTGGCCTGCTCACCGTCACGGATGCCGACAACGACCGCCTGAGCTGGACATTTCCATCCATGCACGCGGCCCTGGCTGCGGTCGTTGGTTCGGAGACACCCTGCCACGGCGCTGCCGAAGCCATGGCGTTGGGCTGAGCTGCATAGGATGATTCAAGGCCAAGCGAGTGCTTGGCCAGGACGCCGGTGCAAGGCCTGCCATGCCGCGGGCGCCGGTATCTCCGGATGGTGGAGCCCCCGACTGGCATAAGCCTGTTCCGTGCGGCGCCAACCTGTGCTGGTGAGCTGGCACCGCCAGAGCCGGCCAGGTGGCCTGCGGCTGGTCAGCCCGCAAGCACCAGCCGTGGCCGGGTCTTGCCCGCCCCTTGCTGCATCGCAGGGGCGTGGTTGCCACGCGAGCTCCTCTTACGGCGCCATGGGCTCCGTGGTGCCCGTGCTGCAACCCTGGGCCTCACCCTCGCACCAGGGCGGGCTGGCTCTGGCCTAGCCCCAGCTCGTCCCGTCTTCCCGTGATACGCGGCGGCTCGGTCAACATCGGCATCCGACCGACCACCGATGGTGCCAGGTGCTCGCAGGCGACCTTGCCGCGCTACGAGCAGACCGTGGCCGACCACCCATGGCCACCAACCTCCAGGGCGCTGCTAGGCCAGCCCATCCGCCCTGCGGCTGCTATCCCGGTCGAGGGTACGCTGCGACAGCCGCGGGCAGCGCTGGCACCATCGCCGAAAGGCGGCGCTGCGGTAGCAGTGATCAGGCGTCTGACAGGCGTTGTTTGAATGGCACAAGCCGCTCGGCAAGGCGGGCAGCAAGATCTTTCTGAAGTATTGTTCTATCCGCTGTCATGCCGCCTCCGGCGCTATACCATGGATGCGCCTGGAGATCTGGGGTACGATCGACTGTGGGCCTCGATAACACTTTGCAGATGGGAAGCATGGCGGATCTCGAACCTGATGGGGGCGGCATCCAATGGCTGTCCTATGATGCCATAGCAGCGCTGCGAGGAACCGGTCGGGATGCCGCCATGCGGTTGGTGCGGCGCCAGCGTTGGCCCCTCAGATATGAGGATGACGGCGAGGTTCGCGTTGCTGTTCCCGATCCTTTTTGCCAGGGCGTGGCCGCCAAGCGCAGGATCCGAGGCCAAGAGCACTCGCACGCTGCTGGGCAGGTCGGCCCGGAGGAGCAGGGGGCCGCCGAAGCCCTCCCCGATGGTGAGGAGGATCGGTCCGCCGCCGTGAAAGCATTGTCGGAGCATATTGCTGCGTTACGGCAGCAGTTGTCCGTGGCGCAGGAAACCGCGGCGGACCAGGAAGAACAGCTTCGGCACGACCTGGACACCGCATCGACGCAACTGGGCAAGATGCAGACAGAACTGGCCGCAGCGCGGCTGCGGGCGGCGGCGTTTCAGGCCACTCTCGCGTTGGACCAACGGCCATTTTGGCGCCGCTGGCTGCGGTGACCGGTGCGGATCAGCGCCGGTGTAAGCCGAACACCTCGCCCCAGCATGGCCCGCGGCTCTGCGGCTACGACCGCCACCGGATGCGACCGATCGCACCGGCGCCGTCCTGCCTCCCAGGGTTGAAAGACCGTCGTGGGTCAGCCCTTTCCCGCCCAGTCTGTGAGGCCCTCCTTGTGCCGGCCATGCGGCCACCGGCCGGGGTGGCCGGCTGCTCGGCGCCAGCCGAGCGGTCATGCCGTGGTGCAGGCAGGTCCCAGCGTCTTGGTCTCGCCACCGGGGACCGCCCGGTCGGGGGCGGAGGAACCTCGATCTCCCGTGGATGTCGCCAGCTGTCATGCCGGGCCAAGCTGCGGGCGTGCCGCAAGCCGCCCCGACGGCTGCGCATGGTGACGGCGACGCGCTTTTCGGCCTGGAGGCTGGCTGCCCTGCTACGGCCCCGTGCCTTCCTGCCGCGGGTGGCCTGCTCCTGCGAGCCCACCATAGCGGGGGCGGCACGATGCATCGCCTGAGCCCCCTCATGCCGGGCGCAACAGTGTCGGCGGCGCGTGCCGCATCCGCCTTGGTGACAGCGCCGGGATCCACGCTGGCGTGGCCGGCGGGAGCGAGCCGGAGGCCATGACCGCGGCCGCAGGGGAGGGGCCTGGAGGCTACCCCGATTGGCTGCCGGCCAGATGGCCGGTGGTGCCCTCGCTCCCTGTCGAAGCGCTGGGGCAGTTGGTGAGGCGGCTCGGGATGCAGCCCAGGCGGGCAGTCAGGAGGTTCTATGGGTTGCATCCATCGGGCCGGCGCAGCGATCGGTCCGGGATGGTCTGAGCAGGCTGGCGCAGGGCCCGCTCCCAGACCATGCGGGACAATGGGTGTACCCAGGCTTGGTGAGGGAGGCCGCTTTGGGTCGTGTCGCCGCCCGCGCCATGCGCTCGGCGGCCGACCATCTCGTCTGGTTCTGCCGACCGGGGCATGGTGCGGCCTCACATCTCGACCTGGCCACCCTGGCGAGACGGACGGAACACGCCGCGTCCGCACCATTCCGAGCCGTCGCCGGCCCCACGGGTGATGGCCTTGCTGCGTTGCCTGGGCAGAGGAACCCGTCCAGCGTCAGCCGGTGCCAGTCCAAGTTCAGAATGACATGAGGCATGCCATGCGGTGGTCAGCGGCTATCGATGACGCGACGGCCGAACCCTGACATCAGTCTGACACACCGATCACCATAAGGCCTGGTGCCTGCGTGACGACACCAGCACTCCAGCCGCGAGCAGGACCGCAGACGCGGCGTGCCACGGGTCAACGGTGGTGTTCGATCGCCGACAGAGATCGTGCCGCCTCTGCGCGTGGAGCAGCCAGACCGCGGGACAGGATATCGACGGATGGGAGATGGGGGTCAGGGGAGGCGGTGGGCCACCGATCCGGAACCGGCCGGCTGGCCAGGGGCAGTGCCGCGGGAGACTGACCCTCTAGCAGGGGGAGCCGTCCTGCTCCTGACCTTGGGGGAAGCCGGTGTTAAAATGCGATCGCCCACACCGCCAAAGCCAGCTCCAGGCCGGCGATCGTTCCCACGGTCAGTAGAACCATGCGCTCGGTCCGGGCGGCCTCATCAGCCGAAGCGCTCAGCCGCTCGGGATCACTGGCCAACGGTGCCGTTGCCGGTTCGGCCCGGTCCCAAACCAGATCCATGCTCATGGTTGCCCTCTCATGCTGCGCTGCAGCACAATAACCCGAACGAGTATCCCTGGACATTGGATTCCCGCTACGCGTGCTTTTCGACCGCCGTAAGGAGATGCGGGATAACCGGCGCCCGAGGGCCGGGCCGATGCCGGGACCCATCTCATGGCGTCAGCCCGGCTTGCTCCAGACCGGGCTGGGGGAGCGCCATCCTGCCGGGCCAGCGGTGCTGGCCGGGGGAGCAGGGTTGAGCCTGCCGCCTTCGCCGGAGCCGCGCTTGGCCCAATTGCGTCGACGCAGGCTGCGGGTTCCGCCGCGCGGCACACCAGCCGGCCGCGGCGTCGCTGACCGCGGCGTCGTGCTGCGGCATCGCCGGCTGGCGGGCGGTCAGCCTCCGTTATGCGGTGGCGCTGACCAGATCATGGTTCCGCATCGTCGGCAGGGAGGCCTCTATCGCCGCATCCAGCGCTTGCGCGAAAGCGGGTATGTCTGGGCTGCCAGCCCGCACGGCGCGCTCGAAGCGGCGCGCCAGACCTGCCAGCCGCTCGAAGCCAAACATCCCGGCACTGCCCGCGAGCGCATGCGCCGCTTCGGCCTCGGCCTCCCTGGCCGGACCGCCCGCGGCCATCGCGCGCAGCGTCGCCAGCAAGGTCTCGCTGCGGGTGGCCACCATGCCCAGATAAGACTCCAGGGCAGTCCCGGTCAGAACCGTCGCCGTGCGCGCAAACACCGCAGCATCGCAGACTGGCAGGTGCAATCCCCAGGCGAGCCGGTGCGCCGGATCAGCCGGCGGTTCGCCGATCCCCAGCGGATCAGCGCCCTGACGGACCTGGCCGCCAGCCAAGGCCAGGGCCAACGCATCGAGCAGGGCATCGAGGGTGAACGGCTTGGCCAAATGCCCGTCCATGCCGGCCTCGCGGCAGACCGCCACTTGTTCGCTAAAAGCCTGTGCCGCCAGCGCCACCACCGGCACCTGTCCGCGCGCGCCTGGCAGGGCCCGGATGCGGCGCGTGGCTTCTAAACCGTCCATCTCGGGCATGCGCACATCCATCAGCACCACATCGAAGTCGTCGTCCGCTGCCGCGGCCACACCGGCCGCGCCGCCCTCGGCCAGGGCCACGATGTGCCCAGCCGACTGCAGGAAAGCGGCCGCAATTTCGCGGTTCATGGCGACATCATCCACCACCAGCACGCGCAGGCTCTGCCCCGGCGGCCTGATCCATGGCGCCGGCGGGGTTTTGGATGACCCCTCCAGGGCGGGGCTGACCGCCAGCGGCTTCGCTGGCAGTTCCAGCGCAAACAGGCTGCCGCCGCCAGGGTTGTCGTCGTAGCGCAGCTGCCCGCCCATTTGCGCCGCCAGCCGAGCCGACAGGGCCAAGCCCAGACCGGCGCCCTCGGCCTGGGTGTTGCCCAGCCGGCTGAACTCTTTGAACAGGCCGCAGCGTTTGTCCGCCGGCACCCCAGGCCCGGTATCCGCCACCACCAGGCGGATCCTACCCTGCGGCCCACGCTGCAATTCCAGCCGCACCGCGCCCTCGGGGGTGAACTTGATGGCGTTGCCCAGCAGGTTCAGCAGGACCTGGCGCAGCGCGGTGGCATCCAGCGTGAGGTGCTGCGGCAGGTGGGGCTCCACCGCCAGACGCAAGGTCAATCCCTTGGCTTCAGCCATCGGGCGGACCACCGCCAGGCATTCGCCGGCCGCGTCCTGCAGGTCGACCTGGCTGAGCCGTTGCGGGTTACTCTCGGCCTCGACCTCGGATAGGTCGAGGACCCGGTTGACCATGCCGAGCAGATGCCGCCCCGCGCCCAGCATCGCGCCCACACGGGCGGTTTGGATGGGGTTCAGATCACCCCCGGCGGCGAGCAGCTGGGTATAGCCGAGTATGCCATTGAGCGGGGTGCGCAGCTCATGGCTGATGCCGGCCAGAAACCGCGTCTTGGCCCGATTGGCGCGCTCTGCCTCATCGCGGGCCCGCGCCAGATGTCGCGCCAAACGCTCCAGCTTGACATTGGCGGCCTGGAGCTCCGCCGCTTTGGCTTCCCGCTCGGCTTCAAAGCGGCGCCGCTCGGTAACATCGCGGGTCACCGCGACAAAGCCGTCCGGCGCACCGGTCACCGCATCCTGCAGGCCGCGCATGGTGATTTCAACCTGAGCCTCCCGTCCATCCGCCCGGTGCACCCGGCAGCCAACCGCCACGTCCGCCTCGCCCGCCGCCAACCGTGCCCGGGCAGCCGTGAGCATGGCGTGGTCCTCGGGATGGATGATGTCCAGCAGGTCGCGCCCCAGCAATGTGTCAGCCGGCCAGCCCACCACCCGAATCGCGGCCGGCGAGGCATACCGCCGCCGGCCATCCGGGCTGACCAGGGACACCATGTCGCTGGCATGCTCGGTCAGCAGCCGGAACCGGGCCTCGCTCTCCTGCAGCCGAGCCCGGTCGGCCATCAGCTCGGCCGTCCGCGCCGCCACCCGCTGCTCCAGCTCGGCATTGACCCGGCGCAGCTGCTTGGCCAGCTTGCGGTCGTGCCGGCGGCTCAGGAGCAGCGCCAGGGCGGCCAACACGCTGAGGGCGATGATCGCGCCGCAAACGATCGCGCCCCCCAAGGCCGCGCGGGCTGCCCGACCTTCGGTCTCGCCACGCTGCTGCAACAGGCGCCGTTCCTCGCTCTGTATGGCCTGGATCTGGGTGCGCAGCTGGTCGCCCAACTCACGGCCACGGCTGGGCCAGCTGCTGCTGGGCGCGCCGGCCTCGGCGTGCTGGATGACCTCGCCCAGCGCTGCGAAGCGCGCAGTCAAAAGCGGCTCGAGGCCATCCAGCAAGTCTTGCTGGACGCGATTGTCGAGCGTCAGCTCCCGCAGTACAGCCAGATCCGCCGCGACCGCCAGAGTGGCGGCTTCAAGACGCGTTCTGCTGTCTTGGATACTCGCCGGCCGGGCGCTACCCACGAGACCCAGCAGCACCGCGCGCCCCTCGCTGACCACAGTCGCCGCATCGGCCTCCAGCCGGGCCGTCTTTGCCAAAACTTGTAGCGTATGATCCACCAGCCGAGAGGCTTCCCGCTGCCGGCGCGGCAGCTCGGCAGCGCCCCAGGCCAGCACCAGGAAGGCGGCCAAGCTGAGCAGCCCAAACACCGGCACCATCCCCCATTTGGCCGCAATGGCCCCATCGGGCGAGTGGGGCGGCAGGCCAACCGGCATCGGTTCGGCGGTGTGGTTCGGCATGGCTGACACAGACCCCGGACGCGCACCGCTCCACCGCAGCGCTGAAGTGTTCACAGTTTAGTGAATTTACGGTCGAGCGAGGCCAGGCCGTGTGCCTCAAAGCCGGCGGCGCTGGCAGGCTGCCAGCGCGGGCAGTTCGATTGTGATGGCCGGCCCGGCAGGTTCGGTCAGCCAGCATGGTTTCATCCGGGCGAGCGGGCAGGTGGGCCCACCTCGATTGCCGCTCGCCGCGATGGCCGGGGTGCTTGCCCCAGGCGCGCCAGAGGCCCCCCATGAGCCGCCGATGCGCGGCGGCCCCGCCATCACCAAAAGTGGGCCCCCGGGCGTGTTACGCCGCCCGCTCCTGCCAAGCTTTGGCTGCGCGCTGCGCCCCGGCCCGGTCTGCGTTCAACTGCGGCCCTCGCCGCATAGGCGGCCGTCTGCTGGATCGCCCGCCGCGGGCGGTACCGCTGTAGGGCCTCGAGGCCGATCCCGCAGGGCAGGGCCGGTGCGAGATCCGGGATGATGGAGGCGCTGCGGGACCGTGGTGCGCGACCCTGTCCGGCACCCGTGGCGGGCGTGGCCGCTTGGCCCCGACCGCACCCCATCACGCTGGCTCCAGACCCACCCTGCCGAGGCGCCAGGATCGCCGCGGCAGGCCGAAGCCTGGACGCCTCCGGCCATCGGCCGCAAGCCCGGTAGGCCAACCGCGGCGCGCCGGCACGCCGCGCCCGACAGCCTGGTCGAGGCTCTCACCCAGGCGGTGCGAAACCTACCTATTCCCGACGGCCGATCCCGCCAGGAGGGCCCGCTGGCCCCTCACACCATGGTGTGGCAGTGGCGCCGGGACGCGGCAGTGTCAGAGAAGCTCGCGCGCTTGTACTCCCGATACGTGATCCGATTTTTGCCGGCCAGTTTCGCCGCATACATCAGCTCATCAGCCGCAGCGAGCGCTTCAGCCACGTCGTCAGGCGGTGTGCAAAATGAAACAACACCGATTGACGCCGTGACGGGCCAGCCGCCCAGATCCATGCGCGCCTTGACCTGCAGTCGTATCCGCTCTGCCACTGTGGCGCCGTCGACATCGCCCCCTTGCAGCAGTACCGCAAACTCGTCGCCGCCCAAGCGCGCGGCCACGTCTTCGCGCCGCAAGCTCGCGGTCACCGTTGACGCAATCTCCCGCAGAACATGGTCACCGGTGGCGTGGCTCCACACATCATTGACCCGCTTGAAGCCATCGAGATCCAGAAACAGCAGGGCGAAGCGGCCGCCGTGTCGCTTCTGTAAAGCGATGCTGCGATCAAGGGTGTCGAGAAAGGCGGGACGGTTGGCGATCCCGGTCAGGGCGTCGGTGAGCGCCAGATGCTGCACCTGCAACATGGCTCGCCGGAGCTCCAAGGTCGTGGACACCGCATCAGCGAGCTTCTGCAAAATGCCTTTCTGGTCGGCGCTCAGCTCTCGGGGCCGGCCGTCAATGATGCAGAGTGTGCCAAGTGCGAAGCCCTCCGGATTGACGAGCGGCACGCCAGCGTAGAAGCGAATATGAGGCTCCTGCGTGACAAAGCTGTTGTCGGCGAAGCGCGGATCACGGTGCGTGTCCGGCACTTCCAGGATCTGGTCCGGGGTCAGGATCGCATGCGCACAAAAGGCGAGATCGCGTGGTGTCTCGGTCGCCTCCAGGCCGTGCCGGGCTTTGAACCACTGCCGGTCAGCATCGATCAACGAGACCAGCGCAACCGGGCTGCCGGTGAGTTTGGCGGCGAGTTCCGCCATGTTGTCGAAGGTGGTCTCACAGGCAGTATCGAGCACCTTGTAGGACCGTAAGGCGGCAAGCCGCTCAGCCTCATTGATCGGTAATGGCGCAGACGGCATGTGAGCTATCCTTTGGCAGGAATGCTGCTCCGTCAGCAACAGCCGATCCTGCTGGCGGTCTCATACCGCGTTGGCCTGTTCTATGCCTGTCATCCGGTGCCTCATTTGCTTGCGCGGAACGGCCAAGCCGCCTTGGGGCGCGGTGGATAGTCCGCCTTGTTGCGCACCATTCGCCCAGCGGCAGCCGCCGCAATTCAGCAGCCGATGAGGGCCTGATCCCTGGCCAGCGGCGTCGTGCCTGGGGCCAGACACCCGCCGATCGCCCGGCGCATGACCAATGCTCGGAGCGGCGCGACGCTGGCGCCGTCGGCAGGCCGCCCAGCGACGGGATGGGCACCGCGACGTTGCCGGCGCTGCGGCCACCGCGCTGCCATGCAAGGGCAGAGCAGAGTTTCAGGCGGCAGCGGCAATACGGCTGATCTCTGCCCACAGCTTGAACGCCCGCACCCTTGCGGCGTGCAACCCGCTGGCGGAGATGTGGTCGCGGCGGCGAGGGACGAGAATGGCGATCTCGTCGTGGGCGGACAGGGCTCGCTAAGCCTGCCACGCTGACAAGAAGCGGTGTCTCGGCCGCTCCCGGCGTCGGGTCGGCTGATGTGAATGCTTGCCCGGTTGGTCAGGCCCTCAGCCAGTCGCGCCAAATCCGCAGCGATGCGGGCTTGGGCGATGGTGACGACAAGCGAGCCAACGAATTCTGTTCTTTCTACCCCGCGATCACGGTATCGAGAGCGCAGACATCAGGACAGCAGCCATGCCGGTCACCGCTCACCAGACCGAAGCCTCCGGTCTCGAACCACTCGGCCCTTGCTATGACGACGGTGACCCAGCGCCGTTTCCGGGCGAGCTGGATTAGTGGTTACCGTCGTGGTTCCGGCAGACAGCAGCGCGAGAGCAACCACCAGGACCGCGGCAGTTATCCGGTCTGTTTTACGAGGCGCCAGCGCGATCAACCTGCTGCACGCGGCGTGTCTCCTTCTGGCGACCGCTCCAGCCATGGCACAGACCACAGTCATCGAAAAACGCTGCCTTGTCCAGATTGGCGACCAGCCCGACGATCAAAATTTAGAATTCATCATTATGAGTAAACTAACCCAGGAGCGGTGTGTGCGTGGCGATGCGCTGTTCTTGCAGTATATACCCCACTCGATACCGCCTCTTCTTCTGGCGTCGGCGCTCTGTGACTTCGGAAAGCAGGTTTTAATTCGAGAGTATCCTACACACTTGTTTGGTCACATGACCAACCTGGCTTGCGTGTACGCGGGAGGCCACCGCTTGGATCGGTGATGCCGATCGGGGCAGTGCGACCGACAAGGCTGAAGGTTTGAGAGGGAGCCATCCGGCTCCAGCCTGTCCTGAACTGCAAGCCGCAACCAAGGAAAATCGCAGTCGCAAGCCCCTTCCGGCTCTCGCTATGGTTGATAAAATAGGCAGGGGTGTTTGGGAACGGGGTCTGTGCCTTTTTCCACCCGGTCACTCAACCCACCGCTCAGCCAGAGGCGCGTAGTGCCAGGCAGGAAACGAAGGCGACGCGCAGTCAGCGTCGCCATTGCCCGCTCGGCCCGGTTGGTCAGGCCCTCGTGCCGGCGGTGCTCGACACCGGACGTCACCGCCTGACCGGGAGGTGCGCCCCGGAGATGGTCGCAGCGCCCGGCATGGCTACTGCACCCGCAGCGGAGATGCTCGTCCTGGTTGGCGACACCCCAGAACGGATCCGCTCCGAGGCCGCCTTCGCCAAGCTTTGCGGCGCCTGCCCCATCCCGGCCTCGAGCGGCGGGACCAGCCGGCATCGGCTGAACCGCGGTGGCCATCGCCAGGCCAACGCAGCCCTCCACCCTGGTGTGGGCGTGCGTCTGCGCATCACCAACCCGCTCTCGGCGAGGTCCAGCGCCGCACCGCCACAGGAAAGAGCAAGCAGCAGCTCATCCGCTGCCTCATGCGCTTCGTGGCACGGGACATCGTCCGCTATCTCTGCCGCACGCCCAAAGCCATCAACTCAACCCAAGTCCTTGCGTGATCTCGTGAGAAGCATCGGTGGGGGCGCATCAGCTCGCGGCACGGTGTCGACGGGCGGCAGGTCCACCGTTCCAGGGCTGCTCTGCTGGGCCGCGCGGCACCTCCGGGCGGAGCCCAGCGCATGGGGTGTCGGTTCGTTCTACGCATCGGCCCGGGGTGTGGCGACGGGAACGCTTCGCCCGCGGCGCGGCCGCGGCGGGCGTCTCGTCCATAGCGGCGCCCGCCATCGCCGGCCTGGGCGCCACCCCCACGGCTTCCCGCGCAGGCCGTACCGGGGCCGCAACGTCGCCGGCCGGTCTGGCCGGATCCACTGTGGCCGCCATCCCGGCTGCCTCGCCAGGCCGGGTAGGACACCCTCGGCCCGAGGGCAACCCGCGTCGCCTCCCTGCTGGACCAAGGCCGCCCCAGAGCGGGCCGCGGGCCTGGACTGCGGCCGATCATCTATCAAGTTGCTCGTAACAAATTCGTGGGAGTGTGGCCCACCGAGGCGTGGGCGCTGCGGCCTCGCCGCGGCGAGGCCTGTCCAGGTTTGGCCAGCGAGCGCCAGGGCAAGGCTACGTGAGGGATACCGTCATGGGTTTGCGAGCGAAGTTCAACTTGGCGGTGCTCGGTGTGTTCCTGCTCGGCTTTGCCGGCGCCTGGCTGTTCCTGGAGCAGCGTTTCCTCGCAACCGCCCGGACGGAGGTTTTGCAGAACGCGCGGATCATGCTGAGCGCGGCCAATGCCGTGCGCGGCTTTACGGCCCGCGAAACCGGTCCGCTGATTACCGCCGCCGCCACCCAGATGGGCCGCTTCGAGCCGGCGAGTGTGCCCTCCTATGCGGCGCAAACCAATTTTCATGCGGTGCAGGCAGAGTTCCGGGATTATACCTATAAGGAAGCTGCCCTAAACCCGACCAATCCACGGGACCGTGCCACGGATTGGGAGACCGATTTCATTCGCAGTTTCCGTGACCGCGCCGAATTGACCGAGCTGATCGGCGAGCGACTCACCCCGACCGGACCGGTTCTGACACTGGCGCGGCCCCTCACGGTCTCCAGCGCGCAATGCCTGGTCTGCCACAGCACACCAGACCGGGCGCCGGCAGCCATGGTGCGCAGCTATGGTGCGACCAATGGCTTTGGCTGGCAGATGAACGAAACCGTGGGCGCACAGCTGGTATCCGTGCCGATGGCCCTGGCGATCCGCAACGCGCAAACCAATCTTCATGCCACCATGGCGATCCTGTTCGGGATCTTCGTTGGCATCATGCTGATGTTGAACTGCCTGCTGCATCTGTTGGTGGTGCGGCCGGTGGTGCGGTTGTCCCAGATCGCCACCGCCGTCAGCCTCGGCGACACGGTTGCCGGCGATTTCGAGCATGGCGGACGCGATGAAATCGCCAGCTTGGCCGCGGCCTTCACCCGCATGCGGCGTAGTCTGGACAGCGCCATGAAGATGCTGAGTGCATAACACACACCGCGCCACCCTGAAGGCCCGCACCAGCCGGGTCCGGCGGTGCGACCTCCACTCTGGTCCCGCTGTGCTGCGGCTTCTACGAAAGCACTGACGCTATGGCCCCGGAGCCGTCCGAGTTTGCCGAGATCGGCCGTTATCGCCCCCAGGCTGTGCTGGGCGCCGGCGCCATGGGCGTGGTCTACCGCGCCAGTGACCCGCTGCTGGATCGGCAGGTAGCGGTCAAGGTCATGCGGACCGCTGGGCTCGATCCGGACCAGCACGCCGAGTATATGGCCCGCTTTACCATCGAGGCGAAGGCGGCCGGTCGCTGCTCCCACCCGTCCATCATCATGGTTCATGATTTCGGCGACGGTGCCGATGGCCCGTTTCTGGTGATGGAGTTGGTGAATGGACCAACCCTCGCAGCCCTCCTCCGCCGGCCCCGGTCGTGTGAGACCGTGACGCTGATCGCGCTGCTGCTCCCGGTCTTGGAGGGTCTCGGTGCCGCGCATGCCCATGGCATTGTGCACCGCGATATTAAGCCCGCCAATATCATAGTGGCCGGCCCCCCAGACGCGCCCATGCAGCCCAAGATTGCCGATTTTGGGGTGGCACGCCTGCCAGCGGGGGCGCGGACCCTGGCGGGGGATATGCTCGGGACGCCCAACTACATGGCGCCGGAGCAGGCGCTCGGCGACCAGGTCGACCACCGCGCGGATGTGTTCAGCGTGGCCGCCATTCTGCATGAAATCCTGCTGGAGCGGCCCCCCTTTGCTGCCCCCAGTCTGGTGGAAACGCTGCAGCGGCTCACCGGACCAGCTGCCGTCGATCTGGCCGCCCTCGCAGGCTCGCCCATGCGTCCCGTGCTGCAGCGTGGCCTGGCGAAATCGCCAGCTGATCGCCCGGCCACCGCGGTGGAGTTTGCCGCCGAGATCCGCGCCGCGCTGACGCTCATGCAGGAGCACACGCTGCAGGCGGAGCACGCCACGGTGGTGCTGCGCCCGGGGTCTGATCCGCTCGGACCAGGCCCCCAGGGATGGGCCTCAGAGGCCGCGCTGCACGCCGCGCCCAGCCGCTTCGATCCGCTGTTCACCAGTCGTCTTGCGGATGAATTGCGCCCGGTGCTCGGCCCGATTGCCACCACCCTGGTCCGCCGGGCAGCCGCCCGGGCCAACACGCCGGACGAGCTGGTGCGGCAGGTGGCCGCAGCGCTGGAGCAGCCCGCGGATCGCAGCGCCTTTCTCCGCCGCCATATGCTGGGACCTGGGACCGCCACGCCCAGCGGTCAGGATCCGCTCAGCCTGACCCCGGCCAGGACCTCCGGGTCTGCCGGCGCGGCCAGTGCCACCGGCGCATCCTGGAGCCGCAGCCCGGATAGCGCCGCCGGGCTGCGCCTGGAATGGTCTGACGTGGTGCTGACCGTGGCTCAGGCGGCACTCGCCTTTCACCTCGGGCCCATGGCCAAGGTGTTTGTGCGGCAAGCCCTGCGAGACGCCCAGGATATCGACAGCCTGTTGGATCGGCTGGCCGCGCATCTGCCCGATCCGCGGCAGATCCCGGCCTTCCGCCGCCAACTCCGCGCGGAGATCGAGGCCAAGCTACGGCCGACGGCCTGAGCGATGCCGCCGTCGCGGCGCTGCGCTTGCTGGGTCGCCCGGGCCTAACATTGCCGGCGTCCCAAACCGCCATCGCCGTTCAGGAGGGGGCGGGCCCGGATCGGGCGCGTTGCTGCTAGCCCAGGGTCGCCGTCACCGTGGGGGAGCGTGGCCGGCGCATCCAGAGACGGAGGCCAAGGGCCACCACAATGGCGAGGCCAAGGGCACCCACGGCATGGCCGATATGCTCCGCCCCAAGCCATCCCACGGCATACCAGCCCGCCGCCACAAAGCTTGCCGCCCACAGCCCGGCCGCCGCCAGGTTGAGCACGGCGAAGCGCAGCCGTCCCATGCCCGCAATGCCACAGGCCGCTGCGGCCACATTGCGCACGCCATAGACAAAACGAAAGCCCAGCACAAAGGCGGCGCCATAGCGATCCAGCAGGCCGGACGCGACCGCGAGCCGCCGTTCCGCCGCGGGGATCCGGTGCAGGGCACGCGGGCCATAGCGCCGGCCCAGGGCAAACCACAATTGGTCGCCCGCAAAGGAGCCGCCCCACACAGCCAGGGCCAGCAGCCAGGGGTCGATCAGCCCCGTGGCTGCCCCCGCTGCGGCGGCAAACAGGACAAAAGTTTCACCCTCGAAAAATGCCCAGGCCGCAGCGGCCGCATAGGCCAGCAAACCCCACTCGGCCCAGAACTCGGCCATGCTGCTCTCCCTGGTTGGTCTCTGGGGGAGGCCCCGGAGCCTTTGCGGCATGTTGGGACTCTGCTTGCCGTGATCACAAGCGGCGCGGTGCCGAATTCGGCGGTCGCCCGCTGCCTGCCCCCATGACCGGGCGAGGAGCGGCGCTGCAGCGCCAGCCGCCGCCGCCGCTGTCCTGATCCGGACAAATCTAGAAAAGCGCCATTCAGCCGGGGTTAAGCCGGGTTTCACACAGCCCTGCCCACAGCTTTATCCCCGGACCTGGGGATAAGTGCGGGGATGGAGAAACCACGGAGCGAAAGCCACAATCGTGTAACAACCAGCGAATCAATGACTTGCCGATATCTCTTCTTCGCGATCGCATTGTGGATGTTGCGTCGCGGTTAGGACGCCGCGGCGCCCGCCAGCCCCGTCCGACGCGCCGCCCCAGCCCGCATCCCCGCCGTCCTGGCTTGGCCCGACGCTGGATCATCTCCTAGCCTCCGCCGCCCTGCACAGCTCGCGGTGTGTCAGATAGCGAAGGCCAAGCTGGCGATGCATCGCGCCCGGGACATGGCCTCCCCAGGGTGGCCGGGCGGGCCTTGGGGCAGGGGGCCGCACGCTCCGCCAGCCGCGCGTGCCAAGGCCAGCAGGCCCACCCCCTCCGTGTCGGCGGCCGCCTAGCCGCGCCTGCCATCGCGCGGCCCGTCGGCCGGATGACATCGCCGCCCGGCCTTCCCTGGCGACGGGGTGCGGCGACGGGGTTTGCCGCCAACCCGGCCGCGGGCGTCGCCCCGGCGGCAGGGCGGTGGCTCGGGGGCCGACCGATTTGGTGGCTCACCCGGGTGCTCAGCCCAGACCGGCAAGCCGCGGCCCACCACACCTGGGCGGGGGCCAAGGGCAGCGCCGCGGCTCCTGGCCAAAACCTGGTGGGCTGCGGCCAGGGGCCCGGGCGGTCCCTAAGATGCCGCCCGGGCGGGCAATCACGCCGCGGTGGCGCGGCGGCTCGTTGCAAGGCAGCCCGGCCGCCTCGGGACGCTGTCCTCAGCGTTCGCGGAACGAGCTCGCCATGGCCGCATAGATGGGTTTGAGCAGGTATTGCAGCACCGATTTTTCGCCGGTTTTGATGTCGGCTTGGACCGTCATCCCCGGCACCAGCCGGGCGCCACCCGCCTCGTGACCGACAAAGGCTTGGGACAGGGCGACCCGTGCCCGATAATAGGGCTGCCGCTGGTCATCGACGAAGGTGCCGGCGGAGATGCGCTCCACCTCACCGCGCAAGGTGCCAAAGCGGGCATAGTCAAAAGCCTGAACCTTGATATCCACGGGTTGGCCCAGGCGAATGAAGCCGATATCCCGCGGCTGCAGCCGCACATCCACCACCAGAGGGGTGTCCTGCGGCATGATCTCGGCCATCAGCGCGCCCGCTTGTACCACGGTCCCTGGTCGCTGCACGGCCAGGCCACGGACCATGCCGGTGCTGGGCGCTCGCACCAGAATGCGCTCGGCGCGATCCGCCAGACGCCGCATACCCTCATCGGTTTCGGCAATCTCCAGCGCCACGCGGGCCGCCTCCTGCCGCGCTTCGTCGATGACGCTGGACCGGGTCTCCGCCAACCGCGCTTCTGCCTCCTCCAAGGTCCGACGCACCGTGCCGGCTTGGCCGGTCAGGCGGTCCCGCTCCGCCTGGGTGGTCATCAGCAGCCGCCGGGCCTCCAGGATGGCCACGCGGGTTGTCAGCCCGTTCTGCCCCAAACCCTCCCGCACCTCCAACTCCGTGGCATGCAGCGCGATTTGCCGCTCGAGGGCAGCGATCTGAACCGCCAGCGTTGTCAACTCGCTGCGTCGCTGGGCCACCTGGGCGGCCAGCACCGCCCGCCGATCCGCCAAAACCTGCAATCGGGCTACCAGGGCATCCCGGTGCGTGGCCGCCATCAGGCCAACGTCAGGCGGCATCACCTCGCTTGTTCCCGCCACCAAGGCCGCCAACCGCAGGGCTTGCAACCGCAGCGAGGCATTGCGGATCCGCAACTGGCCCAAATCGGCCTGGGCGGCGGCATCGTTCATCCGGAGCAGAGGTTGCCCGGCCTCCACCACCGCATTCTCGGCGACCAGCACCGCCTCCACAATGCCGCCTTCCAGGTGCTGGACCGGGGCGGCCGCCAGGGCGGGCACCACCTCGCCCACCCCTACCGCGATCTCCGGGATCCGGGTGGCCGTGGCCCAGGCAAAAAACCCCACCAACAGCAGGCCCGCGCCCAGCACCACGCTGCGCTCCAGCCCGGGCACCCGGACCTCTTCCAGCGCCAGCATATGAGCATCGGGCCTGGCGACGCGGCTGGCCGCGGGCAGGGTCACCAATCGGGTTTCTGAACCGCTCATGCGGACGCTCCTGCCCGCACCGGGAACACCGATGCGGCCGCTTCGGGGGGAAAGACCGGGACGCGCAGCATCGGCTGCGGCGGCCCGGGCCGGGGCGGCGCCTCTTCAATCTGACCATCGCGCAGGCGCAGCACGCGGTCGGCCAACAGCATGTGGCTGGGCCGGTGGGTGGCCATTAGGATGGTGCAACGGCCCCGCCGGGCCTTCACCACCTCGGCAAAGGCTTCGGCGCACACATCGTCCAGCCCCGTCGCCGGCTCGTCCAGCAGCAGGATGGGCGCATCCCGCAGTAGCGCGCGGGCCAGGGCAATCCGTAGGAGAATACTGCGGGGCAAGCGCGTGCTGAGATTGTCGCCGACCCGGGTATCAAACCCCTCCGGGAGCATCTCAATGGCCGCGAGAACCCGCGCTTCTCGGGCCGCGCGCCGCAACTGGTCGTCCTCGGCGGTGGGATGGGCCAGGCGCAGGTTCTGCGCAATGGTGCCGTACAGCATTTCCGGCGCTTGCGGGACCCAGCCGATGCTGCGACGGAGCACCGCCGGATCAAAGGCGCGCACGTCATGGCCATCAATCCGCACCAGCCCACCTTGCGGCCGGTACAGGCCCGCCACCAGGCGCAGCACGCTGGATTTGCCGGCGCCGTCGCCACCTGTCACGGCGACGACCTCGCCCGGACGGATCGTCAGGCTCGCACCGGCCAGCACTGGCTCCGATTGCGGCAGATAGCGCAGCGTCACCCGCTGGAAACTGATAGCGCCGGCCTCCGGCGGCGCCATCCGCGCCTCGGCCGCCGCCGGCCGTTCGGTTTCCAAGGCCATCAGGGAATCCACCTGGCGGATGGAGGCCTGGGTTTGCTCCCAGCGTGATAGCATGGCGAAGCCGGTCTGCAGCGGGCCAAGCACGCGCCAGAGCAGCATCATGCCGGCGATCAACGAGCCGGCACTCATGCCGCCATGCAGCACCGCGACCGCCCCCACCACCACAGCGGCCAGGCCGGAGCCGGTCATCAGCGCCTGGCTGACCACCGTAACCAAGCCGGTGAGCGTGGCCACCCGCGCCGAGGCCTGCGCCGCCCGGGCGGCCGCGGCCGCGTAGCGACCAATCCAGCGCTCTTCAGCCGCGGCATTCTTGAGCGTCTGCGCCGCCTCCAGCGCTTCCACCGCCAGCGCATCGCGCGCCTGCGCTGCCTGCGCGGCCGCGCTGATGGCGCGTCGCACGGCACCGCGGGACAGCAGGAACAACAAGCCCAGCGCCGCGGCCGTGCCGAGTGGCACGATCGCCACCCAGCCGCCCAACGCGACCATCAACACCAACACCAGCAGCGTGAAGGGCAGATCCAGGGCGGCGAGGGCGAAGCTGCCGGTCAGGAAGTCGCGGATGGTGGCAAAGTCCCGCAGCCGGGACACCTGCGAGGCGGTTCCCGCCCGCTCGACCAGGGCGGTGGGCAACGCCATGAGCTGGCTGAACACGCCGGCTGAGACCAGGCGGTCCAGGCGCTCGCCAATGCGCAACAAGGCGCGCTGCCGGAGCATGCGGAACAGAATCTCAAACAGCAGCGCCGCCAGCGCACCGCCGGCCAGCATAGGCAGGCTGGCAGGGCTGTTGCCGGCAATCACCGTGTCAAACACATGCATGGTAAACAGCGGCACGCCGAGCCCGAGCAGCGCAATCAAGGCGCTGGCGCCCAGCAAACCCGGCAGATCGCCGGTGAAGCGGCGAGCGATGGCGGCAAACCAGTTCTGCCGTGGGGCTGGCTCAATCTCGGTGAAGTGCACCAGGGTGCCCCGCAGCCCATCTGGGCCGCAGGGCGCGACCTGGCCAGTGCCGCCGTCAAACCGCAGCATCGCTCCGGTGGGGTCCAGGTACAGCACGGCCGCCGGTCGGCCGGGTTGCAGCAGCAGCGCCGGAAGGAGGCGCGGATGGATGGCTGTCCGGCGGAGCTGCGCCAGCCGGGTGGGGTAGCCGAGGATGGCCAGCGCATTGCGCAAGTCGGTAACGTCGATCTGAGCTTGCGCATGCGGCAGCGCGGCCAGCAGGTCATCCGGGCCACCGCGCCAGCCCAGCACAGCCAGCGCGGCGGAGAGACAGCGGGTGAGGTCGGATGGTGCCAACAGCAGGGGCGGCAATTCCATCAGGGGCATCGGGCTGCTGCTGGCGGGCAGTGCCGGGTCGGCGGCCGCGCTCGGGGATCGCCGTGGCAGGACTGTCACAGCACCGGCTCCAGGCGACCTTGGTGCAAGGTGAGCACCCGGTTGGCCAGGCCAAGGGTCGACCGGCGGTGGGTGACGATCACCACGGTGACCTGGCCGCGCAGCGCACTCAGCAGCTGGGCGAGCTGCACATCACCCTCGGAGTCCAGCTGGGCGGTGACGTCATCCAGCAGCAGAATTCGCGGGGCCTGCAACAGCGCGCGCACCACGCCAATGCGCTGGGACACCCCACGCGGCAGCGGCGTGGCGGCGGTCCCGACCTGGGTGTGCCAGCCCCCCGGGAGCTGCCCCGCCACCTGGTCAAGCCCGAGCTGGAGGGCCAGGGCCAGGGCCTCCTCCTCCAGATGCGGCTGATACAGGGTGAGATTTTGCAGCAAGGTGCCGCGGACGAGGGCCGGATCCGGCGGCACCAGGGCGATCCCCGGACGGGTGCTGGGCGGGTCGACCGCCGCCAAATCCTGGCCGTCGATGCAAACGCGCCCGGCGGCCGGTCGCACCTCGCCGGCAATCAGCCGCAGCAGGGTGGAGCGGCCGGAGCCATTGGCTCCGGTGATGCCCACCATCTCGCCCGGGGCAACCTCCAGATCCAGATCCGCAAACAGCCAGGTGTCGGGCCCCAGTGCTCCGGCGCGAATCCCCTGCAACGACACCCGACCGGCGGCCAGCGTCAGCGCCGGCAGGTCCGGCCGCGGCTCCTGGGGCAGCACGGAAATCTCGGCAATGCGGCGCCTGGCTTCGGCCAGGGACTGCAACCGCGCCCACAGCGCAATGCCGCCGAGCAAGGGTTGCATGGTCCGGCCGGTCAGCATGGTGCAGGCGCCCAGACCGCCGACGCTGAGCTGGCCTGCTAGCACCATGAGACAGCCCATGGCGGCGACGCCCAGCGTGGCCAGCTGCGCCAGCAACAGACCGCTCTCCTGGCCCGCAGCGTTGGCCGCGCCAACATCGTTACGAAGCTTGGCGGAACAGCCCTGCAGCCGATCGTAGCGGCGCTCGAGCAGCCGCTCCGCGCCCAGGATCTTCACGGAATGCGCGGCATGCAGGGCATCGAACAGGAAGTTAAAGCGCCGTTCCTCGGCCTCGCTCAACACCCGGGAGGCCTGGCGCACCCGGCGGCCATTGTGCCAAGCCACCGCCGCCATACCGGCCAGCGCCGCGAGCGGCACCAGGGCCAGGCTGCCCGCCAGATAGCCCAGCGCCAGCAAATACAGCAGGGCAAAGGGCAAATCGAGCATGGCCTGCATGGCGGGACCCGACCACGCCTCCCGCAGCGTGCCGATCGCCGACAGGCGTTCGGCATAGTAGCCATTGCCATGCCTGGTGAGGGCCGCGGTAGGCGCGCGCAGAACATGCTCCATGGCCTGCCGGTGGGCCTGCGCCTCGGCGATCGCGGCAATCCGCGCCAGCATATTGCCGCGGACAATGCGCAGCAGCGCCTCCAGCAGAAGGGCCATGATCACCACCAGGGCCAGGACCGTGAGGGTGCCCAGGGAGGCGTTGGGCAGGATGCGGTCATAGACCTGCAGCAAGGCGAGCGGCAGCGCCAAGGCCAGGATTGTGATCATCAAGGTGGCCGCCAGGACCGGCGGCAACAGTCGCATGCCGGAGCGGCGCAGCACTTCCCGGAACGGCTTGGTCAACCAGGTATCGGGGGCATGCGCGATCGCACAAGCAGAACTGGACACGGAAAGCTTCCCTCATCCAGGGTCTGAACGGATCCCCTGTGGCTGCACGGATTGTCCATGGCGTCTGACAGCCCGCCCTCGGGCTGATCATTACCCGGTTGATTTTTAGCATGCCAGCGGCGCGGTGCCTCAATAGGGCAGCCCGCCGCCATGCTGGCGTGGGATCGCGGCGCCCAGGGTTGCGGCCAGGGCGTGTCCCCAGCCCCCCTGGCGCGATCCGCCGGACTGCTGGCTGGGCGCAGGCGACGATGGGACCAGTGCCCTAGCGCCCATCCGGTGATGGTGCGGCGCCGGGACCGGTCACGCCGCTCCGGCGGCTAGCCCGAGACCGGCGAGAAGCCAGCCCGCGCTGGAGGCCGCGCGCTCCGGATGGGCACCCCCCAGAGACCGCCGCGCAGCAACCGCAGTCGGGCCATTCGCCTCCCAAGGGGAATTTCGCAGACCCTGGTCCTGGCCGGCGCCGGTGGGTAGGGCAGGGGGCAGGGGCAGGCAGGGCCCTGCCGGGCTCCGGATGCGGTGGCCTGCCACGGACCATGCCGCTGGCAGGTCAGCAGGAGCGGGAGCGGCTGGCCGAGCCGCGCGATTGCGGCCGGCCTCGGCCGCCCGCCTCGGACGGCGCCGAGCGGAACCGGGTCAGCGGCTCGGCCGCACCCCGCTATCGCGCCCCCCGCCGCTTGGACCGGACTCGCAGCCCAGCCAGCCCCGGTCGGATCGCCGCGGCGGCTTGGAAGCGACCCGTGCCGGAGCGCACCAGGCCGGCCGCACCGAGACCCGCGGGCCAAGCCGCGAGTCGCTGCGGATGGTCTTGGAACCATCCCGGTGAATGAAATGGTCAATGCAACACTGCTTGTGTCGGATTTTTGTTGAATAATATTTTCGTGAGCGTCAAAGGGAAGGGGATTGGGCGGTTGGCCCACCGCCGCTGGTTGTGGAGCGTCAGAATGACCTTCGTTCGTGCGCCGCTTGCCCTGGACGTCGCCGGCCAAAGCCTGGCCGATCCACTGCCCGGGCCGTTCCACTCGCAGGCGGTGCCCGCCCTCGGCCGCTACGAGACCCTGGATGTAACGCTGGATGCGACGCGCAGCCTGGTCTGGTGCCGCCTCCGGCCGCAGGGCCGCCCGTGCTTCAGCCCGCAACTGCTGCGCGATGTTGCCGCCATGCAGCAGGCGATGCCGGCGCTGTACCAGGCGACGCTGGACCAAGCCGAGCCAGCCTTGCGCTATTTTGTCTGCGCCTCCGGCATCCCTGGCATCTTTAACCTCGGCGGGGATCTCGGCCTGTTCCAGCAGCTGATCCAACGTGGCGATCTGACGGGACTACGGCAGTATGGCTACGCCGCCGTGGAGGCCATCCACCGCTCCCATGTGGCGCTCGACCTGCCCCTGGTGACGATTGCGCTGGTCCAGGGTGACGCCTTGGGCGGCGGGTTTGAATGCGCCTTGGCGCATGACATCATTATCGCCGAACGCAGCGCCAAATTCGGTCTGCCGGAGGTGCTGTTCAACCTGTTCCCGGGCATGGGCGCCTATAGTTTCCTGGCGCGCCGCCTGGGCCGGGTGGCGGCCGAAAAATTCATTCTCAGCGGCCGCATTCACACCGCAGCCGAACTGCACGCGATGGGGCTGATCGATGTGCTGGCCGAGGACGGGGAGGGTGACAGCGCCCTGCTGGCCTATGTTGACCGCAACAGCCGCTGGCACAATGCGCATCAGGCCACCTACCGGGCGCGCCGCCGGGTTGATCCGGTGACGCTGCAGGAACTGCGCGAGGTGGTGGAGATCTGGGCTGACGCGGCGATCCGGCTGACCGCCCTGGATCTGCGCCGCATGCACCGGCTCACCGGCGCCCAGGATCGGCGGATGGCCGATACCGACCAGGCCGGCGCCGCCGGCGACCCGCTGCCGGGTCTGACCAGCATGCCGGCCTGCGCCGCCTAGGCCAGACCGCTCGGTCCGGGCAAGCCATCTGGGGCTCCGCGCGCGCCGCGCGTGGCGGCCCGGGCACCCCTGACTCGGTGGTTCAACCCCGACCCGACCCATCCAGGCAGCGTGACTGCCCAGCACCCCCGGCAGCGTAGCGGCTCCAGCCCCTCCCGCCATGCCTGGACATGGGCGATGGTCAGGGTCCCGCCTCGGGTGGTGATCGGGCCCGCGATGGCGCTTGCGCGCCACTCCCACCGCCGCCGCCTGCGCCACCGCGTCCTGCCAGGTCCGGTCACGCCACGAGGCTGACGCGCCCGGATCCCCGCCCTCCGGCCCTGGCTGGCCGGGATCCTCGCGGGCGTGGCGTGGTGCGATGGCCCCGCTCTCCCAGCGATCTCCCAGCCATGCCTGGGCTCATGCCGGCGGCGCGCCCGATCCCGGGCCCGGCAGGGGGCGCTCACCGCCTGGGCGCGCCTGCCGCAGACGCGCCAGCTCCACCGCGAGCAGCGCCGCCTGGCGCGGGCCACCCACCGGGATCTCCGCAGCCGGCATGGCCTCAGCCGCTTTGCACAGGGCCAACACGCCGAGGGCACCCATATTGGCGGCGCCGCTCCGCAGCGCATGGGCCGAGGCGCGGAATTGCGGCACGTCGGCACGCGCCGCCGCGGCTCTTAGCCGGTCCAACTCCAGCGTGGCATCCTCCAGAAACTGGGTCATGAGCTCGGTGGCGAATTCCTGGCCGCCCAACCTTTCCAGCGTGTCGGTAACCTGCGGGTCCACCGGCAGCGACGGCGGGTCCGGCGTTGCCGGCAGGCTGTCCGGCCGGGCGGGCCGGGGCGCCGCGGCGGGGCGCAGATAGGTCGCCACGGTCGCCGCCAGGGCGGCCGGCTCGATGGGCTTGATCAAGCACGCATCCATGCCGGCCTCACGGCTCCGCTGCTGCGCCTCGGGCGAAGCATCCGCGGTCAAGCCGATAATGGGCAGGTGCGGGCGCCCCAGGGCAGCCACCCGATACAGCTTGGTGGCGGTAATGCCATCCAGCTCCGGCATGTTGAGATCCATGAGAACCAGGTCAAACGGCCCGGCCTCGAGGGCATCCAGCGCCGCGTCACCATCCGTCACCAGAACCACCTGATGGCCTTCCCGCTCCAGGATCTTCCGGGTGACCGCCCGATTCACCCGGTTGTCATCGGCCACCAGGATGCGTCGCCCCGAAGGCGCGGCCTCGGCCATGGCGCGCCCCTCGAAGACTCCCTCCTCCAGGCCAGGCAATTGGGCCAGCGCATGGTGGAGCACCCGGTGCAGCGTCTCCGCGGCCGGGGTGCCGGACAGCAGGCTGAGCGTGCGCTGGCGGACCACCAGGTCCGGCAGGCCCTCGGGCGCCTCATCGCATAGGGCGACGACCACGCCGTCGCCGGCCGCGGCGATGCGATCAGGCGTGGACGGCGGCCCGGGCGGCGGCAGTGCGGGATGGTGTCGCTGCACCAGCAAACACTGCAGCGGCGCCTGGTGGCGGGGCAGGCCCGAGAGTTCGGCCAGGTCGTCGACGCTCCGGCGCCACACCACCACCGACAATCCAAGGTTCTGCAGGGCGGTGCTGAGCGGGGTTGCCGCCTCGGGCGCCGGCGTGGCCAGGAGAAGGCTTATCCCGGCCGGGGCGGCTGCCTGAGTCGGCCCGGAATCCGGCGCCGGCAGAGGGGCGGTGAACCAGAACACACTGCCCTGGCCAGGCTGGCTCTCCACCCCGATCTCGCCCCCCAGCAGCCGCACCAGGCCCTCACAAATGGCCAGCCCCAGCCCCGTGCCGCCAAAGCGGTTGATGATTGTGGCGTCGGCTTGGGTGAAGCGCTGGAAAATGCGCGACCGCGCCTCCGCCGCGATGCCGATGCCGGTGTCACTGACTTCGCCCCGCAGCAGCCAGCGCTGCGGGCCGGCGGGGCTGGCATCCAGCGCCATCACCACCCCCCCGGCCTCGGTGAACTTCACCGCATTGCCGGCCAGATTGAGCAAGATGTCGCGCAGATGGCGGCGATCGGCGACCAGGCAATTGGGGGTTCGTGCCGTGATATGAATGGTGAGCTGCAAGCCCTTCTCGCGCGCCTGTGCCAGCAACAGCATGCGCACCTCGCGCAGCAGCGTGGCGGGATCAAAGGCCTCGGGTCGCACCACCGTGCTGCCGGCCTCAATCCGGGCGAAATCCAGGATCCCGTTGATCAACGATAGCAGCGACTTGGCCGCGGCATCCACCGTGCGGACCATGTCCTGCTGCTCGGGATCCAGCCGGGTATGACGCAACAGCCCGCCCATGCCGATGATGGCGTTGAGCGGTGTGCGCAGTTCATGGCTGACGCTGGTGAGAAACTGCCCCTTCGCCTCATTCGCCTGCTCGGCCAGTTGCCGAGCCTGCGACAGCTTGCGGATCAGCGTCATGGCATAAATGCCGAGAATGGCCGGGGCGATCAGCAAGCCCACCGACAGATGCGGGAGATCCTGCCAGAACGGCGTGGTGGCGATCACCCAGCCGAACCCCAGGGCAAAGGTCGCCATGGCCGCGGCCAGCCACGGCACGCCAAACCGCGCGCCATTGCCCAGCATCACCCAGACATAGATCGGGAAGAACGGCGCCGCCAATGCGCCGCCGATATGCAAGAACCAGGTGAGAAACCCCATATCCAGCAGCAAAGCCACGCTGCGCCGTGGGGTGCTGAGGGCCGGCCGCCAGCGGATATGCCCGAAGATGGCAAGACTGAACGCGATCCACCACAGGAGAGCGGGCCGTGCGTCGGCGGCAATCGCCTGGCCGGCCGTGGCAAAGTAGATTACGAAGGCCAGGGCAAAGATCAGGCGATTGAAACTCATCTCCTGCTCGGTGCCGACCTGGCCACGCAACACCCGCAAGCCACGCTTGGGCCCAGGAAGCCGCGCCAGGCGCGGCATCAGAGCCCCGCCTGCGCCGCCGGCGCGGCGGCCTCCAGCAGGGGCCATGATGTGGTCAGCACGGCGATGATCGCACCGGACGGGTCCGGCAGGGGCATCTTACTGGTGCGAACCAGGCCCGGCCCCGCGGCCGCGGTGGGCGGCCAGGCTTCGGTGTAGGGCGGCACGGCTTCGGCCCGCTCGCAGATCCGCTGATCCTGGGCCTGGCTGGCGGCACCGCGCTCAGGCCCGAGCAGGGTCAGCACATGACGGCCCGACACCTCGGCCGGCGTCAGTCCCAGCGATGCCGCAAACCTGGCATTGGCATAGAGATAGACCCCGGCGCGATTGGTGATGCTGATCAGCGCGGGAACCAGATCGAGGACCAGCGCCAAGGTCGCCGCGTCCACAGGCGGGAGCAGCCGCGGCGGCTCCAGGTCGGGCTCGGCCTCGCCCGTCAAGCGAGGGCTCAAGGCCAGCAGATTGCGCACCCGGGTCACAAACTCAAAGTGATCAATCGGGCTTTGCAGAAAATCCGTGGCGCCGGCATCCAGCGCCCGCACGCGGAAGCTGCGGTCGTCATAGGCCGTGACCACCAAAACCGGGGTCCGGGCCAGGGCCGGCAGGGCTCTCACCCGCTCGGTAAAGCTGGCGCCGTCCATCTGCGGCATACTGAAGTCGGTGATGATCAGGTCAGCGGTATTGTGCTCAAGCCACTCCAGCGCATCCAGGGGCTGCGAAAACAACTCAGTGATCATGCCGTCGGCAACCATGGTCACCAGTTTGGCATAAATGCTGCGATTGATGGCGCTGTCGTCCAGAATCACTATCGTGGCCATGAGGTCTCCGCGATGAGCAGCGCTAATTTTCGTTTGCCTTGGCAAGACTGCGGGTCAAGCTACGACGCATGGGCAGCACCACGGAGCAGGTCAAACCTTCCGGCTGCCATTTGAACTGGACGGTGCCGCCGAGCTGATCCTGAATGGTGGCACGAATCATCCGGGAGCCGAAGCCTTCAGCGAAGGCTGTGCCGGTCACGGGCGGGCCGCCCCGTTCGGTCCATTGCAGCACCAAGCGGTCGGCCTCGAAATCCACCGACCAGGATAGCTGCAGCGTCCCGTCCGGCACCGACAGGCTGCCATATTTGGCCGCGTTGGTGGCCAGTTCGTGCAGCATCATGGAGAGCGGCTGTGCGACCACCGGCGCCACGGTCAGCTCGGGTCCTGAGAGGCTGACGCGCGGCATGGCGGTGGAGGGAACAAAGGGCGCCAGCTCGCCGCGGATCAAGGCGGTCAGGCTCGCGCCCGACCACTGCGATTTGGTGAGCAGGGTATGCGCACGGGCCAAGGCGGACACCCGGCCCGCAATCGCCTGCCCAAACGCCTCCGGCGTCTCCGCCTTGGTCAGCCGCAACACCGCCTGGACCACCGCCAAGGCGTTTTTGGCGCGATGATCCACCTCGCGCATCAACAATTCCTGGCGGGCTTCCGCCTCTTTCCGCTGGGTGATGTCCATATGAATGCCGAGGATTGGGCCCAGCTTGCCCGCTGGCGCCGGCATGCGCCGTCCACGCCCGGACAGCCAGCGGGCCTCCCACGCCTTGTCCTGGGTCGAGCGCAGCAGGCGGAACTCCACATCATACTCACCCGTCGCCAGCGCCTGGCGTGTGGCCTCCCGAATGCGACCCTGGTCGTCCGGATGCACACAGGTGAGAAACGCCTCGAGCGACCGCTCCGTCGGTGGCGCCGTGGGATCGCGCGACAGCCCGTATTGTTCAGGCGTCCAGGCAAACAGGTCGGTTCCCGGATCCCATTCCCAAATCCCAACCCCCGCCACCTCTTGCGCCAGCAGCAGACGCGCCTCTTCCGCCCGCAACGCCGCCTCCGCCGCTTTCAGCATCGACGCATCGGCATGCAGCTCCACCACACCAATCGGCGTCTGCGAGAGGGGATCGCGCCGCAAGGCCCAATGCGACGCCACCACCAGGGCGTCGCCGCTGCGCTGGCGATGGCGCAACTCGCCGCGCCATTCGCCCCGGCGCACCAGCTCCTCCTGCACGGTTCGGAGGCCGCCTGGCGGGAACCGTGTGGACAGCAGCTCCTGGACCTTGCGACCCACCGCGGCCTTTGCATCAAAGCCAAACAGCGCCTCACAGCCTGCCGACCAATGAGTGATCGTGCCATCCAGCGTGCGGATCAACACCGCACCCAGGGCATAGGCCTGCAAGAGCGACTCGTTCTCCGCGGCCTGCTGCTGCAGACGGCGATGCTGGTCCGCCAGATCAGCCAGACGACGGCGCCCCAACCGGTACGCCAGCACACCTGTGACCGCGCTGGAGGCGGCCAATAGACCCAGCCATTGCGCTATCTGCATGCGTGGATCGCGCCCTGCAGCGCCGCAGCACGGAGCCGGAACGGCGAGCCTCCCGAAGGCCCGCGGCGCTCCAGCGGCTGTGGCACGGCGGTGCGGCGGCCGGCGACCCGGCGTGCCAGTTGAGCAACCCTGCCCAGACCCTGCCCCCCGACGCCTCGCCGCGGTTTGGCCGCGGCTGAGCCTGACAGGCTCGGCACCCCCTTCATTCTGCAGCCATCGCTTGCGCCCCCAGCGCGGAACCCGGGGCAGATTAGCACAGCGCCGCACCGCCACAGGCATTTCCCAGGCAGGGCAGGGGGCCGGGCGGGGCGGAGGCGCCATCCTGGAGGCTGTGGGGCCGTGCGGCCGGCCGCAAAGTCCAGCAGGATCCATGCCCGCCAGGCGCAGCCGCCATAGGGTGGCGCGGCCGGGGGACCGAGGCGACGGTGCGGAAAATCAACGGCTCCGGTAGGCGGAGACCTGCCACCGCTGCCCTGCGGTGCACCCGCCCTACCACACCGCCGGCCACGCCCGATGCGCCAGGCCCGCCCCCGCCGGAGCGCCGGCTGATCCGAGACAATGGCGGCCCTGCATCAGCCGGCCCCAGGCCGGAGCCGCGGGCTTGGCACCGATCATCAGCTGCCGACACCGGCGCGGTCCGGTCGCAAAGCGCTGCGGCACGCCATGAGATCGGCTGGTCCACCTGCAAATCGGGCCGGGCGCAGCGGTTGGGCGGTACGCTGCCCGCCCGGCCTGCCGATCCTCAGTGACGGCGCGCGAGCCGCCGCTGGTGGCTGGCGCGGCCGGCCGCATCGGCTGCGCCAGGAGCGGCATCCAGCGGGGCCCGCCGGGACGGGCTGCGGGCTGCCACCGCGACCCGGCACGGGATCAATCGACCCTTCGGCGTCACAACTAAAAGTCATTAGATGCCAATACCGCGCGCCTTATGGTTGTGAGAGGGTGGCGGCGAGCAGCGCTGGGGCCGCAATACTGCGGCGTGGGCGCGGCAACACGTTGGTGGGATCAACTGGTCTGTGAGCGGCAGCAAAATCCGCCCGGTTTATTCTGTCGCCATGAGCAATAACGTCCTTCCCCTTCCCGCCAAAAGCCCGGATGACAGATTGGCGCGAGCCTTACGCCATCTCAATCTGGCCCTGCAGCAGCAGCGTGAGGCCGTGGAGGACCTCCGCCTTGCCCTGACCGACCTGGATGGGGCGGTGGGCAGCCTGTCCCACTCCCTGGAGGCGTACAGCACGCCGCTGCAGGACCTGCAAACCCGCGTCACCGCGATCCACCACCAGTCCCTGAAGACCCTCAGCAGCATGCGCTGATCAGACATCGCCCGCGCCGCCTTGCAGGGCGGGTCTGGCGTGGCGAGTTTGGGGCGCTGCGGTGGGCCGCTGCGATGGCGGGGTGGACCCTGGTGGCAGCGCGGGGCATGGCCGCGGCCCGCCAGGGTGAGGCCGCCCGGGCAACCAATGACCTGAGGACGCAGTATCCGGCTGCCGAGACCAGGGCCCGGGGCTGTTCAGACACGAACGGGCGGCCGCTCCGCCCCATCACCGCCTTCAAGACATCGAGCGCCCGGCGTGGTCCCTTCCGGGCCTGGCGCGGCGAAACCAGACCAGAGCGGTGCCACCGGGGCGACCGCGGCACCACCGGGATCACCCCATGGGCTGGTGGCTATGGTGAGCATCGCCCAGCCGGTCATGGTCGCCAGCCCGGGTTGCGCAATCCCCGCGGCGAATCGAGACGCCGACGGGCTCCCAGCCGCCCGCCGCGGGCCGCAGCCGTTCCGGCCGCCAGATTTTGCGCTGGATCTGCCTACACTCTCCTTTGATTATCATCCGGTGATGGCAGCCTCCTGCGGTCACACAGCGCGGCTATGGCCACGCTGCCCTGCTGATCCACCGGCCTATCCCACTAGGGGCGCTGACCAATGGACGTATCGATGGCCATGACCAAAGAGGTGCAGGACAAACTGCAGGATATTCTGCTGGATCTGAAAATCACCCGGGACAATCTGCAGAATGGCAATCAAGAGGTGAGTGCGATCCTGATTGGCCAAATCGGCCTCAAGCTGTCGGAACTCATTAATACCTCGCACCTGGTCAATCTCAAGCGTTAGGAGGGTCGCGCTGCGCGCCGGCCGCCGAAGGCTGCCGTGCCCTCCCGCGTTGCCCTTGCGCCGTAGCGGCCCGAATGGGCTGGCCGGTCACCCACGCCCCGCCACCTCCCTGAATTCGCCGCTGATGAGAACTCATCCCGGCAATCTGCTGTCGGAAACCGGATGCGAGGGTAGCGCCAATGGCCCTGTCTTGAGGATCCTTACGGGACGAGTGGCCTGAGGATGACCTACAGCACCATATCATGGGACACGGCGTGCACCGTGAACCCGGGGCCCTCATACAGCCAGCCCGGGCCAACCCAACCCTGTTGAATCGCCACTGCCTCATCCGGGAGCGCAAAATGGTGGTTGCCGGTGGCTGGGTGAAAAAACCGCTGCAGGGTTATCAGCCCAGCGCTGGTGGCCGTCTCCGCGTAGGCCTGAAAGGCCACACCCTCATAGTGGAAGGCCGGCAAGGCCTTGCGAATGTAGTCCACCTCCTGGCGATCCGTCGTAAAGTGATGGGTCCGGCTCACCGTATCCAAAAAGCGATGCACATCGACGGTCTTGGCGGATTGGACGGGAACCGCCCATTGGGCACCCTCATACACATAGCTGGGCAGTGAGCCCATAATCACGGCCTTCTCCTGCGCGTCGGTTGTGTAAAAATGCTCGCCCGTCGTGTCTTGATCGAAAAACCGGTAAACCGGCCGCAGATCCGGTGACGGTGGGGGAGGTGGAGCCGCGACGGCAGGCGGCACGCTGTCAGAAACAACAACCGGTGCCTGGGCCACTGGCGGAATAGGGTTCACGACCGGGCCGGTGCCTATCCATTGGGCCATCACCACATTATCGATATGGGTCGTGACCTTGCTCGGCGTGGTATGATCGGGCGCTCCGCCGATCCAGGCCTCACTGCTATTGGCCACATAACCCATGGCGCCGAAACCCATGGCCGTGTGTGGGATGATCTGCGGGTTGCTCCACTTGGCGACCGTGGCGCCATCCACCTCAATCGTGATCAGGGTCGGCAACCAGGTCATCTTATAATGGTGCCATTGATCCGTCGCGATCCCACTGAACTGAGGACTATACACATCCTCATTGCGGGCGCCTGCCCAGTGCACGGTATGCATCGCCATTTTCTTCGGCGTTTCGAGAATATCAATCTCGCCATCCCGCGGCCAGACATTCGATTGCGGCCACATCAAGATCGCGGCCATCGTACCCTGCGCGCTTTCAACCCGCGCATCGAACTCAACGGTGCCATAGGTAATCGTGAGTCCGGCGTGGAAGCTGTTAAACCCACCGGCCGTCCAGCTGCCATTGGCCTGGCGGGTTTCGCTCAGCTGCAACTCGCCTTGGGCGACCTTGATGTCACTGGTACTCCAACGAAAGGCGCCATTGCCATACAGGCCGCTGTTGAAGCCGTTGCCCCAATGGTAGGGTTTGTAACCAGCGCTAAAGTCGTCCGCCAGGACGACTTTAAACTGATTTCCCCCGAGATCGGTGGTGAGCGTACCAGGCGCTGTTATCACGGCCTTGATTCCCGAAACCGCCAGAATTTCCGAAAATGGCACTTTATTAACTTAGGGTTGTAAACGGGCTGGAGGCGTAGGGGGAGAGCGTGCCGCTCCGATGGTGTCTCAATGTGCAGGGGAGAGGCGTGGCGGTGTCGCCGCGATCACCGGGACTGTGGCACTGCCGCATCAGCGCCCTGCAGTCGGCGCCGCTGCCGCGGTCCAGGCGACAGCGGATGGTAGCCGGCCCGCACGCTGGCGGAGTCCCCGGCACCGCCGAGGGCGGCAGTCGGGCCGCACTCCAAGCTGGGGTAGCCGGTCCACTTGGACTGCATCCCAGGCTGTATGATGATGCCGGCCGGCGGATCGGCCCGGCACAGCAGCCGCCATCAGTCGCCGCGCCATGACGTCCCGGCGCCGCTGCCGCACGGGGTCCCGAAGCCCCTCCGCTACCCCCTCGGCCAGACCACCAGGGCTGCGCCATCCAGACCGGCGACCAGGGCGCTGGATGGCGCTGCGGAGTGTTGGGGCCGCCCGGTCAGCGCCAAGGCCGACCGGTCCCTGCCCAAAGGATCATGACGCCATGCTGGCGATGTCGCCACGCGGCCAGGCTGTCGATCCGGGCACGGCATCAGCCGTCCGGTCACGGGCCGGCGCCCCCTCGGGCGGCGCCGGGCCGGTGCCGCCCGGACGCGCCATACCCAGGTGGCAGCGGGGTGATTTTGGCCCGGCCCATTCAAGGATCCAACGCGCCTGCGGGGAAGCCGCGTATTCTCGTGCTGAGGCAAGACCAAAGCATGGGACATGGCGAGGACATCACACGCCGAAGACCATACGCCGCCGCTGGTGCCGGGATGCCATCAATGCCCGGGATGGTGGAGGAGGTGGAGGGGCGGGCCTGTACCGTGGTGCTGGCGCTGCCGCTGAACAGCAGACCATCGACCCCGAGGACCACATCCAGACCTGCGATCGAAGCCGCCGAGCCGGGCGATGGTGCCATCATCGGCCAAGCCACGAACCATCATGATGTCGATGCCACGGTGCCCAGTGATGCACTCGTCACCGGCACGGCCCGACAGCGCGTTGCTCCCCGCGTGCCGGTGCTGATCCGCCCATCCTCCGCCGCTGGGATGACGAGCACCGTGTCTTGCGCCCCGGGGCGCGGGCGAAATCCCGCGCCCGGCTCGCTCAGACAAAAACCGCATCAGTGGCGATGCTGAACCGGGCCGGCGTCACGCCTTGCAGGAACACATGATCGCCGCTGGTGCCATAAAACACATCGCTGCCAGTGACCCCAGCATAGCTGCCCGTACGGACTTGCACGCTGCTGCTGGCGATGCCGCTGAACACCAGATCATCCAGGCCGGGAGCGAAGTCCCTGATCCGGTCGAAGCCGTCCAGTCGGGTGAGGCGAAAATCATCCGCACCAGCACCACCGGTCATGGTGTCGTTGCCTCGGCCGCCAGTGATAACGTCGTCGCCACCACCCCCCGTGAGCAGGTTGCTGCCGCTTGTGCCGGTGATGGTGCGCCCGGCCACGTCGTTGTTGTTGATCAGGCCCTGGCCTTCGGCATCGACGAGCGTCGCCCCGCTGGGTCCCGTCAGGCGGAGGAACATGGTTTCGTTATTCTCATAGGCGGTTTCATCGGTGGTCCCCACCGCGACCACGATACGGGTCTGCTGTGGGGCAAAGGTCAGCGTGCCTGATGCTGCTGTGTAGTCGGCCGGAGCGATGGCGGTGCCATTGGCCGTGCTGTAATTCACCGTGATCGGGGCGGTGCTGGCCGCGCTGAGTGTCACCGCAAAATTCAGCACGCCGCCCTCGGTCACGCTGACATCCGACACCCGCATCCCTGGAACAACAATCGGGGCGCTGTCGTCATTGATGATGGTGCCCGTCGCCGCTGCATCCGCCAGCGCGGCGCCGGTCGGATCTGACAAGTTGAAGAACAAGGTCTCGTTGAGCTCAACGGCGCTGTCTTCCACGGTCGGGACCGCGACGGTTTTGCTGGTTTCATTCGGCGCAAAGCTCAGCGTGCCAGCGGTAGCGGTAAAATCAGACGCCGCGGCCGTGCCACCGGTTGCCGTGGTATAGGCCACGGTCACGGTGCTGGTGGTGGGCGCGTCCAGCGTCACGGTGAAGCCGAGC
>NZ_JQKB01000049.1 GCF_000745835.1 Belnapia moabensis DSM 16746 | reverse complement strand
ATAGTCGTTCACCGTGCTGCGTGGCGGCAGGTCCTTCGGCAGCGCGGCCCACTGGCAGCCGGTGGACAGGATGTACATCACCCCGTTCAGCACCGCTCGTATGTCCACCGTCCGTTTGTTGCCGCCGCTCTTCGCCAGTGGGATCAGCGGACCGATGATCGACCATTCCTCGTCGGTCAGATCGCTCGGGTAGCGCAGTTTGCTGCGGTCGTATTTTGGCCGGCTCTCGGGCGTCCACATGGCCGCCCTTCTTCCCGCCCCCGCCGCTCGGAGCCAATCACAACCGATTCAGATGCCTCGATTTGTTCCCGGATGGACACTAAGGTAGCTGAAACGGCTTGAAGGTAGCTGAAACGGCTTGGGTCACGCTGGAGCCACCCCGCTTCCTGCCGGATGAAGTGGATGGCCGCTTGCTGTTTGAGCGGGCAACGGAGAGGGTTCGGGAGCAGATGGAGGGACGTGAGCCGGACACGCCGAAGGGTGGCCTCGGCGACATCGTCATGGTGCCATCGGTGCGGGAGGCGCGAGACCGGGGCGTGCTGCACACCGTTCGGCCATTCGCCCGCTTCATGCCAGACGGTGTGGTCTGGCAGGATGGCACGCGCGTCTCCGTGGACGCTGTTATCTGGTGCACGGGATTTCGCCCTGACCTGAGCCATCTCACATCACTCGGTGTGCTTGAGGGAGACGGCCGCATCGCCGTCCAGAACGGCCGCTCAGTCCGCCAGCAACGGCTCTGGCTGCTCGGCTATGGCGATTGGACCGGCGCCGCCTCCGCGACCTTGGCAGGCATCACCCGGTCAGCCCGAAACACCAGCCACGACATCCAACAGTTCTTGGCAACTGGGAAAGCTTGATGGCCCTGGATCTCGAGCGCCGTCCGGCGATTGAACGGCAGGCTGGTCGCCCACCGACTTCTCGAAAAATCACCGCGTCGAGGGGCTGCTCAGCGGCGTTCCCAAACGTTGATATGTCCCGCGGCAAGGCTTGCAGACGGACGTTGTTGATGCGGCTGACTCGATCGAGAGACTGTGGCAGCGGGCATATTCAGACTGCCGGATCGTATCAGCCGCGTGCGATGAGGTTCTCGATCCGGTTCGCAACCATGTCCAGAGAGAACGGCGTCGCTTAGAGGAACCACATCCCGGTTTCGGCGAAATTTGCCTGCACCTGGGCCGCTAGGGCGTTCCAGTCCACAACTGGGTGAGCAGGATCCGGTACACTCACGTCGTCCGGGACGAACCACTTTCCCGTGGCGGCGAAGTTGGCTTCAACCCGGGCGGCCAGCGCATTCCAGTCCACGGCCGGATGGGCTGGCTTTGGCGGCCCGGCAGCCTTTGGAGTGGCCAGGAAAGCGAACTCATCCTGGAACCCGCTGAAACCATAGTTGCCCACTACGGCGCCAGCGTCGTTGATGCCGTTCAGGTACCAACTGACCGGGCGGCCGACTGCGGCAGGTGGCCCGAACGTCGTGACCTCGCCATCCTCGTAGACAAAGCCTGCCACGAAGCGCTGGCCAGGAGAGAGCGTGCCAACGGCTTGGCCGCGGTTGTTGATGTCCTCAAAATCGATGAAGAAGCCCGACAGGGGATTGTCGACCAGGGTGAGTTGGCCGTCATCGAGCACGAACCCCTCATTTTCGCTCGACCCAACGATGACCCCACGGTTGTTGATGCTATCGGGAACCAGGTAGGCATTGGGGTTGCCGGGCGCGGTGATCTTGCTCCAGGCGCCGTTCTCGTAGATGTAGCCGCCCGGTTCGGTCCCGGTGCTACCCGCGGAGACAAAGGCGACGACCTGGCCGCGGTTGTTGATGCCGGTGACATCCGTGTAGTCAGCGCCGGGGATGTCCAGAAGGGTGTAGTCGCCGTGCCTGTACAGGAAGCCATGCAGGATGAATTCAGGGTCGAGATAGGTGCCGACGATGTCGCCACGGTCGTTGATACCCTGTGCGACCGTGCGGATGGCACCTGGCACGTCTAGGACGGTCACCTCCCCGTTGCGTAGCAGGAAGCCGTGCAGTGCGTCGAATTCGCCGACGATGTCACCCCGGTTGTTGATGTCCTGGAGCAGCGGCACCCCATCGATGCCGGGCAAGGTGACAGGGGTGAAGGTATAGGCGGACTGGTCGATGGCCATTCGATCTTCCCTTCTGGGGGCTACCGCCTGGGGCGCCACGCCAAGTCACCGACGCCACAAGAAGCAGACACCGCCGGGGACGCTACCACTACCTCCAGTCGATAGAACAGCCTGCCCTTGCAGCAGTGGGTGGCCGGGATTCCAAAATGGAGAGGGCTGCAAGCTCCCGGTCCTGAGCCGTCTCCCCACCACTTCGGCGCTCGGGGCCTCGGTCCAACGGAGGCTGCCTATGAGCCCGCCCAGCGGCGCCGGTCCGGCAGTTGTTGGATCGGCGTCCGCTTGACCTAATACCAAATCCCGCTGATGAGAACCCATGCAGTAAAGCGGCTCCTCCGAGGCCGGAGCGGGTTGTGTCGAGGGCGCGCCCCTCCGCCGCTGACAGGTTGGGGTCACCGGGACTTGGTATAATGCCTGTGTTGGGGAGCGCCCAAGGTTCCCTGTTCATCTGGTTGCGATGCGCCATTATGGCTTGCATGTCGGAACGGGAGCAGACGGTGCGGCGGCCTCGCCATTGTCCGCCAAGCATGCAGAGGAGCTCCCGATGGCCAACCCCGGACAACCCCGCCCGCATCGGCGCTGTCGCTGCCCCTGGTGGCGCGCTGCTACTGCTCGCGTCGACCCTGCTTCATCCCCTTGGCGCCAACCCGGCTGACGCGCCCGCGGCCTTCGCCGAGTACGCTGCCGACCCGCACTACGTGTGGACCCATCTCGGCCAGTTCGCCGGGTTCTTCAGCCTCGGTATCGGACTGGTGGCACTCGCGTCGACCCTTGAGCACGGCCGTGCTTTTGCCTGGGGCCGCGTCAGCGCCGCAGGAGCCGTGGCCAGCATCGCCGTGGCGGCCATGCTCCAGGCCGTGGACGGCGTGGCGCTCAAGGCCATGGTGGACCGCTGGGTGGCCGCTGATGGGGAGGCTCGCCTGGCCGCCTATGAGGCCGCGTTCGCGGTGCGCCAGATCGAGATAGGCCTCGCAGGCGGTCCTAGAGGCTCTGGAGTGGTGCAAGAAGGCCGGGGAAATCGTGAGACGTGTCAGCCGGGGTTTTCATCCCAGCGCGGTTATCGTGACCCCGCACCTACAATCCGGGAAGAATGGTTATTCTTTTCAGTAGCTTAGTCGGCCAAAAGCGGGAGAATCCTAGATTCTAAAGGATCGCTGTAGGCGGACCGACCCGCGCCGGTTCAAGGCGCTACAATCGTTCAGTAGAAGGTAGAGGGAAACCAAACTCCGCTCGGCTCTCGGTATTCTCCTACCGTCATCAGCGTCATGGCTTCACAACCCGGATGCCTTGGTGGAGGCACCAGTGGAACAGACTGGCCTGCCTCACTGGCAACAGAAAGGAGACCGGCTCGGAACTTGCTGCCGCTGCCGCAGCAATAAGCGCCTACATGTCGCCTTCGGTCTCCGCGACACCATGGTTCATTGGCCAGAATGTGGGTGCAGTCGCATAGCCGGTGATCCGGCCGTCGTGCTCGACGACCAGAGGATTGAACGCGTTCAGGGCATCCCGGAGTTCGGCACTGCGGTCCACGCCGTGAACCGCAACGCAGAGCCGCGCGGCGGGGCCGATGTCGTCGGATACAAGCGGGCGAACGGTGAAGCCGGGTACCGCTCCACTTCGGGGCGTGCCGGACATCAGCAGCAGGGGCTCCTGCACCTCGAAGCCCAGCGAGGCATAGAGAGCGACCGAGCGGGTATTGAAGGCTTCCTGCACGAGGCGCACCCCGACCGTCCCTTTGGCGCGCTCGAGGACGGCTCCCATGAGTTGCCGCCCGATGCCTCCGCCTTGGTGGGCCGGATCTACCGCGACCGGTCCGACAGCGCGGATTGCATCGCGCTCGGTCACGAAGGCGGTGCCGACCACCCGTCCGTCCACCTCGGCGACCACCCCAAAAATGGAGGGATGGGCGATGAACATGGCGGCGAACTGTGTGGGGACGTCGACGGACGGGAAGTCCCGCGGGACACCATGCGCATCAGCGATACCGTTGAAGGCCTCGTAGATGATACGGCCGCACGCCTGTGCATCATCCGGCAGAACCGGGCGGATACGCGCACTCATTCCGATCTGCCTCCCACTCAGCGACGGCGTGGCTACGTCACGGCCTTCTCTCGCATCCGGTGGGCTTCACCGGCACCGACGTGCCACCGCGCGAGCCGCAGGATTGGCGGCGGCGTGCCCATCCGCTCCGGCTGCTAAGACCGACCACGAGCGGTTGCAAGACCGAGGGTGGTGGCCACTGCGGAAGCCAGCGCAACCAAGGGCGTTGTCAGGGCGGACGCCCAGGCAGGCATGAGGCTGCGCACGGTGTGCAGCAGCGTCTCACGCGCGACCGGCTTGAGCAGGTAGTGCTCGCGTGGACCGAGAAGGCGCCCCTCGAGCATGTCGGGTTGGCGGGTGATGTAGACCACGCCGGTCTCGGGCCACCGCCGCAGCATCTCTGCGCCGAGCGCCAAGCCATCCACGCCAGGGCCGAGATGGAGGCCGGTGACAATGATAGACGGCGGCGCGCTAGCTGCGGCAGCCTCCTCGGCCATCATCAGCGCGGTCTCCGCGTTAGCAGCCTCGGTCGCATTGAATCCCGCTTCGCGCAAATCCCGCGCAATCGCTTCGCGGACCAATGGCTCGTCCTCAATGACCAGTATGTCCATCGATGCCGCTCCATCCCCCAGATCGCTGGACCACGAACGCAGCGCGTGGGTCTCAGCGCAATAACCACCTCAAGAGGCGAATGGGCTCAGAGTTCATTGGGGCTAAGCGGAACGTCGCTGCGGGGCTGAGAGCACCTGCCCTTGGTATCACCCTGCTCCCGCGCCTCCTCTTGGCGTTCACGCCGCGGCTTCCGCGCGGGAGCAGCGTGAACACGCGCCTGGATGGCGTTGGCCGAGACCACGTCGGCCCGGAGGTTCCGACGGCGGTCAGGTGCCGCGAGGCACCATCATGGCTGAGCGGCTTCGGTCGCCAGACGCCGCATCAGGCGGTCAGCCTCTCACCCTCGAAGCCAGCTTGGCGCAAGGCACGAACCAGGGCCTCACCGTCCGCCGCCCCCTCCACTGTGACCCGGCGCTGCTCCAGGTCGACACGGACCTGGAGAGCGGGGTCGACGCCCCGTAGGGCCGCCGTCACCGACTTCGCGCAGCCGCCGCACCCCATGTTGGGGATCTTGAAGACCATCATGCCGACCTCCGTAACGCGGGACGGCTCCCTAGTTGGGGCTTCCCACAACGGGAGGGTCAAAGCCTTCCACAACGGTTTGGAGGACACCAGATCATGCTTGACCTTCCCACTATGGGAAGCCCCATCTTGGTTAATAGGCACCGGTATCGGTGTAGATCGGAACGGAGGCGGACATGAACATCGGGCAGGCGTCGGCGGCCTCGGGCGTGTCGGCCAAGATGCTTCGCTACTATGAGGAAATCGGTCTGCTGCCGAAGGCAGCGCGGACCGAGGCGGGTTACCGGGTCTACTCGGGCACCGACGTGAACACCCTCCGCTTCATCCGGCGGGCGCGCGACCTCGGCTTGTCCATCGAGCGCATTAAGCTGCTGGTCGGCCTGTGGCGGGACCGGGAGCGGTCGAGCGCCGATGTCAAGCGGGTGGCCCAGGAGCACGTAACCGAACTAGACGCCAAAATCCTCGAGCTCACTGCCATGCGTGACACCCTGCAAGAACTGGCGGACGCCTGCCACGGCGACCATCGGCCGGATTGCCCGATCCTACATGACCTCGAGGGTGGCGCCCAGGCGAAGGCACCGACGGCCAAGATGACAAAGCATGTCAGCGCCGGAGGGAGGGGTGGCAAAAGCGGTGCGGTGCCGTGCCACACGGTGTAGGCTAGGAAAACGGCAGAACTTCCACCACCAGAGGAACAGTCTTCAGGATGTCGAGCGGCAGGGGCACATTCAAGACGGTCATCGCGGGCTTGCTCGCGCTGGTCCTGCTCGCTCTGCCGGGGCCTGCGATGCGGCACGCTGCGGCGGCCATGCCGGTCCAGCAGACGCCTGAACACTGCGTCTCCCACGCCGACGCCGCCACGCTGATGCAGGTGACGTCTGAACACCTGCCATCTCTACACGCCTTGGAGCCCGGCCATCCCTGCGGCCATTCGGACGGCGGGCGGGGCCTGCCCTGCTGCGTGGCCGCCCAGTGCATCGCCGCTACCGGCACGCTTCCGCCCTCTCAGGCCGGTCCGGTGCCGTCCGCCGGTGCCGTCATCCGACACCTTGCCCCGGCGCACGCGCGCTTTGGCATCGAGGTCCCTCCGTCGCTTCCGCCTCCCCGACGCCTGGTCTGACCGAGTGCGCTAGTGCGCCCGGTCGCGCCAATGGGCGACCTGACGTCGTCCCGGTGCACAGAGACCAGTCGAACCAAGGAAGCACACGCCCCACCCAGGGGCACCGTGACCGACGTGGCCAATGCAGGCTGCGGTCGTGGGGAATGCGACAGGACCAAGCAGATGTCTTCGATGAATCAGATCCGCGCTAGCAAGCGCCTCCCGCTCCGCCTGACCCTTGCTGCCGCGGTCGCTGCGACGGCACTGTTGACCGCGGGCTCGCCTGCCCGGGCGATGGTGGGCGAGCAGTACGAGCCGGGCACCTCGCCCGTGACGACGACCTCCTACTCCGTCATGTCTCCCGAGGCCCTCGCGGCCGCAGTCAAAGCGGACCGGGACTACGTGACCGGCATGCGGGCGCACCACGCGGGGGCGCTCTCCATGTCGCAGGAATACCTCGCGGACGCGAACGCCAGCAACCCGGCCCTCAAGGAGTTGGCGCAAGCCATCGTCCACAAGCAGCAGTTCGAGATCGGCCTGCTGGACGAGGTGGCGCGGAACCTCGACAGACCCGCGCGGGTGGTGAACCTCGGTTTCGCCCGGTTCGCTATCCAGTCGGGCGCGACGGAAGGGCTGGGCCAGCGGGACCGCTTCATGAAGTACCCGGTGCCTGGCCCGCTGGCGGCCGTGTTCTCGGGGAACGCGCCGGTGACGGAGTGCGACGTGCAGTTCGCCAAGGCCATGACGACCCATCATCAGGGCGCCCTCGACATGGCGCGCGCCTATCAGGCTGACCGGAACGGCCGGAACACCTTCCTCGGCCTGCTGAACGTCGACATCGTCACCGACCAGACGCAGGAAATCGCTCTCATGCGCCGCGTCATCGCTGCCTACCCGGGCAACGCTGACGCCGTGCAGGTGCCCGCTTCCATGGTCCACGGCATGGAGGGCATGTCGCATGCTGGGCACGGCTCCCCGGCCACGCAGGTGTCGACCGCCAACGCCCATGCGGGTCACGGCGCCGCCCCTGCCGGTCAGGCGGCTGCGGCTGCCGGGCATGGCATCGCACCGGTACCGCAGGCCCAGGGTGGCCACGCGCACCACGGCCACTGAGCAGCGGCCCGGCGGTAGTTCCGACCTCCGCCGGGTAACCTTGGGCAAAGAAGGGGAGCACACGACGATGCGTAACGGCATTCAGGCGGGACCCACCAGCAGGCGAAGCGTGCTCCTCACCGCGCTGGCAGCCACATTGGTTCCAATGGGGCTGGGCCGGACGGCACAGGCTGCTCCGCCAGCACGGCTGGAGGTATGGCAGGATCCGAACTGCGGCTGCTGTGAGGGTTGGGTCGCGCACATGCGGGCGGCAGGATTCGAGGTCACCGTCCACCAGACCGCAAATGTGGTGCCCATCAAGGTCATGAGCGGCGTACCCGAAGCGCTCTGGTCCTGCCACACGGCACTCGTGGACGGCTACCTCATCGAGGGACACGTGCCCGCCGCCGACGTGCGGCGCCTACTTGCCGAGCGGCCGCGCGCCAAAGGGCTGTCCGCTCCAGGCATGCCGCCCTCCTCTCCAGGCATGGACATCCCCGGCACGCCCTATGAGGTCATCCTGTTCGGAACGCCCGGTGGCGAAGGGGGCTGGGCGCGGCACTGAGGCGCTGCCGCATCACCTCCGGCTGCCACAGCGCACGCATTTCGAATGATTGCTGGCGGTGCCGCAAGCGTTTCAGGCCGCCCCAGGAGCGTGCGATGCCTACCTCCGTGCCCAGGCGGTGCTGAACCGCGGTGCCTGCATCCAATTCTGAGGGTTCGACATGACCGCTTCGACTTCACGGCGCCGCTCGATCCTGGCGGCCGCCCTTGCACTCAGTTTGGCTGCGGCTGGGCCCGCCCTGGCCCATTCCGACCTGCACCATGCCGAACCCGCCGACGGGGCGGTGCTCCGGAGCTCGCCGCCCGCCATTTCGCTGATGTTCGCGGCGCCGGTCCGGGTGATGACGCTGAAGCTCCTGGACGAGAGCGGGCGCGAGCGGCGCCTGGCCCGTGAGGGCGAGCGCGGCGCCCCCGTCCGGGAGGTGCGGGCGACCGTGCAGGAAACGCTGCCGCCTGGTGCCTACCGTGTGGAGTGGCGCGGCGCCTCGGCCGACGGCCATGTCGGCGGCGGCACGCTGGCCTTCCGGGTGGACCGGGCCAGCCGGTGATCCTGACCCTGCTCCAGGGCGGCGAACTGGGTTGGAGCGCCGCCGCCGTGGTGCTGCGGGCGGCCTACTACACGGGCAGCCTTGGCGGCGCGGGGCTTACCTTCTTCGCGCTGCTGTTCGGTGCCCGGCTGGATCCCGCTGAGGCTGGGCGGCTGCGGTGCTGGGCTGCGGGTGCCGCCCTGCTGGCCATCATGGCTGGCATCGGCGCCCTGACCGCCCATGTCGGCGTGCTGATGGGCGGCGAGACCCTCACGGATCTCGAGGGATGGAGCATCATCCTCCTGTCACCGGCGGGTGCCTCCTACGGGCTGGGCGGGCTCGGCATGCTGCTCGTAGCGGCCCTGAGCGTTGGACGGCGTGGGGCTCCGTTGGCGGCGACCGGTGGCATCCTCGCCTGCGCCAGCTACGCGCTGCTCGGACACACGACGACGCTTGCCTCAAGGCCGCTGCTGGCTGGCCTGTTGCTCATCCACCTGGTCGTGGCGGCCTACTGGATCGGCAGCCTGCCGCCTCTGGCCTGGGTCTCCCGACGCGACGGCCCGGGCACCGCCCGCCTTGTCGAGGACTGGGCCCGTGTCGCAGCCATGGCCGTGCCGGTGCTGGTAGCCGCTGGCCTGGTGCTCGCCTGGTGGATCCTCGGCGACCTCGGCCAACTCGTTGGCTCCTGGTATGGCTGGGCCCTCATGGCCAAGGTGGCCCTGGTAGCGGTCCTACTGGGCTTCGCAGCCTGGCACCGTTTCCGTCTCACACCGGCGCTGGCCGCCCGCACACCTGGGGCAGGCGCCAAGCTGGCCCGCTCGGTGGCAGTAGAGGCGGTGGTCGTCATCCTGGTGCTCTACGCGGCCGCCGAGATGGTCTCGACCTCGCCCGAGAGTGTCGTGCACCGGATGCATTGAATGGGGCATTGTCCGGCCACCAAATTTGAGCGTTTCCATAGAGAAAACATGAAGGACGCTCCGCCATGCCATGACCTGACGGCTGCCAGCGCCTTCGTACTATCAGGTGCGGACGCACCAGTGCTGGTCCGGGCTGGCGCGTCCCCATCCCTGGCCTGCCGAGCTACGGCAGCGGCTGGATACGGATGTTCCGGAACGACACCCTGGAGCCGGGGTGGTGGTTCTGTACGCCTATGAAACCCTGGTTGGGCCGACCACCAGGGTTGCCAGCCAGGGTGGTCACCTGATCGCCGTTTAGTGTCACCGTGTGGTTCTGGCCTTGGACACCGATCTCGAGGTCGTTCCACTCTCCCATCAGTCGAGACGCCAATCGTGAAGGCGCGGCGAATTGGTAGATGGCACCAGTTCGATGGATCGGCGCATTGTCGGGCTGGCCAAGGTCGTCGATCTGGATCTCGTAGCCCTGATCGACGGCGACTTGCGGATTGTTGCCCGGATCGGGGAAACGGACAAAGACACCCGAGTTGTCGTTCGGGTCGTTGGACTGCCACTGAAGCCGGAGCACAAAATTCGCAAACTGCTGGCCGCTGAACCAGAAGAGCCCTGGTCCGCCGTTCGATGTCATGACGCCGCCATCACGCCCCTCTAACTGGAAGCCGCCAGGCCCTGCCATCTGCCAGCCATTGGTGTTGGCTCCGCTAAACAACCACTGGAATCCCGGATCGAGAACCGGCGGTCCAGGCGGCAGGCGCGGTGCGAGCAGCGCCTCTGCCGTTCGGCGCACAAGGGCCATGCCCCCGAGCATGGGGTTCGGCGAGCCGACCACTGGGAATAGCGCCGGTCCAACCGCGAAGGCGTTGGTAACCTCGTGGAAGCGGCCGATCGTGTCGGTGACCGATGCTGCCGGGTCGGTGCCCATCCACAGCGTCCCACCCTCGTGGTGTGTCGACCCGAGCCCGTCACGCTGGGTGAACGCCGCGGCCTGCCACGGTGGGTTGGCGCCCGGGTTTAGGTACTGCAATCCCGGTGACAGCACGCCGCCGAGAGACGTAGCTAGCGCCTGGGCTGTCTGCTGGGCGGCGGCATCCATCGTGTCCCAGAGTGCTTGGTCAGCCGCGGTCAGGCCCAGCGTGACAATAGCCCGCCGAACACCATTCTCGTCGACCTCAGGGTCCAACTGGATCCGGCTGGGGCCGTTTCCCACGCGGTCGGGCGTCATCTCACCGATGCCGCGGATGGTGACCACAACGAAGTCGTCCCCGCCCGGTTGGGCAAGCGCGCCGGTTATCTGATCAAGCAGATCGATGTTCGGTATCGCTTGGTTTAGCTCAATCTCGGAATCACGGACGTCACCTCGCACCCCAGTGCCAGTAATCTGAAGGTGGAAATGCGGTCCATTTGCTGCCTGTTGGCCCTTCACGAACAGGGCAGACGCTTGGAGCGCATTGGGCAGATTAGGCGGAAGGTCGGCCCGCGGAATACGGATGGTGGTGTTGGACCGCAGATGCGCCATTAGGTTTTGCCCAATGTGGCCGTCTGCGTTGGGGAAGGAAAGCAGGGCAAGCCGGGTAGACTCGACGGTTCCAAGCGCGATGAAGACGACCGCGTTCGCGCTTACCTGGAAGTCGCCCTGGTTGGTGCGGATCAGATTCACTCGGTTATTGGGGCCGAGACCCAGCGAGATGGCGTGACAGCGTGGCACCACCATGAGCCGCCGCTGAGAGTCATTCCCCGACCTGCCCACATCGGCGCGCACAGCCTCAAGAAGCAGCGGCAGTGAACTGAATTTATTGAATGGGAAAAATCCGGGAAGAGGCGACGCAGACTGCACGGCGAGCGGCGCCTCCAGTTCGTCCGCGGTTGCGACGCCGATTGCGGCGGCAACTCCGGCCAGGTTGGCGAATAACCGCGCGCGGAGTTCGCTGTGCAGCGGCCCGGTGATGAAGTCGTTGGTGAGGTCCGTTCCAAGCTGCCGCTGCGCCAGAGCAAAGAGGCGGGTATTCAGGTCCGTGACGACCGCAGCGGGCCAATCGGTGAGCTCTGTTGCAATCAGCCGTGGAGACCAGCCACCCCAGAAGAGCGAACGTCCTCCGATGCAGTAGGCAAGGCCGGGGAAACGCTTGTCTTTGGGATCGGCGGCATTGGCCCCCGCCCGTGAATGCCAAGCGAGACCCCAAACCTCATTTCTGGGCGGCAGTATCGCGGGTACAGGTTGGCCGGGGTTCTGCGCACTCCAAGCAGCGCGCAGTTGCTCAATGGTCCCGGGGTTGAGCGGATTGCTGAGATCGGGCGGTCCGAGGGGAGCGCTCATAGGCGGGAGGTTCTGCACGTGCCCAGGCAGCATGAAAGGGCCCGCCTCGAGAACCAGTATGCGGTGTCGGCGGGCTATGTCGAAGTCGAAGATCTGCTCAGCTATCGCCGCACCGAAGCTGCCACCGCCTATGACATAGACGTCGAACGGGCCGCTGGCCAATGCCTCATCTCGCGTGTTGCAGAGATAGCGGCCGATCACATCGTGGGTGAACAGCGTGTCTGGCGTGGTGATGGGCATGGGCGTAACCCTCCCGCTCTCGCTGTTCTACAGCGAGGTTATTTGCATCCTGATTGGAGACTTCTGCTGTCCATCCGAGCCACTATCGGGCTTGGCAAACAGAACATCCGGACGTCAGTGCAAGTCTGACACGCGCAAGTTTTCTGCTTCGTCAGAAGCCCGTGACTTGGTTCATCATCATCAAAAGCTTGGAATGACGATGTGCTGTCTTCAGTGACGTCCGGCCTGTTGCGTATCTTCGACTTACCGACAGCAACAGCGGCGCAGCAGGAGCTCTTCCGGTTCGGCCATAACCTTCTGCATCTTATGTCCGGGTGAATGCCAAGATCGCCCATGTTCTTTGGGGTTCCGGGAGAGCATACTTTTCCCGGTCAGCGCAGAACCTGAACCTCCAAGGCGTCGAAGTGGGTCACACTGTCGGCCTTGGTCCAGAGCCCGACCCGGCCCGCCTCAGCGAAGGTCCGGTCCGTCGCCGTGAAGAGCTCCCGGCCATTGAGCGAGACCGCGAGCCGGTCGCCCTCGATCCGTAGACCCAGCGCCTGCCAGCGACCGCGCGGCACCCGGACGTCCACACCGGCGAACTGGATGCGACGCCCATCCACGACCCGGTACAGGCGGACGTTGTCCTCCAGCGCGTCGGCCCGGGCGATGTAGTAGTTGCGTGCGTCGCGCAGCCGGACCACCAGCCCGGCCGCCTGGTCGACGGTGCCGGACACCGGCTTGAACCGGACCGAGACAGCCACGTCCCGCGCTGACACGCCGTCCAGGATGGCCAGCGGGAACCGGCTGTCGGTGCGGTCCCCGCTTGTTTCGGCCAGCACCCTGGGCCCGGCCGGAGAGGACGGATCCTCCAGCACAGCCCAGCGCACCGGCGGTCCACCGCCGGTCAGCGCGAAGGAGAATCCTGGCGGCGGCGCCCCGACCGCCACGTCCGCGAAGTCGAGGCGCCTCGCCTGCCCCTGGGCCGCGGCACGGTGCCCAGCCAGCAATAAGCCGGGCCCAGCGAGGAGCGCGCAACGCCGGGAGAGCAGTGTCCGCTCGGAGCGCATGGCTGTCCTCCTACCCAGCGGGACGGCTCTTGGTGCGCTCGATCGCCGCGCGCAGGCCGCGGCCCAACTTCTCGGGGTCGTCCACGCCCCAGAAGTGCATGAAGAAGATGCGGGGCTCATCTTGAAGCATGTGGTTGTGGATGGCTGTGACCTCGATGCCGTGCTCCACCAGCGCACGCTGGACTGGAACCACCTCATCGGCATTCAGGACGAAGTCGCCGGTGACCGCACCCCTGCCGTTCCCGGCGGCTTGGAGGTTGATCGCGGTCGCGGAGCCCATCGCGGTCGGCACCTCCATGCCGTCGTCGCGCACCGGCTCGGCCCGCGGCACGGCAACACCGTAGACGCTCCCAGTGGCCCGGCCCTCCCGGCCCAGCGCACGGGCAAAGGCGGCGGTGTCCACACCCTCGACGCCCTGCTCGCCGACCGGTCCCGCGGCTCCCTGCAATGGGGTTGCGGTCTCCCGCAATGCGCTTCGGAGCGCGGAGGCGAGCTTCGCGGCGTCACCGTGTCCGCCGACGTGGAGGTACATGGTCGCGGGCTGGGCCCGGAGCAGATGGTTGTGCAGCGCCGTGACCTCGATGCCGCCCTCCGCCAGGCGGCGCATCACCGGCGCGATTTCGGTCTCGAGTACCACGAGGTCGCCCATCACCATCAGTTCCTGCCCATGTTGCTGGAAGGCCAGCCAGGAACCGAGCGCAAAGCCCGGGCGGATCTGCACTCCGTCTAGCGTGACTTTCAAGTCCGTGCGCGGCAGCGAAACCCGCCACACGCCGCCGGGCTGCTCTGTGCCCGGCTTGCCGAGCGCGTCATCCACCGTCCGGTGCCAGTCAGCGTTGGGCGTTCCACCCGGTTGCTGGGCGAGGGTTGGCGTTGACCCGACGGCGAGCAAGGCCAGTCCGGCAAGGGCAGAGCGGCGGAAGGTCGATTGCACCATTGTCGTCTCCTCGTTCATTTGTCTTTACGAAGGGAGACCGTGTTCACCCGAGGGCAAGCTTTGCAACCAGCCCGACCGCGGCGGTGGTGCCGAGTGTCGGCAGCAAGCCGAGCTTGAGGCGGAACAGGCACATTGCGGCTAGCGCGGCGAGCGCCAGGGCGAGTGGGTCCAGGCTGCCCAGGACCGGCATGTCCAGAGTCACTGGGCCAACCTCCACCCGGTGTACATCCGCGAAGAGCACCCGCAGACCGAACCAGAGCGCCAGGTTGGCGATGACGCCGACCACGGCGGCGGTGACCGCCGCCAGCGCGCTGGTGAGCTCCCGGTTGGAGTGCAGGCGCTCCACATAGGGCGCGCCGAGGAAGATGAAGGCGAAACAGGGTGCGAAGGTGACCCATACCGTCAGCACGGCGGCCAACACGCCCCAGGCGAGCCCGCCCTGGCCGTAGCCCGCCAGGAAGCCGACGAACTGCAACACCAGGATCAGCGGCCCGGGCGTGGTCTCGGCGAGGCCGAGGCCAACCAGCATCTGGTCGGGCGAGAGCCAGCCGTAGCCCTGCACCGCCTCCTGCGCGACATAGGCCAGCACGGCGTAGGCGCCGCCGACGGTGACCACCGCCATCTTGGAGAAGAACCAGGCGACATCGGCAAAGATCCCGGCCCCGGACGCCATGAGCAGGACGACCGGCAGCAGCCAGAGTGCAACGCCGATCCAGCCCGCGCGCCACGCCTTCGCCGCGAGCCGGGCGGGGCGACCTGGATCGGCTGCGAGCACCGCGTCCAGCACCGCGGGCGGGCCGTCCTTTGCCTCGCCATGGCTACCGCCTTTGAAGGCGCCCGGGGCGAAGTAGCCGATCAGCGCGGCGGCCAGGACCACGACCGGGAAGGGCACACCGAATGCGTAGAGTGCGACGAAGGCGGCGGCGGCCAGCGCCCAGGCGGCGTTGGTCTTGAGCGCCCGCCGCGCCACCCGCAGCAGCGCCTCGACCACCAGCACCAGCACGGCGCATTTCAGGCCGAAGAACAGCGCGGAGACGACCGGCACCTCGCCCAGGGTGGCGTAGAGGATGGAGAGACCAAGCATCACCACCATGCCCGGAAGGACGAACAGGACGCCTGCGGCGACCCCCCCGCGCACCCCATGCAGCAGCCACCCGAGGTAGGTGGCAAGCTGCTGCGCCTCCGGCCCCGGGAGCAAGGTGCAGAAGTTGAGGGCGTGCAGGAATCGTGCGTCGGAAACCCAGCGGCGGTCGTCCACCACCTCCCTGTGCAGCAGCGCGATCTGCCCGGCCGGGCCGCCGAAGGAGAGCAGGCCGACCTTCAGCCACACGCGCAGCGCCTCGCCGAAGGTGGGCATGGCGGCGGCCGTCTCGGGCGCCGCGCCAGCGGGAGAACTGGTCTCGACCGGCTTCGTCGCGGCGCCGCTCAAGGAACGCCCTCCGGCGCCAGGGCATGCGCCTGCTTAGGCGACGTCCAGTTGTGTATCTCGCCCGCGCTGCCCCGGCACCAAGCGTAGAGGGCGTCGTAGATGACCATGCCCTGCTCAAGAATGGCCTGGTCATCCAGAATATTCGCGGACAGCCCCATGGAGATGGCGTGCAGGCCGGACGCCTCCGGGGCGAGGTCATGCCGGGCCGTGTCCGCACCGCGCACGATGACTGCGAGCCGGTCAAGGGCGGAATCCTTGAGGCCGTAGTGCTTGATGAAGGCGCCAAAGGAGCAGAGGTCGCCGTCATGCGAGAACGGCTCGGCCCCAGGGATGTCGTAGGGCGTCGCGCCCGTCTCCTTGGCCACCTCGAAAACGCGCTCAGTCGGCACGTAGAGGAACTCGGCGCCCGGCTCGACGAAGCGCCGGATCAGCCAGGGGCAGGCTATGCGGTCGATCTTCGGGCGCTCGCGCGTAACCCACCTCGTCATAGCCCGTCTCCTCGCTTCTGTTCTGGGGTTAGCGGCACGGTTGGGCCACCCATGGCGTGCCACGTGGTGATGCCGCCCGCGAGCGCGCGGGCGTCGATGCCTTGCCGCCGGAGCTCGGCGGTAGCCTCGCCACTGACCTGGAAGCCGTAGACGCAGTAGGCGACTACAGGCCGGTCCCTGGGCAACTCGCCCGCCCAGTCGGCGATGGCTTCCGGCGGGAGGAAGCGCGCCCCGGGCAGCATGTCAGTGCGCCGAGGCAGGTCGATGGGCAGGCAGACATCCACCAGGGTCACCTCCTCGACACGGTCCAGCATGGTGCGGAGTTCGGTGGCGGTGACCTTTGGGACGTCCGGGTTCGGCCAAGCCGGGCGTGGCACGGCGGGGTCCAGCGCCCGTCCATGGCGGGCCTCGATGCGCTCCCAATGGATATTGCGCATGAAGGCGTCGACGTAGGCGCCCGCCTTGGCGCCGAAATCGAGGGCGTAGGCGTGCTCGTACATGTCGAGCGCGAGCACCACGGCGCCGTCGGCCAGGGTGTGGGCATGGTCAGCCGCCCACTGGTTGGTCAGCCTGCCCAGCCGCTCGGACCAGGTCAGCAGCACCCACCCAGAGCCACCTGCCAGCGCCTTGCCCATGGTCGTGAACTCGGCGCGCCAGTGGTCGACCGAGCCGAAGTAGCGCTCAAGCGCCCGGGCCAAGCCGCCGTCCGGCTCGCCGGAGCCACCAAGGGCGTCGAAGTAGGCCTCGTGCAGGATCATGGAGTTGGCGGCGATGAGCCGCTCGCGGCCGATCCCGTTGAGGTCGAAGACCGGCGCAACCCCGAAGTCGAGGCCAGAAAGGCGGCCTTCGATGGCATTCAGGCGGCGGACCGCGCCGCCGTAGTTGTTCTCGTAGTGGCCGACCAGCAGCCGGTCGGAGAGGCCGTCGAGTCGGTGCGGCTTGAATGGCAGCGGGAGGACTTCGTAGGTCATCTGACGTCCCGCCTTGTGATGCGGGACTCCTACGTCTGCGGTTTCCTAGATACAAGCGTATCTTGGTGGCCGCTCTTTCGGTGCTAAGATGCTTTGGTGAGTGACCCTGAACCCCCTATGCAGGCGGAGCCAGCCCGCTGGCTGCTGCTGGTCCACCAACTTCCAGCCAAGCCCGGCTACCCCCGGGTGAAGGTCTGGCGGCGCTTGCAGGCACTGGGCGCTGTGGCGGTGAGGAACGCCGCCTATGCCCTCCCTGCGGGTGAGCAGGCCCAGGAAGACTTTGAGTGGCTACTCAAGGAGATCGGCGAACTCGGCGGCGAGGGGATGATCTGGGAGGCCCGGCTCGTCCACGGCCTTTCCGACGACGACGTCCGCGGCCTGTTCAATGCCGCCCGCGCCGAGGACTACGACGCTGTCTCGAAGGACGCCCGTGCCCTCGCTGCGGCGCTGGACACCGAGGGCGCCCCGGCCAGCCCCGGTGAGGCGCGGGCCAAGCTGTCCCGGATGCGGACGGAAGTGGCACGGGTGGCGGCGATCGACTTCTTCGGGGCGAACGGACGCGAGACGGTTGAAGGCCTGCTTTCGGGCCTGGAGGCCCGACTACAGGAGGACGAGACGATGGCGGATGAGCAGCGGGAGCAACCGGCTGGCGGCGCCGCGATGGATGAGCTCCGTGGACGGGTCTGGGTGACGCGACATGGCGTCTATGTGGACCGCATCGCCTCGGCATGGCTGATCCGCCGGTTCATTGACCCGGATGCCCGGTTCAAGTTCGTCCCGGCCAAGGGCTACGAACCGGAGCCTGGGGAACTGCGCTTCGACATGTACGAGGGCGAGTTCACGCACGAAGGTGACCGCTGCACCTTTGAGGTGCTGGTGTCGCGCACGGGCCTCGACGACCCAGCGCTCGCCGTCATCGCCGAGATCGTGCACGACATCGACCTCAAGGACGCCAAGTTCGGTCGCGGGGAAGCAACAGGAATCGCGCACGTCATGGACGGCATCGCGGCCGCCAATCGGGACGATGGTAGGCGGCTTGAGCGCGGCGCCGCCGTGCTCGATGACCTGTACGAAGTCTACCGAAGGAAGCGCGGCTGAGGGCCGCATAGTCGGCTGCCTGCTCGTGGCGGAGCGATTCGCCCTGACCGCCGGACCCTCACGGTGCGGATGGATTCGGTCTCCGGATTGAGGAGGTTCTCGATGACGAAGATAGTCGGCAAGGTGGCGCTGCTCTGGCGCGGCGACCGTGAGGCGCGCGCGACCGCGACCCCGGCGAACAACAGGTACCACCAACTCTTCCAGGAGTTGACCGCGCGCGGCATTCACGCGGAGCCTGCGGTTTACTCCGAGGAGGCAGAAGATGAGGTGCGGGCCCAGCTTCTGGGCGTGGACGGCGCCCTCGTCTGGGTCAACCCACAGGACGGCGGCCGCAATCGGCACCGGCTCGACGCGATGCTGCGCGACGTCGCCTCGCAGGGCGTGTGGGTCAGTGCCCACCCGGACGTCATCCTGAAGATGGGCACCAAGGAGGTCCTTCATCGCACCCGGCACCTTGGCTGGGGCACGGACACCCACCTCTACCGCTCTCCCGAGGAACTGGAGGCTGAGTTCCCGCGCCGCCTCCGGTCAGACGGCCCACGCGTGCTCAAGCGGAACCGCGGCAACGGCGGCCAGGGCACCTGGAAGGTTGAACTTCTTCCCGAGCAAAACGGCATGGTCCGCGTGCTCGAAGCGCGGAAGGGCAGCCTGCCGGAGGAGGTCCCGTTCGCGGACTTCCTGGAGCGCTGCGACGCTTACTTCGCGGAGGACGGGTGTGTGGTCGACCAGCCGTTCCAGCCGCGACTGTCGGACGGCATGATCCGCTGCTACATGAGTGCCGATAAGGTTGTCGGCTTCGGTCACCAGTTCATCAAGGCGCTCATCCCGCCGCCGCCCGAAGGGCCGGACTCCCCGGCGGCGCAGCCGGGCCCGCGCATCATGCGCCCGGCCTCGGCCCCGCAGTTCCAGCGCCTGCGGACGCTGATGGAAACGGATTGGACACCGGGGTTGATGAGGACGCTTGGCCTAATGAGGGAGAAGTTGCCCATCATCTGGGATGCCGACTTCCTCTACGGGCCGCATGGGCCAGATGGCGAGGACACCTACGTGCTCTGTGAGATCAATGTGAGCTCGGTGTTCGCCATCCCCGACCAGGCGCCCGCCGAGATCGCGCGGCTGGCCGAGGAGCGGCTTCGGTCGTCCGCACGACCTGCATAGGTCTTCGCTACGGCGTTAGCTGCCCATTGTAGGCAGCCTTGCCGTGCCCAACCGTTAGTGGTCGTGGCCGTGCGGCACGAGTTCGTCCGCGAGCAGGTCGAGGCCCAGCGCAAGAACCAGAGCAAAGGACACCGCCGCTGCGCCGAGCTTGACGAGCTTAGGGCCCGAAAGCGACAGCCGCTCACGGCCCACATAGGCTGCCAAGCTCAGCAGCACCCCAAGTGGCAACAGGACAGCCGCGTAGTGGGGGAAGTCGAGGAAGTGCTGGATGGAGCCGCTCAGCATGCCGAGGCCGATCGAGAGAAGCACGCTCCAGCCGATGTAGCTGCCGATGGACGCGCTCTCACCCTCGACCGCAGTCGCATGCCTGCGTCGGGCGTCCGCAACCGAGGCCAGGATAAACACGACCACGCCGACCAAACCTATGAGCAGGTAGCGACCAGGTGCGAGCGGCAGGTGGACCACGGAGCCGCCGGTCAGGGCGACGCCGAGGTAGAGTGCGACGTAATGGATATACGGCAGAAGGATGCTGCTCATCGTCAGTAGTGCTCACATGCTGGAGGTCGGATAAGGGCGGCGGCTACGAGCCGCCGGGTAGCGTGGGCCACCCCTGGTAGGCAAGTACGAGGCCGACCACGAGGATGAGGGCAGCGGAGGCGTAGGGTGCCCGCCGGGCGAAACGGTCAAACGCTCCCGCCCATCGCCGCTCCGCATGCCGAGGGCTGCCGCCACGCCGACCAAGACCATGGTCACTGCCAACCCGATGCTGAAGCAGAGCACCAGGGCGACACCAAGGGTGAAATGCTTGAGTTGCAGGCAGAGCAGCAGGACGGTGATGGTGGCGGGGCACGGGATCAAGCCGCCATTCAGGCCGAAGAGGATGATCTGCTAGGTGGTTACTTGGCGGGTGGCGAACCGGCGTCTGATGTCGGCGGCGTGCGCACGCTCATGGGCATCCTGGAAGCCGGGCGCGGCTACATCCAGGCCCTCGTGATGGTGGTCGTGCCCATGCTTCTGGAAGGCGCCCTCGTACTCAAGGGCCTGCCTGCCATGAGCCAGCCGTAGGCGGGCATCGAACTGATGTGGCTCCGGACCGATGGAAGTGCCTTTCGATGGCTCTTCCTGTCCGCGTCGAAGAGAGACCGTTTAAGCTACCATGGCGGAGAGTATGGGCGTGCTGCGGTCCTCACGGCTCATTAGCGATGTCTCCGGATGGTGGAGCCGATCCGGAGAAAGCTTCCAGCCAGCGTGCTGTTTGTATGGCCTCGCTCAAATGTATTCATGGTGAGCGCGGTGAGGTCGGTTAGTAGCGCCCGCTGGGCTGGATAAAGGGCAGTCTGGGCACTTAGTTGAGTGAGCAGGCGCTACGCCGTTTGTGGGTAGACAAGCGGCGCCCCGGCGTAGAACCAGATGCTCGGCGTGCCGGTCACCAACGTGTCGGCCTCGAACGCAGATCGAGCGCCGCGTCAGAGACAACCACGATGTCCTCGACGCTGCCGATGACTTGGCAGCAGAAGGACAGATCCGCAGCGTGCGCTCCGCCTCCGATCCGACGTGGGCGGCCAGTTCCTGCTGGTCTCTATCAACAGGCGACAGAACAGCCATTGGTATGCCGAGCAACGCCGCCGCGAGGCAGGTTATGTGCTCAGCTACTTTAGTTGCGTGAGTCGGTAGTTGCCGCGGCGTCACGGGCGGCCAGCCGTGCCCCCTCGTCCGCCGGTAAAGGCAGCGGAGTGGCCAGTGGCGGCACGGAGGTGGCGACCGTGACGCAGTTCCGGCCAGAGTGTTTGGCCGAATACAGCGCCGCATCCGCGGCCGCTACCAGCGCCCCGGCCGCGAGGTCTGACCCAGCCACAGGAAGCGCCGTCGCGGCACCGACGCTCGCCGTGACCACGCCGAAGGGAAGGTTTGCAGAGTGCGCCAGCCCGACCGCCTCAATGGCGGCGCGGACCCGCTCAGCTACCACCGCCGCGCCGTCTGACGGAATGCCCGGCAGCAGGACTACAATCTCCTCGCCGCCATAACGGGCAATAAGGTCGGCCGGGCGGTGAACGGCGGCGGTAATCGCTTTGGCGACGGCCTTCAGACACTCGTCACCCGCGGGATGCCCATAGGTGTCGTTGAAAAGCTTGAAGCGATCGATGTCGAGCAGCAGCAAGGAAAGCGGGGCTTCATCACGCCGGGCCCGCCGCCACTCCGCCGCCAGCGCCTCATCGAAGGTGCGGCGGTTGGCTAAGCCGGTCAACCCATCTGTCCGTGCGAGCGAAGCCAGCTTGTTTTCCAGCGACTTGCGCTCGGTCACGTCCCGGGCGACGGCCACCACGCCGTCCGGCTCGCCGGTGCGCGGGTCGAGGGTCGCGCGCGCGGATGCTTCCAACCAAACCATCTCCCCGTCGGGCCGCAGGACGCGGTACTCAACCCGCACCTCCCGCTCGCCCGCGCGGAGGCGTGCCATGACCTCCTGCACAACAGGAAGATCCTCTGGCACTGCGTCGTCGAGCGCCGACCGGCCAATCAGTTCGGCTGACGGACGCCCAAGCACCCGTTCTGCTGCGGGCGAGACGTAAAGGCGCCTGCCGTCAGAGTCGAGGCGGGATACGATGTCGCTAGAGTTCTCGGCGAGCAGGCGGAAAGTCGCCTCACTCGCACGGGCGGCCTGCTCCAGGGCTCGGCGGTGTACCAACTCTCGCTGAAGACGGACAAACATGACAGCCATGGCCCCAACCAGCAGGAGCATCACGGCACCGATGGCAGCCGCCTTGCGCCGCCAGGCCGCGTAGACGTCATCGACGGCCAGGGCGACATTGATGAAGATTGGAACATCCTTGAGGCGCCGATGGGTATAGAGCCGCTCCACCGCGTCGATGCCGGAGATGGCGACAAACTGTCCGGCATCCGCCTGCTGCGCCCGCCGGACCGCCGGAGCGCTGCTCAGGTCGCGGCCAAGCTGACGCTCGTCGGCCGGGGTGCGGGCGAGGATAGTGCCATCTTGCCGGAACAAGGTCATCGCCCCACCCGGGCCGAGTTGCATGCCCTCAAACGCCGCCTCGAGGCGCCCGAGCCGGATGACACCGAGTACGACGCCTGCGAAAGAACCGTCGGGCTGGGACAGGCGGCGGCTGAAACCGATGCTCCACTGCCCATCGGCGAGGCGGCTGCGGAAGGGCTTGCTCACGAAAAGACCATAGTCGGCCCGTTTGCGATGAGCGGCAAAGTAATCGCGGTCTGCGAGGTTGACCGGCGTCTCCGGCATTCGCTCGCGGGTGTCGAAGACGATCTCACCGGTCTCATCGAGGAGCAGCACAGCGTCGAGGTAGCGGGCAGCATCTACATGCCGCAACACAATCGCACGGCGGAACTCGGCGGTGATTTGCTCGGCACCGACCTGCGTCATGGTGTCGATCACAGCTTGGAGGGACAGGTCGATGGACTTGATTTCGGAGGAGAGGTCGCGCTCAAGGGCACGGGCCAGATTAGCCGATGCGTCACTAGCCCGCTCCCAGGCGTCGCGCCGGGCATCGAGCAATGCCAAACTGACGACGGTGAGCACACCTGCCGCGAGCAGGAAACCCAATAAAACTGAGTACCCCGTCGTTCGGCGCCTGGAGGGCATTAGAAAATTCACCGCCCCGGCGACTATCGATGCGGGACCGGGCATTGAAGTGGCTCCAGGTAAGGACCGCAGCAGGGTACTCGCAAGAACGTGCGCCATGAACGTTGCTGGTGTCTCAACCCGCTTCAGGCCTCCCGCGAGTGTAGACGTGGCTTACCAATCGGACCTCAACAGGGCGAACTGTGAGGTGAGAAGATCTTTCAAATCGCGTAAGTGACGCTTTCCAGATGCTCTCGAGCAGTGTCCAACGTCCTGAGTACTGCTGGAATTTCGTTGGCCGGACGTGGTTTGCTGAAAAGGTAGCCCTGGGCTTCGCTACAGCCCTCGCGCCGAAGCGCTGCAAACTGCTCCTCGGTTTCGACGCCCTCGGCCGTGGTGGTCATGCCGAGGCCGCCGCACAGATCGGTCACAGCCCGAACGATGGCGTTGCTCTGACGGGACTGGTCCAGGCTGCGGATGAAGGAGCGGTCGATCTTGACCTTGTCGAAGGGGAAGCGTTGGAGATAGCTCAGCGAGGAATAACCGGTGCCGAAGTCATCCATGGCGATGCGAACCCCGAGCGCCTTCAGCCGGTAGAGAATAGCCAGCGTCGCCTCGGTGTCCCGCAGCATTACCGTCTCGGTGATCTCGAGCTCAAGCCTGGCCGGGTCGAGGCCGGAGGTGGCCAGCGCCCAGGCAACGGCATCGACCAGGCCGGGGCTGGCGAACTGCACAGGCGAGAGATTGACCGCCACTTTGGGCGTACCGGGCCAGTGCACGGCGTCAGCGCAGGCGCGGACGAGAACATACTCGCCGAGCGGCACGATGAGGCCGATCTCCTCGCAGAGCGGGATAAAACGGTCGGGCGGCACTAACCCACGCTCAGGATGGTGCCAGCGCACCAAAGCCTCTAGGCCAGTAACCTGGCGCGTGGCTATCGCAACGAGCGGTTGGTAGTGCACCTCGAACTCGCCCGCGACAAGAGCCCGGCGGAGGTCGAGTTCCAAGGTGCGGCGCATCTGCATGCGCGCGTCCATCTCTGGCTCAAAGAAGTGCCAAGTGCCGCGGCCGTCCGCCTTGGCGCGGTAGAGCGCCATATCGGCGGCTCGGAGCAGTGCGTCGGGGTGAAGACCATCGCCCGGCGCAAGCGCGACGCCTATCGAGGTGCCGACCGAGATCTGGTGGCCGTCGATCTGGAAGGGGGCGGCGACCGCTTCGACCAGGCGCCGCGCCAAAGCGGTGGCATCGCCGGGCTGGTCGGCGCATGACTGAATCAACGCGAACTCGTCACCGCCGAGGCGGGCGAGGGTGTCGGTGTCGCGCAACTCGGCCCGCAGTCGGTCAGCGACGGCACAGAGCAGGGCATCCCCAACCGGGTGACCGAGCGCGTCGTTCACCTCCTTAAAACGATCGAGGTCGAGGCAGAGTACAGCGAAACCCTCACCGAAGCGTGCCCGGGCGATCGCGCCGTCCATTCTTTCGCGGAACAGCACCCGGTTCGGCAGCCCGGTCAGGGCGTCGTGGTGGGCGAGGTGTGCGATGCGCTCCTCGGCCTGACACCGCTCGGTCACGTCGATCACCACGCCCACTGCTGCAACAGGCCTGCCGTCGGCGTCATATTCATAACGAGCCCGCGCCTCGACATGGCGCAGGCCGCCGTCGAAGACCCGGCGGACACGATAATCGCAGCCACCCTCTGCCTCACCGGCGGCCAAGCCGCGCGCGATCTCGGCGCAGAGCCGCTCCCGATCCTCGGGCAGGATTGGCGACCACCACGCATCCTCGGTCAAAGCGCCGCCCTCGGGCAGGCCATAGATCGCTCGCGTTTCGGCGCCGACAGTCACCACCCGCTTGGCGAAGTCATGGCGGAAGGTGCCAATACGACCAACCTCAAGGCTGAATCGCAGCAACGCCTCAGCCTCACGGGCCTCGGTGACGTCGACGATGGCACCGGTCGAACCGATGATTTGTCCCTCGGTATCATGCTGGTAGCGCGCGCGAGCCTCGATATGCCGTATCTGCCCGTCGTTCATACGACGGCAGCGATAGTGGAACGAGGCCTCAGACAGGCGGCGGGCGCGGGCATCGGCCATTTCAGCGACGATACGCTCACGATCTTCTGGCAAGACTGTCGCGAGCCAGGTCGCGGTTGGGATTAGATGGACGCCGTCCGGAAGCCCGTGGAGCGCGCGTGTTTCGGCGCCGCACCAAATGTCGCCGTTGGCATCACGGGCGTAGGCGCCGATTCGCCCGACCGCCATGCCGAGCCGCAGCATCTCCTCGCTCGCCCGCAGTCGTTCCTCCGCTTCACGCCGCTCGGTGACATCGATAGCCACACCAACCGAGCCGATCGGATGACCGTTGTGATCGAACTGGTAGCGAGCTCTCATTTCGACATAGCGCAAGCTACCGTCCATCGGGCGCCGGATGCGGTAGTTGCAGGCAATTTCAGGTTCGCGTCGGGCAATGGCGTCTCGGATCAGGGCGGCAACGCGGACCCGGTCTTCCTCCACCAGCGATGCTATCCATTCCTCAGGCGGTATCGGCGCGTCGCCCGCGGGCAGGCCGAAGATTTCACGTGTCTGCGGACCGCAATGCAGGGCGCCGGTGGCGAGGTCACGCTGGAAGCTGCCGATCCGGCCCACGGCTTGGCCCACGCGTAGCATCTCCTCGCTCGCCCGTAGCCGCTCGGCCGCCGTTCGACTCTCGGTGATGTCCTGCGCCACGGCAACGCATCGGGTGGGCCGCCCGTCCGCACCGCGCGCCGAGACGGTGATGCTGAGGTGGACCCACACAACTGAGCCGTCCGGGCGGAGGTAGCGCTTTTCCGCGTCTTGGAACCCTGCCATGGCGCCGACGGCATGCCACCCCTCCAGGTCAGCCTCAGGGTCCTCGGGGTGGATCACATCGGTCGGGCCCAGGCCACCAAGGAGCTCGGCCTGGCTGCGACCGGTCATCTCACAGAAGCGAGCGTTGACCCGAATGAAACGGTACCCGGCCGTGTCTACCTCGGCGATGCCCACGCTCCCAGTCTCGAATACTGCACGCAGTGCATCGTCGCGCTCAGCCAGGGCATTCGCGGCTGCCTCCCGTTCGCGCAAGAGGGCGAGTTCCGCCTCAGCCGCGTTTGCTGCCGCCCGAGCGTGGGATTGGCGACCGGCCAGAAGCACGCCTGCTGCGATGAACCCCTCGATCAGCAGGGCGGCAAAGCCAACGCGCCATGCCTCGCGCCGCCATGGGGCAAGCACCTCGTCGTACGCGCGTGTCACCACAGCTACGAGAGGGAACTCGCGAAGTGCCTGTGCGCCGAGGATCCTTTTGACGCCGTCGACTGGGCTCGTGGTCCGCAGAGCGCCGCCCGCGGATACCAGGAACAGCTTAGTAAAGATCTCGCTCTGCGCGATCGAGCCGCCGATAGCCGCTTCGACCCGGGGATGCCGTGCGAGCAGCACTCCATCGCGCCGCACGAGTGTGACCGAGCTCCCCCGCCCAAGGGAGAGCTTGCTAAAGAACGCCTCGAACCGCTGGAGGTCGACTGCGGCACCCACGATCCCAAGGAGGCGCCCATCATCGCTGCGGATCCGGCAGGCGACGAAGATGGTCCAGTTGCCGTTAAGCTGGTTCCGCACCGGAGCGCTTAAGAAGGTGTCCGGCCCGTCACCGCGCCGCAGGGCCTCGAAGTAGTCGCGCCCAGCAACGTTGATGTCCGGCGCGGGAAAGGTAGTGGAGTTGGCAACCACCCTGCCGTCCCTGTCGATCAACAGGAGGCGGTCAACCCGCGGCATAGCCGCCGCGCGCGCCCGCAGGGCGTCGTGTGCCTCGCGCGTCGCCGAACGGTGACGAAACTCCTCTGACGTGGCGATTCCTTCGGCACGCAGCCACTCAGCAACGCTGAGTTCGAGGTGCTCGACCGAGCGGAAGCCATCCTCGAGCCAGTCCGCCAGAACGAGAGAGAGGTTCCGCACCTCATGCTCCGCATCACGCAGAGCCGCTTCGCGTTGTGTGGCGAGGTAACCGACCGCCGCTACCGCGACACCGGCACCAAGCACGGCGCCAAGGCCTACCCGCCACCAAGAGGCTCTCTGCTCCCTGGCAGTTTTGGAGCGCAGCACGGGAGGGCAGTGATCCGCTCGGTTCAGCCATCTGGCGTTAGCGAAAGGCAACTGGGGCAAACGACGGCTCCAGACACGAGACCTACGGCATCTTTGCCGAACTAAACTCTCAATACCGTGAGTTGGGAGCACCTGAAACGAGGGTTGTGCCTCGTTTTCTCGCTTACCTGCGCGTTTGACCGGTCGTTGCGAGGTTGTGGAGGATGCGAACATCCACGCTGACCTCCACCGTGGGCCAGGACTGCCACACGAGCGCAGTCAGTTGGTCACTCCTTCCAAACCAATTTTGTACCAATCCGCCTCCGCTTCTTCTCTGAGGCCATGCCCGATAGCGCTCGCGCTCATCTCTCGGTTTTGTTATTAAGCTTTCGATTATGTTTTAAGTTCCACGATACTCTACCGTTGGTTGTTGATATTCGGTAGCTGGATGAGAATGACTTGGCTTCTGCCCTGACCCGCTGGCTCTTCGATCCGACTGGCCTCACACCGCATGGCTTCTGCCTGCTCTGGGAGCCCTGGCTCATCTGGACGCATGGCTTAGCCAATGCAGCCATCGGTATTGCCTACTTCTCTATCCCGCTCGCCCTAGTCACCTTCGCCCGGCGGCGGCATGACCTAGTGTTCCGGCCGATCTTCTGGCTCTTCGCCGCCTTCATCCTGCTCTGCGGTGCGGGGCACTGGATGGACCTTCTCACCCTTTGGGTTCCGGCCTACGGCGCCGAGGCCATCGTCAAGGTGCTCACCGCCGCCATCTCGGTCGCCACCGCCATTGCGCTCTGGCCTTTGATGCCCAAGGCTATCGCACTGCCTTCACATGCGCAGATCCAGGCAGCCAGCAAAGCTTTGGCCGAGAGCGAGGAGCGCTACCGCGGTATGTTCGTTGAAGCGCCCGCAGCCATGCACTCGCTCGACATCGATGGCCGGATTGTGGTGGTCAGCAAGCGCTGGGCCGAGTTCATGGGCTACAGCCGGGAAGAGGTTGTTGGCCGAGACTTCACCGAGTTCCTGACGCCGGAGGCGGCTCGTGCTTTTGCTGAAACCTGGCCGTGCTTCTTGGAGGAGGGTGTCCTCGATGATGTGCGCTTCCAGATGGTGAGGCGTTCCGGCGAGGTGGCTGAGGTAGAGATCTCGGCCCGCGCCTTCCGCAACACTGCGGGCGCGTTCGTTCGCACGCAGGGCGTGGTGACCGATGTCACCAAACGCGTCCAGGCAGAGGAAGGGTTACGGCACGCGCAGAAGATGGAGGCGATTGGCCAACTCACGGGCGGCATCGCGCACGACTTCAACAACGTGCTCCAGGCCGTAAACGGCAATCTCGAACTGATCCGCCGCCGTCTGGGTAGCGATCGACCGGACATCACCCGGCTTGCGGGCAACGCGCTCGAGGCTGGCACAAAGGCAGCGGGACTCACATCGCAACTTCTCGCCGTCGCCCGCCGCCAGCGCCTCGAGCCACGGCCATTGAACCCGACCGAGGTGGTTGAGGGCATGCAAGCCTTGCTGGCGCGCACTCTGGGCGAGCGGGTCGCGCTGCGCGTGGAGGCCGATCCCGGGGTCAGAGCCTGTCTGGCGGACCGGAACCAGTTGGAATCCGCGCTGCTGAACCTCGCAATCAATGCGCGTGACGCTTTCGACGGCGCAACCGGTACGCTGACAATCTCGGTTCTCGCCGAGAGCGTGAAGGGTGCGGCAGATGGTTGGCCGCCCGACGGTACCTACGTCAGCATCGCGGTCCGCGACGATGGTCCGGGGATGTCGGATGAGGTACAGCGACGCGCTTGCGAGCCGTTCTTCACTACCAAGGCGCCAGGAAAGGGAACCGGGCTTGGCTTGGCGCAGATCCACGGTTTTGCGCACCAGTCTGGAGGCAGCGTACGGATCAAGAGCGCACCAGGTTGGGGCACGGAGGTTGCCATCCTGCTGCCTGCGAGCAGCGAGACGGTCCGGCCGGATGCAGCGGCGCCTGTGCTCGAGGCCAAGCTTGAAGCTGGGTTGGGCGAGACGGTGCTCCTCGTGGAGGATGACGCAATCGTCCGTAAAGCCCTTGCGGAGACGCTGAGTGACTTGCGTTACCGCGTGGTCGAGGCAGCGGACGCCGATGCCGCCTTGGCGATGCTGGAGAGCGGCCTCGGGCTAGACGTAGTGCTGTCGGACGTGATGATGCCGGGCACAATGGATGGGGTGGACCTGGCGGCGGAACTCCACGCGCGCTGCCCCGGGCTGCCCATTGTGTTGGCAACGGGCCGCGTCGACGTCTTGCGCGGCAGGCTGCTCCCGCCACAAGTGAGCATGCTCCGGAAACCACTCAGCCGTGCTGGAGTGGCAGCCGCTGTACGGCGTGCCCTAGCTAGTGTCGACCTATCGATCCATTAGTCTATGTAGCCAAAGGGGAGTTGGCTGGTAGCGCTAGGGAGGCGGCGATCGCCACCTGCTTGGCACGCACGTTCCGCTAAGCATCCGACTGCCAGACATTCCTTGCCCGCAGCGCGTTCAGCGTAACCGCCAGCGACGATGAGGCCATGACCAGGGCCGCAAACAGGGGGATGACACGGCCGGAGACGGCCATGGGCACCGTAACGGCGTTGTATCCCAGCGAGAACGCGATGTTCTGCCGCATCAGTCGCTGCGCTCGCCGCGCCGCTGCGATAGCCTCCGGCAACGCGTCCCGAGCGACCGGCACGTCGCAGGGCCTCCTCGACCACATAGCGTTCATGGACATAGACGCGAAGGACGTGAAGGTCGAGGACACCGACCTCGGTGCCACAGTCTCGTGGGACGTCGGCGGGGAGGACGGCTCCATCCTGCTCCTCGAGGTGGCCAAGGACGACCTGCGGCAGAGCGACTTCATGTTCAACACACCGCAGTTCGTGGACGGCACCAGTGACATCGGCTCCTGGTACATCTTTGGCTGACGGCTGCGGGCGCCGGTCCGGCCATTTCGAGATCGGCGCCCGCTTGACCTTCCCATGATGGGAAACCCCACCTTGCCGACGACGGACCAGCACCGGCCCGCCTGAGCGGACCATCCGGAGACGGCACGATGAGCGGACAGCAAGGCCACGGACACGAGCACCATCACGGGCAGCACCGGCATGGCCCCGGCTGTACCCACGACCACGGCCACGGGCACAACCATGGTGCTGCGACGGCCGAGGCAACCCTGGTCACAGATCCGGTCTGCGGCATGAAAGTGGATTTGGCGACCTCGAAGCATCGGCTGGAGCACAGCGGGACCACGTTCCACTTCTGCTCGGCCGGGTGCCGGGGAAAGTTCGAGGCTGACCCGCAGAGATACCTGGCGCCGGAGAAGACGGCGGCGCCGACGGCGGCGCAGAAGGCCGCCATCTACACCTGCCCGATGCACCCGGAGATCCGGCAGCAGGGGCCGGGTAACTGCCCGATTTGCGGCATGGCGTTGGAGCCGTTGGAGGTGACCGCCGAGGCCGCGCCGAACCACGAACTCACTGACATGACTCGGCGGTTCTGGGTCGGCTTGGCTCTGACCCTTCCCATTTTCATCCTCGAGATGGGCGCCCACATTCCCGGCCTCGGCCTGCATCATCTGGTGCCGCCCAGAACCTCGGTTTGGATCCAGTTCCTGCTCGGGACGCCCGTCGTGCTCTGGGCCGGGTGGCCCTTCTTCGTTCGCGGCTGGCAGTCGGTGTTGAACCGCAGCCTGAACATGTTCAGCCTAATCGCGCTCGGGACCGGGGCTGCTTACCTCTACAGCGTGGTCGCCACCTTCCTGCCCGGCATCTTTCCTGAAGGATTCCGGGGCGCGGACGGCACGGTCGCCGTCTACTTCGAAGCAGCGGCGGTCATCACCGTGCTCGTCTTGCTTGGCCAAGTGCTGGAGCTCCGGGCGCGCGAGGCGACCGGCGGCGCCATCCGGGCCCTGCTAAACATGGCGCCCAAGACGGCACGGCGGATCCAGCCGGACGGCCATGACGAGGAGGTCGCGCTGGCGGAGGTGCAGGCTGGTGACCGCCTGCGCGTACGGCCGGGCGAAAGCGTGCCGGTCGATGGCGAGGTGCTTGAGGGCGGCGGCGCCGTGGACGAATCCATGGTCACCGGAGAATCCCTGCCGGTGGAGAAGGCGCCCGGCGCCAAGGTCATTGGCGGCACGGTGAACGGAACCGGCTCTCTGGTGATGCGGGCGGACAAGGTCGGCTCCGACACCATGCTGTCCCGCATCGTGGCCATGGTCGCCGAGGCGCAGCGCAGCCGGGCGCCCATCCAACGTATGGCCGACACGGTGGCGGGCTGGTTCGTCCCGGCCGTCATTGCGGTCGCGGCGCTGGCCTTCATCGCTTGGGCGGTCTGGGGACCGTCACCGGCGCTGTCCTACGCCCTGATCGCGGCCGTCTCGGTCCTGATCATTGCCTGTCCCTGCGCGCTCGGGTTGGCTACGCCCATGAGCATCATGGTTGGCGTCGGCAAGGGCGCCGGTGCCGGGGTGCTCATCAAGTCGGCCGAAGCGCTCGAGCGCATGGAGAAGGTGGACACCCTCGTCGTGGACAAGACCGGCACCCTGACTGAAGGCAAACCCAAGGTCGTGGCCGTCGTTCCTGCGACGGGGCTGACCGAGGCCGAGGTGCTGCCGCTCGCCGCCAGCCTGGAGCGGTCGAGCGAACACCCGCTGGCGGCTGCGGTGGTGGCCGCGGCCAAGGAGCGCGGCCTGGCTTTCGGCGAGCCCGCCGACTTCGCCTCTGTCACCGGCAAGGGCGTGACCGGCACCGTAGATGGGCACCGGGTCGCGCTGGGCAATGCGCGGCTGATGCAGGAGCTCGGAGTGGACCTGGGTGACTTAGCCACCCGGGCCGACGACCTGCGGCGTGAGGGTGGCACGGCACTCTTCCTTGCCGTGGACGGCAGGCCAGGCGCCGTTATCGCAGTGGCCGACCCAGTTAAACAGACCACGCCCGCCGCGCTGGAGAGCCTGCGCCGTGAAGGCATCCACATCGTCATGCTGACGGGCGACAACAGGACGACAGCAGAAGCAGTGGCCCGCAAACTTGGCATCGACGAGTTCCAGGGGGATGTTTTGCCCGAGGACAAACACCGCATCGTCCGAGAACTCCGGGCCAAGGGGAAGGTCGTCGCCACGGCGGGCGACGGGGTGAACGACGCCCCGGCGCTGGCCGAGGCTGATGTCGGCATGGCCATGGGAACCGGCACAGACGTCGCCATGCAGAGCGCGGGCGTGACGCTGGTTCGCGGAGATCTCGCGGGCATCGCGCGGGCACGCAAGTTGTCGCACGCGGTGATGCGCAACATCCGGCAGAACTTGTTTTTTGCATTCATTTACAATGGGTTAGGCGTTCCTGTTGCGGCTGGCGTGCTCTATCCTTTCACCGGCATCCTGTTCAACCCTATCGTTGCCGCGCTAGCCATGGCGCTGAGCTCGGTGTCCGTCATCGCCAACTCGCTTCGGTTACGAGCGATAAAACTTTGATGGGCTCTTTGACCGAAGTATCCTTGAGGAAGGCAGGTTAATCCTTGCCTTCCCCGGCGTGCCGGGCGTGGATTGAAACTGCCGCATATTGCTCATCGTCGCTCGCCAGAAGGTATCGAGGCAAGGACGTGATGCATTCGGCGCCCGGACAGTCTCCGGGCGCCGTGGATGCTTCGGCTAATTGGCAGTCCACCCGGCCGCCTGCTACCGTTCAGTGCCTGTGCTGACTTGCGCCGCCCGACGCGGTTCCTCCGGCGCCCTGCCGCATCATCTGGTCGCAATGAGCCATCATCGCCTGCATGTCGGGGCTCATCGTGGCGCCCTGCCGCATCTGCTGACGCATCTGCGCGCAGTGGGCCATCATCTGCTCCATGGTCATGCCGGACATGTTGTGGCCCTGCATGCTGGACATGTTGTGCCCAGCCATGCCCTGGGAACCCATGCCAGACATGCCGCCGGTCTGCTGGGCGGGCGGCGGGGTCTGCTGCTGGGCGCAGGCCGCGAGCGATAAGCCCAGTGCCAGCGCGAGGCCAGTGCGGCGAAGTGTCCCGATGTAGATCATCCCAGCGTATCTCCTTCGTTATCGTGTGCACCGCCGTTGGTTGGCCGCGGCGCGAGCAGGCGCCGACGGCCCGCCTCATTGCGGGGAACGCCACCGTATCTGCGAAGATGCCGGGCGCCTCCGTCCGGAACGCGAATGCCGTGTGACAAAGTATGAAAGCGCCCCTTGACCCTCCCACGGCGGCAGGTCCCAGGTTCGCGGGCGGCTCACCGTAGACCGGGAAGGAGACGTTCGTGCCGGAAGGATCACATCTCGAGGACCAAATTCTGGCGGCGCTTGAGCGGGCTCTGGCCGAGGGTCGGTTGGAGGCGGCCGAGCACCTGCTTCGCGCCCTGGAAGCGCTTTGTGAGGATGGCCTGCCGGGGGCATCCCTGGCGGTCGCTCATCTGGTCGCTTCCGAGGAGGGAGTGCCGAAGCGGTCCGGCCGCTGAGAGCAGCACCGGCCCAAGCTGAGAGCAGGGGTTGGGAGGCGACCTCTTGAGCCGCTTGGTTCGCTACGGCACCGTCGGGGGGCGTGCCGAGAATCCGGGACGGAACCCCGAGAGCGACGAAGCTCATCGGGCCATCTGTCGCTCGTGCTGTTCATCGCGCGCCGGGCGCGGATCGCCAGGCACCACTCACGGCGCGGCGAGGCTGGTCCGCGCTAACAACGCGGCTCTGCTTGCCCTCTTAATGCGGATCGCGACGACGTCCGCCAAGCGGGGGCGGTCTGACGCGGGTCAGAGCCGCCCCACGGAGGGGGGTAAGCCACCCCACCCGCTCCAGAGTGGCGCCTGCCGTAGGCTGGCAGCGCCCGAGCAGCGACCTTTGTGGCGAGTTCCTAGATGTGTTCCGCGCCAGTGCTCCCGAGGCATCCGTCAAGCCTACCGCCTGCGCTTGGCAAGCAGTCCAAACATCCAGCCAACGGCCCCAGCGATGGACAGGGATGCCATGGGCTGCTGCCTGACGGCTTCGGTCGTTTTGGACAGCACAGAGGATGCTGTTGTGGACTTGCCCACCCGAAGGATGCCCCAAAGCCCCTGAGGCACCGCCCATTTCAGTATGCCGCTCCGGTAGGCATAGTCCCCGGCGCCATGGACCTTGAACTCGAAGGTCCTAGCGGTTCCGGTGGTGATGGCCGCCTCCGACGCCACGAACGGCCCCTTCTTCTGGCCCAGGAAGCGGTACTCCGGCCACGTCACCCCGTGGACGGTGAAGCTCTGGTTACGAGGTTTGTCGGTCGCGCCGATCAAATGGAGCCTGACGGTGCTCCGCTTTGGAACACGGAAGACGGGGGTCGCAGGATGCGGATTCGAAAGCCAGCCCTCGGTCTTGCCTTGCAGGATGCGTTGTATGTCGGGTCCGACCGGCTCGGAGCGGTAGTTGAAGCCCTTCTGCCCCTGATCCTCGTGATCGGGTTCGTCCTCGCCCGCGCCTGGGGGTTCGTCCGCAATGGGCATGTGGATGTTGCCGCGCAGATAATGCCGAAGGCCATCTTGGAGTAGCAGCACAACCTCCTCGATGCGTTCCTTCCCATGTTCGCCATTGACGACCAGCGTAGCGCGCGGGCCATCCCAGGCTTCCTGCTTGCCGGTGGCCGTCTGCTGCCCGGGCCTCACCCAAAGCGGGGTGGCATCTTTCGGCTCAACGATCAGTGCGCCAATCAAGCCGTGGTGCCGGTGATTGCGGAAGTCCGCCATGTCTTGAAGGAGGAGCGGACCCAGCGGCTCACCCCCATTGGGATTGGGATTTTCCGCCGACGGCGGCGGCCGGTCGGTATGCCATTCGTAGACTACTGCTGGTCCGCCCGGGGCCGCGCTCTGCGGGGAGGCGTCCACGTTGCGCCCCACATTCGCGCCATCAGATTTCGTCACGTCGTATCGAAGAAGGTCCGCGTGCATCGACACCTGGGACGAAACCGGGCGCTCCGGCCGGTTCGAGAAGGGATTGCGCTCCTCGACGGGCACTCGTGGCGCGAAGGGCTCTGGCCTCAGTTTGGTGCCGGGCGGAAGGCCGTTCGTCAGGCGCACTCTCACCGTCTCGCCCTCACGGCACCGTAGCACCAGCGGCACCGCGGGATTTTCGGAGCGAGGCTGGCGAACGGGTATCTCGATGCCGTCCGGACCGATGATCCTCTCAAGCTGGTAGACAAGGCCGAAGGGGTCAACAAGATCCGGGTCTCGGTAAACAATCCTTCTTCTCTCTGCCCGAACGTGGAACTCGCGTATCAAGGCAGGATTCGGCAGGGCGGCTACGGGCGGGTTACCAAGCTTCCTCAGACCCCCGGTTTTGTCGTCGCCGTCGGTAGTCTGGTAAGCTCGGATGAGGCCCCAGCACCCTAGCCAGAGGTCGTCGGCGCTGGACAGCTTGTAGAGGTAGTCTCCAGGCAGGTAGGGCTCGTTCTGGATGAAGGTGAACGCCTCGGACAAGCCGAAGGTCTGCTGGTTGCGGATGGCGGAGTCTGGGTTCACGCGGAAGCGCTGCCACCTCATGCCGTGGATCTGAAAGCTGTGCTGCTCCTCATGCGATCCCTGGACGAGGCGGAACCAGATGGGATCTCCAGCGAAGGTGTTAAAGCGCACGGTGTAGGGGTCGCGGTTGTATGGCTCCCTCGAACTGAACCACAGGGCCGGGTCAACCATCTCGGCAGGCGGGGACGCTGTCCGGAGACGTTCGTGGATAGGATCGCTGCGATAGTTCAGACCCATGACGCCCTGGTCGCCGTGACCGCCAGGGTGTTCCGGAGGGTTCAGCGGGTTGCCGTCGCGGTCCCACATTGGGATGAAGTCGCCGATGCCCACGCAGAACTCGCGGAACCACTCCGGCGCGCGGCCCGGCACCCTGATGCGCGCCTGCATGCCACTGACGATCTTCTTGTCTTCAGTCGGATGGTAGAACTCCGCCCCGGGAGGCTCGACGATCAAGGCGCCGAATAGGCCGTGCTTCTGGCGGTAGTTGGCGAAGAGATGGTCGTGGAAGAAGATGGTGCCAAACTCCTGGTCCAGCCACCAGCGGTATATCATCTTCTTCCCGGCAACCGGGCCGCTGAGATAGTTCCAGCCAACACTGGCTCCGTCGGCGCAGATCGGGTCGAACTTCACCATGTGCACATGCAGCGCGCACTCGCCCTCCCACGGCCGTTCCTCACAGGGAGGAAACGCGTGGTCAAACTCGGTTTTCGGAATTTCGAGAGGCAGGTCGTTCTTGAGCGTTAAGTTCAGGATCTGGCCGTGCTGCGCGCGGAAAAACAGCGGCTGCTTGACGCCGCCCTCGGCTGGTTCGCCGTCAGCGGTTCGGTAGTAGAGATGGCCGTGCTTATCGTGCCATCCGTGGCCGTTGTAGTGGATCGGCGTCAGCGTCACGGCGATGTCGTGCGCCACCTCCCGGTCGCCGTTCCCACTGTACTGCGATGGGACGTTTTCTGGCCATTCCACGCTCTGCCCTTCACTGAAAGGTCGACGCGTGAACATCTCGCCCGGAACGGGCCTGTCATTGAACGCTCCCTTCTCGAGCTCCGTTGGATTCGGGCGATAGTCGTAGTTCGCTGGAAGCGCTTCGTACTCGAGAGGCCATGGAGGGACCGGCGACTTCTGTTGGGTCCTGCCTGGGATGTAGAGGGGGTAGCCAGGATGTTCCGGTGTGGGCGCGGGAGGTACTCGACCCGGTAGAGGCCACAGCCGTTCGATGGGAGTGCCGTCGGGATAGTGGTCGAGCCTCCGTCCTTGGTAGACGGGATCCGGGTCGGCAATCAGCGGGCTTTCGACCTTCTCCTCCGCCCCTTTTTGCAAGGTCTCGAAGGTGCGGAACATGCCCCACATGCCTTCGTGGAAGTGCGGGTAGAGGTGGCAGTGCCAGATCACGTCCCCCGCAACCTGGTGCCGGTTGCCTGCCCCCCAGGCGGGTTCGATGGTGTGGGCTGTCTGAGGGCTGACGGAGATCGCGTCGATACGTGGAGAGGTCTTGTCGTCAGGGACCGCGTGCCACTCGTAAAGATGGAGGTGGAAGACGTGCGTTTCCTTGACGCCCGCGTGCACGAAGCGGATGCGCACCGGATCGCCGATGTAAGCCTTCAAGATCGGTGTCGCGGGGTCGCCGAATAGCCAACTGCTGTGGTGCTGCTCCTCGTTGAGCACCGGAGGATCCAGAACGTGTTTTTTCTCCTGCACCCAATGCCAAAGGGTCCGTTCGCGGTTCACCATCGGCTCGGCGCGGTAGGACACGGGCATGATGGGCAGATGGTCGTCGCCCGCGCCATGGCCACCGTGCTCGCCTCCCGCACCTGGTAGCGGGTTCTCGGCCAGGCACGGATCCCGCCCGACTATGTTATGCGGCGGGAGGAACTCGGGCTCGTCGTGGAAGAAGATCACAAACTCGCGGTGGTCCTCCTTGTCGAACTCGTGCTCCTCCTGTGGGTCTCCCCATTTGTGACCGGGTAGCGTGCTGTCCGAGGTCGGGAATACTTTCGACGGTTCCTGGCCGCTTGGGATGATGTCGAGGTAAAGCCCGTCCATCTGGCCTTCGGTCGAAGTGCGGCCAGTGACGGGATCGCGCCAGATGGCATGTTCGGGCTCGACAATCAGGGCGCCAAACAGGCCATGGACGTTGGTTCCGTCTTCGCCACCAGAGTAGCTGCCGCCATCATGGAACGGGAAAACGCCTTCGTTTTCGCAGGTCCATCTGTAGTGGCGATGTCCGCCGGGCGCCGCGAGGGAGTGACCGTTTGCACCGACTTCGGACCCGTCGCTCGACTTCACGTCGTAGCCGCCGCCGACCAAATGCAGTCCAACCCAGCGGCCTTCGACTTCGTTGCGTAGCCTAATGGAAAGAGTCCGGTGCCTGTTTACTCGAAGTACGAGCGGACGGACGAGCGGGTGCGGAGCTTTCGCCTTCTCTTGGCAGGTCGGAAACGGCATGCCCAGCCGGATCGCAACCTCCTTCGCCGCCGTTTCATAAGCCTTCGGGTCTGTGCCGTCCGCCAGCGCACGAATGTACTTGAGAAGGGGGAGGTTGACGTCGAGAGCATAGATCAAGCCGTTATGGTCATGATCACCCTCTCGGTTGAAGTAGATCGGCATCTGAAGGGCGGTGACGTGATACTCCGCTGAACCTGCGAAGGCATGAACGTCACCCACATTCCCGACTTTCTGGGCCATCATTTCCTCCCGACCAGACGGTGGAATTCCATGTGCGCGAATTGCCGAGCCCGTTGCTCAGCAAAGAGATGGTTCGGCTTGTCCGTTGGCGACTTTGCGGCCCTAACCGGCTTGCGCGCCTCAAGTAGTCACGACACCCTTGGCAGGTAAAACGTCCCTTTTACTGTTTAGCATGTGAAGTTGGTGGGCTGGGTTTACGCAAGGCCAAAGTGGTCCGCCCTAACGCTCCATGACGCGGTGGTGACACCCTGGGACACGCTTCTTGTGAACGTGACAGAGGTGAGCCGCAGCAGCGGCGTGCGTTCACCCCGAGTTGCGGCTCAAGCGGCAGCGCCCGGCTATCGATCTACGTGTCTGCGTCCGACGCTTGTGCCGGTCAGGTGGTGGACGGCCGTGCATCCGGTGCCGAGTGGCTTGCTCGTGTTAGAGTCCATCCGGGATCATTCTGTTCTCTGACATAGCCTTCGAAGCATACGTCGGACGGAGGCCCATTGCAGGAAGGCAAGCGCGCGACGGTTCAGGCACTCCCAATCCTTGGCCAATCGTCGGCAGCGGTTGAGCCAGGCGATGGTGCGCTCGACGATCCAGCGCTTCGGCAGCACGACGAACTTGCGTAACTCGGATCGCTTGACGATCTCCAGGTTGATGTGGCGGCAGGTCGCGCGCAGCCCGGCCTGGAAGTTGGCGCCCTGGTACCCGCCATCGGCGTAGAGCTTCAGCAGGAAAGGGTAGAGGCCGAACAGCG
>NZ_JQKB01000048.1 GCF_000745835.1 Belnapia moabensis DSM 16746 | reverse complement strand
TAGGTCAGCCGCTCGCCGGTGCGCTCATGCCGCCCAGCCCCGATCAGGCCTTCCACATCGGCCTCCATCAGCATCTGCAGCACCGCCTCGGCGACACTGCGCAGAAAGTCACTATCCCCGGCTTTCGCCAGCAGGTCAGCCAGTGGCAGTCTGTCCTCGGTCATCGGGTCCTCGGCCGGTCAGGGGTGGGAGCGTCGCAACTCCACCCTAGCCGCCAGGTCCGATGGCCACCCCAACTCTACACCCCAGCCAAGGCCGGATTTTCCACCACCTCCGTAGACGCTACCCGACTGCGAGCTGCAGCCTGCCTCAGGGCATCCGCCGACAAGTCCTGCCGCGTGATCACCACCGCCATCGCAAGCCTCCCGAATCGAACCCCCGGGAGACAGCGAATCACGCCCGCCGCAAACCGCGGATCACATGCGAGTCAGTGACCATGGCGGTTGGTATTACAGGTGGCCTTCGCTTCGCTTGGTAGAGGGCGAACAGACGTCGCAAGCGGGTCAGTCGATTTGGCCCGCTTGCCGACTCCACGTGAGTCGGCTCTGGCCTTGGAAGGCGCCAGAGCTTTTTTAATAGGCGAGAAACCGTGCACGTACTCCGGATGCCGGATTGAAAAGGCTGTCCAGCAAGCGGCGGGGCTGACCGCCTCGGCCATGAACTCCGGGCTTCACCTTACCGGAGGGAACCTGCCCTGTTGCGAGGCTCATGCAACAGAGCAAGGCATCCCTCAGCCCTTGTCCGTTCCCGTCCCAAAATTTAGCACCAGCTCGTGGATACGGGCCGGGTCGGATTGCTCCATCACCCGCCGGGCGAAGCGGGCACAATCGGCGATGTCGAGGGCGCGGATCGCCTGCTTCACGCGGGGTATCGCGCTGGCATTCATCGACAAGCAGCGGATGCCGAGGCCCAGCAGCAGCGGCACCAGCCGCGGGTTGCCGGCCATCTCGCCGCAGACGGAGACGGGCATGCGAAGGCGGAGCGCCGCTTCCGTCGCGAACTGCATGAGGCGCAGCACCGCCGGATGCAGGCTGTCGTAGAGGTGGCTGACCTCGGCCTCGGCACGGTCCACCGCCAAGGTGTACATGGCGAGGTCGTTGGTGCCGATGGCGAAGAAATCCGCCTCGAGCGCGATGGCATCGGCGGCCAGCGCAGCGCCCGGAGTCTCGATCATCACGCCGAGCTCGGGCAGCTTCTCCGGCAGCGTCACGCCCTTGCGGCGGAGGCGACGGGCGACGCGCTCATAAATCTCACGCGCGGCCTGCACCTCGGAGGGGTTGGTCACCATCGGGAGCAGGATGCGGATCTTGCCGCGCTCGGAGACGCGGAGGATGGCGGCGAATTGTGCCTCCAGCAGTTCCGGCCGCTTCAGTAGCAGGCGGAGGCCGCGGAGCCCCAGCGCCGGGTTAGGCCCGGAATGCGTCGGCGCCACGCCTTCGCTGAGCGCCTGCATGTCCTTCTCGCCGCCCCAGTCGAGCACGCGGATGGTGACGGGGTCGCCGCCCATTGCATCCACCACCACGGTATAGGCGGCGAGCTGGGCCTCCTCGTCGGGGAGGTCCTCGCGGTTCATGAAGAGGAATTCGGTGCGCAACAGGCCGATGCCCTGGGCGCCGGCCTGGGCGATCAGCGGCAGCTCGGCGGGAATCTCGAGATTGGCCTGGAGCTCAACATGCTCGCCATCGGTGGTGATGGCGGGGAGGCGGCGGAGCTTCGCCAGCTTCGACCGCTCCTTGGCGAAGGCGGCCAGCGCGGCGCGGCCCTTCTCCGTCGCCTTGTCGCCGGGGCGAAGGACAATGGTGCCGGCAGCGCCGTCGAGCACAGCCATGTCGCCGCGCTCGGCGCTCTCGCTGAGGCCGGTCGCGCCGAGGATGGCGGGGATGCCGAGCGCGCGCAGCATGATGGCGGTATGGCCGTCGGCGCCGCCCTCATCCGTTGCCACACCGGCGATACGCGTCGGGTCCAGCAGCGCGGCATCGGCCGGGGTCAGCTCCTCGGCGATGAGGATGGCGCCCTCGGGCACGCCCTTCAGGCTGCGGAACGGGGTGGAGGTCAGGTTGCGCGTCAGGCGACGGGCGATCTCGCGCACCTCGCCGGCGCGGCGCTGCAGGCCGGGCTTGTCGTCGTCGCGGGCGGCGAGGATCAGGGCCGCGATCGCCTCCGCCTCATCCCCTACCGCTGTCTCGGCGGCCAGCAACTCGGTCTCGATCCGCTTGCGCGCGCCGCGCAGCAGCCGCGAATTGCCGAGCATCAGCACATAGGCGTCGAGCAGCGGCGCCAGCTCCTCCTGCGCTTCCTCGGGCAGGACCGAGAGGCGCATCTTCAGCTTGGCGAGTTGCTTGCGGGAAAGGGCGACGGCTTCCGCCAGGCGGGCCTTCTCGGCCTCGGCTTGGTCGGGCGTTATGGTGCGGCGTGGCGCCTCGGTCGGCACCTCGGTGGTGTCGTAGACGGTGCCGATGGCAATGCCCGGGGAAACCGGAATGCCGCGGATGGAATGCTCACGGCCGCGGCGGGGGCCGGGCTTGCGGAGGATATCGGCCGGCTTCGCCTCGGACTTTTCGCCCCGCTCAGTCTTCATGGAAGCCGGCTTCGACCAGGCCGGCGACGGCGTCCAGCGCCTCCCGTGCGTCCCAGCCCTCGGCCTCGATGGTGACCTTGCTGCCCTGGCCGGCGCCCAGCATCATCAGCCCCATGATGGAGCAGGCCGGCACCTTCTGCCCGTCGCGCGAGACGCTGAGGCAGGCGGAATAGCGCTCGGCCAGCGTCACCAGCTTGGCGGCGGCACGGGCATGCAGGCCACGGCTGTTGCGGATTGTGAGGCATTGGCGCAGCACCAGGTCCTCGCCGCCCGAGGCGCTGTCGGTGGCGGCTTCGCTGCTGGTCTGGCTCATGACTTGCTTCCACCATTCCCATTGGCGCTGCCGTTGACCCGGGCGATCCCGTTCGGGATGTCGCCGGCGGCGGCGATGTATTTGCGGCCGGCGGCGGCGGCATGGTCTACCGCCTCGGCCAGGGGTTCCGACGAGCGGATCTTGGCGAGCTTCACCAGCAGGGGGAGGTTCACCCCGGCGATGACCTCGACATGACTGTGGTCGGCCAGCGAGACGGCGAGGTTGCAGGGGGTGCCGCCCATGATGTCGGTGAGCACCACCACGCCGTCTCCCTGCTCGACCGCCGCGATGCTCTCGCGGATATCCTGCCGGCGGCGTTCCATGTCGTCGTCGGGGCCGATGCAGACAGTCGCAACCGCGCGCTGCGGCCCGACCACATGTTCCATGGCGAGGCGGAGCTCGTCGGCCAGCCGGCCATGGGTAACCAGGACCAATCCGATCATGGGGACGGTGAAAGGGCCTCCCGACCCCCTAAACGGGCTTCCGAAGCAGCAGGACCACGTGCCGCCTCATCGAGTTCCCGATGCGTCACGTCGGCGCGCCAGCCCAGTATGCGGAGATGGTCAGCCAGGCGCTCCGCAACAAGGACCGAGCGATGCCGGCCCCCGGTGCAGCCCAGCGCGACCGTGAGGTACTTCTTGCCCTCGGCCACGTAGCGCGGCAAGAGCGGATCGACGAAGCCAACGAGCCGGCCCCAGAAGCCGGGAAAGTCCGGGTCCGCCTCGACATAGGCGGCGACGGCTGCGTCCCGCCCGGTCTGCGGCTTCAGCTCCGGCACGTAATGCGGGTTGCGCAGGAAGCGCACGTCGAAGACCAGATCCGCCTCGCGCGGCAGGCCGCGGGGAAAGGCGAAGGACTGGACGTGGATGAGCAGGCCGGGCGCGCCCTCGCGGCGGAAGCGGCGCTCGATCGTCTGGCGCAGTGAGGGCAGTGGCAGGTCCGAGGTGTCGACCACCATGTCAGCGGCATCGCGGAGCGGGGCCATCAGCGCCTGCTCGCGGGCGATGCCGTCGGCGACGCGGCTGCCGAGCGAGCCGCCGGGCGCCAGCGGGTGGCGCCGCCGGGTCTCGCTGTAGCGGCGGAGCAACACGGCGTCCTCCGCCGTGGCATAGACCAGGGTGACGGCGATGTCGGGCCGCAGGCGGAGGCGGGAGAGGGTGCGGAGCACCTGCTCCGGGTCGAAGCCGCGGCTCCTGGTATCGACGCCTGCGGCTAACGGTTGGTCGCCATCGCCCACCAGCTCCTCCAGCAGATCGAGCGGCGGGTTGTCCACCGTCTCGAAGCCGAGGTCTTCCAGGTGGCGGAGAATGGAAGCGCGGCCCGCGCCCGACAGCCCCGTGACGAGAACGACCGGGCGCGCGGCCATCATTTCATACCCTGGGCGAAGGCGCCGGCCGGCTGGGCGATATGGCCGAGGGCGGCATCCAGCGCCAGCGCCAGCTTGGCCGGGGCCGAGGCGTCGAAGGCATGGAGGCGGATGGCGGGGAGGGTCACGCCTTCCGCCGACCAGTCTTCTGGCTCCGGCAGGCGGGTGATTTCCGTACGGGGCAGCAGGCGGGCGACGAGGCGAAGCACCGGGGCAACGGCGCGGGGGAAGGGGCCGAACAGGCCGAGGCCGCGCACCTCCAGCAGCCCGGCGAGGGGCGCAGGAGCATCCGGGCGCAACTTGCCTGCCTCCGCCCGGAGCGCGACCTGGTCATCGGCGACCAGGGACCATCCCGATTGCATCAGGCGCAGCACCAGATCGGACTTTCCTGACCCCGATGGACCGAGGAGGAGGATGGCATCCTCTCCCCGGGCGACGGAACTGGCATGGAGCAGCATCATAGCCGCCATCCAATGGAGGGTTCACATTGGCAGAAAGCGGAGATCGTTCCAAGGGCACCGTCGGTTGCACCGCATCATGGGTCGTGCCACCGATGACGCATCATGAACGACACTCCTATCCTCGACCGGGACGCGATCAGCGCGGCCGCCCGTCGCATCTCCTCCTATCTGCGGCGGACGCCGCTGCTGCGGCTGGCCGGGCCCGATCTCGGCCTGCCGCATGATGTGGTGCTGAAGCTGGAGCTGCTGCAGGCGAGCGGCAGCTTCAAGCCGCGCGGCGCCTTCAACACGCTGCTCTCCAGCCCGATCCCGGCCGCTGGCGTCATCGCCGCCTCGGGTGGCAACCATGGGGCGGCCGTGGCCTATGCGGCGCGGGCCTTGGGCGTGCCGGCGGAGATCTTCGTCCCCGAGATCACCGGCGCGGCGAAGCGGGCGCTGATCGAGGGTTACGGCGCCAAGCTGGTAGTGGGCGGCCCGGACTATCACGCGGCCCGCCAGGCGAGCGAGGCCCGCGCGACGGAGACGGGCGCGCTGACCGTCCATGCTTATGACCAGCGGACGGTGCTGGAAGGACAGGGAACCGTCGCCCTGGAATTCGACGAGGATGCGCCCGGCCTCACCCATGTGCTGGTGGCCACCGGCGGCGGCGGGCTGATCGGCGGAATGGCCGGCTGGTACGGCACGGGCGCGACGCGGCTCGTCAGCGTGGAACCGGAGGGCTGCCCGACTCTCGCCACGGCGCTCCGGGAGGGCCGGCCGGTGCCGGCGCCAGTCGGCGGCGTGGCGGCGGACAGCCTCGGCGCCCGGCAGGTCGGGGCGCTGATGTTCCCGCTGGCGCAGCCGGCGGTGGAGGCGGCGGTGCTGGTGCCGGACGGCGCGATTCGCCAGGCGCAGCGGCTGCTCTGGGAGGCGGCGCGGGTGGTGGCCGAGCCGGGCGGAGCGACGGCGCTTGCCGCGCTGCTCTGCGGTGCTTGGGCGGCGCCGGCGGGGGCTCGCGTCGGCGTCCTCGTCTGCGGCGGCAACTGCGATCCAGGGAGCGTGCTCGCCTGAGGCGGTTCCCCTACGCACTGGCTCCCGGACCCAGCTTCAGCCTTTCGCCTGATCGAGCAAACTCCGACCGGATGGACTGATCTCATTGGAGGCTGCGGGGAGGAACGAGCAACAAAGCTACGCAGCCGATGGCTCGGCCCTCTCCCAATGCCCGATGGTAAGGCGCCATCAGTCCGGAAATCCCTGCACGTTTCCCGATCGAGGTGGCGCGGAACCTGGTCCGGCCGTCACGTCGCCCGCTCGAGCCATGCGGTGGTAACTGGCACCTGCGGCCCCTACCGCAGCCTTGCCGAGTTCTGGCCTCCGGCGGGAGGAAGCCTGGGCGGCCTCGCCTGCCAGGCGCAACCTCCTCGCCGCGCCTCGCGTTCGCCCCAGCAGAAGTGAGGAGGCGGGCATGCGGATGAGGATTTTGCTGGCGGCGGCCATGCTGGTCGGGATGACGCATGGTGCTTGGGCACAGCCCGCGGGCCAGAGCGTGGCACCCGGTGCAGCGGCGGCGCCTGACCTCCCTTCCTACGCGCGCATTCTGGAGGATGCCGAAAACCGGCTGCGCCAGGCGGAGCAGGCGGCCTCTCATGCGCCTGTCCAACACCAGGGCGGCGCCATCTCGGGGTCCCGGATCGAGCTGATGCGGGAGGCGCGGGCGGCGCAGGACAGCGTGCAGCGCGTGCCGACGAGCTTCGCCGGGAACGAGGCTTACCGCAACGCCGACCGCGAGCTGCGGGAGACGCTCTCCAGCGTCGTCACCGCCCAGCGCGGGGGCGGCGAGGGCAGCATGCAGGCGGCGGAGAAGGCCGTGCAGATCATCGCCGGGCTGCGTCAGCAGGTGTTGCAGGCAGCGGGCGGCACCGGCGCCCCGGCACCCGCGCAGCCTGCCGCCGGAAGCGGCCGCTAAAGCAGCCCTCAGGGGATAGTTTGCTCGATCAAACGACAAGCTGGAGCCGTTTCCGCGAGCGCAGCTGAGCAGAAACGGCTCTAATGTAGGGCGAGCCAGGCAAGCATCACCACACCGAGGGCGATGCGGTACCAGCCGAAAGGCGTGAAGCCGATGCGGCCGATGACGGCGAGAACCCAGCGCACCGTGAGCAGCGCCACGACGAAGGCGGTGGCGAAGCCGATGCCGACCTGCCCCAGCCCATCGGCCGAGATCTCGTGCCGGACCTTCAGCAGGCTGTAGGCGGTGGCCGCGAGCATCGTCGGGATGGCGAGGACGAAACTGAATTCGGCTGCCACCTTGCGATCCACGCCGAGCAGCAGCGCGGTGATGATGGTGGCGCCGGAGCGCGAGGTGCCGGGGATCATCGCCAGCGCTTGGCCGAAGCCGACGATCAGCGCGGAGACCGGGCCGATCTCCGGCACGGAGTGGATCGTGGGCGCGGGCCGGGCGCGCTCGATCAGGATGATGGCGATGCCGCCGAGGATCAGGGCGCAGGAGACGACCCAGGGGTTGAACAGGCTCTCGGTGATCGTCTTGTGCAGCGTCGCGCCGATGATGGCGGCGGGGACGAAGGCGAGGATCAGGTTGACCACGTAGTAGCGCTCCCGCCCCGACCGCCAGAAGCCGCCGATCAGGCGCAGCAGCAGGTCGCGGTAGATCCAGATCACCGCGCAGATGGCGCCGAGCTGGATGCCGACCTCGAAGACCTTGCCGGGCGGCCCCTCGAAGCCGATCAGCGAGCCGAGCAGGATCAGGTGGCCGGTCGAGGAGATCGGCAGGAATTCGGTCAGCCCCTCCAGCACGCCCATGGCGATGGCGGAGAGGATCGCGGCGAGGTCCATGGGCAGTAAGCGCTCCGGGAAGGAAGCGGCGGCTATACCGGGGGCGGCGGGGGCGCGATAGTTGCCGCGCCAGGGTGCTCGCCGGAGGTTGAGGCATGGACGGCGCGGAACTGCCGCGAGAAGTGGTCTACCTGCCCTTCGAGGACGGGCCCTTCCGCATGGCGATGGGGCTGGTGTCCTGCCCCGAGGCCGACTGGATCGAGATCGACGAGCGCTACCCGGCGGAGATGGCGGAGCGGTGGGAGCTGCTGGCGACGCGGCACGAAGATGTCTTCGCGGCCTGTCCCGGCTCCGAGGCGGCGCGGGCGGAGGTGCTGGCGCTGCTCGCGGCGCATCTGCCGGCGCGCTTCCCTACCTGGTTCCAGCGTGAAGGCCACCAGCTGCGGAACCGGCTGACGGGGGAGGAGTGGGACCTCGCGGCCCACGGCCTCGACCCGCTGGAGCTGGCGGCGCGGCTGGTGCAGGAGGATCTCTGCATCATCCGGCCAGCGGAGGGCGGGCCGGTGCTGGAGGCGGGGCTGCTCTGCGCGCCGACCCGCTGGCGGATCACCGAGAAGGTCGGCCGGCCGCTGATGGCGGTGCATGCGGCCGTGCCCTTCTACGGCGAGCGGCTGGGGGTGCCGGTCGATCGGTTCATGGGGCAGATCAAGGCAGGGCGTGTCGCCATGCGAGTCAATTGGTCGGTGGTGGACAGCCCGGCGCTGTTCCAGCTCGAGGGCAAGCACCGGGGGGAGCGGGACCCGAGCTTCACCGCGGAAAATGCGGGGGAGCGGCTGCACCTGCGGACGGAGCGGCAGACCTTCCGGCGGCTGCCGGAGAGCGGGGCGGTGCTCTTCACCATCCGCGTCCATAGCTATCCCCTGACCCGGGTGGCGGCGCTGCCGGGCGTCGCCAAGCGGCTGGCCGGGGCGGTCCGGGCGCTGCCGGAGGAGATGGGGCGGTACAAGAGCCTGCCGGTCTATCGGGAGGCGCTGCTCGCCTGGCTCGACGCCGCCCGGCCGGCGACCTTGCCGGGTAATTGATCTCTCCGCCGAGCACGCGACTGCGCTTGAACCGGGGGGGCGTTCGCGCCGAGGATCACGGCCTCACCTCGGAGACCCGTCATGATCCGCCTCGCCGCGGGCCTCGCCCTCCTTCTTGTTGGCCCGGCCTTCGCCCAGACCGCCCATCAGCCCTATGCCGGGTTGCAAGCCCGCCCGGTCAAGGCGCTCTCGGAGCAGCAGCTGTCGGACCTGAGGGCCGGGCGCGGCATGGGGATGGCGCTGCCGGCCGAGCTGAATGGCTACCCTGGCCCCATGCATGTCCTCGATCATGCGGATGCACTCGCCCTCACCCCCGAGCAGCGGGCGCATACCGAGGCCCTGTTCGCGGCCATGAGGGCGGAGGCCGTGCCGCTGGGTGAGCAATTGATCCGCGAGGAAACGGCGCTCGAGCAGCTGTTCGCCAGCCGGACGGTGCAGCCCGCGAGCCTGGAGGCAGCGACGGGCGCGGTCGGAAGGTCGCAAGGGCAGCTGCGGGCCGCGCATCTCCGCTATCACCTCGCCATGATGGAGGTGCTCACGCCCGACCAGCTCCGCCGCTACGGGGAGCTGCGCGGCTATGGATCCATGGGCAGCCATGGCCGGCACGGGCACGGGACGCACCGGCCCTGAGCGGGCGTCAGTTCGGGTCCAGCCCCCGGCAGAAAGCGGCGAAGCCGGCGGCATCGGCGAAGGCCTTCTGCGTGCCGGGACGGGTGATTGAATCGGCAGCGTAACGGACGCCCTGGCGCATCGCCGCCTCGACGTCGCGGCTGGCGGCATAGGCCTGGGCGAAGGCGCCGATGAAGGCGTCGCCGGCGCCGGTGGTGTCGAGCGGCGTCACCGGCACGGCGGGGACGTGCGCAGTGCCCTCGCGGCGGACCAGCAACGCGCCGTCGCCGCCGAGGGTGACGATCACCGCCTTCAGGCCGCGTTCGACGAGGCCGCGGGCGGCGGACTCGGCCTCGGCGCGCGTCGCGGTCGGCTGGCCGGTGAGGATGGCGAGCTCGGTCTGGTTGGGGACGAGGAAGGTGGCGGGGAGGATGCGGTCGAGCGCGAGGCCGGGCGTCGCGGGCGCCGGGTTGAGCAGCACCTCGATGCCCTCGCGCGCGGCCCAGTCGATGGTGTGGTAGATCGTCTCCAGCGGGATTTCGAGCTGGAGGAGGATCAGGCCGCAGCGGCGCAGGTCGTCCGCCGCGGCATCGACATCGGCGGGGAGCAGGTGGTCGTTGGCGCCCTTGACGATGAGGATGCGGTTCTCGCCCGTGGGATCGACGAAGATGGGCGCGACGCCGCTCGGCGTGCCCGGCACGGCGCGGACATGGCGGGTGTCGATGCCGAGCGCCTCGAAATTGCGGATGGTGTTGCCGCCGAAGAGGTCGTCGCCGACCCGGCTGACGAGCAGCACATCGGCGCCGAGCTTCGCGGCCGCCACCGCCTGGTTGGCGCCCTTGCCGCCATGGCCCATGGCGAAGGACTGGGCTTCCAGCGTCTCCCCGGCCTCCGGCATCCGCGCCGTGTAGGTCACGAGGTCGACCATGTTGCTGCCGACAACCCCGATGCGTGCGCTCATGGCGATGGGTCCTGCGGGAGGGAGGCGATGAGGCTGTCCATCCGCGCTGTCGCGGCGTGGTCCAGGTAGCCGGTGCGGACGGCGAAGCGCGCCTCCTCGCCCGGCGCCAGCAGGCGCACATGGCCCTTGCGCTTCTCGGCCGCGTAGCCCTCGGGCTGGCAGGTAGAGGGCAGGGCGAAGGCGGCGACCTTCTGGTCGGGGTCGTTGAGAATCCAACGAACGGTCTGCGGGAAGGCGGCGGGGGCGTAGGACATGCCGAAGCCGTCGCCCTCCGGCCGGGCTAGCATCAGATGCGTCTCGCCGCGGGCGTCGGTGCCGAGGCCGTGCAGGTAGAAGACCTGCTCCGGGTCGTAGAGCGCGGGCTCGCCGAGCGTTGCCATGCGGGAGGGGTCGGCGGCGAGGGAGGCGATCAGGGCGAGGTAGGCCGGGTTGGGCGTGACATGGGCGGGGACGGCGCGGCGCACGGCCGTCCGCTCGGGCGTGAAGGGGGCAGGCTGCACGCAGCGGCCGCCGGGAACGAAGGTGAAGTTAATGTGCGCCATGTACATCAGCTCCATCGGCTTGCCCGACAGGTTGCGCGCAGCCATGCCGATTTCGAAGAGCGTGGCGCTGGGGCGGAGCGTGACCGAGGGCTGGGCGAGATAGTGGGGGCCGAAGCCCATGACGTGGTCGCGGAGGCTGACGACGCGCAGGAAGAGCTCGCCCTCCTCCTCGCCGAGTTCGAGCCAGGCGCGGTCCATCGGCGCGCAGGGGAATTCGCCGTGAGGGGCGTGGTCGTCCTCGGGGCCGGGGACGCCGTTGCGCAGGAGGCCGCTGTGGAAGGCGAAGCAGCCATAGGTCTCGGCGATGGTTCGGGCCGGGCGCGGGGCGTCGAAGCCGCTCTGCATCGCAAGCTGCACGCCGTCGAAGCGGGCGGACCAGATGATCCCGCCCATCCAGGGCAGCACCACCACCTCGCCGCGGGCGTTGCGCAGGCGGAGCGCCGCGATGCCAGTGTGGAAGCGGAAGAGGCTGGCCGAGAACTCGCCGGCGGTGAGGATGCGGCGCTCCGCCTCGCCAGCCAGGGCCTCGTGCAGGGGGATCGTCGCGGTCATGCTCAGCGGGTCCGGTTGCGCCAGGCAGCGAGCGCGATGGAGAGCAGCAGGAAGCCGCCCCAGATCAGGTCCACCAGGAAATTGCTGAACCGCATGATCTGCAGGCCGGAGGAGAGCAGCATCAGCGCCGCCAGCGCCAGCACGATGCCGGGCACGCTGGCGCGGCCGCCGGCCGGGTTGGTGCCGGCGAGCACGGCGATCAGCACGGCCTGGAGCAGGTAGGAGACGCCGTAGTCGGACTTCGCCGCATTGGTTCGGCCGGAGAGCAAGATGCCGGCGATGCTCGCCAGCCCGCCGGTCAGGACGTAGGAGAGGAAGACCGTTCGCCCCGTGCGCAGCCCGGCGAAGGCGGCGGCGCGGGCATTGGTGCCGATCAGCGCGAGGTTGATGCCGAAGGCGGTGCGCGCCAGCATGAACCACACGAGCGCCGCGACGGCGAGGAAGACGATCAGCGGCACGGCGATGCCGAAGGCAGTGCCGTTGCCGATCAAACCCCAGCGCTTCGGGAAGCCGACCACCGCCGGGCCGCCGGTGAGCACGAGGCAGATGCCGGTGAAGACCTGGCCGGTGCCGATGGTGGCGAGGATCGGCGTGACGCGGAGCCGGGTGATGAGGAGGCCGTTGATCGCCCCGGCCAGCAGGCCGGTGCCGAGGGCGAGGCCGATGCCCGCCGTCACCAGCGGCCAGGACAGGTTGGCGAGTTCCGGGCCGCGCGGGGCGCCGACGGCGTGGAAGAAGAGCCCGGCCAGGATGCAGGAAAGGTTGGCGATGCCGATGACGGAGAGGTCGATCCCCCCCGTCAGCATCGCCACCATCATAGCGATGGCCAGCAGGCCGAGTTCCGGGGCGACGAAGGTGATCGACTCGAAGACATAGGGGCGGAGGAAGCGCTCCGGGTTGAGCGCCGCCATGCCCCCAAAGATCAGCAGCGTCAGCAGGGCGAGCTGCAGCAGGTTGGTGTCAATGCGGCGGAGGCGCTGGGCGATGGCGGTCATGCAGCTCTCCCCTCAGGCGATGCGCTTGCGGTCGCGCCAAGCGGTCGCCGCCGTCGCTGCGATGACGATCAGCCCGACCACCACGCGCTGCCAAGTGGTGTCGATCCCGAGGATGATGAGGCTGTTGGTGATGACCACCAGCGTCAGCCCGCCGAGGATGGTGCCGATGACCGTGCCGCGCCCGCCGAAGATGCTGGCGCCGCCGAGCACCACCGCCGCGATCACGTCGAGCTCGAGGCCCACCATGTCGCGGGGGTTGGCCGTCCAGATCATCGCCCCGTGCAGCAACCCGGCGAAGCCGGCGATGGCGCCGGCGAGGCCGTAGATCAGGAAGGTGGTCTGGCGGATGTTGAAGCCGACGCGTCGCGCCGCCTCCTCGCCGCCGCCCAGGGCGTAGATGCCGCGGCCGAGCATGGTGTGGCGGAGCAGCAGGTGGATCAGCAGGGCGACGACGGCATAGACCAGGACCATGGCGGAGAGGCCGGCCTGGCTGCCATCCGCCTGGGTCACGCTGAAGAGCTGGGTGCGGGCGAAGTCAATCAGCTTCGGCGGCATCTGGTCGATGTTGATCTGGCTGGTGCCGACCACGCCGAGGATGAAGCCGCGCACCGCCGTGCCGGTGCCGAGCGTCACGATCAGCGGGATCATCCGCAGGTAGTGGACGAAGACCGCGTTCACCAGGCCGAGCAGGAGGCCGATGCCGGTCGCCATGGCGAAGGCCGGGAGGATGCTGTCGAACCCCCAGGCGATCATCGCCTTCACCGTCAGGTACATGGCGGCGATGGCGAAGGCGGGGAAGGAGACGTCGATGCCCCCCGACAGCATCACCAGCAGCACGGCGAGGCCGAGGATGCCGGTGACGACGCTCGCCCGCAGCAGGCTGAAGAGGTTGGAGGGCTGCCAGAAGACCGGGTTGACGAGGCCGATGGTGACGACCGTCAGCACCAGCACCGCGGCGACCATCAGCTCCGGATGGCGGCGGAAGGCGTTGGCGATGCCGCTCATGCCAGGGCCGCCAGCTGCTCGCCGAGGGCGGTCTCGCTCGTCGCCTCGACGGGCGTGTCGGAGACCAAGCGGCCGCGGTGCAGCACCAGGATGCGGTTGCAGTTCTCGACCAGCTCGGGGAGGTCGTCGGAGATCATCAGCACTCCCAAGCCGCGGGCGCGGGCGAGCTCGCGAATCTTGCGGTGGATGCCGGATTTGGAGCCGACATCGACGCCGACGGTGGGGCCGTTCAGGATCAGCAGGCGCGGGTCGTTGAGCAGCCAGCGGCCGATCACCACGCGCTGCTGGTTGCCGCCCGACAATTGGGTGACGGGGCGGTCGCCGGTCGGGGTGGCGATGGCCATCTCGCGGATCATGCCGGCGGCGTCGCGGGCGGCGCGGCCGGACTGCACGACGCCGGCGCGGCTCAGCCGGCCGAGCGAGGTCGCCAGCATGTTGCGGTCGATGGTCTGGGCGAGGAAGAGACCCTCGGTCAGCCGGTCCTCCGGGACATAGGCGATGCCGTGCTCGATGGCGTGCTGCACGCTGTCCAGCCGCACCTCCTGGCCGGCGATGCGGATGCGACCCGTGTAGCCCGGCTGCATGCCGAAGAGGGCGAGGGCGAGTTCCGTCCGGCCGGAGCCGAGCAGGCCGGAGACGCCGACGATCTCGCCGGGGAGGATGCGGAGGGAGACGTCCTCGAGCTGGCCGGGGATGGTGAGGTTCTCGACCTCCAGCAGCGGGGCGGCGTTGGGGGAGGGCTTCCAGCGGTAGCCCTCGGCGGCGATCTCCTGGCCGGTCATCGCGCGGGTGATGGCGGCTTCGTCGAATTCCGAGATCGGGCCGGCGGCGACGACGCGGCCGCTGCGGATGACGGTGAGGCGCTCGCTGATCTCCAGCATCTCGCGCATCTTGTGGCTGACGAAGAGCACGGCGATGCCCCTCGACTGGATGTCGCGCACCACGCGGAACAGCGCCGCGACCTCGCGCCCCGTCAGCGCCGTGGTCGGCTCGTCCATAATGAGCAGGCGCGGGTCCGACATCAGGGCGCGGGCGATGGCGACGAGCTGCTTGCCGGAGGTCGGCAGTGTCTCAACCAGCGCATCGAGCGGCAGGTCGACGCCGAGGCGGTCGATGGCGCGGCGGGCGATCTCGCGTACGCGGCGCCAGGAGACGAGCTTGCGGCCTTCCTGTAGTTCGCTGCTGAGGGCGAGGTTCTCGGCGACCGAGAGGTTCCCGAACAGGGAGAAGTCCTGGTAGATCACCTGCACGCCATGGGTGATGGCGGCGCGCGGAGTCATGCTTTCGATGCGCTGCCCGTCGATCAGCAACTCGCCCTGGTCGGGCTGCCAGACGCCCGAGATGACCTTGATGAGCGTCGACTTGCCGGAGCCGTTCTCCCCGGCCAGGCAATGGATTTCGCCCCGCCCGATCGAGAGCGACACGTCCTCGAGGGCGCGCACGGCGGCGAAGCTCTTGCCGACATGGCGCAATTCGATGAGCGGGGCGGTCATCAGGCTAGAAGTTGTACTGGGCCATGTTGTCCTTGGTCACGCCGACCCAGCCCTGGCCGACGAGGATGTTCGGCCGCTTCGGGTCCGGCGCCTGCAGGCTGTTGTAGCCGGCGAGGCCGAGGTCGAGGCCGGCCTTCACCGGCTTCTTCGCCAGCGCCATGACGGCGAGGATGTTCATGGCGTAGCCGGCCGCTGCCGGGTCCCAGAACTGGATGTAGTTGATGTCGCCGTTGCGGAGATACTGCCCGGCGACGGAGACGAGGCCCGTGCCGGAGAAGAACAGCTTGCCCGCCAGCTTGCGCTCGGCGATCAGCCGGCCGGCGCCCGCCGAGGTCGGCATCGGTGCGCCGAGGATGCCCTTCAGGTCGGGGTAGGCGGTGAGGACTTCCTTCAGCTTGTTGTAGTCGGTGGTCGCGTCGTCATAGGTCTCGATGCGCCGCGTCACCTCCTGCATCTTCGGGAAGTGCTGCTTCTGGTAGGCGACGGCGCCGTCGATCCACTCGTTCTGCGACTGCGAGGTGAGGCTGCCGACGGTGGCGACATACTTGCCCTCGCCGCCCATGTCGCGCGCCAGGACCTCCATCAGCTTGGCGCCATAGGCGTGGTTGTCGAAGGCCTCGATGTCGTAGTCGATGTTCTCGAGGCCCGAGGCCTCGTGCGAGATGACGGTGATGCCCTGGCGCCGCGCCTTCCGCAGCACCGGCTCCACCGCCTCGACCGAGAAGGGGACGATGCAGATGGCGTCCACGCCCTGCGCGATCAGGCCCTCGACGAGCTGGACCTGGGCCGCGGCGTCGGCGGCGCTCGGGCCGACCATCCAGGTGTCGTGGCCCTGGTCGGCGCCGAACTGCTTCACGCCGACGCGCATGCGGTCGAACCAGGCGATGCCGTCCACCTTCACCACGGTGGCGATGCTGTACTTCTTCGTCGCGCGGGCGCTGATGTCCTTCGAGACCTTGCTCGCATCCACCGCCGAGCTCTGGGCCCAGGCCGGGCGGCCGAGGGTTGCCGCCATCAGCCCGCTCGCCGCGAGGGCGCCGAGGCCACGCCTTTCGACTCCGGTCATTGGTGTCTCTCCCTGTCTGTCCGTCTCAGTAGCCGCTGCCGGCCGGCGCGCCGGTGACCAGCGCGACGCCGGAACTGGCGCCGATCCGCGTGGCGCCGGCGGCGATCATCGCCTCCGCCGCGGCGCGGGTCCGGATTCCGCCGGAGGCCTTCACCCCCAGCGCTTGGCCCACCGCCTCGTGCATCAGCGCCACATCGGCGGTGGTCGCGCCGCCGGTGGAGAAGCCGGTCGAGGTCTTGACGAAATCGGCGCCCGCTTCGGCGGCCAAGCGGCAGGCGAGGCGCTTCTGCGCGTCGTCGAGCAGGCAGGTCTCGATGATGACCTTCAGCACGCGACCGGGGCAGGCGGCGCGGACGGCGGCGATGTCCTCGCGGACCGCATCCGCCCGGCCCTCGCGGAGCGCGCCGATGGCGATGACCATGTCGATCTCGTCGGCGCCGTTGCGGACGGCATTGGCCGTTTCGGCCGCCTTGTCGGCGGGCGTCGTCGCGCCGAGGGGGAAGGCGACGACGGAGCAGGTGCGCACCCCGCTGCCGCGCAGGAGGCCGGCAACCAGCGGGACGTGGACGGGGTTCACGCAGACCGAGGCGAAGCCGTGCTCGCGGGCCTCGGCGCAGTAGCGGCGCAGCTCCGCCTCGCTCGCCTCCGGCTTCAGCAGGGTGTGGTCGATCAGCGGCGCCAGCGCGATCGCGGCCTGGGTCATGCGGCGGGGCGTCCTCGGTGCTTGTTAAAATTTTAACGCGTGTTATTGTTCTAACATTGATGATCCGGGCGTCAAGCACACCAACCTGGGAGCGGCCATGACGGCTAGCGCGCGGCATGGCGCCCGGCTCGGGCGGTTGCAGGCGATGGTCGCGGCGGAGGGCCCGGTGCGATTGGAGGCGGCGGCGGCGGCGCTCGGCGTTTCCTCCATGACCCTGAGGCGGGATCTGGCGCGGCCGGGGCTCGGCATCAGCCTGCTCGGCGGGCATGTGGTGCCGCTCGGGGCCGGCCAGGGATATGCGCTGGAGCGGGAGGAGGCGAGCCACCTCGCCGCCAAGCGGCAGGCGGCGCGGCATGCGGCGGCGCTCGTGGACGAGGGCGATACGCTCTTCGTCGATTGCGGCACCACCATGCCGCATCTGGTGGAGGCGCTGCGGCCGGGCATCTTCCTCACTGTCCTCTGCTATGCGCTCAACATCGCCACGTTGCTCAGCCGAAGGCAGCGGACGCAGCTCATCCTACTCGGCGGGCTGTTCCACCCGGCCTCGGCGACCTTCGCCTCGAACGAGGCGCTGGCCAGCCTCCGACGCATCCGCATCAACAAGGCCTTCCTTTCGGCCGGCGGGGTGGATGCGGAGGCGGGCGTCACCTGCACCAATTTCAACGAGGTGCCGGTGAAGCAGGCCGCCATGGCCGCCGCGGCGCAGTCCATCCTGGTGGTGGATGCGAGCAAGCTGGGGCGGTTAAAGCCAGCGCATTTCGCCGCCGCCACCGCCTTTGACCGCATTGTGACCAGCCCGCTCGCCGACCCCGGGGCTGCCGCGCCGCTGCGCCGCGCCGGGATCAGGGTGGACGAGGCAGACTAGAGCCGTCCCCGCTCGCGGAGACGGCTCTAATTCATTGTTTGAGCGAGCAAATTACCCCTTCCGGGTGTGTCCACCCGTCCGGGGTTTGCTCTAACCCGAAGCAGCAGGCGAGGCCGGCATGCAGGACATCGTCATCGGCGTGGATGTGGGGACGGGCAGCGCGCGGGCGGGGGCCTTCACCGCGGCGGGCGGGATGCTCGGGCAGGCGAGCCAGGCAATCCGCCTGTGGAAGCCACGGGCGGAGTTCGCGCAGCAATCCTCGGCGGATATCTGGGCCGCCGTCTGCGCCGCCGTGCGTGGGGCGATGGTGGGGCTCGATCCGGCGCGGGTGCGGGGCATCGGCTTCGACGCCACCTGCTCGCTGGTCGCGTTGGATGCGGCGGGCGAGCCGGTTTCCGTCAGCCCGGACGGGGCGGCGGAGCAGGATGTCATCGTCTGGATGGACCATCGCGCGGCGGCGGAGGCGGAGGCCATCAATGCCGGCGGGCATGACGTGCTGCGCTTTGTCGGCGGGCGCATCTCGCTCGAGATGCAGGTGCCGAAGCTGCTCTGGCTGAAGCGGCACCTGCCGGCGGCCTGGGCGAGGGCGGCGCTGTTCCTCGATCTGCCGGATTTCCTCACCTGGCGGGCCACCGGCAGCACGGCGCGGTCGCTCTGCTCCACTGTCTGCAAGTGGACCTATCTCGGGCAGGAGGGGCGGTGGGACGAGGGGTTCTTCCGCGCCGTCGGGCTCGGGGAGCTGGCGGAGGAGGGGTTCCGGCGGATCGGGACGGAGATCCTGCCGGTCGGGCAGGCGATCCCCGGCGGGCTAAGGGCGGAGGCGGCGGCGGAGCTTGGGTTGCCGGCGGGCATCGCGGTCGGGGCTTCGGCGATCGATGCGCATGCCGGCGGGCTCGGCACCATCGGCGCGGCGCTCGACGGCAGGGCACCGGATGCGGAGGCGCTGCGCCATCGGCTGGCGCTGATCGGCGGCACGTCGAGCTGCCACATGGCCGTGTCGGCCGAGCCGCGCTTCGTGCCGGGGGTGTGGGGGCCGTACTACTCGGCGATGCAGCCGGGGCTCTGGCTGAACGAGGGCGGGCAGTCGGCGACGGGCGCGCTGATCGACCATGTCATCACCAGCCATGCCACCTATCCGGAGCTGGCGGAGGAGGCGCGGCAGGCGGGCGGGACGGTCTATGCGCGGCTGAATGCACGGATCGAGGCGTTGGCCGCGCCGCTCGCCTTTCCGGCGCTGCTGACCGAGGGGCTGCACCTGCTGCCGGACTTCCATGGCAACCGCTCGCCGCTGGCGGATGCGAGGATGCGGGGGATGGTCTCGGGGCTTGCGCTGTCGGCGACTGTCGATGACCTGGCGCGGCTCTACCTCGCCACCATCCAGGCCATCGCCTACGGGACGCGGCATATCGTCGAGGCGCTGGATGCCGAGGGTTATGCGATCGACACGCTGCTGGCCAGCGGTGGGGGCACCAAGAACCCGGTCTTCCTGCGCGAGCATGCGGATGCCAGCGGCTGCCGCATCGTGCTGCCGGAGGAGCCGGAGGCGGTGCTACTGGGTGCCGCGATGCTGGGGGCGGTGGCGGCCGGGCTGCATCCCGGCCTGCCGGCGGCGATGGCGGCGATGGGCCGGGCGGGCGAGGTGATCACGCCCGATCCGGCGACGCGGCGGTATCACGAGGCCAAGTATGCGGTGTTCCGCCGCATGCAGGCCGACCAGCAGGCCTATCGCAAGATCATGACCGGCGCCTGAAACCCGCCGGCGCCAACTCGAGGGTTCCAAGGGCCTTTCGGCCCTTGGTTGGGGGAGCTTGAGGGGGACAACGTCCCCCTCATCCGTTCAGCGCTGCGCCGCCGCCGGGAAGGCGAAGTTGTCGAAGCTGCTCTCGGCGATGCGGAACCACTGGTACTCCTCCTGCCGGTAGGCGCGGTAGGCGGTCCAGATCTTCTTGAAGCGCTCGCTCCGGCTGGAGAGCTCGTCATACATCGCGTTCGCCTCGGTCCAGGCGGCCTGCAGGATCTCGCGCGGCCAGGGGCGAAGCTGGGCGCCGGCGGCGACCAGGCGGCGCAGCGCCTGCGGATTCAGGTGGTCGTACTGGGCGAGCATGTTGGCATTCGCCTCGCCGCAGGCGACCTCCAGCGCGGCCTTGTAGCTGTCCGGCAGCTTCGCTATCGCATCCTTGTTGATGATCAGGTGCAGATGCGCGCCGGCCTCCCAGAAGCCCGGATAGTAGTAGTAGCGGGCGACGCGGACGAAGCCGAGCTTCTCGTCGTCATGCGGGCCGACGAACTCCACCGCGTCCAGCGCGCCGCGCTCGAGCGAGGGATAGATGTCGGCCGGGGCGATCGCCTGCGGCACGGCGCCGAGCCGGGCGAAGAGCTGGCCGTTCAAGCCCGGAGTGCGGAATTTCAGCCCCTTCAGCTCAGCGAGGCTCTTCACCTCGTTGCGGAACCAGCCGCCCATCTGCGCGCCGGTGTCACCGGCCGGGAAGCCGACGCAGTTGAACTCGGCCAACAGCTCGTCGCACAGCGCCTGGCCGCCGCCATACTGTAGCCAGGCCAGGTTCTGCCGCGCGTTCAGGCCGAAGGGCACGCCGGTGAAAAAGCTCAGCGACGGGTCCTTGCCCGCGAAGTAGTAGAGCGGCGCATGGCCGCCTTCGAGCGAGCCGGACTGCACCGCGTCCAGAACCTGCGGGCCGGGCACGACCTCGCCGGCAGGGAAGAAGCGGATGCGGAAGCGGTTGTCGGTCAGCTGGCCGACGCGCCTGGTGATGGTCTCGCCGGTGCCGAAGAGGACGTCGAGATTGCGCGGGAAGGCTGAGGAGATGCGCCAATTCACCTCAGGCGCAGACTGGGCCAGGGCAGGGGCTGCCAGGGCGGCGGGCGTGGCGAGGGCGGCGGCGCCCAGGATCAGGCGGCGGTTCATCGGTGGCAATTCCTCCCGGAAAGGACCGAACCTTGCGTCCGGCCCGTGCGATGCGGCGCATGGAAAAGCCCGAACGGCGCTCCGAGGCAATACCCTAGAACGGGGTCCGTTCACACTGGCTCACGAACCCCGCTCTGGCCTGCTGTTTGGTTGAGCAAATTACTCCGATCAGGTGATCCCATCTGGGCGGAGTTTGTTCCTGCATGGGATGAGGGACACATGGCGGACGAGGGTGGGCTCCGGCGGTCCTGGCTGGCCGTGCCGCTGGTTGCGCTTGGCGGTTGCGTGGATGCGATCGGCTGGCTCCGCCTCCAGGAACTCTTCGTCAGCTTCATGAGCGGGACGAGCACGCTGCTTGGCCTGGCGGTGGCGGAGGGCCGGCCGGACCGCGCGATGGCGCTGGCCCTGACGGTGGCGCTCTTCGTGGCCGGCGCGGTGGTGGGGGCGGCGCTCGCGCGCCTCGCCGGACCGTGGCGGGCGGCCGTGGTGCTGGCGGTGGTGGCGGCGCTGTTGGGATGCGGCTGGCGGCTACCCTCGACCGGTGCGGCGGTGATGGGGCTGCCGCCGATGGCCTTCGCGGTGGTGCCGGCCATGGGGGCCTTGAACCTCGCTTTGCCGGGCGTAGGCGGGATTACCTTCGTCACCGGTTCGCTCACCCGCTTCGCCGATGCGCTGGTGGCGTCGCTGGCCGGGGTCGGGCGGCATGGGGCTTGGCTGGTGCAGCTGGCGGTCTGGGCATCTCTGGTTATTGGTGCCGCCACCGGCGCCTGGCTGGAAGCGCATATGGGGCAGGATGCGCTGGCGGTGCCGGCTTTTACGACGGCGATGGCGGCGCTGGTGGCGCTTCGCCGGAACTGATGTCAGGCGGCAGCGGATTCCACACGTTCAGGTTGTGGCAGGGCCCCGACACTCACGGAGCCGGGCAGGCCGAAGTCGGCGATATGCGTCAGGCACCAGGCTTCGACAAGGCTCGGGTTGGACCAGGGCAACGGCAAGCCCGTAGCAAGTTCCGCGGCGGAGCGCAGCGGGACAGTAAAGGCACAGCCAGCGAACAGCCGCGCCTGCTCGGCGGTTTCCGCGACTACATAACAAGGCTTGCGATGCCAACTCATGGTCCAGGCTGGGTCGTCCAGGTTGGGCGGGCAGGGCTGAAGGCGAAAGACGGCCATCGCGTGGGTCCATATTGCGGTGCGGCGTTAAACTTCCCCGCGAAGACCACTCGCAGCCACTCGCGTTATAGTGAGGCGCATCACAAGGTCGCGCACCAAAAAGGAGACAATTTATACATATTTGCTATAACCCGAGGTGGAAGCTGCGCAGCAGCACCACAGACGCGGCCAGCATCTGGGCCAGGTTCAGCAGAACCGAGAGCCGATGGACGCGATCGAAGCGGGGCTTGGCCATCGCATCCCCGGCCTGGGCAGCGTCCGACAGGCGGTTGATGCGGGGCATAAGCCCCTGACGGAGCCAAAGCGTCAGCGCCGCCACGACCGCCATAGCCAGGGCATCGGTCGGCCGTACGGGAGTGAGGGCCAGGGCGGCGACACCCGCGGTGCCGATCAGCCAGAGGTAGTAGCGCGGAAAGAGCTGGCGGATGAAACGCCCTGCCCATTCGGGCGGCAGCCGGGTGAAGACCAGCGGAGCCACCACGGCGGCGAAGAACACCATGCCGCCGAGCAGCAGGGCGAGGCTGAGGAGTGCGAGAGTGGAGAGGATCATGCGGCGCCGGAGATGGCCCCGCCGCATGATCCCGCAAGCGCCGCCCAGGTGACGTCTCGTGGCTTTGGCCACGAGACGATCAACGGAGGGCGCCGTGTGGAAGCCTCAGTAGCGGTACTGCTCGGCCTTGAACGGGCCCTGCTCCGGCACGCCGATATAGGCAGCCTGCTGCGCCGAGAGCTTGGTCAGCTTGGCGCCGACCTTCTCGAGATGCAGCGCGGCCACCTTCTCGTCGAGGTGCTTCGGCAGGACGTAGACCTTCTTCTCGTACTTGCCCGGGTTCGCCCAGAGCTCGATCTGCGCGAGCGTCTGGTTGGTAAAGCTGGCTGACATCACGAAGCTCGGATGGCCGGTGGCGTTGCCGAGATTCACGAGACGGCCCTCGGAGAGCAGGATGATGCGCTTGCCGTCCGGGAACTCGACCTCGTCCACCTGAGGCTTCACGTTCTGCCACTTCAAGTTCTTCAGCGCGGCGACCTGGATCTCGCTGTCGAAGTGGCCGATGTTGCAGACGATGGCGCGGTGCTTCATCGCCCGCATGTGGTCGATGGTGATGACGTCCACATTGCCGGTGGCGGTGACGAAGATGTCGGCGCGCGGCGCGGCATCCTCCATCGTCACCACCTCGTAGCCCTCCATCGCGGCCTGGAGCGCGCAGATCGGGTCCGCCTCGGAGACCATGACGCGGCAGCCGGCATTACGCAGCGAGGCGGCCGAGCCCTTGCCGACATCGCCGAAGCCCGCGACCATCGCCACCTTGCCGGACATCATCACGTCGGTGCCGCGGCGGATGCCATCCACCAGCGATTCACGGCAGCCGTAGAGGTTGTCGAATTTCGACTTGGTGACGCTGTCGTTCACGTTGATGGCGGGGAAGAGCAGCTTGCCTTCCTTCGCCATGATGTAGAGCCGGTGCACGCCCGTGGTTGTCTCCTCGGAGACGCCCTTGATGCTGGCCGCCAGCTTGGCGAACCAGCCTGGCTTGGTCTTCAGGCAGTCCTTGATGAGGGCGAAGAAGACCTCCTCCTCCTCATTGGTCGCCTTGTCGAGGAAGGCGACATCGCCCTGCTCGGCGCGCAGGCCGTAATGGACGAGGAGGGTCATGTCGCCGCCGTCGTCGAGCAGCATGTTCGGCTCGCCGCCATCGGCCCATTCGAGCGTCTTCTGCACGTAGGACCAGTATTCCGGCAGGGTCTCGCCCTTCACCGCGAAAACGGGAGTGCCGGCGGCGGCGATGGCGGCCGCGGCATGGTCCTGGGTCGAAAAGATGTTGCAGGAGGACCAGCGGACATCGGCGCCTAGGGCCTTCAGCGTCTCGATCAGCACGGCGGTCTGGATCGTCATGTGCAGGCAGCCGGCGATGCGAGCGTCCTTCAACGGCTGGGACGAGCCGTATTCGCGCCGGACGGCCATCAGGCCGGGCATCTCGTCCTCGGCCATGGCGATCTCCTTCCGGCCCCAATCAGCCAGGCTGAGATCCTTCACGATGCTGTCGGCCATTTGCGCTTTCCTCGAGATCAGGTCTGTTCGGCGGGGCGCGTAGCATGGGCGGCCGGCGCTGGCCAGGGATTTCCGACGAGACATAAGGATATCTTTATGTCTGCGATCGGTGCGGGGCGTCACCATGCATCCATCGGGCCTCTCGGCCGTTTCTTCCCCGGGCTGCTTTCCGCAGCCTCACAGGAGGACGCCATGATCGATATGAGCAAGATCGCCGAGCATATGGAGGTGGTCGGGGCCGATGGGCAGCATGTCGGCACCATCGATTCCATCGACACCACGCGGCTGAAGCTGACGAAGCAGGACCCTGCCTCGGGTGGCGAGCACCGCTACCTGCCCTTCGGCGCGATCGCCCGGGTCGAGGGGCAGAAGGTACACCTCTCCATCCCCGCCGCGGAGGCACGACAGATGACGGAGACGCGCGGCAACGACCCGGTCTGACCGGAGCGGCTACTTCCGTTCCAGCGGTGCCGGGAGGATGGCGCCGGTGCTGCTCGTCACCGGCGGGCCGAGGCGATTCTCGATATCCGCCTGCCGGCGCTGCCGGTAGGCGCTGCGGTAGGTGACATAGGGGTCGAGCGAGCTGCGCCGCATATCGTCGATCGGGTCAATCAGCGCCTCCCGCGTATCGACCAGGCTGAGGCCCCCGCGGGTGATGCGGAAGGCATCGACCGCGGCGCCCGAGCCGAGAAAGGTGGCGACGCCCGCCGCGCCATCGACGCCGGAGCCGGCCAGGTCGCGCGGATTGCTCGGGCCGAGCACCGGCAGGACGAGATAGGGCCCCTCGCCGACGCCCCAACTGGCCAGCGTCTGGCCGAAATCCTCGGTATGGCGCGGCACGCCGAACCAGTCCTCCGCCACGTCGAAGATGCCGGCCACCCCCACCGTGCTGTTGAGCACGAAGCGGCCCAGCGTGTCGCCGGCGCGGCGGGACTGACCCTGCAGCATGTCGTTGGCGAGGATGATCGGGCTGCGCAGGTTGTTCAGCAGGTTGCGGATGCCGGTCCGCACCGGGCGTGGGATGCGGGTGCGGTACTCGACCGCCACGGGGCGGGCCAGCTTGCGGTCCAGCCATTCATTGGCTTCGTAGACGTGGCGGTTGGCGGGTTCCAGCGGGTCGTTGGCAGCATGGTACTCGGCGAGCGCCTCCGCGTCGGACGCGGGCGGCCGGGTGGCACAGGCGGCGAGGGCGAGCAGAGCCCAGGCGAGGAAGAAGGCAGGTGCCAGCCTCCGCGAGTTTGCGATGAGCGGTATCATCCTAGGGTTCTCCGCACCATGGAGGCAGAATGGCGTCGAGCGGCACCGGCGCAAAGCCCCATTCTGTTGCCCATCTCGCCTGCACGGCCAAGCCTGGGGTATGGAGGCGCCATGGCGCTCATGGCCATCCGTAACACGATCGATGCGGCAGAAAGAAACAATGGCCTGTAAATGGCCCGCACAAGGCCACGGAAGACTGCCGGGCATCGCCGGTTCCGGCAGGCATTCCAAGGGCGGATGAAGGGATAGCGATCGGCATGGCCGTTGAGGACAGCTCGCGGACCGCATCCGGTGAGGCCGAGGCCCGGCGTATCCAGGCACAGATGAAGGCGCTGGCCGAAGCCGCCGGCCGGGTGATGCGCGCGCCCGGCCTCCAGGCAACGCTGCAGGCGATCACCGACGCGGCGCGGGACATCGTCGGCGCGCATCAGTCGGTGTGCAGCCTGAGCCGGGGGAAGGACTGGCCGCAGTCGATCAGCGCCATCTCGCTCTCCGAAAAATACGCCGCTTGGCGGGATTACGCGGCGAGCCCGGCCGGCTCCGGCATCTATGGCTGGGTCTGCGAGGAGAATCGGCCGATCCGCCTGAGCCAGGCGGCGCTGGAGGCGCATCCGCGCTGGCGCGGCTTCGGCGCCAGCGCCGCAGCGCATCCGCCGATGCGCGGCTGGCTCGCCGTGCCGCTGATCGGCAATGACGGGCGGAACCTCGGCCTCATCCAGCTCTCCGACAAGACCGAGGGCGAGTTCGACGAGGCGGATGAGGCAATCGTCGTCCAGCTCGCGCAATTCGCCGCCTCGGCTATCGAGCGGGCGGAGGTCGAGGTCTCGCTGCGCGAGAGCGAGGCCCGCTTCCGCCACATGGCCGACAGCGCGCCGGCTCTCATCTGGATGACGGACGAGACCGGGCGGCAGATCTTCGCCAATATGCACCACGACTACATGTTCGGCCGACCCGCCGCCGAGATGCTGGGCAATGGCTGGCGGGAGGTGGTGTGGCCGGAGGATCTGCCGGGGCATGAGGCAGCCTTCCGAGAAGCCTTCGAGGCACGGCAGCCCTACCGGCGGGAGTTGCGCGTCGTCGACCGCCATGGCGCAGTGCGCTGGCTACGCTGCGAAGGCGTCGTCCGGCTCGACGACAATGGCCGCTTCCTCGGTTATACCGGATGCAGCGTCGACATCTCCGCCGCCAAGGATGCCGAGGCGGAGCTGCGCCGGCTGAACGAGACGCTGGAGCGGCGCGTGGCCGAGCGCACGGCGCAGCTGGCCGCCAGCGAGGTGCGCTTCCGCACCTATTTCGAGAGCTCGCCCGACCTCGTCTTCCTTATCAACGTCTCGCCCGAAGGCGTTGCCTGTTTCGAGGCCATCAACCCGGCGGCGGAACGCTTCACCGGGATGAAGGCCGCCGAGGTCATAGGCCGGCCGGTCGAGACGGTGCTGCCCCCTGCCATCGCCGAGACCATCGGCCGGCGCTACCGGCTTTGCGCCGAGGCGCAGCAACGCATGACCTACGAAACCGTCTACGAGGTGGAGGGCGAGCGGCGGGTCGCCGATGTCATCCTCGTGCCGATGGGCGAGGCGGAGGGCGGCGGGCGGCTCGTCCTCGGCAATGCGCGCGACATCACCCGGACCCAGGCGCTGGAGGAGCAGCTGCGCCAGGCGCAGAAGATGGAGGCGGTCGGCCAGCTCACCGGCGGCATCGCGCATGACTTTAACAACCTGCTGACCGGCATCATCGGCGCGCTCGCCATTCTCGAGCGCCGGGTGGAGGCAGGGCGGCTCGAAGGGCTCGGCCGCTATACCGGCATGGCGGTGACCTCGGCGCAGCGGGCCGCGGCGCTGACCCAGCGGCTACTCGCCTTCGCCCGTCGCCAGCCGCTCGACCCGCGGCCCGTCGAGGCCAACCGCCTGGTCGCGGAGATGGAGGAGCTGCTGCGGCGGACACTGGGCCCGGCCATCGCCCTGGATATGCAGCTGGCCGAGGAGCTCTGGCCGACGCTCTGCGACCCGAACCAGCTGGAGAGCGCGATCCTCAACCTGGCGATCAATGCGCGGGATGCGATGCCGGAAGGCGGGCGCCTCACCATCGGGACGGCGAATCTGACGCTGGACGAGGCGGCGGCGCGGGCGCTAGGGGATGAATGGCGATCTGGTCATTATGTGGCAATCAGCGTTGGCGATACCGGGACGGGCATGCCGCCGGAGGTTCTGGAGCGAGTCTTCGAGCCCTTCTTCACCACCAAGCCGATCGGCCAGGGAACGGGATTGGGCCTTTCCATGCTCTATGGCTTCGTCAAGCAGTCCGGCGGGCATGTGGGGATCGAGAGCGCGGCGGGGCAGGGCACCACCTTCCGGCTCTATCTGCCGCGGCATCGTGGTGCGCCGGCGCAGGCCGAAGCGAAGCAGCGCGACGGCCGGCCCCCGCGCTCCAGCCGCGGCGAGACAGTGCTGGTGGTGGAGGACGAGCCGGCGGTGCGCCTCCTCATCCTCGAGACGCTGAAGGATCTCGGCTATGCCGCGTTGGAGGCGGCCGACGGTCCGGCCGGGCTCGAGCTCATCCACTCCGATGCGCAAATCGACCTGCTCGTCACCGATGTCGGCCTGCCGGGACTCAATGGGCGCCAGTTGGTGGATGCGGCGCGGGCGGCGCGGCCCGGCCTGAAGGTGCTTTTCGTCACCGGTTACGCGCACAGCACCCTGGTCGGACAGGTCCCGCTGGAGCCGGGCGTGGAGCTGATGACCAAGCCCTTCTCGCTGAACGATCTCGGGAGCCGCATTCGCGCGCTGATCGACAGCTGAGCCGGCACCGATAGGGGCGCGAGGCGTCTCATCAACCGCGCGTGTGCCAAAGGCGGTCTGCTTGACGCCGCAACGGGCCCACCCCGATCATCGCCCCGGCACGAGCAGCCCCACGAAGGGCCTCGGCCTTGGGGGAGAGACGTCATGGCATTCGACCTGCCCGGCGACCGGCGCGGCATGTTGCAGGGCGGCGGAGCGTTGCTCGCCGGCATCCTCGGGGGCTTCGGCATCAGCCCAGCCCTCGCTCAGGACATGTCGCGCGAGACCAGGCGCTCCGAACGGCCGCTGAAGGCCGCCTTCTCCAATGCCGGCCTGCAGGCCACTTGGTGCGCCCAGGGCAAGCAGGCCGCCGAGTGGTGGGGCAGGCTCTTCAATGTCGAGGTCACCTGGTTCGACGGCGAGCTGAACGCCACCAAGCAGCGCAGCGCCGTCGAGAACATGGCGAGTCAGAAATGGGATTTCGTCGCCATCCAGGCCTTCGGCATCGGCACGCTGGCGCAGCCGGTGAAGCGGATGATCGATGCCGGCATCCCGGTCATCGACATGGACACTTTGATCGCGCCGCTCGACAGCATAAACGTCCACAGCTTCCTCGCCCCCGACAACGAGTTCATGGGCGCCTCCGTCACCCAGGCGCTGGTGGATGCGATCGGCGGCAAGGGCATCATGACGATGACCCAGGGCGCGCTCGGCCATACCGGAGCGCAGGGCCGCGCCCGCGGCTTCGACTCCGTGGTGAAGAAGAACCCCGGCATCGAGGTGGTGGACACGACGCCCGGCGACTGGGACGTCACCAAGGTCTCGCGGCTCTGGGACACGCTGCTGACCAAGTACCCGAAGATTGACGCCGCCTATTTCCACAACGACGACATGGCGCTTGCCGCCTACAACGTGATGAAGGCGCGCGGCCGGACCAACATCCTCATCGCCGGCTGCGATGCCATGCCGCCGGCCCTCGCCGCCGTCTCCGACGGGCGGATGCATGCGACGGTGCGCAACCCCTCCTGCCGCATCCATGGCGGCGCGGTGGTCGCCGGCGTCGCTGCGGTGGTCGCGGGCCAGAAGACGGGCAACGGCGCAGGGCAGATCCCGAAGCACGTCATCACCGACGGTCCGGTCGTCACCAAGGCCAACGCCCCCGGCATGGCCTGGATGGAGAGCCAGTTCCTGATCTGACCATGCAGCGTGGCGCGCCCCTGCTCGAATTGCGGGGCATCAGTAAGTCCTTCGGCGGCGTCACCGCCCTCTCCGGTGTGGACTTCACGCTGGAGGCGGGTGAGATCCATGGCCTCGTCGGCGAGAACGGCGCCGGCAAGAGCACGCTGATGAAGATCATCGCCGGCGTGCACACCAGCTTCGAGGGGGAGATGCGCATCGCCGGGGAGGCGGTGCGGCACCGCTCCGCCCGCTCGGCGCGCGATGCCGGCATCGGCATGGTGCACCAGGAGCTGAGCGTGGTGCCGGAGCTTTCCGTCGCCGAGAACGTCATGCTCGGCGTGCAGCCGGTGAATCGGCTCGGCCTGGTGGACTGGCCAGGGATGATGCGGCGGGCGCGGGCGCTGCTCGCCGAGCTCGGCATCAATGTCGACCCGCGGGTGCCGATCGGCAGCCTGCCCCTCGGCATGCAGCAGCTGGTGGAGATCGCCCGCGTGCTCTCCTCCGGCGCCCGCATCGTCATCCTCGACGAGCCGACCTCGGCGCTTTCGCCGCCGGAGGTGGAGGTCCTGTTCGGCCTGCTGCGGCGCGTGCGCGACAGCGGGCGGAGCATCGTCTTCATTTCCCACTTCCTCGAGGACGTGCTGGCGATCTGCGACCGCATCACCTGCTTCCGCAACGGCAGGTTGATCGAGACGGCGCCGGTCCCGGCCATCGACAAGAGCTGGATCATCACCCGCATGATCGGCGCGGGACATGAGGAGCTGGAGCAGGGCTATACCGGCGAAATCCGGCTCGACAGCAAGCCTGGAGCGCCCGTGGTGCTGGCCTGCGAGGCGGCCTCCGGACCTGGCTTCCGCGAGGTCTCGCTGGAGGCCCGCGCTGGCGAGGTGCTCGGCATCTATGGCTCGATGGGGGCCGGGCAGCTCGACCTGGCGCGGGCGCTGTTCGGGCGGACGGCTTTGTCAGGCGGGCGGCTCTCGCTCGACGGAAGGCCGCTCGCGCTCCGCAGCACCTCGGCGGCCCGCAAGGCCGGCATCGCCTTCGTCCCAGAGAGCCGGCGGAGCATGCTGTTCGCTCAGGAGCCGGTCTATCGGAACGTGTCCATCAGCATTCTCGACCGCATCTCGCGCCTTTGGGTGAAGCCGGCGGTGGAGCGGGAGATCGCGCAGCGCCATGTGGAGGCCCTCGGTATCCGCCCACCTTCCGTCCATCGCCGGCTCGGCACGCTCTCCGGCGGCAATCAGCAGAAGGTGGCGCTGGCCAAGTGGCTGACCCATTTGCCGCGCGTGCTCGTCCTCAGCGAGCCGACGCGGGGGATGGATGTCGGCGCCAAGGAGGAGGTCGTGCGGATCGTCCGGGCCTTGCGCGAGCAGGGGATCGCCGTGCTGGTGGTCTCGACCGAGCCGGAGACGGTGCTCTCGCTCGCCGACCGCATCCTCGTCATGAAGCGTGGCCAAGTCTGCGAGGAATTCGCCGGCGGCACGGTCAGCAAGGACCGCCTGCTGGCGGCAGCATAGGAAAGAGCATCCATGAGCACGAGCGACAGCGCCGTCCTTCCCCGCAGTGGCGGCATGGGCTGGCTCAAGGGACAGCTCCGCAACATAGCACCCTTCGCAACGCTGCTGGTGCTGGTGGCGCTGTTCAGCATCGCCAGCCCCTCCTTCGCCACGCTCGACAACGTAGCGAACATCGCGCGGCAGGTCTCGGTGACGGCGATCATCGCCGTCGGCCTCACCTTCGTCATCCTTTGCGCGGAGATCGACCTCAGCGTGGCGAGCGTCGCCAATGCGGTCGGCATCATGGTGGCCTTCTTCACGCTGCAGGATGAGAGCGTGAACATCGCCAACATCCCGCTGCCGGGCTTCGCCGCCATTCTGCTCGCCCTGCTCGGCAGCCTCGCCCTCGGCGCGGTGACGGCCTTCGGGGTGACGGTGATCGGCATCCCCAGCTTCATCATGACGCTGGCGATGCTGCAGATCGGCGCCGGCATCTGCGCCATGCTGGTGCGCGGGCAGATCGCCTACAACGTGCCGGCACCGATCGAGATGCTGGGCTCCGGCTCAATCGGGCCGGTGCCCTGGATCGTGGTGGTGGCGGTGCTGGTGCTGGCGCTCGGCCATGTGGTGCTGAGCTACACGCGCTTCGGCCGCTACGTCTACATGGTCGGCGGCAACCGCGAGGCGGCGGAGTATTCCGGCGTCAACGTCAAGCTGGTGCTGGCGGCTGTTTTGATCATCTCGGCCGTCTGTTCGGGGATCGCTGGGATGCTCGGCGTCGCGCATTTCGGCAGCGCGCAGCAGGATGAGTTCGACAACTACCTGCTCGATGCCATCTCGGCCGTCGTCGTCGGCGGCACCAGCCTGTTCGGCGGGCAAGGGGGCATCGGCAACACCGTGGTCGGGCTGCTGGTGCTCGGCGTGCTGAACAACGGGCTGGACCATGTGCGGATCGACAGCTTCCTGAAAATCCTGATCCGCGGGCTGATCCTGCTGCTGGCGCTGGTGATCAATGTCTACGCCCAGCGGCTGCGGGCGCAGGCCTAGCCGAGGAAAGGAAACGCACCGGCCGGCTCCCACGGCCCGCCGCGGTAATGCCAGAGCAGCAGGCCGGTCCCATGGGCGGTGAAGGGGACGAAGCCGGCCCGTAGGCTGACATGCAGCGCCCGCGCCGCCTCCGCCGTCACCTTGTTCTGAATAGTGACATGCGGGCGGAGCGGTTGGCGGTCCTGCGGCGTCAACCAGCCCCGCCAGGTGGCGGCGAGGCCGGCATGCAGCGCTATCAGCTCGGGCGCTCGCAGCCGGTAGGCGACGCCACGGCCCATCATCCAGACATCCTCCACCGCAAGGTCGAAGGCGGGTTGCGCTTGGCACGCCTCCGCCAGCCGGGCGGCAATGTCGCCGATCGCCTCGCCGGGCAGGTGGTGGAAGAGCGTCAGATGGGCTGCCAGGTGGTTCCGCTCAGGTGGAAAATTGGCCTGCCGCTCGCGGTCGAACCGCGCCTGCGTGGCCGGATCGAGGCCAAGCGTCAGGATCAGCGGATCAGCGTCGGCGGGCAAGGGAAGCCCATGCGGCAGGCGCTTGGTCCTCAGCCGTTGTGGCATGACGGCACTTCATGGGCCGCGACAAGGATCTACCCAATGTTCCTCTTCCCACTGTCGGTCCTTGAGCGCCGTCCGATTGGCGCTCCCACGACCGATAGCCTCTCGGCGGGAAGGAAGCGGTCCGCTCCCGCCGCGCCCGCTCTGTCGGCCAACATCCGGTATACTGTTTGACCGATAGGCTGCCATCCCTTCCAGCCACGCTGGCCTATTCCGGAGCACGCCGCATGCCGCCTTGAACCCGCCCTGGCGGCGCAGGCGGCGGCGCTGCCGACCGTCCGGCCCCCGGCTTCCTGCGCGGTCGTGGCCCCGACCCCGATCGAAGGCATCACCGACGATTGAGGTGGTTTGGCCACGCTGGCAGCATGCATGGCGCCGATTTGGCCCGGCGCCGGAGACTCAGGGAGGCAACGGCGTGACGCCGACGAGCGGCCTGTGCACCACAAGGAGTGCGAGCCATAGCAGCGCCGCCGCAGCGAGGCGCCCGGTCGAAGGACGGGCCGCGGGCCGCCATCGTCCTGAGGCCAACGCCGCACCCGGCCAGAAGGAGGTACGGCGGGCCAGCCGCGCCCATGCCTCCGCGCCGAGTTGCCGCCGCCGGCGCCGGTCGATGGCGTGCATTCCGAGCAACGCGAATCCCGCGAAGCCGCCGAAGAGCAGGAAGTGAGCGAGGTCGCCGTTCGGCACGGCATGCGTTGCGGCCCAGAGCGCGATGGCCCACAGCAGCGGGTGCCGCGCAAGTCCCGCGACACCCGGCCGCTCGGGATCGAATCCGGCCGCGCGGCCACCGAAGGAGAGCGGGTTGGGTGCGGCCGTTCCGAAGGCCAACAGCAGGCAGGCCAGCGGCATGGCGAGGTTCGGCACCCACCACTGCCACGGTGCCGCGTCCCAAAGCGGCACGTAAGGAGCCCGCCCTGCCGCCGCGACCAGCCAGGTCAGCGCCGCCACGGAAAGCAGGCTGTAAAGCGCGAGGTAGCCACGCTCGCCGAGCATCCCGGCGAGGCGCCGGCGCAGCCTGGGGCGTGCCGGCAGCGCGTGGGAGACCAGGAAGAGGCCGAAGGCCCCGGCGAATTCGCCCCAGCCGCCCATGCCCGTTCCTTCAACCCTCCTTCGGCCGGCGGGCTGTGCAGGCACTCAAACGAGGTCCCGGCCGCGCGCCGCTGGTTCCGGCTGCCAGGGCGAAGGTCTCTGTCATGGATGCACCCCTGACGCCATCGGGCGCTTCGCAGCCGGCAACGCGAGGGGGATGAGCCCCATCTCCAGGCTGCGGGCGATGCGGCGGGCGCGTTCCAGCATATGCTCTGCGCCTTCAGGGGAGAGGTGCTCGCGCGCCGTCCGTTCGAACAGGTCGAGCCAGCGGGCGAAATGTGTTGGGGTCAGGGCGAGAGTCGTATGCGCCCGCATCGGCTGCCCATGGTAGCCGCCGGTCATCAGCGCAACCGAGCCCCAGAACCGGGTCAGGGTGGCGATGTGCCGCTCCCAATCCTCGACGCCGACGAAGGCCGGGCCGAGCAACGGGTCCTGCCGGGCGGCGCCGTAGAAGGCGCGCAGGAAAGACTCGATGACATCCTCGCCGAGGCCGGTGCGGGCCGCGATTTCATGGGTGAGGGCAGCCCGGCGATCGGGGGTTTCTGGGATGGCGGTCAAACTGGTATCTCCGTCTCCAGTTACTGTCGGATTTCAATGTGGTATCGTCAATACCAAATTAGGGGAGTTACCGATTGCGCCTGCTCGCCTCCACCGATATCGCCTTGCGCCTGCTGATGCGGCTCGCAGCCGAGCCCAGCCGGATCCGTACGGCCGAGGAATTGTCGGTCGAGGTCGGCGCGCCACGGAACCACCTGCACAAGATCATTCAAGACCTGGCAGGGGCGGGGCTGGTGCGAACCCTCCGCGGCGCCCGCGGAGGCGTGCAACTGGCCCGCCCGACAGCAGACATCCGCATCGGCGAGGTGGTCCGGCGGCTGGAGGAGGGGCAGGCGCTGGTCGAATGTTTCCGGCCGGATGGCGGCGCCTGCTGCCTGTCGGCGGATTGCCGTCTGCGCGGCGTGCTCGCGGGCGCGCGGGCCGCATTCCTTGCTGCGCTCGACGCCGCGACCCTCGCGGATTGCGTGCCCGTGCTCTCGATCTCAGTATGGAGTCAGGGCAGCTTCTCATCGGATAAAATCTTCTGATCGGAAATTTCGTCAGCCTCCCCGATTGTGTCACGCAGCGTGCCGGAAGAGAGGGGACAAGGCCCGATCCTTGATGGCGGACAGGGTGACCGTCGAACCACAGTCCCTGGGTGGTCCGCCAAGTATCGCAAGCCTCGCTACTTCAGCTGATTCTATCACAAATCGCATAGGCCGCCGTCGCCAGTCGTTCCACCTTGTGCTCCACAGTCCATAAGCTATTTATGGACTAGTGGGCGATGGCCAGGCTGACGGCTGCAGCGGTTAAGGCACTGGTCGCGAAGGGCAAGCCTAGCGCCCATGCCGATAGCGGCAACCTCTACCTCCTCACGATGAGCCCTGGCTCGGCCAAGTGGACTTCCGGTACATGCTGGCCGGCAAGGCCCGCGAGATGGGCCTCGGCGCCTTCGATGTTGACGTCAAGGCCGGCGTGACCCTGGCCCAGGCTCGGGTGAAAGCTGAGGAGGTCCGCGCGGTCTTGCAGCAGGGGCTGGATCGCTTGAGGAGCGGAAGGCCGCGGCCGAAGCCGAGCGGCAGGCCAAGGTAGCGGCCGAGGCAACCATGCGCACCTTCCGGGGCGTAGCCGAGATGCACGTCAGCGCCTATGAGGCGGGCTGGCGGAACGAGAAGCACCGGGCGCACTGGCGGTCGACGCTGGAGGCCTACGCCTACCCCGTGATAGGCGACGTGCCGGTGGCAGCGATCAGGACGGACCATGTCCTGTGCGCGCTGCAGCCGATCTGGACCGAAAAGTTGGAGGCTGCCGCCAGGGTGCGCGGCCGCATCGAGGCGGGGCTGTTCTACGCCGCAGCTCGCATCTGGCGCCAGGGCGAGAACCCAGCCCGGTGGCGTGGCCACCTCGACTACCTGCTGCCGCGGCGCTCCAAGGTGGCGACGGTCGAGAACCACGCTTCGCTGCCCTGGCAGCAGATGGCCGCCTTTCATGACGGCGCTCAGAGCGACCAGCGCGACCGCGGCCCGGGCGCTAGAGTTTGCGATCCTGACCGCCTGCCGCAGTGGCGAGGAGTTCGGCGCGCGCTGGTCCGAAATCGACCTCAAGGCTGCCGTCTGGGTGGTCCCGGCTAATCGGATGGAGGCGGGACGGGAGCACCGTGTGCCGCTCTCTTCCAGGGCCTTGGCCGTGCTGGAGCAGATGACACCGCTGCAGCTGGCCAAGGATGACGCCTACGTCTTCCCCGGCCAAGTACAGGGCAAGCCGCTGCCAACATGGCGATGCTCATACTGCTGCGTCGGATGAACTCCGAGGTAGAGGGCGAGCTACTGCGCTAGCGCGATGGGCAAAGCGGATTGGCGATCACGGCGGACGGCTTCCGCAGCAGCTTCCGCGACTGGTGTGAGGAGGCGACCTGCACGCCGCACGCGGTGTTGGAGGCCGCGCTGGCCCATACGATCGACGACAAGGTCGAGGCCGCGTATCGGCGCGGTGACCTGCTTCAGAAGCGGGCGGCGCTCATGCAGGAATGTGCGGATTTCTGCGGCAAGACGCCAGCCAGGGTTCGAGCAGTGCGGAATGCCGAAGCTGAGACCGTTTGATGCATTCCTCTGGAGATACGGCGATCATGCAACATGCCGACCGTTCATCTCTTACTTTGGCCGAGACCATTTCGCGGATCGCTTGGTGTACTCACATCCCCCGATCCATCTTTGATCTCGCTTTTCGCAAAGGCGACCAACCCTCATCTGAGGTCACCTCTCCCCGTGCCACTCTTCAAAGCGCAGCGCGCGGTGCTGTCTACGGCTCCGAAGGGTTTGAAGCTCAGCTCGCAGCCGCCGAGAATAAGCTTTTCGGTAAGCTGTCTGCCGGCCAGTTGGTGCGCCGTGGAAAAGCGGACATTCAGGATAAGGTCTGACAGGGCATGTCGCCCAAGTGGTTCTGGACCGACGATGCGGATCCAGGGCCGATAGCCGAGATTCGCAGGGGCCATGACGAGCGAAGGGCTCAGGTTCCCCACCTTCCAGCATTTTCTTGCCCAGCAGCTGATGGAGCTTGCGAACTTGCTGATGTAGCGCCTCGTGCCCGGAAGCCGGAACCACCTCCTTCCTATAGCCGCCGCGGTGTAGGCCTCTTCGGCCGCCAGGCGGCTCCGGGAGAAGAGCTGGTTCGGGTTGCCGCCCTTGATCGCGGTTGACGCAGCGAACAGCGCCGTTCACGACGTCTTGGCGCGACGCGTTGTCTGGGCCCGATCGAGGGACGCAACCCTATGGCGTTCCTCCCGCAGCACCTCAATCGGCGGCTGCCACCAGCCGCGCGCCAAGTCGGCCGGACTGGGTGGCGTCCGCGCGGGCCAAGCCTGAATTAGCTCGGCATGGCTCGGCGGGCGCCAGATTGCCCAGATCAAAACGCCGGGTTTAGCTGCAACATCCGGATAGAAGCGCGCGGCGGCGGCCGGTTCGGCGATCTCGCCGGTGATGTCCTCGAATATCAGGCACCCGGTGTGGGTCATTAGGACTTGGGCAAGCGGCGGCGGGGCATTCTCCGGTACGGGGTACCGCCTGCGGCGCCGCTCGGCGGCCGCGGCCTGACGCTCGGCATGATCGGGCGAGGCCCGGCGGCCTTCCTGCCGCTTCCGTCGCTCCTCGGGCTCGGCGAGGCGAGCCGCGTCCTCGATGGCAGGCCAGCGCCGGCGCAGATCCTCGGCGGAGCGGAACGGGATGCGCCAGGCCTTCAGCGCAGCGTCCCATCGGGCCCAGCGCACGGCCCGCAACTCGGTGATGACCCTCCGCGAGTATGGCGTCCTGATCACGAAGCCATCGGCGACTTCCAGGTAGGGGCTGGAGATCGGGTCGAAGGCGAAAGCGTCGCGGCCACGCTGGTCGGCATGGGCCAAGACGCCCGACCACTCGCGGCCCATCCAGGCCGTCACGCGGCGCTCCGCCCGCGCGCCGGGCACGAACCAAGCGTTCAGGTCGTCGCGCCAGCGCGCGCGCGGGAAGGCCTCGCGGAAGCGCTCGATGGTCATGCGGTCATAGGGAAAAGTGGCCGTCGCCCCGGATGCGCCGTCGCCATCGCCCTGCGGCGCCACGCTGATTTCTGGCGCCTCCTCCATCACCAGCTCCTCCACCCACGTCATCCCGGCAGCAACCTTTCCCGCCGGCCCTGCTCCAGCGGCGGCCAGCAACCTTGCCTTGGCTCAGCCCCTGCCCGGCCGCGCCAACGACCGGACCAGCGCCACGGCGAGGCCAGCCGCCACAGCATCCTCGGTGAGGCCGCGCGCCCAGTCACCACCGGATTGGGTGTCGGCACCCCGCGCCGCGCGGCCGAGCAGGGTTCCGGCCACGGCGCCGGCGATGCCGGCCATGGCGCCCTCCGTCCTCGACACGCCGCGCCCGGCCAGCACCGAGCCGCCGGCCGCGCCGAGGGCGAGACGCAGAAGGAAGGAGGGCGCGATGCGGCGATCAGGCGCGAAGGGTATCTTGTCACCCGCCATTTCGGCCAAGGCCGCCAGCGTAGTAAGCCTGCGCGCCCCGGGGCCGAGCGGGATCCATCCCGCCCCTATGCGCCCGAGCGAAGTTGCCCAGCTCAGCGCGGCCACGGCTGACATGCTGCGCAGCCCGGTCAGGACGCCGATGCCGAAGGGCCGCCAAAGGCCGCTCACGGCGTTCACCCTGCCTGGCCTAACCGATCGTCCGCTCATCCATCCACGCCTCCTGCTACTGCCGGACTCAAACCCCGAGGGCAGGGCGGGTTGCGGCGTTGGCGGGACCAGCAGCGGCCTCGGACACTATGGGTTCAGCCGCGTGTGGGGGCGACGACGGACCGCACCCGCCCAGCCACCTGCTGAAGAACTTGCCGATGGTCAAGATGCCTCGCCTGTCCCGCCGCAAGGCAGCCGCTCTCATGGGTGCCACCCTGGCCGGGGCGCAGCCGGGCGTCGGACGCGCGGCTGCACCCGGCGCCGAGGGCTTCCTCGACGTGCTGGACCGGATGCAGGCCGACTAGGCACTGGACGGCGACCGATACGGCAGCGCCCGGAGCGAGGACGGCCGCGGCTTGCCAACCGGCGGTGCCGGCGATTTCATGCTCGCCACAGAGATCGAGTGTTCCTGTCCCGCCATCGAGGACTGGCGGCTGCGGCGCGACCCTCTTGAGGAGTGCGGCCACTATGCGCGCTGACAGGAGGATTTCCACCTGGTCCGCGATCTTGGCCTGCGATGGCTGCGGTACGGGCTGCTCTACTACCGCACGCATTCGGTCCCGGACGCCACGACTGGAGCTTCGCCGATTTGGCCATGGCCGAGATGCGGCGGCTCGACATCACGCCGATCCTTGACCTGCTGCATTTCGGCGGGCCGGACTGGCTGGGCAATTCCAGAACCCGGAGCTGCTGAGGCATCTCGCCGACTATGCCGAGGCGGTCGCCACGCGCTACCCTTGGGTGCGCCACTACACGCTGGTCCATGAGATCTACGTCGGCGCCCGCTTCAGCGCCAAGAACGGCACGTGGAATGAGCAGCTCCGCACCGACCGGGGCTTCGTGACGGCGGTCAAGCACCTCTGCACCGCGAGCATCCTCGGCACCCCACGCATCGCGCGCCGCCGGCCGGACTGCGTCATCGTGCAGTCCGAGACGGCCGAGTACATCACCAACATGCACGCCAGTCCGCGGCCGGAGGTGGAGCTGCAGAACGAGCTGCGCTTCTTGGCCCTCGCCCTGCTGTACGGCAACCGGCCCTCTGCCACCGTCGAGTCCTACTTGGCCGACAACGGCCTGACGGGGGCGGAGTATGAGTGGTTCATGCGCGAAGACCCACCCGGCTACTAGGTGATGGGCGTGGACGGCACTGCCAACTTGTTTGCGCGATAGCCGCGCTGGACCGCATTGCGCGACTGCTGCGTCGTCACGCCGCCATCCGGGCGCAGGTTTCCTGCTGCCAGACTCCGAAGGCCTCAGCGCGAGCATGCCGGTACTGGGCAGCGGATCATGAAGTATCGCCGCGGTCGGAACTGACTATAGATCATGCTGTGCGCCGACAGGAACCGCTGTGCTTGCCGGGGCGACTTGAAGCGCTGCATCTGTCGCTCCCTGGGCCGGGTCGAGCGATGTGAGTTCTCGGCACGATTAATGAGGGGGCGGCTGGTCCGGTGTCGCACATCGGGCAGCACCTCGCGCATCGCCGCGCCGTAGTTGCGCAGCCCGCCGGTGACGACGCGCTTCGGTTTGTACTTTAGGGCGGCGAGCAGGCGCTTGAAGAAGCGTTTGGCCGCAGTCGCGTTCCTCCGCCCCTGCACCAGGATGTCGAGCACGACCCCGTGCTGGTCTACCGCGCGCCAGAGGTAGTGCAGCACACCGCTGAGCCGCAGGAAGACCTCATCGAGGTGCCAGGTGTCGTCCGGCTTCGGCCGGCGCCGGCGCAGCTTCCGGGCGAAGTCGGCACCGAACCTCAGGCCCCACTGCCGAATGCGCTGACGACATGATAGCGCCATACAGCGTGGCTGATGATCTCGGCCGGGACGCGTTAGCGCGGATAGCTGGCGAGGTCGGGCTGCATCCCGCCAGCTTGGCTCAGCCACCTCGTTCTGGACAGAGGCCGCCAACTTGGCAATGCCAAGCTCAGCGCCCGTCATCACACGCGATGATCTACGGCCGCTTCCGTCCGCGACGGCATTTGAGGATCGCGGCTCGCGCGTGACGCTCCCTCAGCATCGCTGCTTCCTGGCCAGAAAGCTGATTATTTCATCCGGGCTAGATCCTGGTCAGGGCGAGGGTGAGTGCTGCTTAACCGTCACAATAACCTCACAGTTTAATTTCGAGATCATAAAAAACTAAACAGTAAAGTTTTTGGACTTGGTTGGTAACATAAATGGGAGCGTCTCGAATTAGGCGCTATGGTGTTGTTTGAAACTCAACCATGCCCTTACGATTAACTTGTCGTTAGCAGGAAACCCAACTCTAAGCTTTAGTTCAAAGCAGAACATCAACTGCAATAGAGAGAACTGGTTGATATCATTCGAGTTTTCGAAGTATTCATGGTTTGTGCTGCTCAACATTAAAGAAAATACAGAGCTATTGCGTTCCTTTGACTGTTATCCTCAAGACGCCGTCAGTAATAAACTGTGTCTGCTAAGACCTGCCGTGTATCGCTTCCTCGATGGAAGAGAGGCGTAAGCTCGTGCCAAATAAAAACTATTATGTTTCGGGTGTCGGCGCAGCCGAAGACTTCGAAACTTTTCAGAATGTGGACACACGCCAGCCGGGTCGTCGCAAGCGCTCTTTGCTGGCCTTCACGGCCAGGACGGCCGCAACGTTGTCCTGGATCGTCGGCTCGGACAGCACCATCACTTGAGCTTCGACCATGCCACCCAGTTGCTCAATCACTTCGCGGTACATCGCACCGTCGGACAGCAGGGCCGGTATGAGGACCATAGGCACAGGCATTCCAGCCACAACATATGCTCCCGAGTTAGGTCCGTAGTGCGGACGGTTGTCGCTGCCGGTTCAGGCGGCCTCGACCTCGACTACAAGCTGCACACGCGGGCGGCGGAAGGCCGGCACAACACCTCGCACAAACACCGCAGCGGAAGCTCCGGCGTCCAGAAGCCCGGTGATCTCGTCGGCATCTTCTGGTGGCAGGTAACCGAGCATGCTGCCGTCCTGAGCGCGGACCTCGAGGCGGCTTGGCGCTTTGCCTC
>NZ_JQKB01000047.1 GCF_000745835.1 Belnapia moabensis DSM 16746 | reverse complement strand
GGCGCCGGGGCGATCGCACGAAATGAAGCCCTCCGTGCATCGCGGCGCTTTGGTCGGACTATCTGGCGACGATGGAGCGGCTATCACCGCCGAAGCCGCGCAGAGACCAAAATGCACTGCATCAAACTCTTGGGCCAACGCCTGACGGCAAGAGACTTCGACCGCCAGGTCGCCGAGTTCCAGGTTCGTGTGGCCGTCTTGAACGGCTTCACCGCGCTCGGAATACCCGTCACCGAAGCCGTAGGATGAGGCTGTCCGGGGAAAGGGGAACCCTAACCGTCAGCTCATTTGTGCAACAGAGCCGGCGGCAAGGGGGACGACGAAATCTGGGGTGGCGGTGGGCAGGACTTCCTCGCCGGCGACGACGGCAACGACCTCCTCAACGGCGGCGCCGGCGCTGACACGCTCGACGGCAGCAAGGGAGACGACGACCTCTACGGCGGCGCCGGCAACGACTCCCTCATCGGCGGCAAGGATGACGACTTGCTGAACGGCGGCGATGGCAACGACACCTTGATCGGCGACACAGGCGACGACGTCCTCTCGGGCGGTGCCGGCAACGATGTCATGTCCGGCGGCGACGGCCACGACTTCTTCTACTTCGGCGACGATTTCGGCTACGACCGGATCACCGACTTCTCGACCGGAGACAAGCTGATGTTCGCCCAGGACATCAACGGCTCCGGCATCATGACGCCGAAGGACCTGGCGCCCTATGTCAGCGGCGACCATGGGGTGACGAAGATCACCATCGGCGACAACACCATCGTCCTGAACGGCATGGACAAGGATGTCTTCCTCGATCACCTGACGCAGTGGGTGAAAATCCTGTAGCCGGAGCCTATACGAACTCCGGCATCACCCAGGGTTCCTCGTTGACGGCGGAGACGCGCCAGTCCCCGCCATGCCGCTCCATCCGCGTCACCCCGAGGTTGCGGATGGAGAAGGCCAACGCCTGGTGTCCCGTCAGCCCCAGCGCATGGGCGATCGCCGCCCGGATCGAGCCGCCATGCGCGACCACCACCACATCCTCACCCGCATGTGCCCCCGCCAGCCGGTCCAGCACCTCGCCGACGCGGGCGGTGACGGTGGCGAAGCTCTCGCCCCCCGGCGGCTCCTCCTCCGCCGCATGCGGCCAGAAGGGATGTGCCGGGTGCCGCAGCTTCGCCGCCAGCGCCTCATGCGGCAGCCCCTGCCACTCGCCGAGATGCTGCTCGGCCAGCCCCGGCTCCGTCGCCATGTCCTGTTCCGGATAGCCCGCCGCGAAGACCGCCGCCGCCGTCGCCCGCGTCCGCGCCAGGTTGGAGGTCACCCACACCGCGGGCCGCGGCAGCCGCGCCGCCAGCCAGCGGAACAGCGAGGCATCCTGCTTCAGCGCCAGGTCGCAGAGCGGCACATCCATCGCGCCGTAGAACAACGTCCGCGCCTTGGGCTCGACCAGCGCATGGCGAATGAGGTGGAAGCGTGTCTCCGGCATCGCGCCGCTATTCCCCGATATTGAGCAGCGCGCCCCGCACCCGCGCCGATTCGAATTGGCGGAGGAAGACGTACCCCATCAGCGCCAGCCACAGGGCATCGAGCGCGAAGGCCGCCAGCAGGTGCCCCGTCTCCACCGTCCCGTCGCGCAGCGCCGCCCGCATCCCCTCGAAGACATGCGCCGAGGGCAGGGCGAGTGCCACCGGCTGCAACCAGCCGGGCAGGATGGCGACGGGATAGAACACTGCGGAAAAAGGCGTCAGCCCGAACAGGATCGACCAGGCCAGCGCCTCCGCCCCCGCCCCATAGCGCAGGATCAGCGCGGTGACGCCGAGCGCCACCGCCCAGCCCATCACCAGCAGCGCCGCGAAGAAGCCGACGACCACCGGCCCCATCGTCAGGATGCCGAAGGAGTAGAGCAGCCAGGCCAGCAGCATCGCCGGCAGCACGCCGACCAGGACGCGGATGATGCTCATCCCCATCAGCGCCGCCACGAGCTCGCGCGGCCGAAGCGGGCTGACGAAGACATGGCCCAGGTTGCGCGACCAGATCTCCTCGAGGAAGGAGAGCGAGAAGCCCATCTGGCTCCTGAGCGCCACCTCCCACAGCAGCACACCGCCGAGCAGCACGCCCGCGGCGACGCTGGCGGTATTCCCCTGCACGCCCGCGAGATAGGAGGTGACGAACCCCCACACCACCATCTGCAGCACTGGCCAGTACATCAGCTCCAGGACGCGCGGCCAGGACCGCCGGTAGAGCGCGAGATGCCGGTAGATGATCCCCCAGACCCGGCGGAAGGCAGCCCGATTCACGCCGGCACCCGCTGCCGCCCACGGGCGATGTCGAGGAAGACCTGCTCCAGATCCTCCCGCCCATACTTGCCGAGCAGCTCCGCCGGGCTGCCGCTGTCGACCACCCGCCCTTGCTTCAGCATCAGCACATGACCGCAGAGCCGCTCGACCTCTGCCATGTTGTGGCTGGCGAGCAGGATGGAGCAGCCGGTCTCCGTGCGATACCGCTCCAGCCAGCTCCGCACCCAATCCCCCGTATCCGGGTCGAGGCTCGCGGTCGGCTCATCCAGCAGCAGCAGCTCCGGCCGGTTGACCAGCGACTTCGCCAGCGCCACCCGCGTCTTCTGCCCGGCCGAAAGCTCCCCCGCCGGCCGGTCCAGCAACCCGGTGAGCTGCAATTGCGCCGCCAACTCGCCGATCCGCCGCTCCGCCTCCGGCACGTCGTAGAGATGCGCATAGACCCGCAGGTTCTCCGCCACGCTCAGCCGCGCCGGCAAGGCGATGTAGGGCGAGGAGAAATTCATCCGCGCCAGCGCCGAGAACCGGTCCCGCGCCATGTCATGCCCGAGCACGCTGATTCGTCCCCCGCTCGGCACCAGCAGGCCGAGCAGCATGGCGATGGTCGTCGTCTTGCCCGCCCCATTGCCGCCGAGCAGCCCCCAGGTCGCCCCGCGCGGCATCGAGAAGGAAAGGGCATCGACCGCCGGCGGCGCATCGGGCGCGTAGCGCTTGCTCAGCGCCTCGGCGAGGATAGCGGGCGTTTCCATGCGCCCGCCATATGCGTCACCCCCGCGGCCGCAGCAACCGCCCTTCGAACAAGGTGATGCCCGCCTCCCAGCCCCAGCCGATCGCCGCCGCCCGGTCCGCCCCCGCCAGCACCACCGCGGCGCGGTCCTCCGGCAGCGCCGCGGCGAAGCCCGGCAACGCCGCCGACCACCGCAGCCGCAGCAGATCCACCTGCAGCCCCGCCAGCGGCAGCCCCGACAGCAAGGCCGGCGCCGCGAGGTCGAGCGCCACCCGCCACCCCCGCAGCCGGCAGAAGTCCCGCGCGAAGGCGAAGCCCGCCGGATTTGCCAGCGCATCCCCCGCGGCGAAGCAGACGGTCATCCGCCCCCGCCGCTCCGGCCCCAGCGCCGCGTCGAGGCGGAGGAATTCTGCCTCCGCCACCGTCTCCGGCGCCAGCGACAGCCCGGCCCGTCCGAGCCGCCTGGCATCCTCCGGCCGCGCCAGCTCGCTCAGCAGCCGCCGGTCGGCCAGCCGCCGCAGCCGGCGGAACAGCGCCGGGGCCAGCGCCGTGTCCGCCCCCGGCAGCAGTGTGGCGCAGAGTTCCGTCCAATCGAGCGACCAGTCCTCCCACTCCGTCTCCGGCCCCGATTCGCCGGGCGCCAGGCGACAGACCGGCCGCCGCACCAGGAAGCGGGCCAGGCTGGCATGGCCGAGCCCCCGCTCCAACGCGACGAGGTCGGCGGCCGAGATCGGCGGCCGCTCCTCCTCCGGCACCGGCCAGCGTGGAGCGGCCGGGCTCGACGTCAGGCTCTCCTCCACCGCGGCCAGCAGCGCCGCCGCCTCCGGCAGCCGCCGCCGGGTGAAAGGCATCGGCCCCTCGGCGGCGAAGAGGATGCCGAGCGCCTCCTGCACCTCGCCCAGGTGGCGCCCCTCCGGCGGCGCGATGGCGACGACATCGCCATTCGGCAGCTCGAAGACACGTGCCCTGGTCGGCCGCATCAGTGGCGCCAGCGCATCCCGCACCAGCCGGTGGTGATGGGTCCGCCGCATCCCCTCGGTCAGGGTGCCGAGGCGGAGATGCAGCGCCTCCCGCACCGTGCCGGCCGCCACCGCCTCGCGCAGGAAATGGGCGAGGGCCAGCGCATCGGCCCCACGCGGCCCGGCGAAGGGCCGCAGCGGAGCAAGGGAAGGTTCCGCCGTCGTCATGCTGATGCCGCCTCCGCCGCCGGCCCGGTCGCCATCGCCCCGAGCCGCGCCGCCCAATCCAGCGCGGCCGTCCCATCGCAGCCCGTCACCACCAGCCGCTCCCCGGGCAGGCCACGCAGCGCGGCGAGCGCCGCCCGCTCCTCCAGCGCCGGCGACCAGCGCAGCAGCAGCAGATCCGCCGGCAACCCGGCCGGGGCGAGCAGCCCAAGTCCCTCCGCATCCAGCCCCTCGAGCGCCAGCCCCCAGCCCCGCGCCGCCAGCGCCTCCCGCTGCGCGGCCAAGCCCGGCCAGGCCGCGGCGGAAAGCGGCAGCACGCCGAACAGCCCCGGAGCCACGGCCGGCGGCGGCAGCCCCCCCGATGGCAGCGGCAGCAGCCGTCGGCCCGGCAGGTCGCGCGCCCAGGTGGCGAGGCCAGGCAGCAGACGCCGTGCCAGCCGATCCGCCGCATGCGCCATCAAATCGGCATCCGCCGCCAGCGGCCCCAGCACCGCGGCGAGCGCCGGCCGCGACAGCCGCAGCCGCCGCCCCCGCCCCGGCACCGCCGAGCCCGGGCGGATCACATGCCGGTGCCGCAGCACGGTATCGGCCGGCAGCGAATCGAGCCGCCCCTCCAGCCCCGCCAAGCCCTCGACCGGCGGCGGCGCCACCGCCTCCGGTCCGGCGAGCTGCGCCGCGGCGGCCCAGGCGAGCAGCGCGGCGGCATCCCTCGGCAGGGCCCAGATGGTCGCCGGCGGCACCTCCGGCCCGGCCAGCCGCGCCAGCGCCGCCGCCGCCCGCTGCGCCGCCGCCGGCATGGCGCCGAGCAGCAGCAGCTCCCCGGCCGTCGTGTCATAGACCGCGCCACCGCCCGTCTCGGCCGCGTCCTGCAACAAGGCCCGCGCCAGCCGCCGCCGCGCCGGCGGCCCGGCCAGCCGCCCGGCCGGGCTCAAAAGCAAGGCAACACGGCCCTCCGCCCCAGGCAGGGCCTGGCGAAGCAGGGGCAGCAGCCCCGCCATCGGCGGGGAGGCCGGCGGGGGTGCGGGAAAGCCGGCGAGGCGGGGTCCGGTCACGATCATGCGCTGTCCTGGCGCGGTGCGGTACGGCGCGTCATCCTCTAAAGTCGCGCCGGATGGTGAACGATGCCCTAAGCGCCGCCCCGAGATCGGCGCGCCCCACCGCTGCTCCCTGGTCCTCGCCCTGGCCAGGCCAGCTCGCCCCCGGCGCCCTGCCGCCGGGCTGGCGTATCTATGCCGTGGGCGATGTGCATGGCTGCGCCGACCGCCTCGCCGCCATGCATGCCCTAATCGCCGAGGACGCCGCCGCCCGCCCGGCGGAGCGCATCACCCTCGTCCATCTCGGCGACTACATCGACCGCGGCCCGGACAGCGCCGCCGTGCTGCGCCGCCTGCTCGACCCGGCGCCGCTGCTGGGCGAGGCCCTCGCCGAGGTCGAGGTGGTGAACCTCCTGGGCAACCACGAGGTGATGATGCTCGACGCCTGCGACCCGGAGGCCCACCCCGGCGCGCTGCCCTTCTGGCTCGACAATGGCGGCGCCGCGACACTCGCCAGCTACGGCGCCGACCCGGAGGATCCCGAGGCCCCTGCCGCCGTCCTGCCGGAGGATCTCGACCTGCTGCGCAACTGCCCGCTGCAATACGCCGCCGGCGACTACCTCTTCGTCCATGCCGGCGTTCGCCCCGGCATCCCGACCGAGCGGCAGGACCCCTTCGACCTGGTCTGGATACGGGAGCCCTTCCTCTCCTTCGACGGCGACCTGCCGCTGGTCGTCGTCCACGGCCACACCCCGAGCGAGATGCCCGTGGTGCGCCCGCACCGCATCGGCATCGACACCGGAGCCTGCTTCGGCGGCACGCTGAGCTGCGTGGTGCTGGAGGGCCACCGCCTGCGCTTCCTCTCCACATGACGGAGGGATGCCTCACCCATTACAAGATTTGGCACCTCTCGCCTTGCGCGTGAGCCCTGGCTTGGGCTACCGCAGTGGGATGCACGGCCCCGCGCCCGAACCCCGCCCGAGCCCTTCCGGCGCCATCCCGGCCGATCTGCTGGAGGCGGTGCGGCAGCTGAAGCGCGGCACCGTCCTCGTCGTCGGCGACGCGATGCTCGACCGCTACGTCTATGGCCGCGTCGAGCGCATCAGCCCCGAAGCCCCCATCCCCGTCCTCGCGGTGGAGCGGGAAGTCGCGCTGCCCGGCGGCGCCGGCAACGTTGTACGGAATCTGACAGCCCTCGGCGCCGCCGTCGCCTTCGTCTCCATCGTCGGCGACGACCAGGCGGGCAGCGACCTCACCGGGCTGATCGGCGGCCAGCCGGGCGTCGAGCCCTGGCTCTTGGTCCAGGGCGGCCGCGCCACCACGGTGAAGACGCGCTTCGTCGCCAGCGGCCAGCAACTGCTCCGCGCCGACCATGAGGAGGCGGCGCCCATCCATCCCCGCCTCGCCGACCGCCTCGTGCGCATCGCCGCTGATGCGGTGGCGGCGACCACGGTCATGGTGCTCTCCGACTACCGCAAGGGCGTGCTCGCCGGCACCACCGCGACACGGCTGATCGCCGCCGCCCGCACCGCCGGGCGCAAGGTGGTGGTCGATCCGCGCGGCGGCGACCCGGGCCGCTTCGCCGGCGCCGACCTCATCATCCCCGATTGCGCCGAGCTCGCCGCCGCCACCGGCCTGCCCACTGGCACCGATGTGGAGATCGCCGCCGCCGCCACGGCGCTCCGTACGGCCCACGGCTTCGGCGCCGTGCTCGTCGTCCGTGGCCCGGCGGGCGTCATGCTCGTCGGCGAGGATGCGGTGCCGCAGCACCTGCCCGCCGATGTGGCGGAGCTGGTCGACCCGGCCGGCGCCGGCGACGCGGTGATCTCCGTCGCCGCCACCGGCCTCGCGGTCGGCCTGCCGCTGCCGGTGGTCGCCCGCCTCGCCGCGCTCGCCGCCGGCATCGCCATGGGTAAGTCCGGCATCGGCGTGGTGCGCGAGGACGAATTCCTCGAAGTCCTCACCCCCGGCCGCCTCGCCGCCCGCAAGCTCGTCACCCGCGGCCAGGCCGCCGAGCGCGTCGAGGGCTGGCGCCGCGCCGGCCACCGCGTCGGCTTCCTCGCCGCCAGCACCGCGGCGGCCGAACCACACCTGCTCGACCGCGCGCAGGACTGGTGCGACCGGCTGGTCGTCGGCATCGCCGATGGCGACCCGGCGGCGTCGGCGCTGGCCGAGCGCAACAGCGTCGACCTCGTCATCCGCTACGGCGTGGAGACGGCGCTCGACCTGATCCGCATGCTCCGCCCGGATGTGCTGGTGCAGGACCCCGGCCGCGCGCCGGAGACGCTGGCCGGCGGCGACATCATGCAGGAATGGGGCGGCATCGTCCGCCGCCCCGTGCCCGAACCGCAACACGGGCTCTGAACCGTCAGCTCAAGGTTGTGTGAAGACCCCGGCGCGGGTTACAGGCATCCGGCCAACAGGGTGCCGAGGAATACATGCGCGTGACGTTCAAGGCTCTGGCTGCAACGGCGATGCTCGCCGCCTCCGCCCCGACCATCGGCCAGGCCCAGACCGCCCAGCGCCCGGCAGCCCCGCCGGCCCAGGCGGCGCCCAACCCCGCACCCGCCGGCGAGAGCAGCCCCGACCGCACCATGGCCGTTTTCGCCGACTGGGTGGTCCGCTGCGAGACGCGCGCTGCCAGCGGCACCACACCCGCCGCCCGGCTCTGCGAGATGGCGCAGACGACGCAGGACCAGCGCCAGCAGCCGGTGGCCGTGCTCGCCATCGGCCGCACCGCGAAAGGTGAGCCGCTGCGGCTGGTGGCGCAGGTTCCGGTGAACCTGCAGGTCGGTCAGCCGGCGAAGCTGGTGCTCGACATCCCGAACCGCCCGGCCGAGGCGCCGCTGACGGTCGCCTTCCGCAACTGCATGCCGCGCGGCTGCTTCGCCGAGCTGGAGCTGCGCGACGAGGCGGTGCTGCGCCGCCTGCGCGCCCGCCCCGCCGAGGCCGCCGGCCGGCTGGAATGGAAGGACGCCGCCGGCGGCGACGCCTCCATCCCCGTCTCCTTCCGCGGCTTCACCGCGGCCTTGGACGCCCTGGCGAAAGAGGGCGAGTAAAAACTCAAGGTTTCCAAAGGCCCTTCGGCCTTTGGCGGGGAGAGCATGAGAGGGGCAGCGCCCCTCTCACATGGGTCAACCGTCGGCCCGGATATTGTTGGCCCGCACCACCTCACCCCACCGCGCATGGTCGCGCCGCATGGTCTCGCCCAGCGACTCGGCCGTGCCGCCGCCCGGCTCGTCGCCCTGGCTGGTGATCTTCTCGCGGATCGCCGCATCCTGCACCGCCTGATTCAGCGCCGCATTCAGCCGCTGCACGATCTCGGCCGGCATCCCCGGCGGGCCAAACAGCCCGATCCAGGCGTTGAAGACATAGTCGGGCAGCCCCGCCTCCGCCGCGACCGGAATATCCGGGAAAGCCGGGATGCGCGCCGCCCCGGTCGAGAGCATCCCGCGGATCTGCCCCGCCCGCAGGAAGGGCGCCACCACCGAGGAAGCGTCGCACATGATGCTGAAGCGCCCGGCGATGAAGTCCTGCATCGCCGGCCCGCTGCCGCGATAGGGGATGTGCTCCATCGGTGGGTTGCCGATACGGTTCTTCAGCATCTCCATCGCGACGTGGGAGAGGCTGCCCGCGCTCGCCGAGCCATAATCGACGCCATTCGGCTGCGTCTTCGCCCAGGCGGCGAATTCCTGCGGCGTCTTCGCCGGCACGGAGGGATGCACGCAGAGGATGAGCGAGCTTTGCAGCATCAGCCCGACAGGCGTCAGCCGCAGCGGGTCGATCGTCATCCCCTGGAAGGTATGCGGGTTGATGGTCAGCGGGTTGGCATTGCCCGCGAGCAGCGTATAGCCGTCCGGCCGCGACCGCAGCACCGTCTCCGTGCCGAGATTGCCGCCGGCGCCGCCGCGGTTGTCGATGACGACGCTCTGCCCAAGTGCGTTGGACAGCCCCGGCTGCAGGATGCGCGCCGCGAAATCCGTCTGCCCGCCTGGCGGGAAGCCCACCACCACGGTGATCGGCTTGTTCGGATAGCCGCCCTGCGCGATGGCCGGCGTGGCGAGGCCGAGGCCAATCGCCCCCGCCAATGCGCCGCGGCGCGAAATCCCTTGTACGATATCGGTCATGCCCGGCGTCCTCGAATCCGTTGTCGATGGCGCCGCTTCTACAATGAGCGGCCCCTTACTCCAGCACCGCGATCCGCTTCCGCTCGATCAATTCAAAGTCGATGGCGGCCCCGAGACCCGGCCCCTGCGGCGCATGCACCATGCCGTCCGGCCCGACCGTGATGTCCTCCGCCAACCCATACTTGTGCGCCCCGTCCGGCAGCAGCACCTCGAAGAAGCTGGTGTTGCGGATGGCGCAGCAGACATGCAGGTTGGCGACGTTGTTCAGCGAGTTGCCGCCATGGTGCACCTCGTAATTCATGCGGAAGGCCTCGGCGAGATGCGCCGTCTTCACCAGCGTGGTGATGCCGCCCTTCACCGCCACGTCGCCGCGCAGGTAGTCGGTGGCCTGCATCATGATCCAGGGCGCGTAGCTCTCCAGCCCCGCCGCCGGATACTCGGTCGCCACGATGGGGATATCGAGCTTCTGCCGCAGCTTCACGTAGCTGGTGATGTCCTGGTCGTGCAGCGGGTCCTCGTACCAGAGGAAGCCGAGTTCCTCGATCGCCCGCCCGACGCGCATCGCCGCCGGGAAATCATAGGCCCAGGTGCTGTCGAGCATCAGCGTGTACTCGTCGCCGACCGCCCGCCGCACCGCCTGGCAGACGGCGATGTCCTCACGCGGCCGCTGTGGCGGATGGATCTTGTAGGCCGCCCAGTTCGCCTCGCGGAAGCGCACCGCCTCCTCGGCATACGCCTCCATGCTCGGCAGGATCGCCGAGCTGGCATAGGCCGGGATGGAATGCCGCGTGGTGCCGAGCAGCCGATGGACCGGCATCCCCGCCGCCTTCCCCGCGATGTCCCAGAGCGCCACATCGACCGCGCCGATGGAGCGCACCGAGATCAGCCGCGACCAGGGCCAGAGCGCCGCGTTCAGCCGCTCCCGGTCCATCGGGTCCTGCCCCATCAGCAGCGGCTTCAGGTAGCGGATCAGCCCCGGCCCGTCATTCGCCGCCGTATGCGTGGCCGAGCCGAGGAAGGCATGGCCCGTGATTCCCGCATCCGTCCCGATCCGCAGCAGGCCGAGCGCCGAGCTGCCCGAATCCAGCCGGCTCGCCGCATGGTACTTGGTCGGCGGAATGCCCTCCCAGGCGAAGAGCGTCAGCGAGACATGGTCGATCTTCATCGGCGTGGTTCCCTTCCCTCCAGGAAGGGTAAGGGAACCCACGCCGCCCCGCCTAGTCGAGCTGGATGTTGCCCTTGCGGATCACCTCGCCCCAGCGGGCGATCTCGCCCTGGATGAAGCCGGCAAAATGCTCCGGCGTGTCGCCCACCGGCTGCGCGCCCTGCTCCTCGATCTTCGCCCGCACCGCAGGCTCCTTCACGATCGCCTGCAACTCCTGCGACAGCCGCTGCACGACCTCCGCCGGCATGCGCGCCGGGGCCTGGATGCCGAACCAGGCCGTCGCGTCGAGCCCGGGATAGCCCGCCTCACGCGTCGTCGGCACGTCAGGCACGGCAGGGCTGCGCTCCGGCGTCGTCACCGCCAGCGCCCGCACCCGCCCATCGCGGATATGCCCGAGCGAGGAGGGCAGGTTGTCCACCGCCAGATCGACCCGCCCGGCGATCACCTCGGTCAGCATCGGGCCCGAGCCGCGGAAGGGCACATGCACCAGGTTGATGCCCGCCACCTGCTTCCACAGCTCACCGGTGAGGTGCAGGCTGGTGCCGTTGCCCGAGCTGGCGATGGTCAGCCCGTCGCGCCGCTGCTTTGCCAGCGCCACCGCCTCCTGCAGGGTCTTCACCGGCACTCCAGGCGCCGCGATGATGACGTTCGGCACTGCCGCGATGTTCGAGACCGCGACGAGATCCTCCGGCTTGTACGGCATGGTGGTGCGATACAGACCGTAGTTGATGGCCGCCGTCCCGATCGTCGTCATCAGCAGCGTGTGGTTGTCGGTCGCCTTCGCCACCGCCTCGGCACCGATATTGCCGCCCGCGCCGGGTCGGTTCTCGACCACGACGGACTGGCCGAGCCGGGCGCTCAGCGGCTCCACCAGGAGGCGGGCGACGATATCCGTGGTGCCGGCGGCACTGAAGGGCACGATGATCCGCACCGGCCGGCTGGGCCAGGCGCCCTGGGCCGCGGCACGGCGGGCGAAGGCGATGGCGCCGAGGCTGGCCCCGAGCGCGGTACGACGTGTGATGGCTGACATGGTCTTCCTCATCCGGTTTTGGGCGCCTTCTAACGCGGGACTCGGCACGGGTCGAACCCCGGGCCGGGGACACAACAACCGCTTGGCCTGCAACGCGCATCGCGCTTGGATAGCATCCAAGGATTATCGGGAGAGAAACGCATGGCCTCGGTCCCCATCGTCGGCAACCGCTTCGCCATCATCGGCGGGGCGAGCCTGGTCGGCTCCGCCACCGCCGGCGAGTTGCTCGACCACGGCGCCGCCGAGGTCGTGCTGCTCGACAATTTCGCCTTCGGCTCCGACGCCGCCATCGCCCACCTCAAGGACCACCCGCGCCTGAAGCTGGTCCGCGGCGACGTGATGCGCCTGGCCGACCTGCTGCGCGCGACGGAGGGCCTGGCTGGCGTCCTCCACCTCGCCGCCTACATGACGCTCTCGATGGACCGCGACCCCTGGGGCGGGCTCGACGTCAACATCCGCGGCGTGCAGAACATGCTGGAAGCCTGCCGCGCCAACCGGGTGCGCAAGGTCGTCTTCGCCTCCTCCAACGCCACCTATGGCTACGGCCCCGGCGTCGCCGGCGACCTCGTGGAGGACACGCCCTTCCACTCCGCCGGCGCCCCGCCTGCCGCCATCCTCTACGGCGCCAGCAAGATCATCGGCGAGCAGCTCTGCCGCGACGCCCACCGCAAATGGGGCCAGGACTACGTCGTGCTGCGCTACAGCACGGTCTATGGCGAGCGCCAGCACTACCGCGCCGCCAATGCCCTCTACATCATCGAGACCATCGACAGGCTGAAGCGCGGCGAGGCGCCGCAGGTCTTCGGCGACGGCTCGGAGACGAAGCACTTCGTCTATGTCGGCGACCTGGCGCGGGCCAACCGCATGGCTTTCGAGAGCGCGGCGACGGATGTGGCGGTCAACACCTCCGGCCCCGCACCGACCACGACGCTGGAGCTGGTCCAGATGGTGACGGAGCTGCTCGGCGGCGGCCCGGCGCCGGAGTTCATCGGCAACGAGCCGGGCAAGGTCCGCCTCACCTCCGGCGGCGCCTTCCGCATCGCGCATGAGAAGGCGAAGGCGACGATCGGCTGGTCGCCCGAGGTGGACATGCGCGAGGGCCTCCGCCGCCTCATCGCCTGGCGCGACAGCAACGAGGGCAAGGGCACATGAGCACCACCCGCCGCACGCTCCTCGCCGCGACGCTGGCAACCCCCGCACTCGCCCAGACCACGCGCTACCCGGACCGCCCGATCGAGATCGTCGTCGGCTTCACCGCCGGCGGTGGCACCGACCTCGACGCCCGCAGCTACGGCCGCGCGCTGGAGCGGCGGCTCGGCGGCACCGTCGTCATCACCAACCGGCCCGGCGCCGGCGGCGAGCTGGCGCTCGGCGCCGTCGCCCGCGCCAGGCCCGACGGCCACACCATCGGCACCACCAACTACCCCGGTCTGCTCACCATCCCCATCGAGCGCCAGGCGCAGTTCCGCCTCGACGACTTCGCCCCCATCGCCAACCTGGTGACGGACCCGAGCGCCATCACCGCCCATGCCGACGGCCCCTACAAGAGCTTGCAGGACGTGATCGCGCGCGCGAAGGCGGCGCCCGACAGCATCACCTACGCCTCGCCGGGAATCGGCACCGACGACCACCTGCAACTCGTCCTTTTGCAGCAGGCCGCCGGCATCCGCCTCACCCATGTCTCCTTCCAGGGCGACCCGCAGCTCCGCACCGCGGTGCTCGGCAAGCAGGTGGACCTGATGGGCCTCAACCTCGGCGCCGTCACCGCCGCGCCGCAGGGCTTCCGCATCCTCGCCCAGGCCGCCGCCAGCCGCAGCCGCTTCGGCCCGGACGTGCCGACGCTGAAGGAGCTCGGCTACCCCGTCACCATGGCCTCCGAGCGCGGCCTCGTGGTCCCGGCCGGCACGCCGCCCGCCATCCTCGCCCGGCTGCGCGAGGCGACGGAGGACATCGCCCGCGACCCGGAATTCACCGGCGCCCTGGAAAGCCGCTTCACCGAACCGGCCTACGAACCCGGCGAGGCCTGGTTCACACGCCTCCGCCGCGAGGAAGCCGACTACCGCGGCCTCTGGCAGCGCACGCCCTGGGTGCAGCGCGGTTGATCACCGTGCAGCCCACACCCCCGGTCGCACCGACAGCGCCGTGATCAGCCCATAGGCGCTGATCCCGAGCGCGACGGCGACGAACTGCCCCTGCAACCCATAGCCCAGCCAGTCCCCCAGCACCCCCCCGCCCCCGACCGCCAAGCCGATGCGGGACAGCGCCGCCACCACCGGCCCCGCCATCCGCCCCGCCCCCATGCTGGCGAAGTAGAGCGCCATCCCGACGCCGAAGCCCGGCAGCGCGAAGCCGATCACCGCCAGCGCCTGCGTGGCGATCTCCACCACCGCCGGATCGTCGCTGAAGGCCGAGGCGGTGAAGCCCGGCGCCACCGCGACGAAGACGCCGACCACCAGCGTCACCGCCAGCGCCATCGCCGCCCCCGCCCATGCGGTGCGCCGCGCCGTCGCCCAGTCCCCCGCCCCCACCGCGCGCCCGACCAGCGCCGTCAGCGCCGAGCCGACGCCGAAGGCCAGCGGCACCATCAGGAATTCGATTCGCGCCGACACGCCATAGGCCGCGACGGCCACCGCCCCGTAAGACGCCACCCGCGCCGTCACCAGGATCGTCGCCAGATTGGCGACCGTCGCCATCGCGCAGGCCACCAGCCCGACCGAGAGGATGCGCCCGAACAGCGCCCCCTGCAGCCGCACCCTGAGCTGCGGCACGAAGCCCGCCCCGCCGCGCACCACCACCACCGCCATCCCGACCGAGGCGGCGGCCATGCTGAGGGCGAAGGCCATCCCCGCCCCCGCCAGCCCGAACCCGGCCCGCTCCATCAGCAGCCAGGCCAGCACCGGATAAGCCACCCAGGCCAGCAGCAGCACCCGCGAGGCCAGCGCATGCCGCCCGCCGCCGCGCAGCACGGAGGCGAGGGTATTCGCCATCCAGGCCGGCACCGCCCCCGCCCCGAACAGCCAGGCGCAATAAGCGGCGGCCGCCTCCGCCGCCTCCGCCCCGCCGATCACCCCGAGGATCGCCCGCGGAAACCCCGCCAGCGCCACTGCAAAGGCCAGCCCGAAGCCGAGCGCGATCACCATGGCATGCACGACGAGTGTCGAAGCCTCCTCGCGCCTGCCCGCCCCCAGCGCCCGGGCAATGGCGGAGACGACGCCGCCCCCCATCGCCCCCGTCGACATCTGCTGCATCAGCAGGGCGAAGGGCAGCACCACCGCCCAGCCGGCCAGCGCCGTCGTCCCTTGCCTTGCGGCGAGCCAGGGCTCCACCAGCTGCGCCGCCGATTGCAGCGCGGCGACCGCCGTGGTCGGCGCCGCGAGCACCCAGACCCGCCGCAGCAATTCGCGCGAGGAAGGCGCCGCGAGCGCCGCCGTGCCGTCAGCCATCGACCAGCGCCCCGAACCGCGCCCGCAGCGCCTCGCTCGCCCCTGGCCCCGCCAGCACGCGGATATCCTCCGGCCGCAACGCCTCGCCCGTCGAGGCGAGCACCGGCGGGCTCCGCACCGGCGCCCCCGTCCCCCGCTCCTCCAGCACCACTGGCGGCCCCTCCGGCCCCGTCATCCAGCGATCCGCCCAGCCCTTCAGCGCCAGGAAGACGGGGAAGACATCCCGCCCCTTCCCGGTCAGCCGGTACTCGTGCCGCCCCGCCGCCGGCACCCGCTCGATCAGCCCATGCGCGGTGAGATCACGCAGCCGGGCCGAGAGGATGTTGGGCGCGATGCCGAGATTGCGCTCGAACTCGTCGAAGCGCCGCGTGCCGTAGAAGCATTCCCGCAGCACCAGCATGGCCCAGCGCTCGCCGAGCACCGCCATGGCGCGCGCCACCGGGCAGCGCATCTGGGTGAAATCCGTGCGGCCCATGGGCTCGGCGCTCCTCCAACTTGCATGATGCAAGCATCGCCACCGCCGCCCCGCAAGTCATTTCGCTCAGCCGCGCGCGATCGCCGCCAGGCCGAGCATCGCCGGATCGGGCCGCATCACCAGCCAGGCCGGTACCGCCGCCAGCCATTCCTGGAACCGCCCCTTCGCCTCGAACCGCGCCCGGAACCGTGATGCCGCCAGGTAGTCGGGGAAGCGCGGGCAGATCCCCCCCGCCACATAGACCCCGCCCTTCGCCCCGTAGAGCAGCGCCAGATCCCCCGCCACGCTCCCCAGCATGGCGCAGAACATGTCGAGCACCTCGGCGCAGCGCGCATCCTCGCCCGCCAGCGCCCGGCGGGTGATCTCCGCCGCCTCCAGCGACTCGACCGTCACCCCGTCCACCGCCGCCAGCCCGGCATGCAGGTTCTCGAGCCCCTGCCCCGACAGCACCCGCTCCGCCGAGACATGCCCATGCCGCCCGCGCAGCCACTCCACCACCGCCGCCTCGCGCGGATCGTGGGTGGCGATGCTCGCATGCCCGCCCTCCGTCACCAGCGCCTGCCCCGGCGGCAGGAAGGCCCCGATGCCGAGCCCCGTCCCCGGCCCCAGCACGGCGAGCGGCGCCCCCGCCTCCGCCGCCCCGCCGCCCAGCGGATGCAGGTCGGCCCCCGTGAGGTCCGGCAGCGCCCAGGACTGGGCCGCGAAGTCGTTCACCACCCGCACATGCCCGATGCCGAGCACCCGCCCGATCGCCGCCCCATCCACCACCCAGTCCCGGTTGGTCAACCGCACGCTGTTCCGCACGACCGGGCCGGCAACGGCCAGCACCGCGGCTTCCGGCGGCGCCGCGCCGCCGAGAAAATGCGCGATCGCCTCGACGATGCCGGGGAAGCCGTCGAGCGCCAGGCTGGCCGGGTCAGTGGGAACCTCACCCTCGGACAGGGCGAAGCGGGCATTGGTGCCGCCGATATCGGCGAGGAGCGTTGTCATGCCGGCATTCTGGCGGCGCTCCGTCCCTCCCCGCCATCCCCGTCGATGTCACGCCACGCGGCGCCGGGGCGGCATGGGTGGCGGCGGCGGCGGCAGGGGCAGCGCCTCGCAGGCGATGCAGAGCCCCCAGCGCTCCGCCAGCGCCCGCGGGTCCGGCCGGTGCGGCAGGCTCAGCCAGGCCGCGGCGATCAGCGCCGCCACCACCAGCGGCTCGAAGGCCGAGCCCGTCCGCACCAGCGGCAAGGCCCAGGTCCCCTTCAGCGGCCAGCCCAGCCGCAACCCGCCCGGCGTCAGCAGATCCGCCCCGAGATGGCTGAGATAGCCGATCACCAGCGGCCCGGCATAGTCGGCCGGCACCTCGCCCCGCTTCAGCAGCCAGCCGCAGGCCAGCACCGCCAGCAGCGAATGCGTCACCCCCCGGTGCCCGAGCAGCGCCGCCAGCAGGTCGGAGACCGGCCGCACCCGCCGCCCCACCCAGGATTTCGGATGATCGATATCCGGCAGCAGCCCGCCGAGCGTCGCCAGCGCGAGCGCCCCCGGCGCCAGCGGTGGCTGGCCGAGATGGGGCGCAGCAGCCATCCAGGCCGCCATGCCGAGCGCAACATGGGAGCCCGCCATCATCGGCGTGCAGGTCCTTGCCGGAGGTGCCTGGAACGGAGCGTGAAGATTCCTGCGCAACCGCCGGAAAGTCCAGCCCTTTTCCGCCCAGCCGTCCGCCGCTTAGCCGATCTCCGCCCCGGCTGGCTCCGACTCGGCCCCCTCCTCCCGCCGCAGCGGCACCTCCAGCGTGCAGACGAGCCCGCCGGGCTCCCAGGCAAGCGTCACCTTCCCCGACAACTGCCCCCGCACCGTGCCCTCCAGCACCCGCGAGCCGAATCCGCGCCGCGCCGGCGGCGCCGCGACCGCCGGCCCGCCCGTCTCCACCCAGCATAGGCTCAGCACGCCGCGCTCCACCGACCAGCGCACCGCGACGCAGCCCGAGGGCACCGAGAACGCCCCGTATTTCACCGCATTGGTCGCCAGCTCGTGGATCGCCATGGCCAACGGCTGCGCCGCCCGTGCCGGCAGCGCCACCGACGGCCCCTCGATCATCGCCCGCTGCCGCCCGCCGACGAAGGCCGCCAGCTCCCCCTCGACCAGCGCCCGCAACTCCGCCCCGGACCAGCGGTCCTCCGCCAGCAGCGTCTGCGCCCGCGCCAGCGCCGCGACCCGCCCGGCGATCGCCCGCCGGTAGCTCTCGAGGTCCGGCGCCAGGGTCAGCCGCACCGCCGCCTGCACCACGGCGAGCGCATTCTTCGCCCGGTGGTCGACCTCCCGCATCAGCAGGACCTGGCGCTCCTCCGCCGCCTTACGCGCGCTGACATCGAGCACCACGCCGACGACCTTGCTTGGTGCCTTCCCGGTGCCGAACCGTATCTCCGCCCGCATCATCAGCCAGCGCACCGAGCCATCGGGCCAGAGATACCGGTACTCCGCCTCGAAATGCCGCTCGCCCCGGGCCAGCGCCGCCCGGCCGATCGCCTGCAGCCGCTCCTGCTCGCCCGGCCAGTAGCGCGCCCGCATCTCGGCGATGCTGGGGGTGGCATCCTCGGGGAAGCCGAGCAGCCGGTTCAGCTCCGGCGAGCGCGTGACCTCGTCGGTGGCGACGTCGTATTCCCACACCGCCATCTGCCCCGCCTCGACCGCGAGTCGCAGCCGCGCCTCGCTCTCGCGCAGGGCCTCCGCCGCCTCCCAGGCCTCGGTGACATCCTGCAGCGTGCCGACATAGCGCACCGCCCGCTCCTCGCCGCCGATCCGCTCGAACAGCGCCCGGCCATGCGCGATGACGCGGCGCAGGCTGCCATCCGGCCGCACCACGCGATAGTTGAAGACCGGCCGCTCCCGCAGCGCCGGGTCGAAGGCCCGCCGCGCCGCCGCCGAGGTCTCGGGAAAATCCTCCGGATGCGTCGCCCGCAACACGTCCTCGTAGCTCGGCTCCCGCGCCGGGTCGAAGCCGCAGATCGCCTTGGCCCGCGGGGAATAGACGAAGCGGTTGGTCAGCAGGTCCCAGTCCCAGATGCCGAGCCCGGCCGCCTCCGCGGCGAGGGCGAGCCGCGCCTCGCTCTCCCGCCGTTCGGCCTCGGCCCGCGCCCACTCGACTGCCGCCCAGGTACGCTCGGCGACCTCATGGACGAGTTCCGCCTCCGCCGCCGACCAGCGCCGCGGCGCCATCTCATGGACGTAGAAGAAGCCGTTGAGGGCCCCCGCCTTGACCAGCGGCGCCACCAGGAGCGCGCGGACACCGATCTCCGCCCAGGTCGCCGCCACCGCCTCACCCGTCGTCCTCGGGTCGGCGAGGCAGTCCTCCACCGCCAGCACGCGCCCGGCGCGCAGCTCGGCCGCGGCGGCCGGGCCGAAGGCGTCAAGCGGGCGCTGCTCTCCCGCGCGCACCGGGATGCGCCCATCGGTCCAGCCGCGGGTCACCCGCAGCATCCCGGTCGCGGCATCCACCTCGGCATAGCCGGCGCGCACAGCGTCGAGATGCCGGCCCAGCATCTCGGCCGCGGCGGCCATGGCCTCATCCGGATCGGCAAGGCCGCGCAGTTGCTCCTCGAGCGCGAGCAGGAAGGTCTGCCGCGCCTCGCTCTGCCGCAGCGCCTCGGTTGCATGGTGCTCCGCCGTCCGGTCGCGGAAGGCGACGCCAAGGCCGCGGGCGGTCGGGAAGGCGGTGATCTCGAGCCAGCGGTCCGGGCGGGCCACGCCTTCGCGCTCGACGCGCATCGGCCGCCGGGTCGCCATCGCCTCGCGCAGCCAGGGCTCGAGCCAGCTGCCGCGCGCGCCGTCCAGCACCTCCCAGATCGGCCGCCCCAGCGTCGCCTCGGCCGGCCGGCCGTAATAGGCCACGCAACCCGCGTTGAAGGTCAGGAAGCGGAATTCGCGGTCCAGCTCATAGGCGTTGTCGCCGAGTGCCTGGAACAGCGCCTCGCTGGCCAGGTCGAGCGCCTCCGTCCCGCGGTCGAAGCTCATTGGCCGGCCTCGCTATGCGCCTTCACTCCGATCCTTTCCGGCAGGCGCCCGACCATGCCGCGCCCAATCCTCTCCTTCAACCGAGGATGTGCCGCGCGCCGCGCCGATGTCGCATTGTTGCGCTTGCCGGCAAGCCCCTCACAGGCCCGCCAGCGCGGTGAGGAAGCGCTCCGCCGCCAGCTCCGGCGCCCAGGGCCGCCACGGCTCTCCGCCATAGGCGGCCGCCAGCGGGTCCTCCGCCATCACCCGCGCCTTGATGCCGAGCGTCCCCCGCACCTCGGCTGCCGTCCACCCCGCCACATGCACCGCCTCCGCCGCGGCGAGGGCAATGTCGCAGGCCTTGTGCACGCGTTTCTCCTCAGGGGTCCAGGCGGGCAGCCCGTAGCGCAGCGCGACGACCCCTTGCAGCCGCGCCTGCAATTCCGCGAAGCCGGCACCGAGGAAGGGCTTCAGCGGCGAGATGCAATCGAAGCCGAGCAGCCCCTCCTCGGCATCGTGCAGCAGCTCCCGCCGCGCCTGGTCCGGGCTCAGCCGCGCCTTCCCCTGCCGCAACGCCAGCACCGCCAGCGAATGCTGCGCGACCGAGAGCGGCGCCCCCGCCCAGACCGAATGCCCGCCCCAGCGGAAGGTCCGCGACAGGCCGATCGCCAGGTCCTCGTCGGTCCAGTCGAAGGGCGTCGGCGAAAGGAGGTCGAGCCGCCGCCCGGAAGGCAGCCGCACCCAGGCCCGCGCCGCCATCAGCCAGCCAGCAGCCGCCTCAGCTTGGCGACCGCGCTGTCGGGGGTGGTGAAGACCGGCCGCCCCGTCGCCGCCTCGACCAGCGGCGCCGCCCGCGCCAGGCTGAACTGCGCCAGCGCCACCACGTCGCAACCGGCCAGCGCCTTCGCCGCCTCGGCGGCCCGCCGGTCATGCCCCTCGGCATCGCCCGCATCGAGCGCGGCGAGCGCCCCCTCGGCGAGGCAGGTCACCACCTCGACATCCCCGGGAAACTCGGGCGGCATCGTCTCCAAGGTCAGCGGGAAGCTCGCCAGCAGCCCGATCCTCGGCCGCCTTCCACCCGCGACCCGCCGCGCCTCGGCGACGGCCGCCTCGATCATCGCCTCGTTCGGCTTCAGCACCGGCATCGGCGCCCGCTCCGCCGCCACCGCCTCGATGCAGGGACCAAAGGCCGAGCAGGTGAAGAGGATCGCATCCGCCCCCGTCCCCGCCGCATAGCGCGACAGGGTGAGGAAGCGCTCCGTCATCGCCGGCGTCAGCGCCCCCGCCCGCGCCAGGTCGGCCGAGAGGCTGTCGTCCAGCAGGTTCATCAGCGTGGCTTCCGGCCAGGCCCGCCGGAAGGCCGCCTCGATCGGCGGCGGCGAATGCCGCAGCGCATGGATCAGGGCGATGCGCATCAGCCCCGCCTCGTGCAGCGCCGCAGCGTCGCGGGGAAGTCGCTGCAATCGGTGAAGACGATCTCGTCCGGCCCGCGCCGCTCGATGCGCAGCACGTCCGGGTTGCCGCCACAGCCGAAGCCGATATCCGGCGGCAGGCGGCCGGCGAAGGCGCTGCCCGTCGGCGCCGCCGGCAGGAAGCGGAATTCGAGGCCGTTCGGCTGCAGGGCCACCGTCTCGATCACCCGCTGCCGGTAGGGCGTGTCGAGCAGGCTGGCGCGCATGACGATGTCCTTGGTGAAGACCACCGTCGGGCTGCCGAAGCAGGCGGGCGTGTCGGCATCGTTCGGCGGGAAGAGCCCGCCCGTCCAGGCGCCGAAGACCCATTCATGCGGCGGCCCCTGCCGCCCCTGCGCCCGCAGGACGGCGGGGCAAGCGAGCGTCGCCATGGTGACAAGCAGGGCCCGACGACGCATCCGTATGTCTCCAACTGTTCGGTGTCCGGGCCCTTGTGTAGCGCCCTTCCCGCCGCAAGCCCAGGTGGCGAGGCCGTAACGCTCATTTTGCGCTCGGATGCGCTATGCTCCCCGGATGTCCGCGACAGCCCCGCCCCGCCTCCTCCCTGGCGACCCGGCGCCCTGGTTCCATGCCGCGCAGAGCGGAAACCCGCGCTTCGCCTTCGCCTCCATCGCCGGCCGCTACGTGGTGCTGGCCTTCCCCGGCGCCGGGGAGCAGGAGGCGGCCTACCAGGCGCTGCTCGCCGCCCGCCGCGCCGGGCTGCTGGACGACGGCCGCGCCACCGCCATGCTGCTGAGCCCGGCCGCCGGCTTCGCCGAGGCGCTGCCCGACGCCATCCCCGGCCTCCGCACCATGCTCGATCCCGGCCGCGAGGTCGCCGCCGCCTATGGCGCCGCCGACCGCCCGCTCGCCTTCCTGCTCGACCCCCTGCTGCGCGTCATCGCCTGCGGCCCGCTGGCGGAGCTGCCCGCCCTTCTCGCCCGGCTCGCCCACCTGCCGCCGCCCGCGCTGCATGCCGGCCAGGAGACCCCCGCTCCCGTCCTGCTCCTCCCCCGCGTGCTGGAGCCCGATTTCTGCCGCCACCTCATCGCCCTCTACGAGGCCCAGGGCGGCGAGGAGAGCGGCTTCATGGTGGCCGTTGGGGCGCGCACGGTCGGCCGGCTCGACCGCAACCACAAGGTCCGCCGCGACCTGCTGATCGAGGACGCGCAGGTCCAGGCCCAGCTCCGCGCCCGCATCCAGCGCCGCCTGGTGCCGGAGATCCAGAAGGCCTTCCAGTTCCGCGCCACGCGGATCGAACGCTACATCGTCGCCTGCTACGACGCTGCCGAGGGCGGGCATTTCCGCGCGCACCGCGACAACACCACGGCGGGCACCGCGCATCGCCGCTTCGCCGTCACCATCAACCTCAATGACGGCTTCGAGGGCGGCGAGCTGTGGTTCCCGGAATTCGGCCCGCGCCGCTACCGCCCGCCGATGGGCGGCGCCTGTGTCTTCTCCTGCTCGCTGCTGCATGAGGCGACGCCGGTGACGCAGGGCACCCGCTACGCCACCCTGCCCTTCCTCTACGACGACGCCGCGGCCGCCCTGCGCGAGGCCAACCGCCACAGCCTCGTCCCCGGCCTTATCCGCACGGAAGCGTGATATCAGGCGGGAGCGGCGAAACCGCCGCCCCGCCCGCCGCGTCTGCCCGGGTACCGCAAGCCCCGGAGAACCCGCATGGATTCCGACAGCCTCGTCGTCTGGCTCTTCGCCATGACGCTCATCGTCGGCGCCGCACTCGGCGTCTGGCAATGGACCCGCACCAAGCAGGCCAAGCGCACCAACGAGCATTCCGTGGCGACGACGCCCGAAGCCGGCCCGCAGCCGAAAGCCTAACCCCGCGGCAACTCCTGCTCCACAAGCGTGGCGAAGTAGCTCGCCCCGATCGGCAGCAGGTCGTCGTTGAAGTCATAGCGCGGATGGTGCACCGGCACTCCGCCGCGCTCGGCTCCCTTTTGCCCCATGAACAGGAAGGCCCCCGGCCGCTCCAGCAGCATGAAGGAGAAGTCCTCGCCGCCCATCACCGGCGGCAGGTTGCGATGCACCCTGGCATCGCCCAGCACCCGCGCCGCCGCCCGCGCCGCGCGGTCGCTCTCCCCGGCATGGTTCACCGTCGCCGGATACTTGCGGATGTAGGTCACCTCCGCCTCGGCCTCATGCGCCGCCGCGGTGTTCCGCGCCACCAGCGGGATCAGCCGCTCCATGTCGTCCCGCACCTCCGGCAGCAGCGTCCGCACCGTGCCGCCCAGCTCCGCCACCTCGGGGATGACATTCATCGCGCTCCCCGCATGGAATTGCGTGACGCTGACAACGGCGTTGTGCAGCGGATCGACCCGCCGCGCCACCAGCGCCTGCAGCCCGACGACGATCTGCGCCCCCACCATCACCGGGTCGATGGCGATATGCGGCTTCGCGGCATGCCCGCCCAAGCCCCGCACGGTGATGCGGATGGTATCCGACGCCGCCATGATCGGCCCCGTCCCCGCCGAGCACTCGCCAAGCGGCAGATCCGGCGCATTGTGGATTCCATAGACGGCATCGCAGGGGAAGCGATCGAACAGCCCCTCCTCCACCATCACCCGCCCGCCGCCGCCGCCCTCCTCGGCCGGCTGGAAGATGAAGGTGACGGTGCCGTCGAAATTCCGTGTCTCCGTGAGGTACTTGGCGGCGCCCAGCAGCGTCGCCGTATGCCCGTCATGCCCGCAGGCATGCATCCGCCCCGGAATGGTCGAGGCATGCGGCACCCCGCTCCCCTCGTCCATGGCGAGGCAGTCCATGTCGGCGCGCAGGCCGATGCTCCGCCCGCTGCCTCCATTGCGCAGCACGCCGACGACGCCCGTGGTGGCGAGGCCCCGATGCACCTCGATCCCCCATTCCGCCAGCTTCGCCGCCACGATCTCGCTGGTCCGCCGCTCCTCGAAGCCGAGTTCGGGGTGCTGATGGAAGTCCCGCCGCCAGGCCGTCATCTCGGCGGCGTAGTCTGCGATGCGGTTGATGACGGGCATGGCGCGCTCCTGGGCTGATTCGCCCCGGACCAAAGCCCCGCCCGCGCCAATTGTCGAGTGCCCGCGCCGCCGGATGAAACAGATCGTTACGGCCCGAACCAACCACCCCGCCACGCGTTGCCAAGGCCGTGACCTACTTCATGTTCGCCACCGGCATCGAGAACAGCGACCCGACCATCGAGGGCGGCCGCGTCCGACGCGACCAGATGGAGGAATGCGGCCACTACGCCCGCTGGCGCGAGGACCTCGCCCTGGTCGCCGAGACCGGCTGCGGCTTCCTCCGCATTGGCCCGCCGCTCCATCGCGCGCTCTATGCGCCCGACCGCTACGACTGGGACTACGCCGATGCCGTCTTCCCAGAGATGCGCCGGCTGAAGATCGTCCCCATCGTCGATCTCTGCCATTTCGGCCTGCCCGACTGGCTCGGCGACTTCCAGAACCCCGACTTCCCCGCCGCCTTCGCCGCCTATGCGCGCGCCTTCGCCGAGCGCTTCCCCTGGGTGCAGCTCTACACCCCGGTGAACGAGATGTTCATCACCGCGGTCTTTTCCGCCCGCTACGGCTGGTGGAACGAGCAGCTCACCACCGACCGCGGCTTCGTCACCGCCCTCAAGCATATCGTCCGCGCCAATGTCCTGGCGATGGAGGCCATCCTCGAGGTCCGCCCCGACGCCATCTTCATCCAGAGCGAATCCTCGGAATACTTCCACGCCGACAGCCCCGCCGCCATCGGCCCTGCCGAGGTGAAGAATGCCGAGCGCTTCCTCACCCTCGACCTCAACTACGGCCGCCGCGTCGATTCGGAGATGTACGCCTATCTCCTCGACAACGGCATGACGCGTGAGGAATACCGCTTCTTCATGGTCCACCGGCTGAAGCGCTGGTGCATCATGGGCAACGACTACTACGTCACCAACGAGCACCTGGTCTCCGCCGATGGCAGCACCCGCGCCTCGGGCGAGATCTTCGGCTACGCCACCATCACCCGGCAGTACCACGACCGCTACCGCCTGCCGGTGATGCACACCGAGACCAACCTGCAGCAAGGCCCGCGCGGCGACGAGGCGGTGCAGTGGCTCTGGAAGCAATGGGCCAACGTGCTCCGCGTCCGCAATGACGGCGTGCCGATCGTCGGCTTCACCTGGTTCTCGCTCACCGACCAGGTGGATTGGGACACCGCGCTCCGCGAACGCAACGGCCGCGTCAACCCGCTCGGCCTCTACGACCTCGACCGCCGCATCCGCCCGGTCGGCGAGGCCTACCGCAAGCTCATCGCCGACTGGCGCGACGTCCTGCCGGCGCAGAGCCTCTGCCTCCAGGTCCCGGTCCAGATGCTGCGCGACCGGGACGGCTGGCCCGAAGGCGAGGGAGTCTAGCCCCCCGCCACCCCCTGCGTATTGACGTAGAGCGCAAAGAGCGACTGCGCCGCCGACATGAACAGGCGGTTCCGGTGCCGCCCGCCGAAGCAGAGATTGGCGCAGCGCTCCGGCAGGTGGATATGCCCGATCGGCGCGCCCGCGCTGTTGAACACCCGCACGCCATCCAGCTCCGGCGTCATCCCCCAGCCGCACCAGAGATTGCCGTCCACATCGACGCGGAACCCGTCCGGCGTCTCCTCCATCCCGCAGGCGATGAAGACCCGCCGGTTGCGTAAGCTGTCGCCCGCCACGTCATAGGCGAGGATGTTGCGCGGCGAGCCCCGGCTCTCGACGACATAGAGCAGGCTCTCATCCGGGCTGAAGGCCAGCCCATTCGGATGGTCGATGTCGTCCGCGACGCAGGTGATCGCCCCTGTCTTCCCATCGACGCGGTAGATATTGGTATGCGGCAGTTCCGCCTCGGTCTTGATGCCCTCGTAGAAGGCATAGGTGCCAAAGGGCGGATCGGTGAACCAGATCGAGCCGTCGGACTTCACCACCACGTCGTTCGGGCTGTTCAGCCGCTTACCCTGGTAACTGTCGGCCAGCACCGTCGTGCTGCCGTCATGCTCGAAGCGCACCACGCGCCGCCCGGCATGCTCGCAGGCGACGATGCGCCCCTCGCGGTCGCGCGTGTGCCCGTTGGCGTTGTTCGAGGGCCGCTGCCAGTCGCAGACCTGTCCCGTCGCCTCGTCCCATTTCAGCACGCGGTTATTGGGGATATCCGACCACAGCAGGCAGCGCATGTCGCCGAGCCAGACCGGCCCCTCGCCCCAGCGCGAGCCGGTCCACAGCCGCTCCACCGCCGAGAGGGCCAGGTGATACTTCTTGAAGGCAGGGTCGAGGGCGACGATCGACGGGTCCGGATAGCGTTCGCTCGGCTGCCAGCGCTCGGTCATGGCGGTTCCTTCCCAGGTGATGGGCCGATCCTGCCCCCGCCCCGCCGCCCGCGCCAGATCGCTCGAAGCCGCAACCTTCATGTTGCGGAATCGGACCATTCCGAAGGCTGCCGCATCCGGGAATGATCCGCTTGAGCCTTGAACCCGTCGCTGCCGCCTTCCCCGACCTTCCCTGGCGCCGAAGGCCACCATCGCCCGCTGGCGCGGCCGGTTCTCGGCCTCCGCCATCCTCCTCCCCGCCACCGGCATCGCCGTGCCGGCGAACGGCCGGGTGGTTGACGGCCGCTGCCGGTCGCGCCTCGCCCTGCTGAAGGTTGCGAGATGACGCTCCTCTCCCGCGGAAGGGTGCCGAGCCGGTGCGGCGGACGGTCATCTCCCTCTCCGTCGGGCCGCATGCCTGCGACTCCGAAATGCGGGTGATGGCGGCCCCGGCGCGACCCGGCGAATCTCTCCGGCCGCCGGCTACAGCGCCCCGCCGAGCGCCGGCACGGCGCCGAGCGCCGCGGCCACCGCCGCATAGGCGAGCGGCCGCCCGGCCCTGACCGCATGGTCGAGCATGGCGGCCGCCACCGCCTCGCCCCCGTCCCGCATCGCGTGGAACAGGCAGGGCAACGCGTCGCGGCCGAAAGCGGCGCAGTAGCGGTCGATGGCGGCCTCGAGATCAGGGGTCACGGAACGCGGCATGGCATCCTCCCTGCCCACGATCTAAGCGGAGCGCAGCCCCCGGCCTCATCCATCCGATGGATGGACCCTATCCGGCTTCCGCATTGGCCCGCCGCGGCCGAAGGGGCCATCTTCCCGTCAACAGACGAGGCCGACGGGGATTTCCGATCCCCTCCACCCGTCTCCCAGACAGGAAGACAGACCATGATCCGCCATACTGTATTTGCTTCAGTGATTGCTCTTGCCGCAGCCGGTGCCGCCCAAGCCCAGGATGCCGGCCCCCGCCTGATCGGCGGCGGTGCCGATGGTGGCCCCCGCGTCGAATACGCGGAGCCGAGCCGGAATGTCGTCGGCGGCGGCTATGCCCGCATCACCGGCGAGGCCACCAATCGCAGCCTGGCCTATTCCGGCCCGACCACGACCCAGGGCGAGACCGGCTACGTCACCCGCCTGGTCGGCGGCGGCCGCGAGCAGGCCCTCGTCCTCGTCCCCGCCACCGAGGCCAGCCCGACCCTCGCCGGCCGCCTCACTGGCCAGGGTGGCTGAGCCCAGGGCCTAAGGCCCCGGATGTCACGGCAGGGCGCCCTCGGGCGCCCTTTCGTTTGCCTGGGTCCCGGGACGCCCATCCAGGACGCTGCGTGGTTGCGTCCTGCGGAGTTTCCCCGATCAAGCAAATGGCTGGAGCGCTCGCCGTTCGCCTCGGCGCATCGCAAGCACTCTAGGATCCCGCCCGCCGCTGCCGATCCGCCTCGGCCAGCGCCTTGGCGGTCTCCACCAGCGCCCGCCGCACCCCGGCATCGGCAATGGAGATGAAGGCCCGCACCAGGCTGTCCACCCCCTCGCCGAGCGTCCCCGGCGGCGCCTCGACGCCCTGGCCGAGCAGATCGTCCACCGTTACCCCGCAGGTCATCGCCCAGGAGGGCAGGCGCGAGGCGCAGAGGCGGTTCTGCCCGGTCTCGTATTTCAGGATCTGCTGCGGGCTGACGCCGAGGGCGCGGCCCATCTGCGCCAGGGTCACCCCGGCCTCCAACCGGGCCTGCTTGAGGCGCGGATGAAGCGGCCCTCGAGGAGCGGCGGCCAGGTCGGCCGGACGCGGCATGGCGAATTGCGGCAGTCTGGCTGTGTGCGACATTGCTGTGCGCTCCCCGGGATTCTTGCTCTTGAGATGCCTTTCTACCTTGAGTTGTGACAAGATCGAGACACAATCTCATGAGGCGAAACCATGGACGGCGCAGCATAAAATTGCAAACTCAAAACGAAATGAACGCCCTTCCGTTTCGTCGCCTATAGGACTATAGTCTGCGCATCGCCACCTGCGCTGCGCCCGCGCTCCACCCCACTAAACTCCTAAAATCTAAAATTTCCCTTAAGAACCGAAGCTCTTCAAAGGCTTGGCAGCGGTCCGCCTCAAAAATTCAAACCCGGCGCCACGAGCCTTTATCCGGTCCACCCCACAGGTCTATAAACCCGCATGCCACCGGCGCAGGCTGCCCGGAAGCGCCCGCGCCGGCCCCCCCCGCCCGCGGCCAGCGTCCGCCCGGCCCCCGCAGCTCCCCCCAGCCCTGCCCGCGCGGCCCGCCGCGGCGGCTGGCGCTGGCTGCGCTGGCCGCTGCTGATCGGCATCTGGGGCACCGTCGCCCTCGCCCTGCTGCTGCTGGTCTTCGCCTGGGACCTGCCGCGGCCCGACAGCCTGCCTGCCGCCACCCGCCGCCCCGCCGTCACCCTGCTGGCGGGGGATGGCACGGTACTGGCCAACCAGGGCGACCTCTATGGCGAGGTCGTCCGCCTGCGCGACCTGCCTGCCCATCTCCCGGCCGCGCTGATGGCCATTGAGGACCGCCGCTTCCGCAGCCATCCCGGCATCGATCTCTGGGGCATGGCCCGCGCCGCCCATGCCAATTGGCGCGCAGGCGAGGTGGTGCAGGGCGGCTCCACCCTCACCCAGCAGCTCGCCAAGAACCTCTTCCTGACGCCGGAGCGGAATTTCCGCCGCAAGGTGCAGGAGGCCCTGCTGGCCCTCTGGCTGGAGCGCCGCTTCAGCAAGGACCAGCTGCTGGAGATCTACCTCAACCGCGTCTATCTCGGCGCCGGCGCCTATGGGGTGGATGCCGCCGCGCGGCTCTTCTTCAACCTGCCCGCGCGGCGCCTGCAGCTCTGGCAATCCGCCCTGCTGGCGGGCCTGCCGAAGGCGCCCTCCCGCCTCAACCCGCGCGCCTCGCCCGACCTCGCCGTCGCCCGCGCCTCCGAGGTGCTGGAGGCGATGGTCGCCACCCGCGCCATCACGAGTGCGCAGATGGAGGCCGAGCTCGCCCGCATGCGCCTGCCGCCGCCGCGCTCCGGCCAGGCCGGCTGGTTCGCCGACTGGGCGCTCGAGAACCTGGGCGAGAGCTTCCCCGGCAACGCCGACCTCACGCTCCGCGCCACGCTCGACACCCGCCTGCAGGCGGCGGTCGAAGCCCGGCTCGAAGCCCTGCTCGCCGGCCCGGGCGCCCGGGCCGGCGTCTCCCAGGGCGCCGTCCTCGTCCTCGATGCCGCGAGCGGCGCCGTCCGCGCCATGGCCGGTGGGCGGGACTACCACGCCAGCCAGTTCAACCGCGCGACCGATGCGCGTCGCCAGCCCGGCTCCGCCTTCAAGCCCATCTACTACCTCGCGGCGCTGGAGCAGGGGATGCGGCCGGACGATGCCGTGTCCGACCTGCCGCTCAATCTCGGCGGCTGGTCGCCCGGCAACGGCGCTTGGCGCGCCCGCGGCGAGATCACGATGGAGGAGGCGCTGGCCAACTCCGTCAACACCGCCGCGGTGCGCGTCCTCTACCGCGCCGGCGGACCGCGGGGCGCCATGGAGATGGCCGCCCGCCTCGGCATCGAGGGCCGCTTCCCGAAGGATGCGTCGCTCGCCCTCGGCACCGGCGAGGTCAACCTGCTCGACCTCGCCGCCGGCTATGCCGCGATCGCCAATGGCGGGATGCGCGTCACCCCCTTCGGCATCGCCTCGGCGAGTGCCGCCGGCCGCCCCCTGCCGATGGTCCGCGCCGCGGCGCGCCGTGCCGTCGCCGCCGAACACACCGCCGAGCTGCGCCGGATGCTGGAGGCCGTGGTCGCCCGCGGCAGCGGCCGCGCCGCCGCCGTGCCCGGCCGCAGCGTCGCCGGCAAGACCGGGACGACCCAGGATTCACGCGATGCCTGGTTCATCGGCATGGTCGGCGGGCAGGTGATCGGCGTCTGGCTCGGCAATGACGATGCCCGGCCGATGGACGATGTCCGCGGCGGCACCCTCCCCGCCCGGCTGTTCCGCGAGGTGGCCGAGTCCCTGTCTTAATAAAGGGATGCAGCCGCGGGATAACCGCGATACATCACGCCTCATGACGGGCGAGACCCCCAACCAAGCCGATTCGGCCACCGAGATCCAGGCGAAGCGCCTCACCAGCGTCGCCACCCTGGCGCGGCCGGTGCAGCACGACATCAACAACCTGCTGACCGTCGTTTTCGCCAATCTCGAGCTGCTGAAGCGCACCGCCGCCCCCGGCGGGCCGCAGCGCCAGCTCGACCGCATCCAGGAGGCGGCGAAGCGGCTGGAGGGCACGACCCGCGCCATCCTCAGCCTGCTGCGCCGGCCCGTCGGGCAGACCGCGGCGCTCAGGATGTCGGATATCCTCCGCGCCGCGCAGCCGCTGCTGACGCTCCTGCTGCCGACCGGCGGCGCCTTCCAGCTCGAACTGCCGGAGGAGGACCCGCCGGTTCTGCTGGACCGCGCCGCCTTCGAGGATGCGCTGCTGGCGATGGCGCAGCAGGCGACGGAGGCCATGCCGCGCGGCGGTGCCCTCCGCATGTTGCTCGAGTTACGGGACGGCGGCGTGGCGCTGGCCGTCCAACATCCGGAAGGGATGGCGCTGCCCGGCCTTGACGCCCTGGCCGCCCTCGCCCGCACCAGCGGCGGCACGGCCGAGATGGCCCCGGACGGGTTGCGCCTCACCCTGCCGGCGGCACCAGCCGCCGGTTGATTCGTCCGCCAATTAGGCCGGCGCCTGGATTTTGGGCAAAATACGCCTCGCGAGCCGGTAAAGCTTAACCGATTGCTTCGCAATTCCATGACGCTCTGCTATCGGCCGCAGTCCGGCGATGCGGAGGGCGATAGGGCGTTGCCTCGACAACGCTCCGTGGCGCAGCATTTGCTGGACAAGCAGGGACAGGGACTTGCCCCCGGACAGGGGCGTCCAGAACGGGAGACGGAGTTGATGCCCCATTTCGGGCTTTTCTTGAAACGTGCTCTGGGCATGGCAGCCCTGGGCCTGACGCTGGCCGTGCCTGGCCTCGCTCAGGCACAGCAGGCGCCGGCCAATACGCTTGATGCCGTCCGCGCCCGCGGGCAGTTGATCTGCGGCGTGAACACCGGCCTTGCCGGCTTCGCCCAGCCTGACAGCCAGGGCGTCTGGCGTGGCTTCGACGTGGACTATTGCCGCGCCATCTCGGCTGCCATCTTCGGCGATCCGAACAAGGTGCGCTACGTGCCGACCACCGCCCAGGTGCGCTTCACCGCCCTGCAATCGGGCGAGGTCGATGTCCTCGCCCGCAACACGACCTGGACGCTCTCGCGCGACACCGCGCTCGGCCTCGACTTCGCCGCCACCAATTTCTATGACGGCCAGGGCTTCATGGTGAAGACCGCCCTCGGCGTGAAGTCGGCGAAGGAGCTGGAGGGCGCCACCATCTGCGTCCAGCCCGGCACCACGACCGAGCAGAACCTCTCCGACTGGGCGCGGGCCAACCGCATCCGCTTCACCCCGGTCGTCATCGAGCGGCTGGAGGAGCTCGTCGCCGCCTTCGTTGCCGGGCGCTGCGATGCCTACACCACCGACGTCTCCGGCCTCGCCGCCACGCGCTCGGCCCAGCCGAAGCCCGACGACTACCTCATCCTGCCCGAGGTCATCAGCAAGGAGCCGCTGGCTGTCGGCGTGCGGCAGGGCGATGCGCGCTTCGCCGACATCGTGCGCTGGACGCATTACCTGCTGCTGAGCGCCGAGGAGTTCGGCATCACCCAGGCGAATCTCGACCGGATGGCGAACGACCCGCGGCCGGAGGTGCAGCGTATGCTCGGCAAGAACGGCGAGCTCGGCAAGATGCTCGGCCTTGACAACCTCTGGGCCGTGAACGTCCTTAAGGCGGTCGGCAATTATGGCGAGGTGTTCGACCGCTCGCTGAAGCCGATCGGCATCCAGCGCGGGCCCAATGCGCTCTGGACGACCACCGGCGGGCTGCAATACTCGCCGCCCTTCCGCTGATCCCAACAGGGGTCGGCCACAGGGCCGGCCCCGCCTTCGGCCTGGAGCGAGAGGGCGCCATGTCCCAGACCACCATCGACCCGCGTTCGCTGCGCGCCCCGCCCCGGCGGCCGCTGCGGCTCTCCTGGTCCGACGAGCGGGTCCGCGCCATCGTCTGGCAGATCCTCGTCGTCGGCATCGTCGGCGCCATCGTCTGGTGGCTCTGGTCGAACACCGTGCACAACCTCGAGGTCCGGCGCATCGCCACCGGCTTCGGCTTCCTCGGCCGCGAGGCGGGGCTGCCGATCGCCGAGAACCTCATCCCCTACAGCCCGACCGACACCTATTTCCGCGCCCTTCTCATCGGCCTGCTGAATACGCTGAAGGTCGCCATCGTCGGCATCGTGCTCGCGACCATCTTCGGCACGCTGATCGGCATCGCGCGCCTGTCGAAGAACTGGCTGCTCTCCAAGATCGCCGGCGTCTATATCGAGGTGATCCGCGACCTGCCGCTGCTGCTGCAGCTGCTCTTCTGGTACGCCATCCTCCAGGGCCTGCCCGGTCCGCGCCAGGCGCTGCATCCGGTGGGCGGCGTCTTCCTCTCCAACCGCGGCCTCAAGCTGCCCTGGATCGAGTGGCAGGACGCGCATTCCTATGCGCTGCTCGCCTTCGCCCTCGGCGCCCTCTTCACCTGGTTCTACCGGCGCGACGCCATCCGCAAGCGCATCCTCGACGGCAAGCCGCGGCCGGTCTGGCCGGTGGCGCTCGGCTGCCTCCTCGTGCTGCCGGTGGCCATCTGGGCCGCGGCCGGCGCGCCCTGGACGGTCGACTGGCCGGAACTGCGCGGCTTCAACTTCCGGGGCGGGCTCAACATGAGCCCCGAGTACTTCGCCCTGCTGCTGGGGCTGACCACCTACACGGCCGGCTTCATCGCCGAGATCGTGCGCGCCGGTATCCTCGCCGTGCCGCATGGCCAGTGGGAGGCGGCGCAGGCGCTCGGCCTCCGCTCCGGCCAGGTGCTGAAGCAGGTGGTGCTGCCGCAGGCGCTGCGCGTCATCATCCCGCCGATGACGAGCCAGTACCTCAACATCACCAAGAACAGCTCGCTGGCCGTCGCGATCGGCTACCAGGACATCGTCTCGATCGCCAACACGACGCTGAACCAGACCGGCCAGGCGATCGAGGGCATCGCCATCATCATGCTGGTCTATCTCTCGATCAGCCTGTCGATCAGCCTCTTCATGAACTGGTACAATGCGCGCATCGCGCTGGTGGAGCGCTGAGCCATGAGCGACATCACCCTCAACGCCAGCGCCAAGGTCGCCGAGGCGGCGCCGCGCAGCGCGCCGATCTCCCAAGTCGGCTTCGTCGGCTGGATGCGGGCCAACCTCTTCTCCGGCTGGCTTTCGACCGCCGTCACCCTGCTGCTGGCCTATCTGATCGTCCGCTGGGCGATCGGCTTCGTCGACTGGGCCTTCATCAACGCGGTCTGGTCGGTGCCGAACAACCAGACCCAGGCCTGCCGCGACCTGCGCGGCACCGGCGCCTGCTGGGCGGTGATCACGGAGAAGCACCGCTTCATCCTCTTCGGCACCTACCCCTATGAGGAGCACTGGCGCCCGGCGCTCTGCATCGCGCTCTTTGTCGGCCTCTACATCGTCTCCGCCATGCGACGCTTCTGGCGGAAGGAGCTGGCGCTGATCTGGGTCGGCGTGCTGACGCTGATCGGCGTGCTGATGTGGGGCGGCGTGCTCGGCCTCACCTATGTGCCGCAGGAGCGCTGGGGCGGGCTCGTCATCACCCTGATCCTGGCGACCTTCGGCCTTGCCCTTGCCTTCCCGCTCGCCATCCTCGTGGCGCTCGGACGGCGGTCGAAACTGCCGGCGATCAAGGCGCTCTGCGTGATCTATGTCGAGCTGATCCGCGGCGTGCCCCTCATCAGCCTGCTCTTCATGGCCAGCGTGATGTTCCCGCTCTTCCTCCCCGAGGGGATGAACATCGACAAGCTGCTGCGGGCGCAGATCGCCATCATCCTCTTCGCCGGCGCCTACCTGGCCGAGGTGGTGCGCGGCGGGCTGCAATCCCTCTCCAAAGGGCAGTACGAGGCGGCGGACGCGCTCGGCCTCTCCTATTGGCAGAAGACCGGCTTCATCATCCTGCCGCAGGCGCTGCGCCTGGTGATCCCGCCGCTGGTGAACACCTTCATCGGCTTCTTCAAGGACACCAGCCTCGTCCTCATCATCGGCATCTTCGACCTGCTGACCGCGGGCAAGACAGCGATCATCGAGCCGGCCTGGCAGGGCTTCGGCATCGAGGTCTACCTGACCGTCGGCGCCATCTACTTCATCTTCTGCTTCGCCATGAGCAAGTACAGCCAGGGCCTGGAGGCGGAGCTCAACCGCCACCGCGCACGCTGAGGGGAACCAAACGATGAGCGAGACCCTGGACCACATCGCCTCGGCCGCGCGGGTGGATGCGCCGCCGGCCATCATGCTCGACAAGGTCAACAAGTGGTTCGGCGCGCTGCATGTCCTGCGCGACGTGTCCCTCAACGTCGCGCTCGGCGAGCGGGTGGTGGTCTGCGGGCCCTCGGGCTCCGGCAAGTCCACCATGATCCGCTGCATCAACCGCCTCGAGACGCATCAGGAGGGCAAGATCCTGGTCAACGGGATCGAGCTGTCCGACGACCTGAAGGCGCTGGACGACATCCGCCGCGAGGTCGGCATGGTCTTCCAGAGCTTCAACCTCTTCCCCCACCTCACCATCCTCGAGAACTGCACCCTGGCGCCGATCTGGGTCCGCCGGATGCCGAAGAAGGAGGCGGAGGAGCTGGCGATGGAGTACCTGACCCGGGTGCGCATCCCGGAGCAGGCGAAGAAGTACCCGGGCCAGCTCTCGGGTGGGCAGCAGCAGCGCGTCGCCATCGCCCGCGCCCTCTGCATGAAGCCGAAGATCATGCTGTTCGACGAGCCGACCTCGGCGCTCGACCCGGAGATGATCAAGGAGGTGCTCGACACCATGGTCAGCCTTGCCGAGACGGGCATGACCATGATCTGCGTCACCCATGAGATGGGCTTCGCCCGGCAGGTGGCGGACCGGGTGGTGTTCATGGACCGCGGCGAGATCGTCGAGATGGGCGCGCCGAACCACCTGTTCGAGAACCCGCAGACCGAGCGGCTGAAGACCTTCCTCAGCCAGATCCTCCGCGGGCACTGAGCCCCGGCGGGCCGGCCACCTGCTCCGGGGCCGGCCCTTGCATGCCAACCGGGACCGGGCCTATGCGTTACGCCCCCCTGAACCCCCGGGCCCCAATCCTTGCACGCTCCCTCCGAGGCCGGCCAACGGCGCGCCCTGACCCCCGCCATGATCCTGGGCGTGCTCGGCGTCGTCTATGGCGATATCGGCACCAGCCCGCTCTATGCGCTGAAAGCCTCCGTCCTGCATTTCGCCGCCGATGGGGTGGAGCGGTGGGAGGTGCTCGGGCTGCTCAGCCTGATCTTCTGGTCGCTCATCCTCACCGTCACGGTGAAATACGTCGTCTTCGTTCTCCAGGCCGACAACAAGGGCGAAGGCGGCATCCTGGCGCTGATGGCCCTCGCCCAGCGCAGCGCCCGGACGGAGCGCGGGCGCTGGTGGGTGGCGCTGGTCGGCATGGCGGGTGCCTGCCTCTTCTTCGGCGACGGCATCATCACCCCGGCCATCTCCGTGCTTTCGGCGGTGGAGGGGCTGAAGGTCGTCTCCGACAGCTTCGACGGCGTGGTGATCCCACTTTCCATCGTCATCCTGATCGCGCTCTTCCTCGTCCAGTACCGCGGCACGGGGAGCATGGGAGCGATCTTCGGGCCGGTCTGCGCGCTCTGGTTCGGCACGATCGGGGTGCTCGGGCTGATCGAAGTCGTGCGGGAGCCGGAGGTGCTCGTCGCCCTCTCGCCGACCTATGCCATCCATTTCTGCGCCGTCTACCGGCTGGCGGCCTTCATCGCCATGGGCAGCGTGGTGCTGGCGGTGACGGGGGCGGAGGCGCTCTATGCGGATATGGGGCATTTCGGCAAACGGCCGATCAAGCTGGTCTGGCTGGTCTTCGTGCTGCCCTGCCTGTCGCTCAACTACTTCGGCCAGGGAGCGCTGCTGCTCTCGGAGCCGGCGGCGCTGGAGAATCCCTTCTTCCTGCTGGCGCCGGAATGGCTGCGCCTGCCGCTGGTGATCCTGGCGACGATGGCGACCATCATCGCCAGCCAGGCGATGATCTCCGGTGCATATTCCATCGCTCGGCAATGCGTCCAGCTCGGCTTCTGCCCGCGGCTCGAGGTGCGGCACACGAGCGAGACGGAGGAGGGGCAGATCTACCTGCCGCAGGTGAATTTCGCCCTGCTGGCCGGTGTGCTGATCCTGGTGCTGGCCTTCAAGAGTTCGGATAGCCTGGCGGCGGCCTATGGCATCGCGGTGACGGGCACCTTCGTCTGCACCTCCGGCCTCGCCGTGCTGGTTTTCCACCGGCAGTTTGGCTGGTCGATCGCCCTGGTCACTGCGGTCTTCGGGCCGCTGCTGGCGCTCGACCTGGTCTTCTTCATCTCCAACGTGCTGAAGATTCCGGATGGCGGCTATGTGCCGCTGGTGCTCGGCGCCATGCTGATGCTGCTGATGAACACCTGGTATCGTGGCCGGCAGCTGCTCTTCGCCCGCTTCCGCCAGGACAGCCTGCCGCTGAAGAGCTTCCTCGCCCGATTGCCGCAAAGCCGGACCATCCGCGTACCCGGCATCGCCGTCTTCATGACGGGCCAGGCGGACTACGTTCCTGGCGCGCTGCTGCACAACCTGAAGCACAACAAGGTGCTGCATGAGCGGGTGCTCTTCGTCACCGTGACGAACGAGGACGTGCCGCAAGTCGGGCCTGAGCGGCGGCGGGAGGTGCAGGAGCTCGCCGCCGGCATCCACCGGGTGATCCTGCGCTACGGCTTCCAGGAGAGCCCGCACATCCCGCGCGAGCTGGAAAGCCTGCGCGAGGAGGGCGTCGCCTTCGACCCGATGCAGTCCAGCTACTTTCTCGGGCGGGAGACGCTGGTGCAGGCGGTGGTGCCGAAGATGTCGCGCTGGCGACAGTGGCTCTACACCTTCATGTCTCGCAATGCGGTGCCGGCGACGGAGTTCTTCCGCATCCCCTCCGACCGGGTGGTGGAGCTCGGGGTGCGGGTGGCGATCTGATCCAGCGCGCAGCCTACCAGAGTCCCGGCCAGCGCCGCGTCCGGTTGGCCTCCTGCGCCAAGTTGAGGGTCGCCGGCCCGTCTGCCACGCCTCGCCGGCCCGGTACCGGTGCCGTCCAGCAATCGACGCGGCCGAGGCTCCGCGTGCAATAGGGCGGCGGCGCCGGCGGTGCCTCCGCCGCTTTGCAGTAGTCCTGCCCCCGGTCCAGCCGCACCACGGAGCAATCCCGCCCCGTCGCCGCCGAGACCACCGCATCCACCGGCGACCGCCCGATCACGGCGACCGAGCCCGCGGTCACGGCCGCGCCCATGGTCAGCGACTCGCAGCCCGCCAGCAGGATCAGGAAGAAGGGGAGCATCCATCGCATCGCCCGGCAGCCTATGCGCAGCGGACTTAACGCCCTGCCAACAGGCTGCTATGCACCGCCCCTTGTTCCGGGGAAGGGACCGCGTGGCCGACATCTTCGACGAGGTGGAGGAAGACCTCCGCGCCGAGCGCATGAAGCGGCTGATGGCCCGCTATGGCGGGCTGCTGGCCGGGTTGATGCTGCTGGCCGTCGCCTGCGTCGGTGGGTGGCAGGGCTGGCGCTGGTGGCAGGCCCGCCAGGCCGCGCAGACCGCCGAGGTCTACATGGCCGTCAACAAATCCGCCGCCGAGCCCGGCGCCGATGGCAAGGCTGCGGCCGACCGCTTCGCCGCCATGGCCGCCGAGGCGCCGCCCGGCTATCGCGGGCTCGCCCGCCTCCGCGCCGCGGCGCTGAGGGCCGAGGCCGGCGACCGCGCCGGGGCCCTCGCCCTTTGGGAAGAAGTCGCCCGCGACGGCGCGATCGACCAGATCTACCGTGACCTCGGTACGGTCATGTGGGGCCTGCATTCGCTCGATGGCGGCGACCCGGCCGCGATCGAGAGCCGCCTCGCCCCCCTGGCCACCGGCCCCTGGGGCGCCTCGGTGCAGGAAATCCGGGCCCTGGCCGCCATGAAGCGCGGCGCGACGGAGGAGGCGAAGCAATTGCTCACCGGCCTGACCACCAACCCGGCCGCCCCTCAGGGGGTGCGCGACCGGGCCCGCAAGGTGCTCGCGGAGATCGGCGGCTGATGCGGAACACCTTCACCCGACGCGCCGCCCTGCTGGGCGGCGTGGGCCTGCTGGCCGGCTGCGAGTCGATCACCGACACCTTCGACGGCATCTTCGGCGAGCGGAAGGTGCCGCTGCGCGGCGAGCGCCGTCCGGTGCTGGCCGTCGAGCGCCCGCTGAACATCGACGAGGGCGCGCAAGCCGCCATCACCCTGCCACCGCCGATGCTGAATGCCGACTGGCCCCAGGCCGGCGGCACCATCGGCCATGCGCCGGGCCACCCCGCTCTCGGCCTCCGCCTCGGCGAGGCCTGGCGGACCGGCATCGGCACCGGCACCGCCTATCGCCGCCGGCTGCTGGCGCCGCCCATCGTCGCCGGCGGCGCGGTCTATGCGGCCGATGCGCTGGGGACGGTGACGGCGCTGACGGCGCTCGACGGCCGCCGCCGCTGGTCCTTCGACACCCGGCCGGAGAAGGACCGCGACGGCGCGCTCGGCACCGCCCTCGCCTTCGACAACGGCACGCTCTACCTCGCCACCGGCATGGCCGAGGCGATGGCGCTCGACCCGAACGACGGCAAGCCGCGCTGGCGGGTCGACCTGCCCGCCCCGGCGCGCGGGGCGCTGACCGTGGCCAATGGCCGCGCCTATGTGACGACCACCGAGAACCACCTGCTCGCCCTCTCGGTCGAGGACGGGAAGACACTCTGGACCTATCGCGGCCAGCCGACCGTCACCATGGCGCTCGGCCTGCCGGCCGCAGCGGTGGAGGGCGAGACGGTTGTCGCCGGCTTCGGCTCCGGCGAGCTGGCGGCGATCCGGGCGAGCGACGGCCGCGCGCAATGGAGCGAGACGCTGAGCTCGGCCAATGGCGGCGGCCTGGCCGACATCGCCGCCATCACCGCCCTGCCGGTGATCGACCGCGCCCGGGTCTTCGCCAGCGGCCTCGGCGGCATCACCATCGCCCTCGACCTGCGCTCCGGCCGGCGGCTTTGGGAGCGGGACGTGGCGGCGGCGGAGACGCCCTGGATAGCGGGCGACTGGGTGTTCCTGCTGACGACGGGGGCCGAAATCGCCTGCCTCGGCCGCGACGACGGGCGGGTGCGCTGGATCACCAGCCTGCAACGCTTTAAGGACGAGAGGCGGCGGCGGGACCCCATCCAATGGGCCGCCCCGGTACTTGCCGGCGGACGGCTGCTGGTCGCCGGCAGCAATGCGCAGCTGGTGGAGGTCGATCCGTCGAACGGCGAGATCGCCGGCCGGGTTCGCCTGCCGGACGGCGTCATGCTGCCCCCGGCCATCGCCGGCGGCGTCATGTATGTCCTGACGGAAGATGCGGTGGTGGCGGCGCTCCAGGGCGCCTGAGAGGGGGACATTCGGCGCCCGATGCGTTAGGAGCAGCCATGCTCCCCACCATCGTCATCCTCGGCCGCCCGAATGTCGGCAAGTCGAGCCTCTTCAACCGGCTGGTCGGCCGGAAGATCGCCATCGTGGATGACACCCCAGGCGTCACCCGCGACCGCAAGGAGGCCGAGGCCCGCATCGCCGGCCGCGATGTCCGCCTGCTGGACACCGCCGGCCTCGAGGAGGCGGCGCCCGAGACCATCCAGGGCCGTATGCGCGCCAGCTCCGAGGCAGCGCTGCGCGAGGCGGACCTCGCCCTCTTCGTCATGGACGCGCGGACCGGTCTGACCCCGGCCGACCGCGCTTTCGCCACTTGGCTGCGCCGCCAATCGGTGCCGGTCATTCTGGTGGCGAACAAGACGGAGGGCCGCTTCGGCGGCCAGGCCGCCTTCGAGGCCTATGAGCTCGGCCTCGGCGACCCGGTGGCGATCTCCGCCGAGCATGGCGACGGCATGGGCGAGCTGCACGACGCCATCCGCGAGCACCTCCCCGCCGAAGCCGAGGAGAAGGAGGATCCGGACCGCCCCCTCCGCCTCGCCATCATCGGCCGCCCCAATGCCGGGAAATCGACCCTGCTGAACGCCCTGCTCGGCCAGGAGCGGATGATCACTGGGCCGGAGCCCGGGCTGACCCGCGATTCCGTCGCCGTCGAATGGCGGGACGAGACCGGCGCCCTCGTCCGCCTCGTCGATACCGCCGGCCTCCGCAAGAAGGCCCGCATCGAGCAGGCGCTGGAAAAAATGTCGGCCGCCGCCTCCATCGCCGCGTTGAAGGAATGCGAGGTCGCCATCCTCGTCATTGACGCCCTGCTGGGGATGGAGGAGCAGGAGCTGCGCCTCGCCCGCCTGGCCGAGCGCGAGGGGCGGGCCGTGGTCATCGCGCTGAACAAGTGGGATGCGGTGGAGGACCGCGCCGCCGCCCGCCGCCGCATCGAGGATGTGCTGACGGCGAGCCTCGCCCAGATGCGCGGCATCACCGTGGTGCCGCTCTCGGCCCAGACCGGCCGCGGGGTCGAGAAGCTGATGCCGGCGGTGCGCGAGGCCTATGGCCATTGGAACCGCCGCATCCCGACCGGCGAGCTGAACCGCTGGTTCGAGGCGATGCTGACCCGCCACCCGCCGCCGCTCTCCGAGGGGCGGCGGATCAAGCTACGCTACGCCACGATGCCGAAGGCCCGGCCGCCGACCGTTGTGGTCTTCGGCACCCGTGCCGAGCAACTGCCCGAGGACTACCGCCGCTACCTGGTGAATGGCTTCCGCGAGGCCTTCGCCATGCCTGGCGTGCCCATCCGGTTGCAGCTCCGCGGCACGACCAACCCATATGCGGAAAGCGACACGTAGCCGCTTGCCCCGCGCCGGCCGCCTGATTATGGTCCGCCGCCCTGGAGCGGGTTCGTGACCTAATCTAGGGATCTTGCTGAGTTGGGCAAGCGACGCCGGTCCGGTCAGGACCGGATCGAGGCTTGCCCTCCGGACAGGTGGCCGAGCGGTCGAAGGCGCGCGCCTGGAAAGTGCGTATACGTCAAAAGCGTATCGTGGGTTCGAATCCCACCCTGTCCGCCAGTTGCGCTCTGGTTCGCTGGGCTACGCTACTTTTCGCTCTGGCTCGCGCAGCCCCTCCAGACGCCATAGAAGCCGCGCGGAAATCTGCGGGAGGCCGTTTGTGAACAGCTGCACCCCCTCCGCCATTTTCAACTTTCCGCTGACATCCGTGTGCGTCCGCCAACGTCCGCACAAGTCCTTGCTTGGCAGGCAAGGCATTGAACCGGCTCCCTTTTCCCCGTGAAGGCCCTTGTGCCCAGTATGATGCTCCTGCCCGGCAGCCCACCTACGGTTTGTGGGCTGAGCCTGGGGTCAATAGGGAGAAGCCAGAATGGCCAAGCTTAAGGAAAGAGCCAGCCCGCCCCGGTTGTAGCGGATAACCCAGTCCCGCAGCGTCTGCCGGGCCATGCCGGCAATGCGGGCCGCCACCTCGCGGCTCAGACCCTCAAGGGCCGCCGCAATCGCCAGCAGGCGTCGCGCCTCCCGCAGATCTCGCTCCGCTTTCGCCAATCGACGCAACTCACCAGGCGGCATGTCTTCGCGGATCATCAGTGCCGGCATGGTCCATCCCCA
>NZ_JQKB01000046.1 GCF_000745835.1 Belnapia moabensis DSM 16746 | reverse complement strand
GGCAGCCGCTCTATCTGCGCACCGACGACGGCACCGTTATCGCCCAGCCCTGGGCCGCCGGCTTCATGTTCGCGGTTAAGCGCTGGCCAGCAGCTTGGCGGCCCATGCTCGAGCGCGAGGACCTCGTCGGCCTCATGCTGCCCATCATCACCTGCGACGCCACTGAGGAAGTCGAGCGTCTACTCCAGGGCCAGCCAGACAAGCTGGCGCATGCCGCACAGGCCTACCACCACATCCCCGAGGCCGTCCGCACCATCCGCGGCTACTGGCGCGAACGCACGGTGTAGCTGACCACCGCACCCGAAGCATACCGACCAACGTCAAGAGCTGATTTCCGTGTGGCCGACACGACGCGTACCCCGGATCGCGGTTTCAAGATGGCTGAGACGACGAGAGTCGAGGCTGGACATAGAACATGATATAGTCAGCCGTCGTCAGATTTGCGCGTCCCCACACCCAAGTCGAACTGCGCCTTCACCAAACGATGGTGGGCGAGTGGAAGCGGCAAGCCATGAAGGGGCTGGCCGCGGTATTTTCGGCAAGGGCTCGCCTACGTACTTGGCGAGAAGGCATAGCTTCCTGGCCATAGGCGACTACCGAGTTACCGATGGCACGCTTGCCATGCGCTGCTGACCTTCTCGTAGTGCAATGTCAGCCTCAACGTTGAGGCGTTCTGCGTTCTTAAGCGCCGTGTCCGCTTCGAGCAACCTGCGCCGTCTTTCTGATGGGTCTTCAGGCGAGATAGCGAGTGCCGCGCGCGCTACGCGTCGTTCCTGCTCTGCTTGCAGTACCTCGCGTTCCGCACGGATTTGCGCTGTCGCCTGCTGTGCACCGAAATTGCGTGCGCCTGCGATGTCAGCGACCGCCTGGGGGCCCATCGACGCCAGCTGAGCAGCGGCAGAGCTGGCCCGTTCGGCGCGGCTCGCCAGCTCGCCGTAGCTGGCGGTCACTAACTTACCATCCTCGGCGAAGGTCGCTGACAGGCTGTTCTGCTGGAATGCGCCGTTGGTGAACGGCAGCACCATCATCTGGCCGAGTTGAGGAACTGCTCCCTGAGCAAGGAGCTTCGCTTCAGTGGCGCTGCCAACCGTCGCAGCGAGCACACCGGTCAAGGGCGTACGGTACCTTATCCCGCGCCCAGGCGAAGCTGCCGCTGATCCATCTGCAGCATTGCTAGACTGGTGCTGCTCGGGTGGTACCCGTTCGATCCGAACACTTACCTCTGTACCAGTGGGCATTAAACTGCCTGTGGTCCACATCTGCAGCTTGGCGTCCGAGAGCTCGGATCCTTCCAGCTTCCCGGCAAACGTGCTGCCGTTAGGCGGCCAATAGAGCGTCCGCGTTTCCGTCAGTGCATCGAGTGCATTTACGTGAGCCGTGCTCGCACGCTCTTGCGCTAACTTCGCCCCTGCAAGTGCTTGGGCCGTATCCATCAGGGCTCGCTGGGTAGCAGCGTCCGCGCGCGTGCCGACCAACGTGACGGCTTCGCGCACAGCGTTCCATCTACTTGTAGCCTCCTGAAGCTGGTTAGCGGCCCGTTCGAGCGCTGTCTGTGTTCGTTGCATATTAAACAAGGCCGTCTTGGCGGCCTGCGTACATGCGGGCGTGGTCTCGCGGCGAGGAGCAGCGCGCTCCCTCGGCAGCGAGGGTACGCCAGAGGTTAGGCGTGCAATGGTGATCGCTGTCTGAATCACGGCGGTCGCGGTGTTGACCAGGACCGCGTCCGTCCGATCGTCTGCCTTAGCCCCTATCCGCTGTAGCATACCATTCGGATGCCGCTCGATGGCAAGCTCGGATGTTTTAAACGCGTGCGATAGACTGGTGTGGTCTATGGCGTAGCGGTGGACGGGATCTTCCAGATAACGCGGAGTAGCGCTGACAATGGTGGCGATGACCGGGACGTCGACGCAGCCGCGCAGCCGATGTGTCACGATTATCTCGTATTGCACAAAAGGCAGGCTGTAGTCCCAGCCTTGCATCGGCGACCCGCTGCCATATGCAGTCGCCAGGATCGGATGCACCTCAAGCGTAGTCGAGCACGCACCAAGTGTTGTCGCGGTGGCGATAGCGCCAAGAGCGCGGCGGTAAAGGCGGCGGGTCATCGAGGTGGACTCCTAGCGCAATGAGATTGTGGACGAGCTCTCAAATCACTTTGACGCCATTGTTACCGACCATTTCAACGATGCCCTTCAATCGAGCCACTGATCGTGAAATGGACCACAAGATTGCGGCCCGAACAACAAGGTGGTGGCCTCGTCATGGTCCTGCCGCCAACCTTGGTGCTGAGGCTACGTAACTCGTCGGGCTTTTGAGCTAGCCCCGGCTGAGGTGGTCTTCATTCGCTGGACAGTTTGGCGGCTTGGATAAGAAGCTGTACGCGATTAAAAGCCCTGCTGCGCCCGGATTTGGGCGACGAGTCGACGCGCGATGATGGAGATCATCGCAATCCAGACGTGCCCGGCAAAGAGGTCGGCGGCGCGGTTGTACACGATGTTGAGCCGCCGGTAGCGGCTGAGCCAGGCAAACAGCCGCTCCACCACCCACCTGATTCCGTTTGGCAGAAATCGCCCGTCGCGCGTGCCGCCCGGCGAGATAGAGACGTGGATGTCATGCTCGAGCGCTGCCGCGGCGAAGGGCGCGCCCTTGAAGCCGCTGTCGCCAAGAAGGTTACCTTGGAAGCCGAGCGCGGACAGTCGCGGCAGCATCGGCAGGACGCGCGTGCGGTCGTCCGTGTTGGCGGGCTGCAGTTCGAGATCGAGCAGCGAGCCGTGCTTGTCGCAGACGACAAACAGCTTCACGCCTTTGACCAATTTGCCGCCATCAATGCCGCGCACCCAAGCGGTCGGGGCCGAGCGGAGCGAACGGCTGTCGGCTACCACCGCCGAGGGCAGCACCTCATCGCCGCGGGCCAGGCGCCAATCGAGCGCGAGACGGCGGCCAGCCGACGCCATAGGCCCAGGCGGGTCCAGCGCGCGAAGCTGCTGTGCAGGGTGGTGAAGGGAATACCCGAGAGCCAACCGGCAACGCGCCACTGCAGGCCGCCGAAGGTCAGTGTCCAGATCAGCCCGATCAGGCGCCGCCGCAGCGCGGGGTCCGGCTTGCGGCCACGGCGGTGTAGGCCCACCCGCTCGCGGTCCATGGCTTCCAACTCTGCCTCGACCGCGAAGACAAAGACTGAGATGGTCCCCGGATCTCGGACAGGTGGTTAAGCTCGGTTCGCCTGCGAGAAGGACGGGCCCGGATGACGGGCAAGCGGACGCGATATTCGGCGGATTTCAAGGCGAAGGTGGCGCTGGAGGCGCTGCGAGGTGAGCTGACGACGGCGCAGCTGGCGGCCAAGCACGGCATTCACCAGACGATGGTGGGCGAGTGGAAGCGACAGGCTATGGAAGGGCTGACGGCGGTGTTCTCCGGCAAGTCGGCGGCGCAGGAGAGCGCGAAGGCGGCCGAGGCGGATGTTGAGAAGCTGCACGCCAAGATCGGGCAACTGGTGGTGGAACGGGATTTTTGGCCAAAGCGTCTGGTCGATGAGCCTGGAGCGGCGGCGCCAGATGATCGAGCCAGAACACCAGCAGCTGTCCGTGGTGCGGCAGTGCGAACTGGTCTCGATCAGCCGTTCGGGGTTCTACCACCGGCCCACGGGCGAGACGGCGCTGAACCTCGAGCTGATGCGGCTGATCGACACGCAGTTCCTGGAGACGCCCTGGTACGGCTCGCGGCAGATGGCGCGGCACCTGCGGCGCGAGGGCTACGTGGTCGGCCGCAAGCGCATCCGGCGGCTCATGGCGAAGATGGGGCTGACGCCGATCTACCAACGGCCGCGGACGACGGTGCCGAACCCTGAGCACCGGATCTTTCCCTATCTGTTGCGGGATCTGGTGATCGACCGCCCAAATCAGGTCTGGTGCGCCGACATCACCTACCTGCCAATGCGGCGCGGCTTTCCCTACCTGGTCGCGGTGATGGATTGGGCGACGCGTAAGGTGCTGGCTTGGCGGGTGTCCAATACCATGGAGGTGGAGTTCTGCCTCGAGGTGTTGGAGGAAGCCCTGGCGCGGTACGGGAAGCCGGAGACCTTCAATACCGACTAGGGGAGCCAATTCACCTCGCCGCGGTTCACCGGCCTGCTGCAGCAGGCCGGGGTGCGGATCTCCATGGACGGTCGCGGCCGCTGGATGGACAATGTCTTCATCGAGCGGCTCTGGCGCAGCCTAAAGTACGAGTGCGTTTACCTACATGCCTTCGAGACCGGCTCGGAGGTGCGGGCCGGGCTGTCAAAATGGATCGGCTACTACTACCTCGCATCACAACACCCATCTCGCTATGTCATTGAGAACTGGAGGGTCACCTGGCCGGGAGGTGATCCCGTGGGGTGGTTCGGGTTTCTCCTGGCTCGGTTAACGAGGTCCAGGGCGGCAGGACCGGTCAGGACGGCGCGATCGAAGATCCAGGGTCCATCGGGGAGCGGATGCATGGCCTCGATCCAACCGGCCTCCACGGCCAGGCGCAGCGTCTTCGGGCTGATTTGCAGGAGGGCTGCGGCCTTGTTGAGATTGAGCCAGGGAGCCCTGTTCTCGGGCACGCGCCGATGGACCGGGATTCCGTGGTGGGAGCGTAGGGCCGTCACGCGCTCGCGGGTCCAGCGGTTGCCATGGCCGGTCCTCAGCCCGCTGCGGTTCAGCATGCCGGCGATGACGTCGTCGGGTCCGATGAGGACGAGCTGGCGAACGGCGGCAATGATGTCGGGCGAGGTGCTGTTGCGCTGACCACGCCGGCGCCGCGGCAACCGCAACTCGGTGTGGATCCCACCCGTCCAGTGGACCAGCAGCACGATCTCGCCGGCAGCTTCGTCGAGGTCGGCGATCACCTCCTGGACCACGGTGCGGACGATGCGCTTCCTGAGTTCTACCTCAATGGCGTCGTCGACCCTGAGGCCGCCGAACGCGATGCAGCGCGGCTCGCCGCTGTCGAGCCAACCGCGCCAGCAGCTGTAGCGCGGGATGTCATGCCCTGCTCCGGTGTAACGGAGCGTCAGCTTGCGCCCGCAACGGCGGCAGCGCAGCAGCCCGACGAGCAGGGCATCGCCATGCTTGGGTGCGCCGTGATGCCGGCTCGTCGGGGTGTTGTCGCTCACCATACCGCGGATCGCCTCCGCCCGCTCCCACTCGACGTAGCCCTCGTGCGCGCCGGGCCGCAACGCCAGCCACTCATCGCGTGGCTTGCGGCAGATGCCAGCGCGGGCTCCCGCGCCACCATAGCGCACCGCCGCACCTGTCCGGCCATAGGCATAGGCGCCGCCGTAGGCCGGGTTTGTCACCATGCGGTAGATGCTGCCGTAACAGGGCCTGCGCCAGACGATGGTGCCGTCGCCGTGCCGCGCCGGCAGTGCGAGGTCGTGCTCGTGGAACCACAACAGCGCCTGGCGGGCGCTGCCGAGTTCGGCCACCTTGTCGAACACCAGCCGGATCGCCTCCTGCACCCGCCGGTCCGGATCTTTCTCCAGCCGGTCGCCGGCCTTGATGAAGCCAACTGGGGCGGTGACCACCAGCTCGCCGCGCCGCGCCGCGCCTTGGCGTAGCGGGCCGCGAGCGAGCGTTGCCGCAGCAGGTCAAGCTCATACTCGTTCAAGCTACCCTTAGCCCAAGCAGGAGCCGGTCGTTGCCGTCGCGCGGGGCATAGACCGCCTCCTGGTCGACCAGCACCGTGTCCACCACCCGGCACATCTCGATCAGCTGCTGCCAGTCGCGGCTGTTGCGAGCGAAGCGCGATACTTCCCGCGCGGCCACCGCCCCTACCTTGCCGAGGCAGACCTCGGCAACCATCCGGTCAAAGCCGGCGCGGGCGACCCCGCCCGCGGCCGAACGCCCGAGATCGTCGTCCATCACCTCGATCTCCGACCAGCCGAGCGCGGCGAGGCGGTCGCGCATGGCGTATTGCAGCGCTCGGGTTTCGGGGTTGTGCAGCACCTGATGTGCGGAGGACTGTCGCACATAGACGATCGCCTTGCGCGCCAGATGGTGGGGCTTGATCTTGTCAGCGCTCATGGCGACCTCCGCTGCGCCGCGCGCTGGCCTCGTGCTCGAGGAACAGGCGCGCCAGTAGGTCGGTCAGGCTCCGCCGAACTTCCTCGGGCAGCGTCGGCCAGACCGTCCTGGCCAGGCCGCTTGCTACCCGAGGCAGGGCGAACAGATCGGGTTGTGGAACCCGGCTCCCTGGTGTCCCCCGGCAGCGGTCTCGGTGGCGTCGCATGGACCTCTCCCCGATTCAGGTCGGGGAAGTCTCCCTCCGCAGGCAAGGCAGAGGCATCCATTGACCTGCAGCCCGAGACCTCCGCCAGCAAATGCTGCAGCGCGGAAAGCGCACCAACCCCGACCTGCGGCTGGGATGCGAGGCGCAGCGGCACGCACGCCTCTAGCTCGAACATCCAGGCCGGTACCTCAAGGCATCGGCCAGCATCCCCATCGAGGCTGCACCGCAACGCAGTGCCGCGTCCTCTCTCGGTCACCTCATGGACGTGGACCGAGAGACCGCTCCAGGGATGCCACGGATACAACAGCCTCCGTTCTGTGGTCCTGTGGGCGTTCAGCCGTCGAGTTGTACAATGCCGGACGTCCCCATAGCGCCTTGGCGGGGCAGACCCCCGACGAGGCCTACGCGGCAAACGAGGTGACGAAGTTGGCGGCCTGACGACAACCAGGACCGAGCTTATCCAGGCCGTCAAACTGTCCGACCGATGGGAGCCACCTCAGACCTCGATGTCGGCCAATGTGTTCCAGCCGTCGCCGCGGTTGGGTCGGGGAATGCGGCGGGCGGAAGGCGGGGGCAGGTCGGCATTGCTGCATAGGCTAGTGCGAGACATCGGCCCAACAATAGTGAGGCTCGGCCGGCACAATGCCTTACGTATCGAAACTGACATGAAAGATCATCTTATTTCGCGTTCAGGGTGCCGCGTTGGCGAGGGCCAAGGTGCTGAAGCGACGATGACAGCGAGAAACCGGTGAGCCGGTGACGAGACAGACCATTTATCGCAGTGCGCCCCCCGAGCGCGCTTACCCGAGTGCTCCTCGTTCTGCGCATCTCATCAGGGCCCGCGGCCAGGCCGGCTGCATACAAGGCCGGACATATGACCGCAGTCGTGCTCTCGGTGCCAGCGTTGCAAATGCGCCTTGACCCGCAGGGGACGTCCACACATGCGATAAGGCCCGCTTACCGCAAGTGAGTAGGAGCTTGCCGCAATCGTCGAAAGTCTTCCTTTCTCAGCGACTTGGGCCAGCCCTGCTGTAAATCAGGCACCCCTTGAAACACGAGAGAAAGGCCGGGATTGCGTATTAGGGGCCGAGCCGAGTGCGAGGCGCCGATCCCAAAAGCGGCCTTATCGGAGGAGAGGGGTGCTGCCTGCTAGCCCAGGATGGCGAGCAGAAAGGCCAGAGTCGCCTCAGAGTCCACGGCCAGCCGCGGCGCGGGGCCGGCGTGCGGGAGACACGGGCGAAGCCAGAGGCAACACGACCAGCGCGGTGGCCTCACGGCGGCCAGAGACGGCTCGAAAGCAGCGTAGTTGCTGGGCGGAACCCTTCTGGACGATCACTCGCCGCACATGCAATCACTCTGCCGCAAAGGTCGGAGGCATCGTTGGCGAAACTCAACCGGCAGCAGATTCAGGCTAAGGCTCGGGAGTTGCTGGAAGACGCGCCGCAGGGCCTTCGCTGGGCTGACATCTTGAAGCAAATCCATAGCGCCGACCCTGAAACGCCGATGAACTCCGTTCAGGGCGCCCTCGTGGCGCTCTTCAACAGCGGAGCCCCTGGCATCACCAAGGTCGCTCGCGGAACATACCAGCTAACGAAGTATCAGGATGCCCAGGCGGCGCCCGCCCTCGCCCAGGACCAAGCCTCCGCCAGCCAGCCGGTGCAGGTGCAGACCTCTAGCCACGGCAAGGTCACCTACCTGGAGTCGGACTTCTACGACAGTTTTGCCGAATGGCTCGCGGTCGGCGCCGAGGCAGTGAATGTGGCGGTCGCCCTCGGCGGCAGCGTGCTAAAGGGCAAGTGGGGCACGCCCGACGTGCTCGGCATCCTCAAACCCCGCACACAGGACCTGCTTAAGTTCGAACCGCAGATCGTCTCGGCGGAGATCAAGATCGATCCAAATCAGCCGGTTGTCGCCTTCGGTCAGGCCGTGGCTTACCGGCTATTCTCTCACAAGAGCTATATCGTGGTTCCGGGTACTACCAGCGAAGATGATCTTGGTCGCTTGAAGGCGCTCTGCAGTATTCATGGTGTCGGGCTCGTCACCTTCACCCTCAATAAGGACGCGCCCGACTATACAGAGATCGTCTTGCCCGTGCAGGCGAGCCCCGACATGTTCTACGCCAACCAAATGGCTCGCCGCCTTCTCGACGCCCAACCGGAGCTGTTCAATAAGCTCTTCTCGTAGATCTGCACTGCTAATCAAGGTCACTGCTCCAGCTCTGGAAGGGCGGTTATGGAGCGTGAGAGACTGACGTAGTGCACCGACGCTGACAGAACCACAAGGTTGATGAGCCGGCGTATGATCTGAGTCACCACGTGTGCAAACAGTATCCGGGGCGCTGCCTGGCAGGCACGAACGGACCGCCGTCCAAGGATGGCGCCCTACCCCTGCTTGCCGACAAGTCTACTTGGCACCACGCCTCCACCGCTCCTTTTCCGTTGACGAACCAAGCCGAAATTAAGAGTGTGCACCAAGGCTGATATGCTCCAGCGAGCCAAGGAGACAAGTATACTCATGATCACTGTGGCGCTGCTGTCGCAAAAGGGAGGCGCGTTGAAAACGACCCTCTCGATCTCCCTGGCTTGTGCCGGGGTCGAGGCGGGCAAAGAGACCCTGCTGATCGACCTCGACCCGCAGGCGACCGCCTGCAAATGGGGCGACCGGCGAAAGGCGGAATCCCCAATTGTCATCGATGCCCAGCCCGCCCGCTTGGCGAACGCCCTGCAGAAAGCGCAGGAAGGGGGTATCCAGCTCGCCGTGATCGACACGCCTCCCCGTTCCGCGGACGCGGCGCTGGCGGCCGCCAAGCTGGCCGACGTGATCGTACTGCCCTGCCGTCCCCAAATGTACGATTTGGAAACTATTCCCAATACGTTGGAGCTGGTCGCCACGGCGCGGACCGGCAAGGACGCTTCGCCCATGATCGCTGTCCTGACTGCCGTACCGGCACAGGGCAGTCGCCATGAACAGGCACGGCAGGCGATCGAGAACTTGGGCGTGGCCGTGAGCGCTCACACCATCGGTCAGCGGGCTGCCTTCGGTGACGCCGGGGCGCTCGGCCTGTCCGTCCTCGAACTTGACGGCAAAAGCCGCGCGTCGGAGGAAGTAAGACAAGTCTACTTGGAGATTATGCGCCTTGTTGGCAATCAAGCTTCAAGCCAATCCGCCAAGCCGGAGACGAGCAAACGCGCCAAGGCGAAGGCCTCCGCTTGAGCCAAGCCGGGTTTTCTCCTCTTATAGAAGTCTACTCCGCGCATTGTAGGGAAGCCACCACGTGAAGAAGGCCGATCTTGCCGCCGCCCTCGCCGAGCAGGCCGGGAGTACCCGCCGCCGGTCCGAGCCGCCGCTGGTATCGAGCGCCGGGCAGGAGCGGGCTGAGGCCGCCGAGCAACCCTATCGCCAGCCCAGCCGCGACGGGACGGCCCCGATCACCGCACATTTCCCCAAGGAGGTCCGGCGACAGCTGAAGGGGCTGGCCAATGAGCTGGATCGGACGATGCACGACCTGATCGCGGAGGCCTTCAACGACTTGTTCGCCAAGCACGGCAAGGCGGAAATCTGCCCGAGAGGGCAATGAGGCTTCTCTACAAGGCGGGGAGTAGACTTTACGTCTTGGCCTATTCTTTACCGATTTCAGGCGGGGGAAGGGGCTTCTGATAACAGGCGCCGCCGCCCCCGGCAAATCTGCTGTCCGATCCGTGCGGGCGGCGCACCCGGGCCTGTGTGCCCGTCCGGCAACGTGATGACATCCTCCTCTGACGCCCAAGGAGAGGCGAGGCTCAGCAGGCCGAACAGAAGTAAGGCTAGCGTGACAAGGATGCTGAGCACGGCCATCGACGCCTCCTGATCCTCGGAGCCGCGCCAAGGCCGCACGGCGGAAAGTCTACTTCTCTGCTAGGAGACGGTTGCGGTGGGGCTGGACTTTGGGAGGAGCCGGACGGCTAGAGCTTGAGCAGGGAGCGCGTGGGCACCAGTGCCAGGCGTGGTCCTTTCCCGACCACCGGCGGGCGACTGGGATTCAGTAGGACGCCGCGTTCTTCCACCTTTACCTGTGCCTCTGGGTACACCGCTAGCGCCAGATGCAGGATACCCCGGAACTTACGGCAGAAGTTGTCTATCCGCCCGTACCCCTGGCCGAACTGCGCATAGAGCGCCCGCCATGAAACCGGCGTCGGGCTAGTCAGTGAGTGAAGTCGGTAGGCCAACCAGCAATAGACATCCAGTGCCATCGAGTTGTTGGCAAGCTGCCGGACAGCAGCTTCTTCGACCGGTACGGGATGCTTTTTTAGTTGCTCAAAGAAGGTTTGCGATAACGTGGCGGTTTCGATGAACTGCAAACCTTTTTTCCCGCCGTCCTCTTCGAACATAGCGCTATCGAGAATTAGCTGGTTGGCGAGCCCCGTGCGTGCGCCCTGCTTGATCTCGAAGGACATGCGACACCGGCTGATGCGCTCGGCCTGGTCGCGCACGTCGCGCATCGATTTGCCGCCAATGGGAATGGAGAGCCGCCGCAGCCACGCATGGAGTGACCGGCCCAGTTCGATTTCCCGCGAGCCGGTGCGAAGCGCTTCTGACTGCAGATAGAGCAGGATCAGACGGGCCCGCGAGCCGTAAGGCACGCCCACATAGACCGGCGGGCCGTCTTCGACCACGCGGACGCCGGGCTGCACCACAAGCGTCACCCGGTCGTTTTTCACCTGCCACAGCGCATCGTCAGCTAGGCGTTTGTGCGGCAAGGCTGCCTGCGCCCAACCGGAGTAGAGATAGCCGGTTTCGTTGTCCTCGGCCGTCAGATAGGCTGCTGCTGCCTCGATGACCGGACGGTCTACATCGGCCTTCAGCGCGCCTTCCTTGCCCAGATCGAGCAGGAGTTGGTGGACGGTGCCCATCGGCTCCCGACTCCTCTCATGAGCCTTTGTTGCTTCTACCAGAACCGGCGGCGCCAAGCAGGCTGGACTTTGGTAGGCCTAGCTAGAGTTATTAGTCTCTTACCTAGTATGGACTACCAAAGTCCTGTAGATATCCTCAATAAGCCATTGATGCATTATGGATGGCGATTTTTGTGCCTCCTACCAAAGATCAGCCTATCCCTTCCAGAGTTCAGGCGAAACTGGGGACGGCGGGCCTGCCATCTCCTCCCAAAGTCCAGCCTAGACTGCGAATCGGTGCGGCAGTGACCGCCGCTCCGCGTTTGCACCCCGGCGGTAGCGATCGAGTAGCTCGGCCATTCGGCTCCGCCTTTCCAGATCCGGGCAGACGGCTTTCCCGCCGCGGTTTTCCAGAATTGTGGCGCCCCGGGCTACTTTGCGGGAAAGAGTATTATCGCAAGTGGAAACAGCTACCGAAGGGGTTAGGCTGCTCACCGGCCGGACGCGTGGCGCACAACACGGCAGGGGCATGCCAGAGGCCACGAGGAAGGATCATCAGGCGGAGCCGGCTACAGGCCATCCGCCTACGCTACAGCATCAACACCTATCTCGAGGACCGTGCCATCACCACACCGGCGGCGATTGACGCCTCAACCGGCCTGCCCTCGGTCGAGGTGGTCCGCCTGCTGACCCGCTGGCAATGGCACGAGGGCGACGTCACGGCGCTCAAGGCGATCGCCGACCGGCTTGGCCTCGACGTCCCACTGGAAGGCCTCGACCCGGCGGTAGGGAAGGGTAGGGCGCGGTGGGCGCGGACCTGGTCGGGGCGACGGCGGCCGTTGCGGAGCGGCCGACGCCGAAGGGCGAACAGGCCCTGCGCGGCGCCCTCGGTTACATCGCCCGCGCCGATGCCGCCGAGACCTGTCGCGTTTATGCCGGCGACTGGCGCCACTTCACCGCCTGGTGCCTCCAGACTGGCTTAGAGCATCTTGCTCTGTCGCGAGCCTATCCGGGCAGGATAAGGCTTGAAGCCCCACTTTGGGGATCATGGACAATGAACTGCTCCGTTTTGCCCAGCTCGCGGTGACGGTGGCGCGCCGCGTAGCCCCCACCCCGAGCCGCTTCGCCACCCCGACCTACGCGCCAGCGTCCCTGTTCGCCCTGCTCCTGCTGCGGGAGAGGTTGCGGCTGACCTACCGTGGCCTGGAGGATCTTCTCCGCCTCTCGGACCAACTCCGCCGCCTTCTCGGCCTCCGAGCTGTCCCGGACCATGCGACGGTATGGCGGTTCGCCCGCCGGCATGCCGGCCCCGATCTGCTGGATGCGGCCCTGAATGAAACCGTCCGCCGCGCCCGTGGGGGTACTGAGCGCGCGTCCCAGATCGCGCTCGACTCTACCGGTCTCTTCCTCGCACACACGTCCCGCTACTTTGAGTGGCGCGCGAAGCGGCACCGGGGCCAGCGCGGCTGGCTGAAATGGGCCTTCGCCATGTGGGTCGCGCCCCAGATCCTGTTGGCGCAGCGGGTCAGGCCGGGCCCGTGCGGCGACTTCACCGACCTGCCGCCTCTGGCGAGCGCGGCGGCCAGCCGCATGCCCTTCGAGCAGCTCCTGGCAGACGCAGGCTATGATAGCGAAGCCAACCACCGCCACTGCCGCGAAGGTCTCGGCGTCGACAGCCTGATCCCGGCCAAGAAGAGGCGCTCGGCCCGCGTGGTCGCAACCACGCCGCTGCGGCAGGAGATGGTCCGGCGGCTCGGCAAGCCAGACGTCGAAGCCGATCGCGTCGCTTACCGTCAAAGGTGGAAGGTGGAGACCGTCATGTCCGTTGTGAAGCGATGCCATGGCGAGGCGCTCACCGCCAAGCTAGATCCGACGCAGCGCGTCCAGGCGCTACTTCGCGGACTTACCTACAACCTCCAGCGCCTCGTCCGCCTCGGTGCCCCCGCATGAGCCTGGCGACAGAGCAAGATGCTCTTAACGCCGCTGCACCGACGGCTCGCCGCAATCGCTTCGACAGGGGGTAGCGAGGGGTGGCCGCGCACGAGGGTAGCAGAGGCGGTCAGCGGCCCGCTGCTCCGAGGTGCGCCTGTTAGGAGATTACGTTATATAGTTGTTCGCACCGTCAGGGGAACGGTGCAGGCTCTGCGAGGGGGGGCGTGTGCGGGACCACATCGGGCCTGACGGCAGCGAGTGCGGCGAGGCTTTGCCTGCGCGGTCCGCTCGTGTCCATGAAGACGGAGGACCTCCGTGCGCCTGCTTCGCGGGTGCGAGGCGACCCTCATCAGAGACCAAGGCGGGAAAGGCGGTGGTCCAGCCAAGGCCACCACCTGAATGTGGGCACCTCGGAATTTAGCTGCCCCCTAAAACAGCAAACCTAGGACGTCATGTTGCTGCCCTACGCGCCCGGCTCTCGCGTCGTCATCCGCGACGAGGAGTGGCTCATCCGACGTGTCGACCCAGCCGCCGACGGCGGCTGGCTGCTGAGCTGCGACGGCGTCTCCGACCTTGTACGGGGCCACTCCCCCCTCTTCCTGACCACTCTGGAGGATGACGTCGAGGTTCTCGACCCAGCCAAAACCGAGTTGGTGCCCGACGCGAGCTCCACCTACAACGCGACTGTCCTCTACCTCGAGAGCATGCGGCGCCGCAGCGTCGCCAACGACGCCAGGATCCACCTCGGACACCGAGGGGTGATGAACCTGGTGCCCTACCAGCTCGACCCAGCCCTGCAGTCCCTACGCCAGCCGCGCGCGCGCATCCTGATCGCTGACGCCGTGGGCCTCGGCAAGACGTTGGAGGCTGGCATTCTCGCTACCGAGCTGATCCAACGCGGCCGCGGCAAGCGCATCCTGGTGGTCACGCAGAAGGCGATGCTCACTCAGTTTCAGAAGGAGTGGTGGAGCCGCTTCTCCATCCCCCTGGTGCGGTTGGACTCCGTAGGCCTGGCGAGGATGCGCAACCGGATCCCAGCCAACCACAACCCCTTCAACTACTTTGATCGGAGCATCATCTCGGTCGACACGCTCAAGAGCAACCTCGAGTACCGCAACTATCTCGAGAACGCCTGGTGGGACGTCATCGTCATCGACGAGTGCCACAACGTCGCGGCGCGCGCCGGCGAGTCCGGCCTGTCGCGTCGCGCCCGCCTCGCCAAGCTGCTGTCCGCCCGCTCGGACACGCTCATCCTGCTGTCGGCCACGCCGCACGACGGCTCTGCGCGAAGCTTCGCGTCCCTAATGAGCTTGCTCGACCCGACCGCGATTTCCGACCCGGACGACTACAGGCCCGACGACTTCAGCAGCAAGGGACTGGTGATCCGGCGCTTTAAGAAGGACATCCGTGACCAGGTTGAAGCCGATTTCCAGGAGCGGCAGACGACCTGTCTGCGTGAGGCAGCCTCCACGCTGGAGGAGGCAGCGTACTGTGCGCTGCTCGGCGTGGCGTTTACCCAGAACGGCCGACACAGGGCGGGACGCCAACAGGAGCTGCAACGCGTCGGCCTCCAGAAGGCGCTGTTCTCCAGCCCGGCAGCCGCCCTCGAGTCTACGCGCCGCCGCATCGATTTGCTCAGCGCCAAAAAAGACGCGACCGACGACGAGCGGACGGAGTTGGAGGGACTGGATGCTCTCCGCGCCGCACTCGTCGCCTTGACCGAGGTCTCGTCGTCCGGTGCCTTCACCAGATACCAACGGCTCCTGCGAACCCTTCAGTCAGCGGAGTTCGGCTGGCAACTGGACGAAGCCCACGATCGCCTCGTCATCTTTTCGGAGCGCATAGAGACGCTGAAGTGGCTCCAGCAGCAGCTGACGAAGGATTTGCAGCTCGGGCGGGGCCAACTGGAGGTCCTGCACGGCGGGCTGGCGGACACCGAGCAGCAGCAGCTCGTCGAGCGATTCGGCCGCCTCGAAGACCCTATCCGCGTGCTGTTGTGCTCCGACGTGGCCAGCGAGGGCCTGAACCTGCACTACTTCTGCCACCGGCTAGTACACTTCGACCTGCCCTGGTCCCTCATGGTCTTCCAGCAGCGCAACGGTCGGGTGGACCGCTACGGTCAGAAGCTCCAGCCACAGATCGTCTACCTTTTCACCGAGACGCAGAACGAACGCGTCCGCGGAGACCTGCGTATCCTCGAGATCCTGCAAAGGAAGGACGACCAGGCCAACCTGAACTTGGGTGACCCCTCCGCCTTCCTCAACGTGTTCGACCCGGATAAGGAAGCCGAGAAGGTCAGCGGCTTCATGGCTGATAGCCTCGCGCCCGAGCGAGTCGAGCAGATGCTCGACGATGCGGCAGCACGCGTCGGCGACAACGAGGGCGACTTCCTCATGCAGCTGTTCGGTGGCGGCGCGGGGGCCGACAACGCGCCCGGGCCTGCATCGGTCAACAGCTTAGCGCAGATCGATGAGCCGGCGTCCCTGTTCGAGGACGACTACCACTATGCAAAGACTGCCCTCAGCCAGCTGAACCAGCGGGGAGCGGTGTGCCAGTGGGAGTCGCGCGACGCGGAGCGCCTCATCACCATCACCGCCCCGCGCGACCTCCAGGATCGGCTCCGCCAGCTACCCCGCGAGGCTCAGGACAAGAACGACTACTATTCGCTCTGCGCCGACCGCCAGCGGATGGCCGCCGCAATCGAGACGGCGCGCCAAGCGCGAGCCGAGGAGGATACCTGGCCGCAGCTGCACTACCTCTGGCCTCAGCACCCGATCATGGAGTGGCTCGGCGACCGGGTGCTCACGCAGTTTGGCCGCCACCGCGCGCCGCTCCTTCTGAGCCCCCGGCTGGACCCGGATGAGCAGGCTTTCATCCTGATGAGCCTCGTGCCGAACCGGAAGGGACAGCCGCTCCTTGTGAACTGGCGCGTCGCCACGCGACGCATCGGCGCCGACCCGGATGGCGGGTTCGCACTCGAGCCCTTCGAGGGTTTCGTGGCTCGCGCTGGCATCAAGGCCGGGAAGCTGCCCAACCCTGGCGAGGCGCCCGGCCTGGAGCGCGTCATGGATGGCATGCAGCGGGCCCTACCGCTGGCCGTGAAGGCGATGCGTGCGTACATGGTCAAGGAGCAGAGGGCGTTTGCGGAGAGCCTGAACGAGCGGCTCCAAGGCACTCTCCGGGACCTTAAGCGCCTGCAGGGTCGGCAGATCGAGCAGCTGAGCCTGGAGCTCGACCGACAGCTCGAGACGGTCAAGCGGGGTCGCTTCGAGCATCGGAGCCGGCAGATCAACCGCGTTTTTGACGAGTACCGCCAATGGGTGAACGACACCCTCACCACGGAACCGCAGCCCTGGATCCAGGTGCTCGCGGCCGTTGCTCATCCCAACACGCTGAAGGCGACAGCCTGACCATGCCCGTCCTCGAAGCCGTCCACACCTTCGCTGGCATCACCAACGAGAACGAGTTCTACAGCCACCACTACCTGGCTGAGGTCCTGAAGGGCGACATCAAGGCGCGCCTCGACGCCTGGGAGGCCGCCGAGGCGGAGCACCCCGGGGATGACGCACACCGAGCCCCTTTCAAGCGCCTGCAATCCTGGGCGCAGAAATGGTTCAGCCTGCGTGGCCAGATCCAGCGCGCGCGCGACAGCGCAGAGCGCTGGGACGTCTTTTCGCAACTGCAGGCCGGCCTGCTACAGGCGCTCGGCTACGCCGCCCCCACGGCTCTGCCGACCCCGCACGAGCTGGTCCCGGGATCTCCAGTGCCGTTCTGGCGCCTGCAGGTCCCGCGCCTCGCCGTCATCCCCGCCTATCAGCCGGGGGCTGAGGATTCGGACCTGCTTGACCAGGAGCTGAGGCCCCTTCACTACGCCGGCGAGGCGGTACCACAGCCTTTGCAGGGCGAGCCCTGGGCAGAACTGCTTTCGGACGCGGTCTTCGGTGCCGAGCACCCGCCTCGCTACGTGCTTCTTGTTGGCCTCGACCAATGGCTGCTGCTGGACCGCTACAAGTGGCCCAACAACCGCGCACTACGCTTCGACTGGGCCGAGATCCTCGACCGCAAGGATTCCGACACCCTCAAGGCCTGCGCGGCCTTGCTGCACAAGGACTGCCTGACCCCGGGCGAGGGCAACAGCCTCCTCGAGAGCCTGGACGAGAACGCGCACAAGCATGCCTTCGGCGTTAGCGAGGACCTGAAGTACGCGCTGCGCGAGGCGATCGAGCTTCTCGGCAACGAGGCCGCCGTCCAGCTTCGCCAGAAGGCGGCGGAAGCAAAGAAGGGCTTCTTCAGCGGAAAGGACCAGCTGGACCCTTCGGACCTCAGCCTCGAATGCCTCCGCATGGTCTACCGGCTGCTCTTCATGTTCTACATCGAGGCGCGGCCAGAACTGGGCTACGTGCCCATCCGCAAGAGCGAGGTCTACCTCAAAGGCTACAGTCTGGAGAGCCTGCGCGACCTGGAACTTCAACCGCTGAGCTCGCCACAGGCGCACGATGGCTTCTTCTTTGATGCGACGCTGCGCCGTCTGTTTACGCTTGTATCCCGGGGCTGTGGTTTCACAGTGGCGAACCAGCAGCTCGCCGCTTCCGTGGCTGGCGCCAAGGACACCTTTGCTCTAGCGCCGCTCGACAGCAGGCTGTTCGACGACACCGCCCTGCCGCTGCTCAACAAGGTGCGCTTTCCGAACCATGTGTGGCAGCGCGTGATCCGCCTGATGTCGCTGAGCCGCGGCCAGGGTCGGGGGCGTCGCAGCGGCCGCGTGAGCTACCAGTTGCTCTCCATCAACCAGCTGGGCGCGGTGTACGAGGCCCTACTGAGCTACCGCGGCTTCTTCGCAGCCGAGGACCTTTACGAGGTGAAGCCCGCGCCAAAGAAGGGGCGAGCCACCGGCGAGGACGAGAGCGAGGAAGGAGCAGAGAGCGACGACGAGGAGGGCGAGGCCAAGGACACCCCCTCCTCTCGCCGCGGCCGGGTGGGCCAGAACGGTGACGACAAGCTGGAGAACGCTTGGTTCGTCCCAGCCCGCCGGCTCAAGGAATTCAGGGAAGAAGAGCGCGTCTATGACCTGGACGAGAACGGGCACCAAAAGCTGAGGAAGCACGATAAGGGTAGCTTTATTTACCGCCTCGCCGGCCGCGACCGGGAGAAAAGCGCCAGCTACTACACCCCTCAGGTGCTGACCCAGTGCTTGGTGAAGTACGCGCTGAAAGAACTGCTCAACAGCGAGCGCGTGCGGAAGGCCGACGACATCCTGACTCTGACGGTCTGCGAGCCCGCCATGGGCAGCGCTGCCTTCATTAACGAGGCAGTCAACCAGCTGGCCGACGCCTATCTCGAGCGCAAGCAGCAGGAGCTGCGTCGCCGCGTTCCGCATGAGGACTTCGCGCAAGAACTACAGAAGGTCCGCATGGTCCTCGCCGCCCGGAACGTGTTCGGTGTGGACCTCAACCCCGTCGCGGTGGAGCTGGCGGAGGTGTCCATATGGCTCAACGCCATCTACGGCGAGACCGACGGCGAGGGTCGCCCGCTGGCCGCGCGCGTGCCCTGGTTCGGCTACCAGCTCTTTACCGGTAACAGCCTGATCGGCGCGCGCCGGCAGGTCTACGACGCGAGCAGCCTGACGCGGGGCGCCAAGCCGGCCTGGCACGAGGGGCCGCCCCGCCGCGTCACTGCCGATGCGCCGCGTAATGCCGACGAGATTTGGCATTTCCTGCTGCCCGACCCCGGCATGGCCGACTATACCGACAAGGACGCGAAGAAGCTTTATCCGGAGCACTTCGAGCAGCTGAAGGCGTGGCGCCGCGCCTTCACAGCGCCGCTGCAGTCGTACGAGATAGCCCGGCTGCAGCAGCTCAGCTCTAGGGTGGAGGAGCTGTGGGAGGAGCACATCAACGCGCTCGCCCGCGACCGCGCCCGCACCGAGGACGCGCTGGATATCTGGCCGCACACCAAGAAGTCGCAGGACCAAGCGCATCCCGTGCTTACCCGCGCGCAAAAGGAGGATATCCGGCGCCAGGGACTGCTAAACGAGGATGGCGACCTGGCCACGCCCTTTCGCCGGCTGAAGCTGGTGATGGATTACTGGTGCGCGCTGTGGTTCTGGCCGATCACCGCGAGCGCTGAACTGCCGAGCCGCGAGGCTTGGTGGTTGGAAGTCGGCGCGATCCTGGAAGGCAACGTCGTGGACGTCGCGCCGCAGCAGGAGTTCGATCTCCAACCACTGCTGCAGAACCCTGGCCCGCTGCTGGTGCCCGAGCGCCAGGGCACCCTTGCCGGTCTCGAGACCCAACTGCCGCTACGCCATGTCACTGAGCCGCCGCGTCTGCACGACCGCTTCGGTCAGCTGCGCATCAGCCGCATGCGAGAGCACTTACCGAGGGTCAAGCAGGTGGAAGCGATCGCCGCGGCGCGTCGCTTCATGCATTGGGAGCTCTGTTTTGCGGATGTGCTGATCCATCGGGCCGGCTTCGACCTCGTTCTTGGTAACCCGCCATGGTTGAAGGTCGCCTGGAACGAGGCGGGAGTGCTCGGCGAGGCTGATCCAGTATTTGCCATCCGGAACGTCAGCGCCTCCGAGCTAGCGAAGCTACGTGCCCAGGCTTTCCATTGTCACGCAGGGCTGCGCGAGGCATGGACGTCCGAACTGGAGGAAGCGGAGGGGACGCAAAGCTTTCTAAACGCGGTGCAGAACTACTCACTTCTTCAAGGAATGAAAGCGAATCTTTACAAATGCTTTATGCCGCTAGCTTGGAGTCTGAATTCTCAACACGGCATCTCTGGACTGCTGCATCCCGAGGGACCTTACGACGACCCGAAAGGCGGGAATCTCCGCGCGGCGCTCTATCCGAGATTGCGGGCGCATTTTCAGTTTCAGAATGAGTTGCAGCTCTTCGTGGGCACGAACGATCATGGCCGCCTACGCTTCGGCTTGCACATTTACGGTCCGCCACGTGCTGAAGTAGACTTTGACCATATCTCTAATCTCTTCACACCGAAAACGGTCGATGCTTGCTTTCAGCACGATGGAACAGGCGAAGTCGGAGGCATTCGGGACGCTGCTGGGGCTTGGAACACGGTAGGTCACGCCAAACGTATAGTCCGCGTGAACGACGAAGCACTGGCGGTGTTTGCTCAGCTCTACGGTTCACCGGATATTCCAGCGCGTCATGCGCGCTTGCCAGGGTTGCATGCGCAGAGTCTGAGCAGCGTTATGGCTAAGCTTGCGCTTTGGCCTCGTCGCATATCTGATCTGGGCCAAGATTGGTTTTCTACAGAATTTTGGAACGAAACAGGCAGTCAGAAAGATGGTACTATTGTGCGGAGAGCTGCCGGAGATGTAGGATTTCCTGAATGCCTTCAAGATTTAGTAATGAGTGGCCCTCATTTCTACGTGGCAAATCCGTTTAGCAAGACGCCAGACCGAATATCAAATACTCGGGGCGCTTACACTGCAATCGACCTTTTGGACCTTCCCGACGATTATATGGCACGGACGAACTACAGGCCGATGCAAGACCGCGCGACCTACGTGGCTCGCATTCCGCGCGTCACCTGGCGAGACACGAAAGATGGTCAAAGAAGGCCCGTCACGAGCTACTACAGAATGGTAAACCGTGAAATGATCGTATCGTCCAACGAGCGGACGTATATCAGCGCGCTGGTGGCGCCCGGAGGCGCGCACGTCAACACTGTTCTTGCGCATGCGTTTCGAAATCCGCGGGATCTTTGTGCTGCTTTGGCGTGGTCACATTCGGTCGTGACTGATTACCGTGTGAAATCTACCGGCATGGGGCACGCAAATTCCACCCTCGTCGGTCAGTTGCCCATACCAATTTCTTGGGATCCTGCAGTGGTAGCCCGGGCTCTGGCTTTAAACTGCCTTACGACCCGATACAGTGACATATGGGAGTCGGTTTTTGATCTTCCTTTCACCGAATTAAGCTGGACTCAGCCCTCCAATCCTCGGTTGCCACAAGAGTTCTGGTCCAATCTGACCAGCACCTGGACGCGTCGCTGCGCGCTGCGCGCCGACTACGCGCGCCGTATGGCGCTAGTCGAAATTGATGTGCTTGTAGCTCAGGCGCTTGGCCTCGCGTTGGACGAGTTGCTGCTGATCTATCGCGTGCAGTTTCCGGTTATGCAGCAGTATGAGCGCGACACTTGGTATGACATCGAGGGCCGCATCGTCTTCACTAACAGCAAGGGCCTCGTCGGCATTGGTCTGCCACGCAAAGGCAGTCGCACGACGCCGCGGACACGCATCCGCACGCCGCACGGCAGGGCCCGCGAAGGCAATTTCGGCTGGGAGGATCTGCACAGAGACGATGAATTCCTTGTGCCTGACGGCACGATCGTCACTCAATGGGTGGCCGACGACACGCTGCCTGACGGCCCGCGCACGGTGGAGCGTAGCTACGTCGCGCCCTTCACCCGCGCCGACCGGGAGGCGGACTACCGTACCGCCTGGGCCTTCTTCCAAGCGCAGCAAAGCTGACTGAAGGGGGACCGCATGCTTCCGTCGCTACTCGCACGCGACATCCGCACGGGATTGAAGCAGTTCCTCGTCGCTGGCTTCGAGCCCGCCGACGCCTTCCTGCACGGGCTGATGACCCGCTTTGCGGAAGACGAGGCCGCCTGGCTGAAGGGTCCCTATGTCCAGTTGGGCCTGCCCTTCGCAACGGGCACTGCCAAACGCGGCTTCTTCCAGAACTTCGCGACCGAGCACCCCGCCTTCAGCCACCAGGAACAGGCGTGGCTGCGCCTCTCCAGCCGGCACCTTGGCGCCAGCACGCTGGTGGCCACCGGCACGGGCAGCGGCAAGACGGAGTGCTTCCTCTTTCCCCTCCTCGACCACTGCGGGCGCGCCCGCGCCGCGGGCGAGGCCGGAATCAAGGCGCTGGTCATCTACCCCATGAACGCGCTTGCCAGCGACCAGGCGCGACGCATCGCGGAGCTGGTGGCAAAGGTGCCCGCCTTCGCCGGCCTGCGCGTCGGCCTGTACGTGGGTGGCAACGCCGGCAAGCCGGGTCAGGGCATGGTGATGACGCCGACGGGTGTGATCACTGACCGCGAGACGCTGCGGAAGCACCCGCCTGACGTGCTGCTGACCAATTACAAGATGCTCGATTACCTAATGATGCGGCCGAGAGACCAGCCGCTCTGGGCGCATAACGGGCCGGCGACACTGCGCTACGTCGTGGTGGACGAACTGCACACCTTCGACGGCGCGCAGGGAACGGACCTCGCGCTGCTGCTGCGGCGCCTGCGCGCGCGGCTGAAGATGGACGGGGGCCAGCTGATTTGTTGCGGCACCTCCGCCACGTTGGGTGGAGCTTCGAATACCGAGCCGCTGCGCGAGTATGCGCGACAGGTGTTCGGTGTACCGTTCCCGCGCGAGGCGGTGATCACCGAGAGCCGCCTGTCGGTGGACGCCTTCCTTGGCGACGCGACCGTGGACCACATGTTCATTTGGCGGCCAGAACTCGACGCCGCGTTGGAACCTACGCAGTACGCGTTGCCGCAGACGGCCGTCCGTACCTGGTTCGGTTTATTCTTCCCGGAGCTGGCGCAGCCGGCCGCCGAGACCGAAACGCTCCACGACGACTGGCGCAGGGTCCTAGGCGAAGTGCTGAAGCGCCACCAGCTCTTCGTCAACTTACTGCGCGTCACGAAGGGCGGGGTGGTGAGCTACGCCGCGCTCACGGACGCCTTCTCGCGGAGCATGCCCACGGCCACGACCGAGCAAGTAGTGCGCGTGGTGGACGCCCTGCTGGTGCTGGTCGCCTGGGCACGTCGTGACGGCAACCAGCCCCTGGTGACGCTGCGCGTGCAACTCTGGGTCCGCGAGCTCCGTCGTATGGTAACAAAGCTGTCGAAGGATCCGGCGGAGGTGCGCCTGTGCAGTGAGCGCGACCTGCCGGGCGCCCGCGACGGGGTCTACCTCCCAATGGTGCAGTGCAGGCAGTGCCGCACGACAGGTTGGCTCTCCCGGATTGTCCAGGGCAGCAACAAGCTCTCCACAGACCTCGACGAAATCTACAACACCTGGTTTGGTCGTCGGCCTGAGGCAGCGCGTCTTTACCCGGCCACCAGCGTGGGTCGTTCACAGGTGGCGGGCATCAGCCAGTACGCCTGCGTGTCCTGCGGAAATGTGCAGCCGGGCGACGCGGCCTGCATCGCCTGCGCACATCACGAAGTGGCGCCCGTATTTCGAGTGACTGCGCAGCGGACGCAGGTCTCCGGTAATGCGCAGTTCACCCGACATGACGACACCTGCCCCGGCTGCGGCGAGCGCGGTGAGTTGCTGCTGCTCGGCGCCCGGAGTGCGACGCTCGGCGCGCAGGTGGTGGAGGCGAGCTGGGCCAGCGTCTTCAACGACGACAAGAAACTGATCGCCTTTTCGGACTCCGTGCAGGATGCCGCCCACCGAGCCGGCTTCTTCGGAGCCCGTACCTGGCAGAACAACGTCCGCACCGCCTGGGCGCGTGTGCTTGATGAGTTGCAGGTGTCCCGCATACCCTGGTCGGAGTTTCTTCTTCTCGTGGAAAGGCGCTTCGGCGAGCCGGGCTCGGTGCTCAACCTGCCCGCCGAGACGCTGATCGCTGAGTTCCTGGCGCCCGACATGACCTGGCAGCGCGACTGGGCTGAAGGGTTGCTGAAGCACGGGCAGCTCCCCCAGAACTCGCGGCTGCCCGAGAGGGTGAAGAAGCGCCTGCTCTGGCACCTGTTCAGCGACCTCACTTACCAGAGCCGACGAGGGCGGACGCTCGAGCGCATCGGCAAGGTGACAATCTCCGTGCCCTGGGCGCGAGTGGAGGCCGTCGCCGAGAAGCTCCTTCCGCGGTTCAGGGAGGAGTTCGGGACGCAGGGTCTGGAACTGTGGGTCCTGACACAGTGGCTCTGGGGCACCCTGGCGCACATGCGGCAGCGGGGCGGCGTCATGCATCCCGAGATGGGGACGTACGCCGCCGAGGGGAACGTTTTTGGCTTTGCTAGGTCGGCCGGCCGCGCCGAGTGGCTGCCGAAGATGGGCGAGCAGACGCCCCGCCCAGTGTTGCTCACCCTTGGACAGCATCGCTTCTTCGACAAACTCACCGGCAACACCCGTGCCACGTGGTACGACAGGTGGGCGGCGGCGGCCCTGGGCCGACAGATGCTCATGGCGACTGGGATGGCTGCGGAGCTTTACCGCGTGGCGTTCCGAGAGCTTGTAGAAGATGGCGTCCTGGTGCGCACGGCACACCACCTCGGGGACACGCTGGCACTGAACCCTGAGGCGTTAGAGGTCGATACCGACGTAGCGTTCGTTGCCGCTGAGGGTAGCAGGCGTCAGCTCGCGCTCCCGAGGCAGGACGCGGAGCGCCTATTAGGCGCTCCCTGCCTCGACGCGGTCGATGCAATGTACGTATTGCTGATCCCCAGAGCTGCTGACTGGTGGGCAGGCCGCTTCAGCCGCGGGGACCTCCGGCGCGTGATCGCCGCGGAACACACCGGCCTGCTGGAGCGGCAGGAGCGCGAGGCGCTCGAGCAGCGCTTCAAGGACCGGCAGCCGAGGCCGTGGTACGAGAACCTGCTGTCCGCGACGCCCACCCTGGAGATGGGCGTGGACATCGGCGACCTGTCGTCGGTGCTGCTGTGCTCGGTGCCGCCGAACCAGGCCAGCTTCCTGCAGCGGGTCGGCCGGGCAGGGCGTCGCGACGGCAACGCGATGAGCACCACCCTGGCTGACGGCAACAGCCCGCACGACCTCTACTTCTTCGCCGAGACGGAGGAGATGATGGTGGGCGAGGTCGCGCCTCCGGGCGTGTTCCTCCAGGCCGCCGAGGTGTTGCGCCGCCAGCTGTTCGCCTTCTGCATGGACGACTGGGTCGCATCCCTGGGCAACCCCGCGGCACTTCCCGAGAAGACCTCGCCCGTGCTGGACGCGGTCGACCAGTCGAGGCAGGACCGTTTTCCGTACCTCTTCTCCGACCACGTGTTGAAGCACGAGCAGCGGCTCTTTGACGCGTTCGTCGGTCTGCTCGGGCCCGACGCCAGCGACGTCGTGCGTAGCCGCCTCTGGGACTTCATGCAGGGTCAGGGCGAAACTGACGGGCTGCGGTCCCGCCTGCTTAAGGTGCTGCAGGAACTTGTGGAGGAGCGCCGATCCTACAAGGCGAAGAGGGAGGAGCTCGATAAAGCCAGGGCGAAGGCCCAGCAAAGGCCACAGGACGAGGCGACCCAGAAGGAGATCGAGGGCCTGGAGCGCGAGCGCGACAAGATGCTCCAACTGATCGCGGAGATAAACGGGCGCGACCTGCTGGGCACGCTCACGGATGCCGGCCTCATACCGAACTACGCTTTCCCCGAGGCCGGGATCCAGCTGAAATCGGTGCTGTGGAGGAAGCGAGGCAGCGACGAGCCGGGGCCGGGCGCCTACGTCACCCTGGCCGCGCAGAAGTACGAGCGGCCCGCGCAGTCAGCGCTGTCCGAGTTCGCGCCCGAGAATCGCTTCTACGCAAACCAGCGACGGGTCGAGGTCGACCAGGTGAACATGTCACTGGCGAAGACCGAGGACTGGCGCTTCTGCCCGAGCTGCCACCACATGCAGAACCTTGCAGTCGAGCCGGACATCCACCCGACCTGTCCGCGCTGCGCCGATCCGATGTGGTCGGACGGCGGGCAGAGGCGCACCCTGTTGCGCTTCCGCCAGGCGATCGCAAACAGCAACGATACCGAGGTGCGCATTGACGACAGCAGCGAGGACCGGGAGCCCAAGTACTACGTCCGCCAGTTAATGGCGGACTTCCTTCCGACCGACGTGCGGGAAGCCTGGCAGATACCGACGGGCGGCACGCCGTTCGGGTTCGAGTTCATTTCCCGCGCTGCGTTCCGCGACGTCAACTTCGGCGAGCTCGCGAGGCCCGGCGTGGACTTCAAGGTCGCCGGCCGGAAGGCGGAGCGTCCGGGCTTCAGGCTGTGCCGGCACTGCGGAAAAGTCCAGAAGACGGCCCGCTCCGGCGGCCGCGCGGCCGACCATGTCCACAGCTTCGATTGTGTCAAACACGGGACCGACGATCCCGGCAACCTTCTGGAATGCCTCTACCTCTACCGCGAGTTCGAGTCCGAGGCGCTGCGCATCCTTATACCTTACACAAAGCTCGGCGTAGACGACCAAGTGGTCCAGTCCTTCATGGCCGCCGTACAGCTGGGCCTGAAGCGGCGCTTCGGCGGCAAGGTCGACCACATCCGCATGGTGCTGCAGGACGAGCCGGGCAAGGACGGCGGCCCCCGCAAGCACTACGTGATGCTCTACGACTCCGTTCCAGGCGGAACAGGCTACCTGCACCAGCTGCTGGCGCACGACGCGAAGACGCTGGGTGACGTCCTACGGATGGCCCTGGAGGCCCTTACTGGCTGCTCCTGCAACGAGGACCCGGAGAAGGATGGTTGCTATCGCTGCCTCTACCAGTATCGCCTTGGGAGACAGATGGGGCTGGTCTCCAGGGAGACCGCTAAGTCCGTCCTGTCCGAGCTGCTGGAGGCGCTGAGCTCCCTAGTGCGGGTCGACACGATCTCGGACATCTACATCAATCCGAATTTCGACTCGGTTCTCGAGGCGCGGTTCGTCCAGAGCCTGAAGAAGCTGGGCGGCGTCGGCGGCCTTCCGCCCGTCAAGCTTGTGCAGGACATCGTAAACGGTAAGGCGGGCTACGTGCTGGAGGTCGGCGGTCAGCGCTACCGCATCGAGCCGCAGGTCGAGGTCGGCGGCCAAGATGGCGTGTCCGTGCCGAGCAAGCCGGACTTCGTCCTCTGGCCTTGGGCTGCCGGCTCCCGGCGCAGGCCAGTTGCGATCTTCTGCGACGGGTGGGCTTACCACAAGGGCAAGCTGCGGGAGGACGCGCTGAAGCGCAGCGCCATCCTCGCTAGCGCGCGGTACTGGGTCTGGTCGGTAACGCACCAGGACGTTGCCGCAGCGTTGGGCGGCAGCCTGACTACCGACCTGGAGTCCCCGCTGGTGGTGATGGCAAGGAACGACGGCGCAGGGGCACCGGCCAGCATCCCCCGCCCGCAGGAGAAGGCGTTCACGCAGAACGCGGTTGCGCGCCTCCTGCATTGGCTGGCGATCGGCCCTGGTGGGGCCACCGGGGACCACTCGCTGGACGTTATGCAGCGCGACGCTGCCGGGCTCGGCTTTCGCATGATCCCGTCAAGTTCGCAGGACCGCGCCGTATGCGAAGCCCAACGCGCGCAGGTCCTCCCAAAGCTCCCCCCTTACATCCGCGAGCCTGGCACCGGTTACGCACCGATGATGTCGCGGCCGAACGGGCCTGTTGCCTTGGTCGGCAGCTGGCCAATGGTGCTGGCGAAGGGGATGCCCGCCGCATGGCCTTGGGTGGCGCCGGCCGTCGCGGTGCTTGACGAGGCCGTGGCGGCTGACGAGGAGGCACTCCACGCCAGCTGGCGCCGATGGCTACAGGTCGCCAACGCGATGCAGTTCCTGCCGGGCTTCATCGTTGCCACGATGTCCGGGTTCGACGGGCACGACTACGACCATTTCTCTGGCCCTGCCGGCGCGCCCAATGCGCCGGCGGGCCCTCCGGCGCAGCCCGCGCTCAGCGCTGTCTGGCAGCAGGCCATAGAGCAGGCGCTACGGGCTTTGAGAAACGGCCTTCAAGTGCTGGCCCTCGCGGGAGCGCCGCCACCGGAGGTGGGAATGGAGTTGGCGGACGAGAGGGGGCGCGTCGCCGCAGACGCCGAGCTGGCTTGGCCAGACGAGAAGCTAGCGGTGCTGCGGCCCGACCAGGGCGACCTCGCCGAGAACTGGGAGCGGGCGGGGTGGAGAGTGGTCCGGCTGAACGATACGCTGAGGACAAGAGAGGGGCTACCCTGGGAGACGATGACCTCCGCGGCCCTCGGATTGACGCTGAAGAACGACGAGGACTGACGCCGTGACCCTCAAGCCCAAGGTAGCCCTTTCCCAGGACTTCCTGTTGCAGTTAGCGAAGCTTCCGGCCAGCATCCAATCGAAGGTGATGAAGTGGGCTGTCCAGTTCCAGTCGGACCCAACCAGCCCAGGCATCAACTATGAAAAAATCAACGGCGCCCGCGACCCGAACCTGAAGTCGGTTCGGATCGACCGCGACTGGCGCGGGATCGTGTTCAAACCGAACAGCGGCGACGTCTACGTGCTGCTCTACGTTGACCACCACGACAACGCCTATCGCTGGGCCGAGCACCGCAAGCTAGCCGTCAATCCTGTGACCGGCGCAATGCAGCTGGTGATCCTCGAGAGCGTGCCAGAACGAGCGCCCGCTGGCATCCCCGACATAGTCGCTCAGCCGGCGCCGATGAGTGTGTCGCCTGCGGCTGGCACGCCCGCAGAGCCGCTCTTTGCAAAGCTTAGCGACGGCGATCTCCTCGGACTCGGGGTCCCTGAGGACTCCCTCGGGGCAGTGCGGACCGTTGTCTCCGAGGAGCAACTCGACGCCATGCAGGGGCGATTGCCCGTCGAAGCTTATGAGGGCCTGTTCCTCGTGGCAGCGGGTGATACCGTAAGCCAGGTGCTGAGCGACCGCGAGACTCGCGTCGACCGCGTTGTGGACCCGGCGGACTTTGCGACCGCGCTGACAACCCCCGAGTCGATGTCGCGCTTCGTGGTCGTCGAGGACGACGAGGCGATGCTCGCCATCATGAACGCGCCGCTCGCGCAGTGGCGCGTCTTCCTTCACCCAACCCAGCGCAAGCTGGCGCGCGGTGATAGGAGCGGTCCGGTACGCGTGCTCGGCGGAGCAGGAACCGGTAAGACGGTCCTCGCGATGCACCGCGCCAAGTGGCTCGCCGAGCATAGGACGCCCGAGGGTAAGAAGGTACTGTTCACTACCTTCACCCGTAACTTGGCCGGCGACATCGAGCAGAACCTCAGGACGCTGTCCGGCGCGGAGGCGCTGGCCAAGATCGAAGTGAAGAATTTGGACGCGTGGGTGCACGGGTTCATGCGCGCACGCAAGCTCGAGCACCGCATCGTCTACGACCGCAGGCAGGAGGCAACGCTGCAGGCTTGGCAGGCCGCAATGGCCGTACGCGAAACGAAGCTCGACCTGTCGGACGACTTCTACGAGCAGGAACTCGAGCAGGTGATACTTGCCCAGGGTATCACGACACTGGACGAGTACCGGGTGGCGCGTCGAACCGGCCGTTCAGCGGTGTTAAGCCGCGCCAAACGGGACGCCGTGTGGCCGGTTTTCGAGGAGTATCGTGGCCAGCTCGCCTCCCGCAAGTTGAAGGAGGTCGACGACGCCTACCGCGAAGTGGCCGAGTTGCTGACGGGGGTGCAGGTAGAAGAGGGAGCCTACAGCGCAATCGTTGTCGATGAGACCCAGGACTTTGGGCCGCAGGCCCTGAAACTTCTTCGGGCGATGATTGCGAAAGGAGCCAACGACCTGTTCTTCGTGGGCGACGGACACCAGCGTATCTACAGCCGGCACCGCGCAGCCATGAGCAAGTGCGGGATCGACATACGTGGTCGCTCCCGGAAGCTGTACCTGAACTATCGCACGACCGATGAGATCCGGCGCCGCGCAGTGGCGCTATTGGAAGGGTGCGAAATCGACGACCTCGACGACGGACACGATGAGAGCCGCCTCTACAAGTCTCTGTCGCACGGGCCTGCACCGCTGGAGGTCGCGGCTGAAGGCCTCGAGGCCGCTGCGGCCCACGCTGTCGGATTCGTGGAGCGGTTTAGGGGCGGCCAAGTGGGCGGTGATGTGATCTCTATCTGCGTCATCGCGGCAGGCGAGAAGGGCCGCGACGCTGTCGCGGACCAGCTTCAGTCAGCCGGTGTGAGGTGCGTCACCATCTCGGCGCAGAACAACCACTCCGATGCGCCCGACGCCGTGCGCGTCGCGACGATGCATCGTGCGAAGGGCTTAGAGTTCGACGCCGTCGTTGTCGTCGCGCCGAGCAGTTACCTCGGACCGACCGACGATACGCTGGACAGGCGCAAGCTCATTTACGTGGCCCTGACGAGGGCCAAGCGCGCCGCCATGTTGATCCGGCTAGGCTGACGCCGAGGAACACACCCAGCGCCGATTGGGGGGCAATCCGCGTCGGAGCAGCGCCGGCCCCCCAGTGGACCATACTCGGCGCTTACGTTTACCCCGGTAACTAACCATTGTCGCTCCAAATAGTGCTTGTCCATTCAAGGCTTCACAATCTCTCAAACGGTCGTTTGGGGTTGAAAAAACGGTCCGGTCAAGCTCCGATCGCAGCATGGCCGACCCCGCGCCGCCCACCCGCTTCATCGCCTACCTCCGGGTCTCGACCGACGGGCAGGGGCGTTCCGGCCTAAGCCTCGAGGCGCAGCGCGCCGCCGTCGCGGCCCATACCGCCGGCCGCGGCTCCATCGTTGCCGAGCACGTCGAGGTGGAGAGCGGGAGGAAGAAGGACCGGCCGCAGCTCGCTGCGACGCTCGCGGCCTGCCGCGCGCTGCGCGCTACGCTCGTCATCGCCCGGCTCGACCGCCTGGCCCGCAACGTCGCCTTCGTCTCGAACCTCATGGAGAGCGGCGTCGAGTTCGTCGCCGCCGACATGCCGATGGTGAACTGCCTCACCGTGCACGTCCTCGCCGCGGTCGCCGAGGAGGAGGCGCGCCTGGTCTCGGCGCGCACGTAGGCGGCGCTCGCTGCGGCGAAGGCGAGGGGGGGTGCGGCTCGGCAATCCGCGTCTACTCATGGGCGGCGCGGCACTCTCGGCGTCGTGAAACGCGGTCCAGCACGAGAAAGCACGCCGGCATGCCGCCGCGGTCGCGCCATACATCGAGCAGGCACGACGCGCGGGTGCGGGCACGCTCGCGGCGATCGCGGAGGCCCTCATGGCCCGAGGTGTGCCGGCGCCGCGCGGTGGACGACGCTGGTCGCCCGCCCAGGTGCGACGGGTGGTCCTGGCGGCCGGGCAACCTCATGATGCGGGTCAGGGCTAGGCCTTAGGCTGAGGCTGCCGCCCAAGCCAGCAGCGGCGGCCGCCTGCTTTCAGGTGAGATGCCTCACTGTGACGTCGCCCCAGTGCTCCTGGAGGTACTCCGCGACCAAGCGGCGGTGACAGTGATGCGGCCCGTCCTCGCTGCACAGAAGACAGCCGCCGTCGAAGATAGAGCGGGGCAGACTCTCCTGGATCCTGCGTTCCCGCATCAGCCCGAGAAAGCGCCGCTCGTATTGCGGCCAGTCGCCAGTCTGCTTCCTGTAGGTGGCCAGCATCTCCTGCGTCGGGGCGAGCTCGGGGACGTGCACGTAGTCCATGGCTGCTACTTCTCGCAGAAAGTACGCGAGGTCATCCTTCTTGGCGAAGCCCGAGAGCTGCGAGACATTGTTGAGCCGCACATCCACGACGCGCTTCGCTCCGGACGCGCGGAGGAGGCCGAAGAATTTCTCTGCCGTCTTTCTTGTGAAGCCGATCGTGAAGACCTGCATCAGGTGTTCTCCGCATCGTTGGCCAGCTTCTCGTCCACGTAGGCGACCTTCTCCTCCTGCCGCGCCAGGGCCTCAGCGACTAGCTCCTCGCGTGATCGGAACAGATCCTCCCGCGGCAAGCCGGTAACGTCGAGCAGCCGCTCCATTGCCATCGTGTTCGGCTCAAGGCCACCATCGGCATGGATGTGAGTCACCTCAACGCCCTCCGCCTCGAGCGCGCGGGCTACGAGTAGCGTTCGATGACATTCCAACGGTTCCTTCTCGGCGCAGAGGCAAACGATGCGGTGCTCCAGAGCGCCGCGGCACAAACGCTCGATGCCCTGGCGAAAAGCCTCGGTGCAGGCCAGGCGCGCGTACCGCACGCGTCCTCCCTCGTAGCAGGCAGGATCATCGGAACGCGCGCCTAGCTCGCGCCCAAGGAAGACGTAGCGGATGCCTTCCGCCTTGAGGCCGCGCTCCAGTTCCACTTTATTATATTGTGGGTTGAAGCGGCTGAACGGGGCTGAGCGAACGTCAGCCACCGCCGTCACCCCATGCTGTCTCAGCAAGGCTAGGAACATCTCCAGCGGATGGTTGGAATGCCCGATGGTCAGGAGAGACTTCGGCTTTACGCTCATACGGCTGTGCCCGGGTCACGGGGGATGATGGCGGCGATTAGCTTGTAGCAGGCCTGCCGCTTCTCGTACGGCTCGCCAATGCTGATCGTCAGATAGCTCTCGCCCAGATCATAGTAGCCCTCCCGCTTCGCCTGGAACTGGTGCTCGTAGACCGGGTCCGTAACGCGAAGCGCATACTTATCTCCCGCGTGCTCGAAAAGCCCCTGCACACGTAGCTTTGGGTTTCCAAACGCCTCTCCAGGCCGGAACACGCGCAGACGGACTGCCGGTGCGTGGATGAGGCGCAGAGATGATCGGAGGAGCTTCGCGCGCTCCAGCGGGATCTCGTCGTTCTTCCCGTAGTAGGTGCTGTCCCCGTTGTGCCAGAGCGGCGCGACTGGATCACAGAAGTCAGCGAGCTTCGGCCACTCGAGCCGTCCCGTTTTCTTCCAGCATTCGTCGGGGTTCAGGCGCCAGTTCTCCTGCTGCCATCCGTCAGGGCATGCATCGAGCAGGGGCACCTGCAAGATGTCTAGCACCCCCGGCTCACCGCCGCCTTCGTATCGGCGCTCAGCGTCCGAGACCTCATGGCTGGAGCGCGCGCTGACCGGGCGCAGCCAGGCGCCGGCGCATCCGTCATCCCACTCCTTCCCGGCAATGCAGCGTCCCCCCGTCTTCCGCGAGTTGGCGAGGCAAAGGATTTGCTTGACGTATGCTGCCGCGAAGAGCCCGTCGATCTCGGCTGCACCGAGCTTGGCCGATTGGACGGACGCAAACGTCTGTTCCCACGTGAGTCTCGGTACAAGCCTCGGGGATTTCGGCGAGCTACCAAACCAAAGATCATAGAGACTCGCTTGTATGTGCGGCTGTCCCAGCCTGGACAACTCTTCCCAGAATCTCTCGCGCAGCCGGTCATTCGCCCGCAATTCCCGAAGGAGCCCAGAACGGAACTGATCGCGCTCCACCTTGATCTGTGCGACTTTTTGCTCGATTGCATCCCTGTGGATGTCGTCCGCGTAGCGCGGCGATAACGTGAAGTCGGGGACGGGGTGCGCGGGGAGAGGTCTCTTAGGTTCCAGCTTGGAGTCAATAACAGCGGAAATCTTCGCCCGATTCTCCTCGTAGATTTTTCGGTACGCCTCTCCTCTCTCCTTTCCCAGGGACTGGATATGTCTTTCGTGCTGCAGATGCCTCGTAGCGCGTTCCAGGGCCATCTCAAGCATCTGCCTCTCGACAGAGAAGGTGAGGCGCAATCCACCCGTCGCCTCAATGATCGCGGACTGCCGCGAGATGGCACCGTCGATACTTTGCAGAGAAAATTCAAAGGTCGAAGTTTGCGGCGTCGCAGTCGTCTCTACAGCTCGGGCTTCGGTTACTGAAGCCATCTGCCTTGGAACTGGGGTGGGAGCGCGCGGTGGAGACTTCCCGTCCTGCTTCGCCACCTCTTTCGGTGTTTCAGACCCGACGCTTTCCTTCGGGCGCAGGAGCATGTAGGCGCCCCACACGACCACAAGCTGCAGCACCATCAATCCCGAGGCAAATACGGCGACGAGGGTGAAGAGGGTCCAAGCCCAACAGGCTGCCAGGACATGTTCCTTGGAAACAACTCGCGTTACCAAGATCGTCGAGATAATGAGCATTTGGAAGAGGAGGATGCCTTCTGTCATTCGGCCTAGGCTCACTGCAAAAGGCTATAAACGCCGCATTGTTGCTAATTTGCAAGAGTCATCCTCGGTTGCAGGCGTCCCTTCATCATGCTCTAGGCACGTGCAAAACTAACTTTTGCTGGCCCACATATCATTGAAAAAACTATATATTCCCAGTCTGCCAACTTGTCCTTTCAGATTGTGAAGCTGCAGGAAAGAGGCAGGATCAGGACCTAGCTTTTCGAGCTCCTGATCCGCACCGGCGTCCAACCGTGGTTCGCCAGCTTGGCAAGGATGTCCTTGCCCAGGCTGACAGCGTCGCTGTAGTCGGGGTTTCCCAGGTCTTCAGGAGCGTCGCCGTAAAGAGCGATGATCAGCGCCTTCACCATCGCTTCCGCGCTCTCTTGCCGATCAGAGACTGGAGCCAAGGTCCAGCCCTGCTTTTCCAGCTCGTGTAGAGTGCCGTCTGTAAACTCGAGTTCGGCGTCACTGGCGGCTTCTGTATTCTCGGGGGTGTAGCCATGAACGCAGGAGACTAGGGCTTGCAACATGATCTCTCGGGCTTGCTTCGGCATATAGCGCCACTCCTTTGACCCGACCTCGTATCCGGCTCGGGTCAGAGTTGAGAAAATATGCTAGGAGGCTGATTGGAGCTCTGCGCCGTCACACCCTGATCCTCTCGACCTCGTCCAAGCTGATCTCGTCTCGACGCCTGTCATAAAGCTGGGTGGTGCGGGTGCTGGCATGGTTGGCCATGGCAGCGGCGTTCTCGAGCGTGCCGCCATTCTTTAGGTAGGCGGTGATCCCCGTCGCCCGGAAGGTGTGGTTGCCGATCCTGGTGCCGATACCGGCCGCCGCGGCGCGGCGCTGGACCATGGCGTAGACATTGGCCTGCGGCAGTGCCGTGCGCGTCAGCCGCCCGGTGCCGCGGCCAAGGGTGCGGAACAGCGGCCCCTTCGGATCGGCGCCGATGCCGGTGCCGTCGAGATAGGCGTGCAGGTACGCCTCGAGGGTGTGGTGGCATGGCATCTCGTGCCGCTTGCCGCCTTTCTCGCGTAAGCGCACCCAGAGTCGGTGGTTCTGGGTGAACACGTCCTCCACCCGCATCGCCGTGGCCGCGCCGACCCGCGCGAAGCTGTAGACCATGAGCGCGATCAGCGCCCGGTCGCGCAGGCCGGCGGGCGTGGCGACGTCGATGCTGTCGAGCAGCAGGCGCGCCTCGGCCGCGTCTAGCACCGGCGTCTTTCCCTTGAGGGCGCTGTGCCGCGGCCCGCGCACCGCGGCCGCCGGGTTGGCCGGCAGCACCTGGCCGGTCACCAGCCAGTTGAACAGGTGGCGCAGCGCCGCCAGGCGCTGCTTCGCGGTCGGGGCGGAGTGCTCGCGGGTCTGCAGCTCGATCCACGTGGCGACGTGCAGCGGCTGCACCGCGGCGAGCGACGGCAAACCGGCGACCGCGCACCAGTCCAGGAAGGCGCCCGCCGCCTGGCCGTAGGCGCGCCGGGTATGCGGGTTGCGGATGGCGGCGGCGAAGAACTCCAGGAAGCGTAGCCCCGCGCGCTCGCCGCTGGCGGCGACGAGGGCGGGCAGGGCAGGGGATCCTGCACCCAGGTCGATCAGGTCATGCGCCATCCCGGTCCCTCCCTCACGCGCCAATGGTCAGCAGACTGACACCGGCGGCCGTGGCGGCGGCGCGCAGCGGTGCGTCGCTCGTGGCCAGCGGCAGGCCGCGGCGGAGCGCCAGGTCGAGATAGCCCGCGTCGTAGGCTGTCAGGCGATGGGTCCGCGCGAGCTCGAGCACGGCGTCGAGGGCACGCGACGGCGCCGCGTCGTCCACGACGAGTGGCAGGCGCCGCAACAGCGCGACGGCCGCCACTAGGCTCGTGCCGTCGATGCGGCCGCGCCGCTCCGCCATGGCGAGGCCGTTCGTGCATTCGAGGAACCACAGCGCCGGCACGACGGCGCCGTGCTCCGTCACATGGTCGAGCAGCGCGTCGGTCGCAGGCGAAGCCTCGTCCTCGAACAGCCACGGGAAGGTGGCCGAGGCATCCAGCACGCAGAGGCTCATCGTGGCGGCTTACCGCAGGCCTTCGCGGATGAGCGCCTTGGGATCGAGGCCGCCGAGGCTGCGGCCGCGGCGGAACGCCCGGAACTCGGCTGCGAGCGTCTCGCCGGCTGCGGCGCGCGCCTCGGCCGAGGGGGCGGGCCGCACGGCGCGGCTGACCAGGCGCGCGACCCGCTCGCGGGTGGCGGGGTCTGCGAGCGCGGCCGCCACGTCGGGCTCGACCTCGAGGGTCACGGGAACGGTGGCGGGCATGGGGATGGCTCCTGGCCGAAGCCTAGCCGGGCGGGCGGCGTCGGGTCCAGCGCTACGGATGATAAAAGATATTATCATACATAATGGCGTGTGGGAGGAAGAGCAGAGCATCGCCGCCTGCCTGTGGTGATGGTGGATGGTGTGGCCCAGCTGATACCCGTGAACTGCGCCGGGCTTGCCCGCAGTGACCTGTCTTGGGTGGTCTAAATCCAAGCTCGCTTTCAGTTGGAGATGACCGCCTTCAATCCTCGCAGGCTTGTGAATTTTTGTTCGTAGCCCCATTCACTCGCACCGGCGCCGGACGTTAGGCACTGGAAAATAAGGAATAGGATTCAAAATAGGATCCTATAAGCCATTGTAGGGCAACAGAATTCGAAAGATCGGAAGAAATGCTTTATGGCGCACAAAGCGTAACTGGGGCATTTTCTGGTTCAGCTCTGGGGCCATGAGGCAGATCGCTGACTTGGCCAAAAGGAAACCCCTTGGGGGGCTTTCCCTGCAAACAGGGAAAGCCCCCGCCGTGCTGCTACACGGCGGGGGCCAGAGCTTGACTGGGATCAAGCGGCAGCACGGAGCCGCCGGAGTGAAGTCTATAGCCAAGCCGCGTGGCGGACAACATACACCCGCGCAAGGCAGCAACTTCCTCCGGCGACTTCGGGCGCCGCGCACGAGACATCCATGCCCCATTCAAAGTTGCAGCACGCAGAACCGCATGGACCAGCGGTGGTCAGTGAGTACTTGACACAAAGCGAGATCGCTAAGCGCTACAAGTTGTCCGAGCGCACGATCGAGCGCTGGCGCCTAATCGGCGAGGGGCCGCCCTTCGTCAGGGTCGGACCGCGCCGTATCCTGTACCGGCTGACAGATTGTGAGGCCTGGCTGGCCGAACGGACGCACCCTGACCGTGCCGCCGAACTGGCACGGAAGCGCCGCCCAATCTTCGCATAACGCAACCCGCGCGGCACGGCCGGGCGGGTTGCGGGTGTCCCTGCGGACAGCTGGTCGATGACAGGTCGGCCGGAAGCGCTGCTATGGGCGTGCTCCGCGCCGCCGCTGCTAGCCGCGCTCTGAGGAGCGCAGCATTATGATCGAATTAATTATTCGCTCGCTTGGCGGTGCCGGTGGCGCCGTGCCGTTCGCGTGCCGCCGGCAGCACCGTTCACTCGCATGGCGTTCTCAGCGCCCGACCATCGGTAGCCGTGCCACAATGGCGAAGCGCACGGTGGCAAAGCCGTGTGGCTTGGCGAGGTCGCACCTCACTTACTTCAAGCACGCGGTAGCCGCTGGCCGCAACGTTCCTGCCGTGCCCATTCCCGCGACGCTCCACAGGACGTGCCGCGGAACATGCGACGCTCTCTCCGCTGGCCGGTTGCTCGGGGCGCCTGCTTGGTCGGCCATCTCCGCCAGCAACTTGATCAAGCGGCTTGCGCTGCCGGCGGCTGTGCGGACCGCGGTCATCGCCGCCGATCACAACGAAGCTGGCCAGCACCCTGCGTGGGAAGCAGCCCGTCGTTGGCGGGCCGAGAGTCGCCCTGTGCACGTCGCCACGCCTGACAACCCGAGCACCGACCTCTCGGCTTGTGGCATCGCTGCCTCGGTGGGGGTGCAGCATGGCCTCAACTAACAGTTTCCCCGTGTGCGACACAGTGGAGATTGATCCGCACATGGCAGTGGTGCAGGGCCAAGATAAGTCTCCGCTGGAGACTAAGAGCGAGAAGATCATTGCGGTGGTGCTCGACGCCGGCGCCACGTTCTGGCGCGACTCGTCCGGGGAGGCCTTTGTCACCATACCAAACGAGGGACGCATCGAGCGCTATCCGGTCCGCTCGCGCGACTTTCGTAACCTCGTCCTGTTGCTCTACGGGGACGCTCACCCGGCAGCAACAAAGGGAGGCGGCACGCGGCCTGGCTCGGCGTCTCAGCACTCACTTAATGACGCCCTGGGCGCTTTCGAGGCGCTCGCGCTCCGCGGAGCAAAGCGCGAGCCGCGCCCGCGCTTGTGCCGCGGCGAGGGCAACGAGGTGTGGCTAGACCTTGGCGGGCCGGACTGGCGTCTGGTGCGGATCACTCCTGAGACCTGGCAGCTCGTGGGTGGGGCAGACGTGCCTCTGCTGCGCCCCTCTGGCATGAAGGCAATGCCGGAGCCTGTGCGGTCGCCGTGTGCCCTGCAGGCATTTCGTAGCCTGCTGAACTTCGGTTCGGAGCATGACTTCCGACTGGTTGTGGCGTGGCTGGTGGCAGCGCTGCACCCCAACGGTCCATATCCTGTGCTCGCGGTAGACGGTGAGCAGGGTAGTGCAAAATCCACGTTCTGCAGGGTACTACGCCGATTGGTCGACCCGAACCGCGCCGATGTGCGCGCTGTGCCGCGGGAGGAGCGCGACCTCCGCGTCGCCGCCACCAACGGCCGGCTGGTCGCACTCGACAATCTAAGCGCCCTATCGTCCGAGATGGCCGACGCACTCTGTCGCGTGGCCACCGGCGGCGGCTTTGGCGAGCGGCAACTCGGCACGAATGGCGGCGAGTTCGTTGTCTACGTCTGCAACCCGGTCCTGCTGAACGGCATTCCTTCGTTGCTGACCCGAGGTGACTTGGCCGATAGGGCGATCGCCCTGACACTGCCATCGATCCCGGACGCGGCGCGGCGGACGGAAGCGGAGATCTGGCAGAACTTCGACGCCGCCGCACCCGGCATGTTGGCGCTGCTGCTGGATGGGCTGGCACTGGCGCTGAAGGATGCACCCCGCCTGCACCTGCCGCGGCTGCCCCGTATGGCGGACTTTGCCAAGATCGCCTGCGCTGCGGCCCCGGCGTTCGGCTGGACGACCAACGACATGCTGGATGCGCTGGAGCAGAACCGGGTCGGGACAGTCGCCGGCGTGATCGAGGCCGATCCCGTCGCGGTGGCGGTGCAGGGTCTGGCGGAGCAGAACGGCGGCTGGTCCGGAACCGCAAGCGAACTACTTGCCGCGATAAATCGGGACACACCTCAAGAGCGCCAGCGCGAACGGGGCTGGCCGAAGGACTCCGCACGCCTTTCGGGGCATTTGAGACGAGTGGCGCCCGCGCTCCGGCGTGCCGGGGTGGAGGTGGCACAAACGCGGACGAGCACCGCTCGCCTCGTCTCCATCTCTGCTGCAGGCGGGCGAGAAGCGTCATCAGCGTCACAGCGTCACACCCCAATTCAAGATGGCATGACGCTGTAGCGGCGCGTGACGCTGATGACGCTGTTGAGACACCCCCAGAAACGGTAGCCGCGGCGTAGGAGACGTTGTGATCGCGACACGCGACACATCTCGCCCGCCTTGGCGAGGCCGGCCTGTCGTGGCGGCAGGAGGGTGGCGGGACGCTGGCCTGGGTCAGCATCCATCGATGACGTCGTCGCGGATAGCAACTGCCGGTCATGGCAACAGACCGGTGTCTGCCAAAAAGTCCAGAACGATCTTCGAGCCATATGAGAGGAGCGGAACCGTGGTAGAGACGTGGCTGGTTAGCGGCGTTCCGGAGGATCTGACCAAAGCAATCTCCGCCGCGGCCAGTGCGCGCGGGCTAACGGTTGGTCGCCTCGTCGTAGACGCGCTCCACGCGCACTTGCGGCGGTTGGAGCAGCTGGAATCGCCGCAGCTCTCCCATACCGAAGCCTATCCAATCTCCGACATTCTAGAGCGTCTAGAGGTTCTCGAGAGGCGAATGCGGCCGAAATCCAGGCCTGCTGCCCCTAGGCTGATGAGCAGCGCGGAGCACTCCTCTTCGCGGGCGGCGCTTGTGGACCGCGTCGCCGCGCTGGCCATGGCAGGAATGCGACCCGAGGTAATCGCCGCTGCCACCGGGGTGAGCCGGGCATCGGTCTACCGTTACATAGCCAAACGGACTGCGCAGCCGACGCCCAGCGGACCAAACCCTGCTTCGGTTTCGGCGTCCACCTCCGAGCATTGGGCACCCCGCACAGGGACAGACCACAGCAGTGCGTCCCCAAACTCGCAGGGTCGGGCGACGAGCGGGCACCCAAGGCGGTCGCCAGCTACACCGCCAAGTTCAGTGAGACGCTGGCGCTCTAGCCAGCAGGCGGACCTCTTTGACGCAACACCGCCTGGAGCGGCAGGTCGATGACTGAGCGCCAACCGCCCGCCCCCGCCCGCCTCGATCCGGCCAGGGCCGAATCGCCTGAGGCACGGACCTTCTCCTGGAAAGACCCAGCAGATTTTTCAGAGCAAGAGGCACGACTGCGACGCCTCCAGATCGTTGCTTGCATGGGGCCACCGGGGCTCGCTCGTATAATGGCTGACATCTATGTGGAGCAGGAGGCGCAGCGGGCCGCGGCAGTGACTTGTGCCCCCGATACCCCTGCCGAGCAGGATACAACCGCCGCATCCATGCCTAGCGAAGTACCCCTGCCGAGGTCCGTGGGACGGTGGGGGCACAAGGCCCGGATGGACACGTGCATCCACGAGGCTGGCCACGCTGTGGCCCACTGGTATGTAGGCGTCCCTTTCGGCGAAATCCGGGTGTGTTCCAGGAGGGAACCACCGTTCAACCCGGAGGACGGGCCAATAGCGATGACGGCGGGTGCTGTGTCGGGCTTCGCCCTGGTACCGCCACGGCGGGACTGGCTTGCGCGGGCGGCGGCAGGAGACGCGGAGGCGCTGGCCCGTGGTCGCGCAGCTACCGAGATGGAGATGTTCTGCGCCTACGCCGGTCCGTTAGCGGATGCGGGGCACACACGGCGGTACATCCTCCGACGCCCGGGGGAACAGCCCATCCGGCGCTACTGGCGGCTCGATGCGGAAAGCATCCTTCACGGTGGGGGTGGCGAGGGAGATTGGGCCCTGATTGAGACCGATATCGCCGATTGGCCGGAGGGCATCGCCATGGCGGCCCGTGCTCGCCGGCTGGCTCAAGCCTTCGTACGAGGCCGCGCGGCATGGGATGCGATCCAAGAGTTAGCGCGAACCGTGAGTCTTGAGCTCCGATTGGGTTGGGCCGAAGTCGATGCGATCGTTAGACGACACTTCGGCCGCCCGTCACCCGGGCCGACCGACTGGATGCTCCACTGGCCCCCACTGGCGATGGCCGTCCGGGCAGGTAGCCTTCCGCCGCGATCGGATGGAATACCGCCAGCCCGCCCAGCACCGCCCCTGCTGCCTGCCGCGCCACGCACCGGCTGACGACGACCGTCTCGTCCGCTCTCCAGAGTGCAGGCGGAAGATGAGACGCCGTGTGCCGGGCATTTCGGCGTTGTCTCAACGCGCAATCCAAGGCGGTGCCTCGTGTTCGCACGTGTTTGAGGCATGAGCCGGAATCTGCTCAAATGTCTCACATCTGTCTCATTGCAGCGCCCCGAACTTGTGGCTCGCAGCGGATTTCGCCCGACTACCCTATGCTTCGATCCAGTTATACCAAGTCTCGGAGAGCGTGACTCGCTGGGGATTCCCGGGACGACGGCGCTCTGATTCAACGTGGCGAACAGGGGAGCTTCGCCATGCCCATCCCACTCCGAGCTGACTTTGACGCGGCTGGGCTTCGTGCTGCGGCTCGACGGACCAAGGATGCGGCCCAGGCACGTCGCCTGTTGGCCTTGGCAGCCATTTACGACGGAGTGTCGCGCACGGAGGCCGCCCGGATCGGCGGGGTGACGGTGCAGATCGTCCGGGACTGGGTTGTTCGGTTCAATGCCGAGGGTCCGGCTGGGCTGATTGACCGTAAGGCGCTGGGCCAGGCATCGCGGTTGAGCAGCACGCATCGTGCGGCTCTGGCGGCGGTGCTCGAGAGCGGCCCGATACCGGCCATCCATGGCGTGGTGCGGTGGCGGCTGGTCGATCTCTGCCAGTGGCTGTGGGAGGAGCACCGGGTCACGGCCGCCAAGCAGACCATGAGCCGCGAGGTGCGGGCCCTTGGCTACCGCAAGCTCTCGGCACGTCCTCGCCATCATGCGCAGGCGGAAGACGCCATCGAGAATTTTAAAAAACCTTCCCCGCCCGCCTGGAGGAAGTTGCGCGTGAGAAGTGCGTCGCCGCCAGCGCCATAGAGATC
>NZ_JQKB01000045.1 GCF_000745835.1 Belnapia moabensis DSM 16746 | reverse complement strand
GCCGGCAAGGTGATCCACGCCATCCTTGACAACTACGCCACCCACAAGCACCCAAAGGTCCGGCAGTGGTTGGCTGATCATCCGCGCTGGGTCTTCCACTTCACGCCGACATCGGCGTCCTGGATCAACGCCGTCGAGGGCTTCTTCTCGGCCATCACACGCAGGCGCATCCGCCGCGGCGTCTTTCAGTCAGTCCCCGACCTGCAGGACGCCATCACCCATTACATCCGCGACCACAACAAGAAGGCCAAGCCATTCGCCTGGACCAGGCCTGCCGACACCATCCTCGGCACGCTGGCCAGGCTTCCTGCACCTTCCGTTTGAGTCAGTGCACTAGCCGATGATCCGCCTGCACGACCTCCATAAGGCCTACAAGACCCATCTCGGGCCGCGGCCCGTGCTGCGCGGCATCGACGCCACCTTCCGACCCGGCGAGAAGGTCGGCATCCTCGGCCGCAACGGCGCCGGCAAAACCACGCTGCTCCGCCTCATCGCCGGCGTAGAATACCCGACCAGCGGCAAGGTGGAGCGGCAGATGAGCGTCTCCTGGCCGCTCGGCTTCGCCGGCGCGATGCATTACAGCATCACCGGTGCCGACAATGCCCGCTTCATCGCCCGCATCTACGGCAAGCCGATCCAGGAGACGTTGGAATTCGTCGAGGATTTCTCCGAGCTTGGCGAGTACTACCGCCTGCCGGTCAGGACCTATTCCTCCGGCATGATCATGCGGCTCGGCTTCGCCCTGTCGCTCGCCGTCGATTTCGAATGCTACCTGGTGGACGAGGTGATCGCCGTCGGCGATTCCCGCTTCGGCGAGCGCTGCCGCAAGGCGCTGGCCGAACGCCAGGAGAGGAGCTCGCTGCTCCTCGTCTCCCACCAGGCGGAAACGGTGCGGGCCTTCTGCATCACGGCCGCGGTCCTCAACGATGGTAGGCTGACTCGATATGACGATCTGGGCCAGGCGATCGCCGTCTACCAAACTGTCTGACGCCGCCACGCCGATCGACGGCACCGGCTGGTCCGGCCCCGTTGCGCGGCCGTCCCTCGGCTCCCGGTTGCGCCGCTGGGCGAGGCGCCACGCCTACGGCCTCACAGTCATCCTGCCGACGGCGCTCGCCGGCGCCTATCTGCTTGGCATCGCCGCGCCACAATACAACAGCGAGGCGCGATACCTCATTCGCGGACGCACCGCCGGAGCCCCCAGCATGGGCGGACTCGGCGACATGATGTCCGGCGGCGGCCTCCGCCCCTCGGCCGAGGATGCCATGGGCATCCGCGACTACCTGCAATCCCATGATGCCGTCGCCTCGCTGCGCCGGAAGCTGCCGGTGGTCGACATCTTCCGCCGGCCCGAGGCCGACCCGGTCGCGCGCCTTTGGTGGGAGGAGCCGAATGCCGAGCGGCTGCTCGACTACTTCCGGCGGATGGTAACGGTCGAGTACGACACCACCAGCGGCATCACCGCCTTGCACGTTCGGAGCTTCCGCGCCGAGGACTCGCGCGAGATAGCCACCGCCTTGCTCGACCTCTCGGAAGCCATGGTCAACCGGCTGAACGAGCGCCTGCAGCAGGACAGCCTGCGCGTCGCCCGCGAGGAGCTGGCCCGCGCCGAGGGCCGCCTCACTGCCGCCCAGCTGGGCATGAGCCAGTTCCGCGAGCGCGAGCGCGCCGTGGACCCGACACGTTCCGCCGCCGTCGCCGCCGAGACCATCGGCAAGCTCGAATCCGCCCTGGCCCAGGCCCGTGCCGAGCTGGCCGAAGCCCAGCGCTTCGCCCGCGCCGATAATCCGCGCCTCACCACGCTCCGCAATCGCGTCGAGGCGCTGGATGCCCAGGCTCGCGCCGAGCGTGAGCGTGTGAGCGTTGGTGAGGCCGGCCTCTCCCAGCAGGTCGGTGAGTATGAGCGGCTGAACCTGGAGCGGGAGCTGGCCCGCGGCCAGCTCGCTTCCGCCACTGCCTCGCTTGAGAAGGCGCGGGTCGATGCCCAGCGCCAGCAGCTCTTCCTGCTCCGCGTCGTTGAGCCGAACCTCGCGGAATATGCCCGTTACCCGAAGGCGACCCTCACCGTGCTCTACATTTTCCTCTCCCTCTCCGTCGCCTATGGGCTGGCTTGGCTGCTGGTCGCCGGGATGCGCGAACATGCGGCCTGAGCGGATGCGCCCTGCCCTTCTCGCCGCTGCCCTGCTCGTAAGCCTGCCGGCCGCGGCGCAGACGCCGTTGCAGGCATGGCAGTCAAGCCAGCAGCAGCAATTGCTGAACCAGTCTAATGCCAGCCTCGCCGCGCAGAACCGCGCCGGCATGGCAGCGCCGAGCAGCGGCGTGATACAGACCCTGCCAAACCTGCTCGGCTCGGAGCGCGTCGTCTCCCGTCCCGGCCAGGTTACTGAGTCGGAGGGCGGCCCGGTCGCCATTGGCCCGCTCGGCGATGGGCAGCGCGCCGCCGGTGTCACCGCCGTCTTCGGCGCCAGCCTTTTCACCCGAGAGGCGACCGCTGTTTCCGACGCGCCCAACCCCAACTACGTCATCGTTCGCGGCGACCGCGTCTCCCTCCGCGTCTGGGGCGCTGTCGAAGCGGAGGCGATGGGCGTCGTCGATCCTTCCGGCAACCTCTTCCTGCCGAATATCGGCCCGATCCGCGTCGCCGGTACCCGCGCTGGCGACCTCCAACGCGTGGTCGAGAGCGAGGTGCAAAAAGTCTACACCAGCCAGGTCCAGGTCTATGCCGTGCTGCTGTCCACGCAGCGCATCGGCGGCTTCGTCCGCACGCCCGGCCGCTTCGGTGGCTCGGCGGCGGACAGCGTGATCGACTTTCTGGTCCGCGCCGGTGGCGTCGATCCCGGCCGTGGCTCCTACCGCGAGATCGCCATCCAGCGTGGCGGCCGCAGCGTCGCCAATGTCGATCTCTACCGCTTCCTGATGGAAGGCACCCTGCCGCAAATCCGGCTGCAGGAGGGTGACACCATCGTCGTCGCACGCCAGCGCGCCGTGGTCGGCGCCGATGGGGCGGTGCGCAACAACTACCTCTTCGAGGTGCCCGGCCGGGCCATGACGGGGCGGGAGCTGATCGACTATGCTCGCCCCCTCCCCTCCGCGACCAATGCTGTGGTCCGCGGCAGCCGCAGCGGCCAGCCCTTCTCGCGCTATGCGACCCTGACCGAGCTCGCCGGCCAGGTCCTCGCGGATCAGGACACCGTCACCTTCATCACCGACAGTCCGGCGCGTACCGTGCGCGTCAGCGTCGAGGGCAGCCGCATCGGTCCCTCGGTGCTTGTGGCGGACCGGGACACTCAGCTCTGCCAGCTGCTCGACCATATCGTGGTGGACCCGGTGCTGGCCGATACCCGTTCCGTCTTCCTCCTCCGCCCTTCGGTCGCCCAGCAGCAACGCCGCGCGATCGACGAGGCGCTGGACCGGCTGGAGCGCCAGCTCTTCCTCGCCGTCTCGCCGACCACCGGCGTCGCGGCGATCAGGGCGAGCGAGGCCAATCTCGTCTCCTCCTATATCCAGCGCGCGCGGCGGACCCAGCCGGAGGGGCGCGTCGTCGTCACCGACCGCGACGGCCGCTGCGCGCCGATCCGGCTTGAGAATGGAGATGTGATCGTCATCCCCGAGCGCTCGCAGACCGTACTTGTGGCGGGCGAGGTCACTGCGCCGCATGCGGTGATCTGGCGACAGGAGATGCGCCTTAAGGATTACGTCCGCGCCGCCGGCGGCTTCACCCCGCGCGGCAACGAGGGTTCGATTATGATCCGCCGTGCCAGCGGCGAGCTGGTGCTCGACCCGCAGGAAGGCCCGCGCCCGGGCGACGAGCTGATCGTCCTGCCGCGCCTGGATCCCAAGGCCTTTCAGATCGGCAGCGACCTGCTGGGCTTGCTGTACCAGATCGCCGTCTCGACCCGCATCTTCCTCTAAGCTGGAACTCTCGCTGGAAAACCCCTCCCGGACAGCCTGTCCGGGAGGGGTTTTTCATATTCGGCGTTGAGGCCAGCGTCAGGCGGCAACCATCCGCGGCAGCGCTGCCCGCTCCAGATAATCGAGCCGCGCCGCCAGGTCATCCCGCCGGCACGCCATGAGGCTGCGCAGGCCGATGCCGACCTGCCGACCATCCGGCAGCATCACGCCGCGGTCGGCTTCGATCTCGACTTCGATTTCGCCGCCTGCCACCGCTTGGAGCTCGAGCATGCAGAACAGTACCTCGCCCGCTGCGGCCCTTACATCGCGGAAGGGCATCGACGTGCCACCCTGCATTCCGACGCGGATGCGGAAGGCAACAGCCTCCGGCGGCGCCACCAATTCGAGATAGACGCGAAGCCGGCCGGCTTCGGCTTCCGGCTCCATCGGCAGGCGCAGCACGCTCTGCCCAGGGCTGGTCCAGACGCCCCAATCCTCCAGCCGATGCCAGTCCTCACCATCGCGCAGCAGATCGGCGATTGCCATGGCCAGGCTCGGCCCCGGGCCTGGCTGCAGGTGCAGGTGCAGGTGCAGCGCATGCACTTCGCCCAGCCGGCAGGCAAGACGCGCCCGCGGCGCTGGCAGTCGGCTGCGGCCTGCTTCCCGTACCGAGGCCTGGATCTGTGCCGTAATGTCCGCCCAGCGCCGAGGAGGCGGCGCGGCGGCCAGTGCCGCCTCGCGCTCCGCCCGGAATCCCGGTTCGAAGATCAGCCGCTCCAGCTTCGCTACCAGGTCGGGCTCGCTCTGCGGCGTGAAATAGACAGCCGAGTCACGCCCCGCCTCGCGCAGCGAGGAGTGGTCCGGCACCAGCGGCACTTTCCCGGCGGCCAAGCTTTCCGTCACCGGCAAGCCCCAGCCTTCGTAGAAGCTGTTATAAAGGGTGAAGAGGCAGCCTCTATACAGGGCGCTCAGCTCGGTATCTGGCACGCCGTGCAACATGTGCACCTTCGCTCGCAACTCCGGCGAGTTGCGGTGGAGCTGCAGAGCTGCCTCAGCCAGCCAACCGAGCTTCCCGACGCAGACCAGGTCCGGCACCGCCTCCGCCCCGTGCCGCCGCACCAGGCTGAGCCAGGCATTGAAGGCGAGCAGATGGTTCTTTCGCGATTCGATGGTGCCGACGAAGAGCACATAGGGTCGGCCGGACCGCAGCAGGGGCGGCAAGGCACCGCCGCCCGTCAAAGGCTCTGCCGCGTCGAGGGGGATGGTGAAGGCGGGAATCTCGAGCCCTGGCAGCAGCCGCCGCTGCGCCCGCCGGAAATCCGCCCGGGTGCATTCGGAATTGGTCAGCACTGCATCAGCATGCATGCAGACGGACGCGAACCAGCGGGCGAATTCGTCGACCAGCCCGCTCGAACAATGCTCCGGCACCAGCAAGGGTATGCAGTCGTGGACGAATGGAATGTAGCGCAGGCCGGAGCGCGCCTGAGCCCGGCGCACCGCCTGCATGTAATCCGGGATCCACCAGGATGTGCCGAGATTGATGAGGCTTGCCCTCGGCGGAATCTCGAGCGGTGGCGCCTCGCGCAAGGCCTCCTCGACCGTTTGCAAGGCTGCGCGCCAAGCCGGGTCATCGACCGCGCTGCCCTCACACGACAATGAAGCGAGCCGGAGGAACAGCGCTGGCGCCAGCGGCTTCCACCGCCCTCCGGCGGCATCGAAGGCAACGACAGCGACGCCGCCCATATCTGTCGCCGCCAGCGCCTCGCGGATGACGTTGGTCTGCACGCGCTGGATACCGGTCGGCGCCCGGTTCTGGCGGAAATAGTCGAGCAGGTCGGATGCGTCGAAAATCGTGGAGCATGAACTGGTTCGCAGCTCGGCTGGCACCATCGGCAGCGGTGAGGCGGGCATCAGCGAGCGGGCCTCAATCGGTTCCGCATTCAACGCCAGAAGTTCGCCCCGAGCCGCCTCGCTTGCCGGGTCGAGCGTCAGCGCCCTGGCATACTCCTCGAGCGCTTCCTCCTGCCGGCCGAGCAGCTTCAGCGCATGACCGATCTGCAGGTGGATATCCGAATCGTCCGGACATTGCCGCTCCGCCTCGCGATAGGCGAGCAGCGCCGCATGCGGGTCCCCTGCCTCCTTCAGGCAATGACCATACTGGACGCGAATAGACCAGGCCTTAGGATGGAGGCGTAGGAAGGTGGCATAGGCGGCAGCCGCATCCGTCCAGGCACGATCGTCGCGCAGCGTGTCAGCACGAGCCCGGATTTCGTCAGGATCGGTCGCGGCGTCGGTGGCGCCGCTCCAGGTCATGATATCCATCGATGGCTCCAAGCGCTCGACCAACTCAGCTTGCGGTTAACCACGGCCGCTTGGCTGGTATCCTCTATAAGCGCTCTTCACTCAAGAGAATGTGAGTAATAATAGAAGGATCGGCGAGATCAGACCCAGGATGGCGCTCGCGCGCAACATCAGCACGGCGAGATCGACCAGCCCAACCGCCGCTGCATTGCGCAAAGGGAGGGCGGTATCCGCAGCCTCCAAGCCAACAACCCTTTCCGAGGACTGCACCACGTCAGGCTCCCGAACCAATAGAGCGATAAAACACCCAGCATCGACACACCACAAGGGATATCATGAAGCGATGAAGGCTTCGGAAACGTCAGGTCCCTTTCGCCCCGATCAATTTTCTGTGCATTTCGGATCCATGCTTCCGACCATTGAGGCCTTCACATGATCTCCCCGGCCCGTCCCCGCCTCTTTCTCGATGGCTACAATCTCGCCCTTGGCCAAGGCACCGGCGTTGCGACCTATGCGCGCAACCTCAGCTTGGCCATGGGCACGCTCGGTGCCGAGGTCGGCGTGCTCTACGGCACCCGCGCCGCGCCCTCCATTAACCCACTGCTGCGGGAGATCGCCTTCTTCGACGAGCGCGTGGGCGACCCGCCGAAATGGCTCATTGCCCTCCGCCGGATGAAGCGCATGCTGCGCGGGCCCTTCGGCGAACTGGCCGTATCGGTACCCATTAGCGGTCAAGTGATCGCCACCACCTTCCGCGACCGGCTGCCGCATTTCGACGAGATCTGGAACACTCAGGACTTGTTTCAGCAGGCCCACGCACATTTCCGCGTCTTCGGCCGGGAGTTGCGGGTCACCATCCCTGGCCGGCCGCAACTGATGCATTGGACCTATCCGCTGCCGCTGCGCGCCACCGGCACCCGCAACATCTACACGATGCACGACCTGGTGCCGCTGCGCCTGCCCTACACCACGCTTGACAACAAGCGGCGCTACTTCCGCCTGAATCGTCGCCTCGGCCGCCGCGCCGACCATATCGTCACCGTCTCCGAAGCCTCAAAGCGTGACATCGTCAGCCTCCTCGGCGTGCCGGAGGAACGCGTGACCAATACCTATCAGGCCGTCGACATCCCACGGAAGTTCAGCGAGGTGCCGATGCAGCAGGTCGCAGCTGAGGTGCAGGGCAGCTTCGGCCTCGACGCCGGCGGCTACTGGCTCTTCTTCGGAGCCATCGAGCCGAAGAAGAATGTCGGCCGGATGATCCAGGCCTTTCTCGCGAGCGGCGTCGAGGGCCCGCTCGTCATCGTCGGCAAGAAGGCCTGGAAGTCGGAGGAGGAACTCCGCCTGATGTTCGACGACCATATCCGCTATCTGGTGCAGGAGGGCATGACGCTCCGCACCCGGCACAAGATCATGCTGCTGGACTATGCCCCCTTCCGCTTGCTGGTGAACCTCATCCGCGGCGCGCGCGGGGTGCTCTTCCCCTCGCTCTACGAAGGCTTCGGTCTGCCTGCCCTCGAGGCGATGCTGCTCGGCACGCCGGTCATTACCTCGAACACCGCCTCCATGCCGGAGGTGGTCGGGGACGCGGCGCTGACCGTGGACCCCTACGACATATCGGCGCTCGTCCAGGCAATCCAGGTCATGGACCGCGACGAGTTGTTGCGAGCCCGACTGGCCCAGGCCGGACCGCAACGCGCTGCCCTGTTCAACGCGGAGCGTTATGCTGCCCGGCTAGCCAATCTCTATGCGCGGCTCGGCATCCCGCCCGCCGTCGACCGACCCGGGGAGGCACGGTACCGGATGGCGGTCTGAGGCCGGCTTTGTCGTGGGTCCATCACATCAACAAATATTCTTCCCCAATCAAGGGAACTTGAAAGCGCCCTGGGCGGGGCTGCTTTAAACCACCAGTAGGCGTCTCGACACACTTGTCTCTAGAAAAGGTTGCGACGCCTGCGGAATGAGGCAGCGATGAATCAGGCGTTCGTGGCTCGCAATGGAATACGCGTCCTGGTTGCCGAGGATGAACCCCTCGCTGCCATGGTCGTCGAGGATATCTTGACCGAGTTGGGCTATGACGTGCTCCTCGCCTCGGATGGCGAGGAGGCCATGCGACTGGCCGAAGGCCAGAGTTTCGACGTGCTGGTGACTGACCTTGCAATGCCTCGCATGACGGGATGGGAGCTGATCCCGCGTCTCCGCGCCCAACGCCCGGACCTACCCGTGGTGGTGATGACCGGCTTCCTGCCGTCGAACGGGCGAGATGTGTTGCTCTCGGACCAGAGCGGCCCGCTCGCCTTGGTGCTGAAGCCGTTCGAGATCAACCACTTGGTGCGAGCCATCGAGAAGGTCATGGGCAACCGGGTCGGGCTCGAGTCGCAGGCCGCCCTGGTCACCATGCACTGAACCGCCTGACGGGACCGACACAGCGTCAGGCGGACGGCGGCCCTGGGGCACGGGATAGGGCCGAATTTTGGTAGCGAAGGTCGTCGGTGACCTCGGGGCCCAGCCAGGCGGGGCGCATGTAGGGCTGGTCCGGCCTTGCCAACTCGATTTCGGCGAGGACGAGGCCGGCAAGGTGCCCAGCAAACTCGTCGACCTCCCAGCACAGCCCGTCATGGATGACGCTATAGCGGGTCTTGTCGATGATCGGGGGCGGGCAAAGGGAGGCAAGCATCGCCGCCGCGTCATCTACGGGGATCGGGTACTCGTATTCGGCACGGGCAAGCAGGCCAGGCCCTTTGATGGTCAGAAAGGCCAGCGAGCCGGCCTGACGGATGCGCACCACCGGCGTACCGGCATTGAGATAGCCTTGGCGAAACCGGGTGCCGGGACCGGCTTCGGAACGCCAGGCATCGGAGGTGACAAGGAATTTGCGTTCGATCTCGGTACCCATTCCGTCACTCTTTAAGGCATGGGCCCGAAAACGCTAAGGTGCCAGACTATCAGGTCGGCGGGATGCGGATTACCATGCTTGGTCCGGGCGGGCTGCTGCCGAGGATCGGGGCATTGGCCTCAAGCAGGCGGCGCTCGTCGCCGTTGAGGTGGCGGGCAGCAAGCGCGGCCAGGGTCTCGCCCGACTGCATCGTATGGAAGAGGCTGCGGCCAGGGCCGAAGCGGGTGCCGGTTTCGATCTGTGCCTGATGGATGGCAGTCTCCGCCGCCTCGGTGCTGGCGGCGCCGGCGGGAAGGCGGGCGAAAGCGCTGAGGCTGTCGAGCAAGCCGGGCGTACGAGCGGGGGCCAGCCTGTCCTCGACCCGGGCGACGCCTTGAAGGTTGCCGGCGGCGAGCACGAGGAGTTCTGCCGCTTCGCCATCCGGGACTTGGCCTTCGAGAATGACGGTGTTGCCACGGCGGTCGACGCGGATGCCCTGATGCAGCAGGCCTAGGTGATCGAGATGGGCGGCAATGGCGTCAGGCGTGGCGTCCGAGCTCGGCAGGCCGCCTTCGGCGGGGAAATCGTAGCTGGGCATCGACATCTCCTTTGGGCTTGGCAACGTCCGGCCGATGGCTGGGTTGCGCCGGGGCCCTGGGCCCCTCACCTTCCGCCCCATGGAACCGCCGCTCCTCGTCCAGCCCGACCCTGCCGACCCGCGTCTGACTCGCCGCGTCGCCGGCCTCGACCAGACCGGCGCACGCATCGAGGCCAGCGTGACGGTCGAGCGGCCCCTGACGCTCTACCTCAACGGGCAGGAGATCGTCACGATGATGACGATCCTCGACCGGCCGGAGGAGCTGGCGCTCGGCTACCTGCTGAACCAGGGGATGCTGCGGCGGGACGACGTGGTGCAAGGCGTCGAGTATGACGACGATCTCGGCGTCGTCGTCGTGCGGACGGAGCGGCGGACCGATTACGAGGACAAGCTGAAGAAGAAGACGCTGACCAGCGGCTGCGCGCAAGGCACCGCCTTCGGCGACCTGCTTGAGGACTTCGCAGCGCGGCGGCTGCCGCCGGCGGAGTTGCGTACATCCTGGCTCTATCGTCTGCTGCACCGGATCAATACGCTGCCGACGCTCTATCTCGAGGCCGGCGCGATCCATGGCTGCGCCCTCTGCGAGCGCGACCGGCCATTGGTCTATATGGAGGATGTCGGCCGCCACAATGCCGTCGACAAGATTGCGGGCTGGATGTTCCGCAACGCCTGCGCCCCGGAGGACAAAATCTTCTACACCACCGGCCGGCTGACCTCGGAGATGGTCATCAAGACGGTGCGCATGGGCATCCCCATCCTCGTCTCGCGCAGCGGCTTCACCGCGTGGGGCGTGGAGCTGGCGCAGGAGGCGGGCGTCATGCTCATCGGGCGCTGCAAGGGCAAGCGGTTCACCGCCCTCGCCGGGCAGGAGCGGATCGTCTTCGACGCCGACCTCGCCTATGTCGAGGAGGAAAGCGCGAGGCATTGGCGGAAGAATGCGCGCGATGAGTAGCGTGCTGGCGGTGGTGCTGGCGGGCGGGCTGGCACGGCGAATGGGCGGAGGCGACAAGCCGCTCCGCAGCCTTGGCGGGCGACCGCTGCTCGATCATGTGCTCGCACGGGTCGGGCCGCAGGTCGCGGGCGTCGTCCTCAACGCGAATGGCGATCCGGGCCGCTTCGCCGCCTATGGGCTGCCGGTGGTGGCCGACCCGCTGCCGGATTATCCGGGGCCGCTGGCTGGGGTGCTGGCGGGGCTCGATTGGGCCGCCGGGCAGGCAGGCGTGACCGACATCCTGTCGGTGCCGGGCGACTGCCCCTTCCTGCCGGGTGATCTGCTGGCGCGGCTGGACGCGGCGCGGCGCGCGGCAGGCGTGCCGATGGCCTGCGCGGCCTCGGGCGGCTGGACGCATCCGCCGGTCGCGCTCTGGCCGGTCGCGCTGCGTGGCGAGTTGCGGGCCGCGCTGCTGGCAGGGGAGAGAAAGATCGACCGCTGGACCGCGCGCTTCGGCTGCGCCAGTGCCGAATGGCCGGCGGAACCGGTCGACCCCTTCTTCAACGCCAATGCCCCGGAGGACCTGGCGGAGGCGGAGCGGGTCTTGTCTTCGGGCCCTGGCGGACCCATAGGCAAGTGCAACGGAGCCATTCCAGGGGACCCACCGTGAAAGCCTTCCTCGCCGCCCTGTTTGCCGCCGCCGCGCTCGCCATCGCCGCCGCCGTGGTGCTCGACACCGAAGTGCAGCGCAGCGCTGCCGATCACTTCCAGACCGAGGGCGTACGGCTCTAGGCGCTTCCCGCCGGGCATCCATCGCGATGCCGTGCTGTTGCATTCCCGCCAGGTGCCGTACGCCACAGAATGCGTCGGCTGCAAGACCTGGGAGGAATGCAAATGAGCGGGACCTATCACGGGGCATGCTTTTGCGGTGCCGTGGAACTGCGCGTCAGCGGAACGCCGCAGGCCATGGGGTATTGTCATTGCACCTCTTGCCGTTCCTGGTCGGGTGGGCCAGTGAATGCCTTCAGCCTCTGGGCGCCGGAAGCGGTCGAGGTGACGAAGGGAGCGGAACATGTCGCCACCTTCGCCAAGACGGAGATGAGCCACCGCCAGTTCTGCCGCCTTTGCGGCGGGCATCTGATGGCGCGGCATCCGCCGCTCGGCATGGTCGATGTCTTCGCCGCCACCCTGCCGGAGCTGCCCTTCACGCCGCAGGTGCATGTGAACTATGCCGAGACCGTGCTGCCGATGCGGGATGGCTTGCCCAAGCTACGCGACTTTCCGAAGGAATTCGGCGGGTCCGGAGAGATGGTCGCCGAATGACGCCGGTGGCTTGACGGGCAGATGGGTGGCGGGATCGGGCCGGAAAGCTTCGAGGGTGTCTGCGGCACGAGCGAGAGTGTCATCATTGTCGCCGTGCGGACGAACAGCCCGATCCGCGACTTGCCAGGCTTGCTGGCGGAGGCGCGACGGCAGTCGCTGAGCTTCGGTCGCCCAAGGCCGAATTCTCTGCCGCAACTGGCGGGTGCAGCGGGCGACGGGAATGGAGATGAACCACATCCCATATCGTGACGAGGCGCTGCGTTGCGAACGACACGCTGGCCGGGCGGCTCGACTTCTCGGCGGCGATCTTCAGCTCCGTCGCCGAGCTGGCGCAGGCGGGACAGATACGCGTGCTGACGGCCTTCTCGGAGAACCGCCATCCGGCTTTCCCCGATGTGCCGACGGCGCGTGAGCAGGGGATCGACGCCCTGGGATTCTGCCAGGACGGCATCTACGCATCGCGTGGAACGCCGGGTCTCGCGCTCGACCGGCTGGAAGCGGCCTGCCGCAACGTGCTCGATGAGCCGGCGGTGCGGCGGGTGCCGGCAGCAACGCGAGCCAGGTACGTTTCATGTCGCGTGCCGAGCTGTACCGCATGATCGCGAGGAATACGCCTATTTCCGCCGCATTCTCCGCAGATTCGTTGTCAAGCTACAATAGACCGCCATCACCTGCGCCTTGCACCCTTCGTTGCGCTGGTGCGAGCACCGCGCTTGCGGCATGGTCGCGGGGCCATGGATGGACTGACCGGGATTCGGGATTGGGGAGAGCTGCTGGCGGTGCGCGAAAGTGGCGCTCCGCCACCGTCCGGCGCCCTCGGGGCTTTGTTTGGGCCGCTGCTGGCGCCGCCCCGGGCGGCGGATGGATGCATGGTGGTCGGGCGGCTGGCGCAGACGCTGGATGGGCGGATCGCCACGGCCTCCGGCTCCTCGCAATGGATCGGCGGTGAGGGGGACATCCTTCATACCCACCGGCTGCGGGCGCTGTGCGACGCCGTGGTTGTCGGTGCAGGAACGGTGCGACAGGACGACCCCCGGCTGACGACGCGGGAATGCGCCGGACCCCACCCGGTGCGGGTCGTGCTCGATACCGACCGGCGACTCTCGGGCGAGTACCGGCTGTTCCGCGAGGGGCCGCCGACCCTGCTGCTCGCGGCCGAGGATGCGGTAGGCAGCGACCGGCTGGGCATTGCCGAGGTTGTACGGTTGCCGCGCGACCCGGCGCAGGGCGGGTTGGACATCCCCGCGATCCTCGGGGCGCTGGCAGCCCGAGGCTTGCGGCGGATCTTCGTCGAGGGAGGCGGGGTGACAGTCAGCCGGTTTCTGGCGGCGGGCTGCATCGACCGGCTGCATGTGACGGTGGCGCCGGTGCTGTTGGGCTCGGGCATCCCCGCCTTCACCCTGCCGGAGGCGGCCCGCATCGCCGATGGGCTGCGCTTCGCCTGGACGGTGCATGCGATGCCGCCGGATGTGCTGTTCGACATCGCGCTCGATCGGGTGCGGCCGGGCGTGTGCCGATGACGGCCCAAGGGACGGCAAAGGCCCTTTGGTACGTCGCGCCGGGAGTGGCGGAACTGCGAGAGGAGGCGGTGCCGTCGCCGGGGCTGGGCGAGGCGCTGGTCAGGATGCTGGCGAGCGGCCTGTCACGCGGGACGGAGCGCCTGGTGCTCGGCGGGCGCGTGCCGCCCAGCCAATGGGGGACGATGCGGGCGCCGCTGATGGGGGGCGAATTCCCCTTCGCCGTCAAATACGGCTACGCCGCCGTCGGCGTGGTGGAGGCTGGGCCTGCAGCGCTGATCGGCCAGCGGGTCTTCTGCCTGCATCCTCACCAGGATCGCTTCGTCGCGCCGGCCGCGATGTGCATCCCGGTGCCGGATGGCGTGCCGGATCTGCGGGCGGTGCTGGCGGCGAATATGGAGACGGCGCTCAATATCCTTTGGGATGCCCGGCCGCTGCCGGGGGAGCGGGCGCTCGTCATCGGCGCCGGCGTCGTCGGGTTGCTGGTGGCGGCGCTGCTCGGGCGCATCCCCGGGATGGAGGTGCTGCTTTGCGACACCGATCCGGCGCGGGCGGGGTTGGCGGCGGCACTTGGCCTCGGCTTCGCAGCGCCCGCCGCCGTGCCGGTGGGATGGGAACTCGTCATTCATGCCAGCGCCGACCCGGCCGGGCTGCGCCTGGGGCTGGAGCGTGCCGGCTTCGAGGCGCGGATCGTCGAGGCAAGCTGGTATGGCGACAAGCCGGTGACCCTGCCGCTCGGCGAGGCTTTCCATGCGCGGCGACTGCAATTGATCTCGAGCCAGGTGGGCCAGGTGGCGCCGGCGATGCGCGGGCGCCGGACTTATGCGGAGCGGCTGGCGCTGGCCCTCGCCTTGCTGGAGGATGCGCGGCTCGACGCGCTGCTGGCGCCGCCGGTGCGCTTCGACGATCTGCCGGCGGCCCTGCCGGGGCTGCTGGAGGGGGAGGCTATCTGGCCCTGCCCGACAATCCGATATGGTGAGTGACGCGACATGTTCAGCCTGACCGTCTGCGACCACATCATGGTGGCGCACAGCTTCCGCGGGGCGGAGTTCGGCCCGGCGCAAAGGCTGCACGGCGCGACCTTCGCGGTGGAGGCGGAGTTCCGCGCCGAGCGGCTCGATGCGCTGCATCTTCTGGTCGATATCGGGCTGGCGAAGGTCGAATTGCGGAAGGCCCTCGGCGGGCTTGACTACCGCAACCTTGACGCGGAGCCAGAGTTCGCCGGGCTGAACACCACCACGGAATTCCTCTGCCAGCACATCCATGGGCTGCTGGTGGCGGCGTTGAAGGCCGGGAAGCTCGGGCCACAGGCGGCGAACGTCACGGGGCTCAAGGTATTGCTGCGCGAGAGCCCGAATGCCTGGGCGGCCTATGAAGGACCCGTCGCGTGAGCATCGCCCTGCTGGTGCCGGGGCCCTACGAAACGGTCTCGGGCGGCTATAACTACGACCGGCGGCTGGTCGAGGGATTCCGGGCGCTCGGCGAGACGGTGGATGTGGTGGAGCTCTCGGGGCGGCATCCGCTGCCGGATGCAGCGGCCGAAGCGTCGGCGCGGGCTGCGCTCAATGCGGTGCCCGAGGGGGTGCGGATCATCGCCGACGGGCTGGGGCTGCCGGCCTTCGCGCCGCTCGCCGAAGCGCTGGTGGCGCGGGGGGCGGTGGGGTTGATCCATCACCCAACGGCGCTGGAGGGCGAGAAGGCGCAGCGGGATGCCCTACGGGCGATCGAGGGGGCGCTGTTCCCGCGGATGCCGCGGCTTGTGGCGACCTCGCGTCTGACGGCGCAGCGGCTGGTCCGTGACTTCGGCGTCGAGGCGACACGCGTCGGCATCGTCGAACCAGGCACGGATCCGGCGCCGCGCGCCCGCGGCTCGGGCGGACCAGGAGTGGCCGTGCTCTCGGTCGGGACGCTCATCCCGCGGAAGGGGTATGACGTGCTGCTGCGGGCACTCGCCGGCATCCTGGATGTAGAGTGGCGGCTCACCATCGTCGGCGCGGCGCGGGATGCTGTCCATGCCGCGGGCCTCGGTGCATTGGTCGAGGAGCTGGGCCTGGGCAGACGAGTGGAATTCGCCGGCGAGGTGACGGGGCCGGCGCTGGAGGGGCTCTATGACGGTGCGGATGTCTTCGCCCTTGCCTCGCATTGGGAAGGCTATGGGATGGCAGCGGCGGAAGCGTTGGCGCGGGGCCTGCCAGTCTCGGTGACGGCGGGCGGGGCGCTCGGCGAGCTGGTGCCGCTGGAGGCAGGAAGCGTCTCGCCGCCCGGCGATGTCGTCTCGCTGACCAAGGCGCTGCGGCGGGTGCTGTTCGATACCGAGCTGCGGGCGGCGATGGCGGAGGCGGCCTGGGCGGCCGGGCAGCGCCTGCCGCGCTGGGACGACCGGGCAGCGGCGTTCATCGCCGAGATGGGGCGGGTATGAGCGAGGAATTCGATCTCGACTGGCTCGACCTGCGCGAGCCCTTCGACGCCATGGCGCGGAGCGAGGCCCTGGTGGACCTCCTGCTAGCCCGCCTGCCGGCGCGGCCACGCTTCCTCGACCTCGGCGCCGGGACGGGAAGCTTGCTGCGCTTCATCGCTCCCCGGCTCGGGCGGGCGCAGGCCTGGACGCTGGTCGATGCCGACCGGGAGCTGCTGGAGGCGGCCTACGACACCATCGCCGACCGGGCGGAGGCCATCGGCTACACCGTCTCCTTCCCCAACAAGCGGACGCTGCTGGTGCATGCGCCGGGCGGGGCTTGGCGGGTGGAGACGGTCGTCGCCGACCTGGCCGAGGCGCCGCGGGGGCTGCCGCTCACCAATGCTGATGCCGTGGTCTGCTCGGCCCTGGCCGACCTCGTCTCGCGCGGCTGGGTGGAGCGCATGGCGGCAACGCTGCGGGTGCCCTTCTATGCCGCGCTTTGCGTCGATGGGCGGGAGCGCTTCCTGCCGCCGCATCCGGCGGACCATGTGGTGGCGGCAGGGTTCCGCCGCGACCAGGGGCGGGACAAGGGATTCGGCGGCGCAGCACTCGGCGCAAGGGCGCCTGGGGTGATCGCCGAGGCCTTCGGGGCCAGGGGCTTCGAGGTCAGCAGCGCGCCGAGCGACTGGGTGGTGCGCGGGCGCGGCGTCGCACCGATGCCGGGCATGGGCGAGGCGGCAGGGCGGTTCCTCGCCGAACTGGTGATGGGCCATGCGGAGGCGGCCCGGCAGCAGGACCGGCGGGGCGACCGGCGGATCGAGGCCTGGATGGAGGCGCGGCTCGATCAGGTGGCGGGGCGGAAGCTCGCGGTGCGGATCGGGCATCGGGACGTGCTGGCGCTGCCGCCCGGGAGGGGATGACCAGGGCGGGGTTGAAAGGCCGCAGCGCTTCGCGGAGTGTGGCCCGACCACAGGGAGGGCTTCACCATGCCGCTGCTCGGCTGCATCGCCGATGATTTCACCGGCGCCACCGATCTCGCCAATACGCTGGTGAAGGGCGGCATGACGGCAGTGCAGGTGATCGGCGTCCCCGACGGCCCGCTGCCGGAGGCGGATGCCGTCATCGTCGCGCTGAAGTCACGGACGGCGCCCGTGGCCGAGGCGGTCAGCGAGAGCCTCGCCGCCTGCGAGGCGCTGCTGAAGGCGGGGGCGCGGCAGGTCTTCTTCAAATACTGCTCGACCTTCGACAGCACCGACGAGGGCAATATCGGCCCCGTGGCCGATGCGCTCGTGCGGCGGCTGGACTGCGGCTTCGCCCTGGCCAACCCGGCTTTCCCGACCAATGGGCGGACGGTCTTCCAGGGGCACCTCTTCGTCGGGGACAAGCTGCTGAACGAGAGCGGGATGGAGAACCATCCGCTGACCCCGATGCGCGACGCCAACCTGGTCCGCGTGCTGTCGCGCCAGACGGATGGGACGGTGGGGCTAGTGCCCTTCGCCACCGTCGAGCAGGGTGCGGCGGCGATCCGCCGCGCGATGACGGGCCTCAAGGAGAGCGGCCGGCGCTATGCCATCGTCGATGCGGTGACGGATGCGCATCTGCTGGCGATCGGCGAGGCGGCGGCAGGGCATGCGCTGATCACCGGCGGCTCCGGCGTGGCGATGGGCCTGCCGGCCAATTTCCGCTGCGAGGGGCGGCTGCCGGAGCGCGGCGCCGCGGCGGCGGAGCTGCCGCCGATGCGCGGGCATGCGGCGGTGCTGGCAGGCTCCTGCTCGCGGGCGACGCTCGGGCAGATCGGCTATGCGCGCGACCATGCCCATACCCTCGAACTCGACGTGCTCGCCAACCCGGATGTCGCGGCCTTGCAGCGGCAGGCGCTGGACTGGGCGAAGGGCAAGCTCGGCGAGGCGCCGGTGGTGATCGCGGCCTCGGCGCCGCCCGAGAAGGTGCAGGCCCTGCAGGCGCGGCTGGGCCGCGACAAGGCGGGCGCGCTGGTCGAGGAGGTGCTGGCGGGCATCGCCGAGGCGCTGGTCGCGCAGGGCATCGGGCGGCTGGTGGTGGCCGGCGGCGAGACCTCTGGGGCGGTGGTGTCGCGGCTCGGGGTCAGGAGCCTTCGCATCGGGGCGGAGATCGACCCTGGCGTGCCCTGGACCTTCGCCGAAACCCCCGGCCTGCATCTCGCGCTCAAGAGTGGGAATTTCGGAGCGCGGGACTTCTTCCTGAAGGCGTTCGGGCAATGAGCGAGGATGAGATCCGCGAGGCGATCGCGGCACATGGCCGGCTGCTCTTCGGACGCGGCTTCTCGGTCGGGTCGGCGGGGAACATCAGCGTCCGGCTGCCGGACGGCTTCCTCATGACGCCGACCAATTCCTGCCTGGGGCGGCTCGATCCGGCGCGGATCAGCAAGCTCGACCGGGAGTACCGGCACGTCTCCGGCGACAAGCCCTCGAAGGAGGTCTTCATGCACCGCGCCTTCCTCGATGCGCGGCCGGAGGCTGGGGCGGTGGTGCACCTGCACTCGACCCATGCGACGGCGATCGCCTGCCTCGCCAGGCCCGGCGAGCCGGCGCCGATTCCGCCGCTGACGCCCTATTTCGTTATGCGCATCGGGCGCGTGCTGCCGGTCGTGCCCTATTACCGGCCGGGCGACGCGGCGATGGAGCCGGCCATCGCCGCAGCGGCCCGGGATGCGCGGGCGGTGCTGCTCGCCAATCACGGGCCGGTCGTCAGCGGCAAGACGCTCGACGATGCGGTCTTTGCGGCGGAGGAGCTGGAGGAAGCCGCCAAGCTCGCCCTGCTGCTGCGCGGCCAGGATGCGCGCGAGCTGACTGCAGCGCAGGTGGAGGACCTGCTCGGCACCTTCGGGTAGCGGTTGACCCTCAGGGTCGGCTTTGCTTGGCTCTCCCGGCAACGAAACAAGGCGCCTGGCGCCAGGGGAGCTTCCGTCCATGATCTCGCGCGCATTGCGGCGGCGTTCCGTGCTGGCCGGCGCGGCCGCCTTCCCCTTTCCTGCCCTGGGTGCACTGCCCGACCGGCCGCTGCGCATCCTGCTCGGCTTCCCGGCCGGGACGGGGCCCGACCTGCTCGGGCGGCTGCTGGCGGAAGGAATGAGGGAGGCCTGGCCGGCCGGCATCGTCGTCGACAACAAGCCGGGCGCGGGCGGGCTGATCGCGGCGCAGGAGGTGGCGAAGACGGCGCCGCCCGACGGCTCGACGCTGCTGCTCGGGGAGGTGGCGCAGCTCGCCATGGCGCCCAGCACCTACGCCCGACTTCCTTATGATCCGGCGCGCGACTTCACCGCCGTCGCCGAGCTGGCCTCGGTGGATTTCGCCCTGGTCGTGCCGCCGGGGCTGCCGGCGACCGATCTCGACGGCTACCTCGCCTGGGGCAAGGGCCAGTCCGCGCTCTACATGGGCACCTTCGGCGCTGGCAGCCCGGGGCATTTCGCCGCCGCCATGCTCGGCCAGGCGGCGGGGGTGACGGTCGAGGCGGTGCATTTCCGTGCGACGGCGGATGCGGTGGCCGCGCTGCTCAACGGCAATGTGCAGGGCATGTTCGGCAGCATCGCCGCAGTCGCGCCGCACGTGCAGGCGGGGCGGATGAAGGCGCTGGCGGTGACCGGGCCGGAGCGTTCCCCCTTGCTGCCCGGCATTCCGACGATGGCGGAGCTAGGGCGGCCAGCGCTTTCGATCAGCGCCTGGTTCGGTCTGGTGGCGCCGGCGGCGACACCAGGCCCGCTCGCCGCCGAGATCGAGGCGGCGGTGCTGCGGGCCATGGCGGCGCCGGCGCTCCGCATCCGCCTGCAGGAGGCCGGGTTCCGCCTCTCGCCGGCCGGGCGGAGCGACTTCGCCACGCTGATGCGGACGGAGACCGCGCGCTGGGCGGAGGTGGTGCGGGCAACGGGGTTCCGGGCGATCGAGTAGGCCGTCAGGTGGCGTAGATGCGGATGATGACGGCGCTCGGCTGGCGCTCGCCATAGCCGACGAAGACCTGCCGATGCAGCCAGGCATGGGAAGGCGCGGCCGTCTCGAAGACCGGCGTCGTGCGAAAATAGACGCGCTCGGGCGGCACCGGCTCGCCCCGCAGCAGCCGGGCCATGTCCGCCGGCGCGGCGTGGCGAAGGCCGCTGTTGACGACATGGACCAGCGTCCCATCGGCGAGGCGGAGCGCGTAGCGTGCGACGATCTCCGTGACGCCGTCCGGCCGGATGAGCTGGTGGTCGGTGCCGCCGGGAAGCACCTCCCCCTCGAGCCGCGGCCCGGCGATGCGGCCGCCGAGGATCGGGACGACGCGGCGCTCTCCTTGCGGGCCGGGGCCGAGGATGATGGGCGCGGCGACGTCGAAACGGGCTTCGGCGATGAAGTCGAGGCTGGGCGGCATGGTGGGCGGTCCTCCGGGCGAAGGAGGTTATACCAAGTCCCAGTGAGACCAACCTATTGGCGGCGGCGGGGCGCCCCGCAGCAGCACGCTCCGTCCTTAACCGGGCCGCTTTACTGTATGGGTTCTGATTAACGGGATTTGATATTAGCCCTTCGCCCACGCCTCCAACACCGCCACCGCCTCCGCCACCAGCGCCTGCCGGGCGGGGATGCGGCCCTGACCGATCGGCGCGCCGGCCTCGCGGCGAAGGGCGGCGACATCACCGCCGCGGCGGCGCTCCTTCGGCACACCGGCCAGCGTCCGGGCGCTGTCGGCGAGCGACGCGGCATAGACCACGCGCCCGATACCGGCGATCTGCATCGCTGCGACGCAGAGGGCGCAGGGCTCGCAGGAGGTCGCCACCGCGCAGCCGGTGAGGTCGAGCGTGCCGAGCTTGGCGCAAGCGTCGCGGATCGCCTCCGTCTCGCCATGGGAGGTCGGGTCGAGCTTGCTGCGCGAGCGGTTGAAGCCCTCGCCGACGATCTCGCCCGCACGCAGCACCACGGCGCCGAAGGGCTCGCAGCCCGGCGTCGCCGCGGCCTCGGCCGAGAGGGCAATGGCGCGGCGAAGCGCGTCCTCCTCAGTCATTCCTGATCCCCATGGCGCGGACGGCGCCGCCGATCGTGTTTACCTGATCCGCAACATAGGCCGCGAATTCCGGCTGCGTCTTGGTGCCGGTGATGATGCCGACGCCGGCCAGCCGCTCCTGGATCGCCGGGGTCCGGAGCAGGAGGTTGAGTTCGTCGTGCAGGCGCGCGGTGACCTCCGGCGGCAGGTTGGCCGGGCCGCTCAGGCCGAGCCAGTTATGTGCGAGGAGGTTGGGCAGGCCGGCCTCGCCGACGGTCGGGACCTCGGGGACACTCGGCGCGCGCGCCGGCACCGTCACCGCATAGGCGCGCAGCCGTCCGACGCGGATGTTCTCGACATTCTCCGGCAATGTGTCGAAGGACAGCAGGATGGAGCCGCCGAGCAGGTCTGCCTGCATCGGCTGCGAGCCCCGATAGGGCGCGTGGTTCAGCGGGATGCCGGTCTGCTGCGTGAACATCGTCCCGACCACATGGCCGACCGAGCCAGCGCCCGAGCTGCCGAAGGTGACGGGTTGCGGCTGGGCGCGCATCCAGGCCATCAGCCCCTTGAGGTCGGCGGCGGGGACCTGGAGGTTGGTGACCACCACCATCGGCGTCGCGCCGATATAGGCGATATGGGTGAAGGAGGTGATCGGGTCATAACCCGGCCGCGAGTAGAGCGGCGGCGAGGTGACGATCGGGGCGGTGTTGCTCAGCATCAGGGTGGTGCCATCGGCCGGCTGCTGCGCGACATGGGCGGCGGCCAGCGTCCCGCCGGCGCCGGGGCGGTTGTCCACGGCCACCCGCTGGCCGAGGCGGGGCGAAAGCGCCTCGCCGAGGACGCGGGCGGCGATGTCGGAGGCACCGCCGGGCGGGAAGACGACGACGATGCGGATCGGGCGGCTGGGCCAGCCCTCCGCCCGGGCCGAAGGGGCCAGTTGCCCGATGGCGAGGCAGAGCCCTGCCGCCAAAACCTGCAAACCGCGCTTGAGCATGGCAAATCCCCTGGATCACCGGCTGGGGAGCAAGGGGCGGGCCAGCGGCAGCGCCCTCGTGACTCCTGGCGCGGGCGCGGGTAGAAGCCCCTGGCCCGACCGGCCGGGGAGCCATCATGCTGACCACCTATACCGTCGAGGCCGGACAGCTCGTCGTGCGCGAGGGCGCACAGGCGACCGAGAGCCTCGGCCGCGCCATCTGGATCGACCTGCTGACGCCGACGCCCGAGGAGGAGCGGCAGGTGCAGGACGCGCTGCGCCTCGAAATCCCGACGCGCGAGGAGATGCAGGAGATCGAAAGCTCCTCGCGCCTCTACAAGGAGGACGACACGCTCTTCCTCACCGCGCCCTTCCTCTATGGGGTCGAGGGGGGCGAACTGGGCTCGACGGCCATCACCTTCGTTCTCGGCAATGCGGTGCTGGTGACGGTCCGCTACGCGACACCGAAGGCCTTCGCCGTCTTCTCCGCCCGCTGCCAGCGGACGCCGGTGCAACTACTGACCTCGCCCGACGGGGTGATGCTGCATCTGTTCGAGCAGGTGGTGGACCGGCTGGCCGATATACTGGAGCGCATCGCCGCCGAGATGGACCGCGCCAGCCAGGCCGCATTCCGCACCGCCAAGGCCAAGGTCAAGGCGACCGCCAAGGATGCCGACCTGAAGGACGCGCTCATCACCCTTGGCCAGGTGGGAGAGGTGACGACCCGGGCAAGCGAGACGCTGCTCGGCCTGTCGCGCATCTTCACCTTCCTCACCGCTGAGAAGGCGATCGCGGTCAGGCGTGAGAACCAGCCGCTGATCAAGACGCTGGTGCGCGACGTGCGCTCGCTCGTCGAGCATGCGAACTTCCTGAACAGCAAGGCGAACTTCCTGCTCGACGCGGTGCTCGGCATCATCAATGTCGAGCAGAACGCCATTATCAAGACCTTCACCGTGGCTTCCGTCGCACTGATGCCGCCGACCCTGCTCGCCAGTATCTACGGCATGAATTTCGAGATGATGCCAGAGCTCAAATGGAGCTTTGGCTACCCCATGGCGCTGGGGCTGATGGTGGTCTCCGCGGTGCTGCCAATCATCTACTTCAAGCGCAAGGGCTGGCTCTGAGCTCGCGCTGGCTCGCAGCGCTTCTGCTGCTGCCGGCAGGCGCCGCTCATGCGGAGGGTGTGCCGCCCTGCCCCACCGGACGGCCGGAGATCCGCATGACCGTGACCGACCCTGCACCGGTGGTCAGCCACTCGCTTGGCATCGACGGGCTCCATGGCGAGTCGGGGCAGCCGCGCAGCCCAGGGCTGCACCACCTGGCGCTGACCACCTCCCGCGTCGAATGGCAGAGCGAGATCGAGACCCGCTACCGCGAGGATGCGGGCGGGGTCTGCGCCCGGCCGGCGCGGATCGCGCTCGGCCTGCTGCAAACGGAGCATCTGATCCGCATCGCCGGGGAGATTCCGCGCGGCGGCTGCCTCTGGCGCGAGGTTCTGGCGCATGAGAGGCGCCATGTGGCGGTGAACCGGCGCACGCTGCACGCCGCGGCGGCACGGGCACGGGCGGCGACGGAAGCCTGGGCGATGCGGGCCGAGGGGCGTGGCGCCACCTTCGACGAGGCGATGGCGGCCTTGCAGGAGGGCCTGCGGCAGGCGATCGAGCCGGCCCTCGCCGGGATGCGGGATGCCCGCGAGACAGCACATGGACGGATCGACAGCCGGGCCGAATACGAGCGTCTGGGCGAGGTCTGCCCGGCCGATCAGCGCCGGCTGCGGGAGGCCTTGCAGGCATCCGGCGCCCCGTGATGCCATGGCGCCGATTCGAGGAGGACCGTAGCTTGCCCGCGACGCACCATATCGAACCGACGCTCGAGAACATCCGCTGGGGCGGGTTCGACGCCTCCTTCGCGCCCGTGAAGACTGTCGACCCCGGCGACCTCGTCATCCTCGAATGCGTCTCCGGCGCGCCGGACGTGATGCCACCAGCGGGGAGCGGGCTTGCCATCCCGCCGCGCCTCGCCGCCATCCATGCCGCGCCGCCGACGCGGCACGGGCCGCATATCCTCACCGGCCCGGTCGCGGTGAAGGGCGCCGAACCGGGGGATTGCCTGCGCGTCGATATTGAGCGGATCGACCTGGGCGCCGACTGGGGCTTCTGCGCCTTCCGCCCGCTCGCGGGCACCTTGCCAGAGGACTTCCCCTACAAGCGGGTGCTGCACATCCCGGTCGACAAGCAGGCGATGACCTGCAAGGTGCCGGTCGGGCCTGGCATCACCCTGCCGCTCGCGCCTTTCTTCGGGGTGATGGGCGTCGCAGGACCCGAGGAATGGGGCACCATCTCCACCAAGGAGCCGCGGGCGCATGGCGGCAACCTCGACAACAAGGAGCTGGTGGCAGGGACGACGCTCTACCTGCCGGTCTTCGTGCCGGGGGCGAATTTCTCGGCCGGCGACGGGCATGGCGTGCAGGGCGATGGCGAGGTCTGCATCAATGCGCTGGAGATCTGCCTGACCGGGCATTTCCGCCTCGGCCTAGAGAAAGGCGGCGGCGCCAAGGACCCGGTGCTGCGTTTCCCGCGCGCAGAGACGCCGACGCATTTCATCAGCATGGGGATGCACGAGGATCTCGACCTCGCCATGAAGCAGGCGCTGCGCGAGATGATCGCCTTCATCGTCTCGCGCACCAACCTCTCGGCGGCGGATGCCTACCAGCTCTGCTCGCTCGCCGTCGATTTCCATGTGACCCAGACGGTCAACGGCGAGAAAGGCGTGCACGGCATGCTGAAGAAAGGCCTGTTGTTCTGAAGTCGGGCCGCCGTATGCGACAGCCGACCTTGAGCGGAAGCGCTCAGGGCGATCGAGGGCCGGATTTGACGAAAGCCGCGAAGGCCTCAGCATAGTCCTTGTGCCAGCGCGACAAGGGCGGACGGTTCTCGACGATGTCGCCTGCCGACCAAAGGATGCGCCGCTCATCCAGCCAGCGCGGCACGTCGTTGTCGGGGCAGAGGATGTAGAAGTCGCCGGCTTCGAGGCGTTCCAGCATGAAATCCACCGTCTGCTCCGGCGTCCAGGCGGCCGCGGGCTTCTCCGTGCGGCCGTTGGCGGTGAGGCCGGTGAAGACGAAGCCGGGAATGAGCAGATGCGCGCTGAGCCTGCAGCCCTCGGTGTTGCGCAACTCGTGCTGCAAGGCCTCGGTGAAGGCGCGAACGCCGGCCTTCGCCACGTTGTAGGCCGGGTCGCCGGGCGGCGTGGTGATGCCCTGCTTCGAGCCAGTGTTGATGACGAGGCCCGGGCGACCACGCTCGATCATCCGCGGCACGAAGATCTGACTGCCATGAATGATGCCCCAGAGATTGGTCTGCAGGATGCGAGACCAGGTTCCGGGCGGGCCGAAGATGGTGCTACCGGGTTGGATGCCCGCGTTGTTCATCAGAACGTCCGTGCCGCCGAAGCGCTCGCGCACCGCGGCCTCCAGCGCCGCGACCTGGGCGGGGTCGGCGACATCGCAGGGCTGCGTCATCACCTCTGCACCGGGCACTGCCTCGACGATGGCGGCCGCCGCCCTGACCAAGCGGTCCTCGCCGAGATCGGCGAGGACGATATGCAACCCTTGCTGCGCAAAGCGGGTGGCGGCCGCGAAGCCAATACCCGCGGCGCCGCCGGTGACGACGGCGACGGCGCCCGGGACGAGAGCCGGGTGCGGCATCAGAAGATGCCGCCGACGCGTCGCCGCGCCTCGCGGGCGAGCCGGCGCACCGGCCGCTGGCCAGGGATGAGGACGCGCCCGCCGCCCATCCGCCGGGCGGCACCGATGCCGATCACCAGCGCGCCAAGGCCAGCGAGCGCCGCCGCGGTCATCGCCGGATGCAGCTGGGCCTCAAGGAAGAGGCTGGTCTTCCGCACCGGAGCGACAGGGCGGGTGAGGCTCTTCTCGGTGCCGTCCTCGCGCGGCTGGTAGAGGTTGTCGACGCGGCTCGCCTTCGGGCGCTTGCTGCTGACCTGGGCCGGGTAGCCGACCGCCTCCATCACCAGGTCGGTGGTGCGGGGGAAGAGCGCACCCATCAGCGCGATGGCATGGCCGCCGAAGCCGACCACCAACTCCCGCCGCTTATGGGCGCAGGCATGCAGGATGGCGCGGGCGACGAGCTTCGGGTCATAGGCCGGCGGCGGAACGCGGACGCCCTCGCTCGGCAGGTAGTTGCGGGCATGGTCTTGGAAACCGGTCTCGATGCCGGAGGGCTTGATGAGCGTGACGCTGATAGGCGCCCCGTCGCGCTCCAGCTCCATCCTGAGCGCATCCGTAAATGCGCGGACGGCGTGCTTCGTTGCGGAATAAGGGCCCTGGAGCATCATGGCCCGGTCAGAGAGAACGCTGCCGATATTGACGATAGCACCACCGCCGCGCTGGCGCAGCGCACGCGCCGCGATGGTGCTGCCGTGGACGACGCCCCAGTAGTTGGTCTCGAAGAGACGATGGTGATCGGCAAGCGGGACCTTCTCGATCTCACCATAGATCGATGTGCCGGCATCGTTCACCCAGGAGTCAAAGCCGCCGAAGACCTCCTGCACCTTGCTGGCGGCAGCCTCCAGCTCCTCGAGCTTGCCGACATCGGCGACGGCATGGTCGGCGCGCGCGCCCTGGTTGCGCAACTCCTGCACGATCTTCTCAAGAGCCTCGCCGTTGCGGGAGATGAGGAAGACGCGGGCACCGGATTGCGCGGCGAGGCGGGCAGTGGCGAGGCCGATGCCGGAGCTGGCGCCGGTGATGACGATAGTCTGCTGGTTGAGCGGCTTCAGCCGGAGCTGCGGCATGGGGAACCTCGGAATTCGTGGGGGAAGTGCGGGGTGAACCGCCCTCCCCCGCCCTCGGTTCCCACACAGGTCGACACCGCGACCCATGCCTTCGGCACCGGCGCCTCAGGCGGTCGCGGCCTAGATCGTCAATGAACCGGCCTTGGCCGCGGCATAGCGGGCAGCGACCTTCTCCCAATCGAGCACGTTCCACCAGGCCTCCAGATAGGCCGGGCGGCGGTTCTGGTACTTCAGATAGTAGGCATGCTCCCAGACATCGTTGCCGATGAGCACCCGGCCATCATCCATCAGCGGGGTGTCCTGGTTGGGCCGGCTGGCCAGCGCCAGCTTGCCAGCGCGATCCACGGTGACGAAGACCCAGCCGGAACCGAAGACGCGGGCGCCAGCCCCGTTGAAGTCGCCCTTCAGCTTGTCGAAGCCGCCAAGGTCGCGGGTGATCGCCTCGGCCAGCTCGCCCGTCGGCGCACCACCCTTGCCGCCCATGATGCCCCAGAACATCGCGTGGTTGGCGTGTCCCCCGCCATTGTTGCGGAGCGCTGTGCGGATCGCCTCCGGCATCTCGCCGAGCCTCGCCAGGATCTGCTCGATCGGCATGGCTGCGACCTGGCCGTGGTCCTTCACCGCCGCGTTCAGGTTGGCGACATAGGCGGCGTGGTGCCGGCCGTGGTGGATCTCCATGGTCTGCGCGTCGATATGCGGCTCGTTCGCATTGGCCGCATAGGGGAGCGGCGGCAGGGTGAATGGGCCAGAAGGAGCGGAAGCGGGCGCCTGGGCCCAGGCTCGCGGGGCAGCGAAAAGGCTGGCCAGGGCAGCGCCGCCCAGCAGGGCGGAGCGGCGGTTCAGCAGCGTGGACAAGGACGGTCCCTCCGGTTTGTTGCGCGGAGCAGATGGGGCGGCGCCGGCCGGAACCAAGGCCGGTCAGCGGAGCGCGCGGTAGGCGAAGGCGGCAAAGGGATCCCAAGCAACGGAGGCCGGGCCACCGGGCACCGGCAGGCGGGTGCCAGGCGGACGGCGGGCGATGAGCATCCCGCCCTCGCCGAGTTCCATCAGCAGGCGGACATGGTCGCCGAGGAAGACAGTATCGCGCAGCGCCGCCGGCAGCGCGCCCTCGCCCATCTCTTCGGCCGGCAGGGCGGCGACGGCAACACGGTCCGGGCGGATGGCGACGATGCAGCGGCTCCCTGGGCCGCCGGCATCGGCGATGCGGGCCTCGACCGATGGGCCGCAATCGAGGCGAATGCCGCACTCCGCCTCCTCCCGCCATTCGACCGTGCCGGGCAGGCGGTTGTTCTCGCCGAGCAGGCCGGCGATGAAGGCCGTAGCGGGCTCCTCGTAGAGGGCGCGGGGAGTGTCGCACTGGGCGATTCCACCCTCCTCGATGATGGCGATGCGGTCGGCCAGCGCCATGGCCTCCTCCCCATCCCGCGTCGCCAGCAGGATGGTGAGGCCGAGGCGGCGGGCGATGCGCCTGAACTCGAAGGCGAAGGCGCGGCGCGGCGCGGGGTCGAGCCCGGCCAGCGGATCGTCGAGCAGCAGGAGCGGCTGCTCCGGCGCAAGCGCACGGGCGAAGGCGGCCCGGAGGCGCGGCAACGGGCCGAGCTGGCCGATGCGGCGACCTTCGAAACCGTCGAGGCCGAGGGCGGTCAGCGCCCGGGCAATGCGGGCGGAGCGGTCGCGGGCGGGGATGCCGTAGCCGGGCAGGAGTTGCGCAATGGCCTCCTGCACCGTGCGGCCGCCAGGAAGGTCTGGGTCGAAGACGGCGATCGGGCGCTGCGACGGCGCAAGGCCCGAGAGTTGGCGCCCGGCAAGCAGCACCCGCCCCTCATCCGGCCGATCGATGCCGGCGACGAGGCGAAGCAGCGCGGTCTTGCCGGCGCCGGCCGGGGCGAGCAGCGCCAGGCATTCGCCATGGGCGAGGTCGAGGTTGATCGCCTCCAGCCCGGCCGCTCTGTTTGCGATGCCTTCGAGGCGCAGCAGCGGCACGTCCATCACGGTCCCTTCCCTTGCCAAGGCATCGCCGCCCGGCCTGACAGTGTCAACGTCCAGGGGTGGAACCATCGGCCGCCAGGCCGCGTTGCAGCGCCAAGTTTCCACCCCGCAAGGAGAAAAACCATGTCGGCTGCCAATGACATGTCCAACGACGCCCGCCGCCTCAAGGATCAGGCCGCAGCTTCCGCCGACCGCGTCTCCACCGACGCGCAGGAAGAGCTGGCGAAGCTGCGCGCCCAGGTCGAGCGGCTGATGCAGGAGCGCGTCACGCCGGCGCTGGCCGGCGCGGCCGACCAGGTATCCGACTATGCCAACCGCGCCCGCGAGGCGGTCGAGGAGCGGGCCGACGCAATCTCCGAGACCGTGCGTGAGAAGCCGCTGATGGCGATCGGCATCGCCGCCCTCGGCGGCTACCTGATCGGCCGGCTGATGGGCGGCAATACCTACGTCTATCCGCGCGACCGGCACTAAGCGGCCATGCGCCTGATCAGCCTCCTGCGCGTTGCGGCGCAGGCCGAGACGCTGCGGTGGAAGCGCACCGGCCGAGGAGTCGCCATCCAGGCGGCGCTCGGCGCGGCGGCGGCGGTCTTCGGGCTGATGCTGCTGGTCATGCTGCATGTCGCGGCGCTGATCTGGCTGGCCGACGGGCGCAGCGGGACAGCGGCGGCGCTCATCGTCGCCGGCGTCGATCTGGTAGTGGCGGCGCTGCTCGGCTGGTTGGCTGCGCGGCATGCCGAGGACCCGATCCAGGTCGAGGCACAACGGGTGCGTGACGATGCGCTGCGGCAAGTGGGGGATACCGCCTCCCGCGCCATGGTGCTCGCCCCGCTGCTGCGCAGCCGGAACGCGAAGAAGGGACTGATCGGCGCGGCAGTGACCGCAGCGGTCGTCGGCTTCATCGCCAGGCGGTAAGCGGAGAGGCGGCCGGCCATCATTGGCCGGCCGACTTTGACGATCTCTCGCAGCCCTCGCGCGTTCAGCCAGGGCAGGCAGCGAGGAATAGCGGCATGGACCGCGAACTTCACCATCATCTGAGGACATTGCTGAACGAGCTGCAGCCGCTCCTGGCCATGGCCGAGCGTGATGGCGTGCCGGGCCAAGCGGCGGCACAGCTGCGTGCCGCGGCGGCCGAGATCGAGAATGCGCTGACGCCGGATGCGTCGCAACGGCGTGCCGATTCCGAGCACTCCATCGATGCCGCCAATGCCGAGATCATCCGCCGCGGCGAGCGCGAGCGCGGCGCTTGGGGGATCGACGAAGCATGAGCCAGGTCAGGGACAATGCCACGGCGCAGCACTTCGAGCTCGCGGCCGGGGATGCGCTTGCCTTCATCGCCTATCGCCGAGAGGGCGATACGGTCGAACTTTTCCACACCGAGGTGCCTCAGGCGCTGGAAGGAAAAGGCATCGGCTCGGCCCTGGTGCGTGGCACCCTGGACAGGTTGCGAGCCGAAGGGGTGACGGTGGTGCCGAGTTGCAGCTTCGTCGCAGGTTACATCGAGCGACATCCCGAATACGGAGCCATGGTCGCCAGAGGTTGAAAGGCACCAGGCGCCAGGTAGTGGCGCTGGCGCTCAGCCTGCCCATGGCGGGGCGGGCGGCAGACCTCAGCTGCACCCTGCCGACGGAATCGCGGGTGCTGGACTGGCGTAGCCCGGAGCTTGGGCTGCGGATGCGTTACCCGGACAGTTTCTCGCTCGCATCGGCAGCGCTGGACACGGTGCGCTTCGTCAGCCTCGACGGGCAGGCCAGCGCTACGGTGACGGCGATCCCCAACGGCTTGCGGCAGGATTTGGTCTCGGTGATGGCCGAAGCTCGCCAGGACATCACCGGGAACAGCGGCGGCGAAATCACCTATAGCCGCACCAGGGATAATTGGTTCGTACTCTCCGGCTTCATGGCTGGCCGGATCTTCTACCGGCGCAGCCTGATCCCGGCGGACGGACGGATGATTGGCACGCTCTGGATCGAGTTCCCGCGCGCCCTGAAGCCCTGCTTCGAGGCGGCGGTGACGACCATGTCCCTCTCCTTCCGCGAGATGCTCGGCTAGTCAGGCAGGATGGCGGCATGGGCGAGGCTGCTGAGCACATCCATGCGCTGGTTGTGGAAGGCTTCGGTCTGCCGGCAGTTCGAGAAGAACGCGAAGGATGTTCCGCTCGTCGGATCCGCCCAGCAATAGGAGGAGCCGACGCCGCCATGACCGAAGGTGCGCGGATGGGCGATCGTGCCCAGGCCCCGCGCGACCGGCGTCTCGCCGCGAGAATGCGGGCCGAGGCCGCGATGCATCGGGATGCCCATATAGTCGTCGATGCGGTCGCCGGTGAAATTGCGCGTCACGAACTCGATCATGCGCGGGGAAAAGAGGCGAGTGCCGTTGAGAGCACCCCCATGGGCAAGCGCCTGGTAGAAGGCGGCCATGCCGCGCGCCGTACCGTAGCCACCGCCGCCTGGAATGCCGGCGGCGTGGTGGGCGGCGGTGTTCTCCGCCGCGCGAGGAATGAAGGCGCCCTCCTGCTTCGGGTCGTAGATCTCGGCGGCGCGGGGCAGCTGCGCCTCCGCCATGCCGATGATGACCTCATCGGCGAGGCCGAGCGGGGCGAGGATGCGCTCACGGATGAAGGTGCGGAAGTCCTGGCCGGTGATGGCCTCGACCAGCACCGCCGCCACCCAGTGAGCGGCGGTCGGGTGGTACTGCACGCGGCTGCCGGGCGTCCATTCGAGGGTGAAATCGCTCACCGTCTTGCGCAGCAGCGCATGGTCGGCCCAGCACTCGGCGGGCACCACCGCGGAGGGAAAGCCGCCTTGATGGGTCAGCAGCTGCAGGATGGTGATGTCACCCTTCCCATGGGACGCGAATTCCGGGACGTGCAGGGCGACGGGGTCGGAGAAGCGGAGCGCCCCTTCCTCCGCCAGCAGCCAGAGCGCCGAAGCGGTGACGACCTTGGTGTTGGAATACATCAGGAAAAGCGTCTCGGCCGTCGCCGGCGTGCCGAGCCGTGCCTCGCCGAAATGACGGAAGAGGGCGAGCTTGCCGTGGCGTGCAACGGCGACCTGCGCGCCGGGGTGATGACCCTCGCCGATATGGCGCTCGATGATGGCGCAGAGACGGGCGAGCGGCCGTGGATCGAGGTTCAGCGCCTCGGGGTTGGATTCGGGCAGCGGGAAGGTCATGGACATGCTCCCTCGGGTCTTTCCGAGGGAGCCTAGCACCACTGAACCGCGATGCTAGTCGGGTTGGATGCGGGCGCGACGGATAGTCTCGGCCCAGCGGCCGGCATCGGCGCGGATGAGGGTGCCGAGGGCCTCGGGGCTCTCGTTCACCGGCTCGAGGCCAAGGGCGGCGATGCGCTCGGCAACCTCGGGCTTCGCCAGGACTTCGGCGATGGCGGCGTTGAGCCGGGCGATGATGGCCGGGTCGGTGCCGCGCGGCGCGACGATGCCGTGCCAGCCGACCGCCTCGGCGCCGGTCATGCCGGCCTCGGCGAGGGTTGGGACATCGGGCAGGCCCGCCGCGCGCCCGGCGCTGGAGACGAAGAGGCCGCGCATGCGCCCGGCGCGGACATGGTCCGTCACCGCGCCGATATTGATGATGACGCCCTGCAGGCTGCCGCCGAGCAGGTCGTTCACCGCCAGCGCGCCGCCGCGATAGGGGATGTGGGTCCAGCGCACCTCCGCGGCCGACTGGATCTGCTCGCCGAGGAGATGGGCGAGGCTGCCATTGCCCGGCGTGCCGACAGCGACCGGGCTGCGGCGGGTCGCAGCAATGAATTCCTCCAGCGTCCGTGCGCTGCTGTCGGCGCGGACGACAAGGATTTGCGGAACGCGGACGGCGCGGGCGACGGGGGCGAAGGCCTCGACCGGATCGAAGCTGAGATGCGGGAAAAGCGTGCGGTTGATGGAAAGGCTGTCCGAGCCGGCGAGCAGCGTATAGCCGTCCGGCCTGGCGCGGGAGGCAGCCTCGTAGCCGATATTGCTGCCGGCGCCGGGCTGGTTCTCGACCACGACATTCTGGCCGAGCGTGTCGGTCAGGTGGCGAGCGAGCAGGCGGGCGACGATATCCTGGCTGCCGCCGGCGGCGACGGGAACGATGATGCGGATGGTTCGCTCGGCCGGCCAGGCCTGCGCGAAGGCAGGGGTGGCGAGACTGGCGGCGGCGAGAGCCAGCAGGCTGCGGCGGCGCATCAGGCGAGCTCCAGCTTGCGGCGGAGCAGGGAGAGCGGGCGGTCCGCCCCCTGCGCCGCCTGGTAGGCGATGCGGATGGTGTCGCGCGAACGCGCCCATGTCTCGGGCTTCGTGCCCTCCGGCACCTCCACGGTTGTCACGCCGCAACGGAGCAGCATGGCGTACTGGTCAGGGAGGATGTGGCCAGCCGCGCGGATCTCGCCGGCGAAGCCGTGGTGCTCGCGCAGCGCCCGGATCTGGGTGAAGGCGCGGCCATCCTTCGACTTCGGCATCTTCACCGCGATGAGGGCGAGGCGGTCGAGGAAGGGCGCGATCTCCTCAGGCTGCGTCTCGGGCGGCAGGGCGACGCCGAGCGGCGCGTTGCGGCCGGCGAGGCTTGCGGCCTCCGCGCGGAGGCGGGCAAGGCTGACGATCGCGGGCCCCTCGGGGAGTGGCGCCTCGTCTTCAACATGGGTCCAGTCGTCGGGCCGCAGGCGGCCATCCTCAAGCAGGGGCATAGAGGGCGTCCTTGAAGGGCATCACGCCGATCCGGCGGTAGGTGTCGATGAAGCGCTCGCCCGCTGCGCGATGGGCGATATAGGTGGTGATGAGCGTCTCCACCGCATCGACGACCGCGTCGTAGGAGAAGGCAGGGCCGATCAGCTCGCCGATGGCGGCGTCGTTGGTCGCCGAGCCGCCGAGGGTAATCTGGTAGACCTCCTCGCCGCGCTTATCGACGCCGAGGATGCCGATATGGGCGACATGGTGATGCCCGCAGGCATTGATGCAGCCGGAGATGTTGATGAAGCACTCGCCGATATCGTGCTGACGGTCGAGCGAGGCGAAGCGCTCGCTGATGCGCTGGGCGATGGGGATGCTGCGGGCGGTGGCCAGCGCGCAGTAGTCCATCCCCGGGCAAGCGATGATGTCGCTGATCAGGCCGATATTCGGCGTCGCCAGTCCGGCGGCACGAAGCCCCTGCCAGAGCGCGTGCAGATCCTCCTGCCGGACATGCGGCAGAACGAGGTTCTGCACATGGGTGACACGGATCTCGCCGAAGGAGTGCCGCTCCGCAAGGTCGGCGACGGCCTCCATCTGCTCGGCGCTGGCATCGCCGGGGATGCCGCCGATCGGCTTCAGCGAGATGGTGACCGAGGCATAGCCCGGCTTCTTGTGGGCGCGGACGCTCGCCTCGGCCCATTGGCGGAACTCGGGGTCCTCGGGGAGCGGCTGGTCGTCGAGCGCAGCAAACGGGGGCGGCGCGAAATGCGCGGCGATGGCAGCGACGATCTCCGGATCGAGCCGGTACTTGTCACGCGGCATGCGCTCGTATTCGCGCTCGACCATCTGCGTGAACTCGTCGCCGAGGTCGCGGACCAGGATTTTGATGCGTGCCTTGTAGATGTTGTCGCGCTGGCCGAGAGCGTTATAGACGCGCAGCACGGCTTCCATATAGGCGAGGAACTCCGCCTCCGGCACCCAGTCGCGCAGCTTGCGGGCGATGATCGGCGTGCGCCCCAGGCCCCCGCCGGCATGCACCTCAAAGCCGACCTCGCCGCGCTCGTTGCGCTTGGCCAGCACGCCCACATCGTGCACCTGGGCCGCAACGCGGTCATGCGGCGCGCCGGTGATGGCGATCTTGAACTTCCGCGGCAGCCAGGTGAATTCCGGGTGCAGCGTCGACCACTGCCGCAGGATCTCGGCATAGACGCGCGGGTCCACCACCTCGTCCGGGCTGGCGCCGGCATACTCGTCGGTTGTGGTGTTGCGGATGCAATTGCCGCTGGTCTGGATGGCGTGCATGTCCACCTCGGCCAGCGCCTCCAGCATCGCCGGCACGTCCTCCAGCTTCGTCCAGTTGAACTGGATGTTCTGGCGCGTGGTGAAATGGCCGAATCCGCGGTCCCAGCGACGGGCGATCTTGCCGAGCTGACGCAGCTGGGCGCTGTTCAGCAGGCCGTAGGGGATCGCCACGCGAAGCATGTAGGCATGCAACTGGAGGTAGAGGCCGTTCATCAGCCGCAGCGGCTTGAACTCGTCCTCGGTCAGTTCGCCGGCGAGGCGGCGCTCCACCTGGCCACGGAATTCGGCGATGCGCTCCTGGAGGAATTCGCGGTCGATCTCGTCATAGCGATAGGTGCGGGCGTATTGCGGGGGAGTGAGGGCGTTCATGCTCAGGCAGCCTCCGCCGCGACGCTCGGCCCCTGCACGCGCAGGCGCTCGCGGAATTTAAGGGGGGTAGGGCCAGCCGGGTCGACCTCGACGGCATAGACGCCCACCACCTGCTGGTCCCGCTCGCCCTGCTGAGCGAGGGCGAGACCCTCCTCGGCGGCGGCAGGAGCGAATGGTGTCGTCCCGTCGATGCGGTCGCGCCAAGTGCCCTCAGCGCCGAACCAGACGACGCGGCCGTCGCGCAGGCGATTGGCAGTGAAGACCACGGGAGCTGTGGCTGGGCGGGCCTTCGCCTTGGTGCTCATTGCGGCGGATATCCTGCACGGCGGGAGAGTTGCCCCGTATTTAACGATCGCCCTTGCAGGCAACAAGACACGAGGCGTGGATTTGGCGACAAAATCACTCTTATTCACGTGTTACGATTGTGGTTCACGGCACATCGCCCAGGCTGGCGCTGGCGCCTAGACTTCCCCGCGTGAGCCTCTTCCTTCGATATGCGCTGGCCGGTGCGGCGGCCACGGCCTCCGGCAACGGCCTAGCGCGCTTCGCCTATGTGCCGCTGTTTCCCGCCATGGTGACCGCCGGCTGGGTCGATGGCGGTCAGGCGGGGACGCTGGGGGCGGCGGCGCTGCTCGGCTACCTGATCGGAATCCTGGGCGGGCGAGGAATTGCACGGCGGCTCGGCGTGCCGGGGCTGCTTGATTGCGGCATGGGGCTGGTAGTGCTGGCGCTTGCGGCCTGCGCCTGGAACGGCGGATTCGGCTGGTTCCTCGCCTGGCGGACGCTGGCCGGGATCGGCGGCGGGCTGCTGATGGCGCTGGCAGGGCCGGCAACCCAGGCCTCGGTAGTGCCGGAGCGGCGCGGGGCGGCGGGCGGCATCGTCATCGCCGGGGTGGGGCTCGGGATCGCCACCGGGGCCGTGGCGGTGCCGGTGCTGCTGCCGGCCGGCCTGCCAATGGCATGGCTGGGGCTGTCGGCGCTTGCGCTCGCCCTCTGGGCCTTTGCCCATCCACGCTGGCCAAGGATGCTGCTGACCGGCGAGGCGGCCGAGGCGCCGCCGCGGGCGCGGCTACTCATCGCAACCTACGGCCTGCATGCTGCGGGCATGGTGCCGCCCATGGTGTATCTGGCCGATCTCGCGGCGCGCGGTCGTGGATTGGGCCTGGGCGTCGGCGCGGCGATCTGGCTGGTCTTCGGGCTGGTCGGCGTGGCGGGCGGCATTCTCTCCGGGCGGGTGACGGACCGGATCGGCGGACGGTGCGCGCTGGCGATCTGGCTTGCGGTGCAGTCGGTGGCGCTGGCGCTGACCTTGCCGCCCTGGCCGGTGCTGGTGCTGCCCGCAGCGGCGGCGGCAGGCTTTGCTGCAGTCGGGGTGACGGCGGTGACGCTGACCGTCTGCCGGGAGGTAGCGGGGACGCGGGCGACCGGGCTCTGGGTGCGCTGCACCGCGGTCTTCGCGGTGATGCAGACCGTGGTGGGGTTTGGCCTGGCGGCGCTCTTCGCCGCGACCGGGGAGAGCCATCTGGTGGTCTTTGCCATGGGTCTCGGCTTCTCGCTCGCCGGATTTGCGGGAGCGGTGGGGTTGCTGCGCGGATCGGCTAAGCTGGGCGGATAGCATCCCGGGAGTCCGCCATGCGCCGTGCCCTGCTGTTCGCCGCCTGCCTCGCCTCCCCTGCGCTCGCCGAGGAGTTGCCGGTGCGGGCGGTGACGCTGTCCAATGCCGGCCTCGCCGAGATCGAGCGCGGCGGCCGGCTGGAGCCGGGCGCAACGATCACCTTCCGCGTGCCGGTCGAGGATGTCGACGATGTGTTGAAAAGCCTGGTGCTGCGTGACCCGGCCGGCACCGTCGAGGGGCTCAGGCTGCCGGCGCAGGAAATCGAGGCGGAAGCCTTTCGCGGCCTGCCTCTGAAGCCGATGGATTTCGAGAACCGCGCGAGCCTGCTGCGGGCGCTGCGCGGTCAGGTGGTGCAGGCCGGGGGCAGCACGGGGCGCCTCGCCGATGCCGAGGAGGCGGAGGGCGGACTCCGCGTCTCCCTGTTGAGCGAGACGGGCCTGCGCCTGCTGCTGCTGCGCGAGGGGGAGGAGGTACAGCTCACCGATGCCGCGCTCGCGGCTCGCATCGCGCGGGCAGCGGAGGCGCTGGCAGCGGCCCGTGCAGCGGATGAACGGCAAGTGGAGATCCGGCTCCGCGCGGATGTGGCGCGAGAAGTCTCCTTCGCCACGGTGACGGGCGCGCCGCTCTGGAAACCCTCCTACCGTTTGCTGCTGCCGGAGGCGACGGGCGAGGCTCGGTTGCAAGGCTGGGCGGTGGTCGAGAACCGCTCCGGGGCGGATTGGGCCGGCGTGCGGCTCTCGCTCGTCTCCGGCAATCCAGCGGCCTATCGCCAGGCACTCTATACGCCGATCCGCGTGGAGCGGCCGGAGCTACCGGTGCGGGCGGCGGAGCAGGTGCAGGTTGCGGCGGATACCGGGCCGCAACCACCGCTTCCGCCGATGCCGGCAGCGGCTCCCGCGCCTGCGATGCGGGCGATGCGCATGGAAGGAGCGCCGGCTCCGGTCGCCGCAATGGCGCAGGCGGCGGCGGAGAGCACGGCGGGGCGCGTCGCCTTCACCCTCCCCTCCCCCGTCTCGGTCCGCGGCGGCGAGACGGCGAACCTGCCCTTCCTCGATGCGCGCCTGCCGATGGAACGGGTCTGGTGGGTGCAGGAGACCGAGGCGCGGAACCCTCTCAACGCCGTGCGCCTCCGCAACGCCGGCGGAGCGGTGTTGCCGGACGGGCTGGCGGCGGTCTTCGACGCCAAGGGCGCCTATCTCGGCGATGCGCAACTGCGCGCGCTGCAATCGGGCGAGCAGCGGCTGCTGGCTTTCGCGCGCGACCGCGACGTGGCGATGACCTCCAGCGCCGCCAGCGCGGAGCGGCCGGTCGGGGTGGAGTTGCGGCGCGGCGTCGTCGTCCTCGCCTCGATCCTCCGGGAAGAGGTGGCCTTGGCCGTCGACCCGCGCGGAGCACGGGGACGGATGGTGCTCGACCTGCCGCGACGGGTCGGGGCTAAGCCTCTCTTCACCATCGTCGCCGAGGGAGATTTCGGCCTGCGGACCGAGACGGTGCTGGAAGGCACACCCACGACACTCCGGTTCGCATGGGAGCGCGACGGGCGGACCGAGGTGCCGATCCTTGACCAGGGGCTCGGAGACCCGGTGCTGCTGCGCTGGCGGGAGATCGATGTGGAGGCGAGCCTCCGGCGCCTGCCGGGCGGGGCGGGAAGCCTCGAGACTCTGCGCTCGGTGCTCCAACGGCTCCCGCCAGACGCGGCAGGGCGGCCGGCGCTGGAGGCCGTCGTCGCCGGGCTCGGCGAGGCGCGGCGGCTGCTGGACACGGCCCGCGCAGCGATCCGGCAATACGCGACCGCCGAGGCAGCGCTCGGCCGGGCGCGGGCGGCGGCGGAAGACCGCAGCGGGGCGGAGCGGGAGGAGGCGCGGCGCCGGCTCAACCAGGCGAGCCTCGCCGCCGAACGGGCCGGCGCCGCGGCGGACACCGCCTGGGAGGCCTGGCAGCGCCAGGTGTCGGAGGTATTGACAAAGACAGGATGAGGCGCCGCCACCCTATTCCGGCTTGATGCCCGTGCTGCGGATCACCTCGTCCCAGACCCGGATTTCACGCGCCAGCCTGTCCCGCAGCGCCGCGGCATCGCCATGCATCAGCACCACGCCTTGCGGCGTCACCCGCGCGGCGAGGGCCGGATCATCGACGCTGGCGCGAAGCGCGCCGTAGAGGCGCGCCTGCACCTCGGGCGGCGTACCCGGCGGGACGAAAAGGCCCTGCCAAAGCACGCCGGCACAATCGGGGAAGCTCTCCGCCACCGAGGGCAGGTCCGGCAGGCTCGCCAGCCGATCCGCAGAGGAAATGGTGACGAGCCGGATGATGCCATCCCTCAGTAGCGGCTCCGCATCGAGCGGCGTGGCGTAGAAGACCTGGATGCGGTTGGCGCGAAGGTCGACCAGCGCCGGCCCGGCGCCGCGATAGGGCACGTGCTCGAAGCGGGCACCCGATTTCAGCATCAGCAGCTCGGTCAACAGGTGGTTCACCGAGCCGCTGCCGGAGCTGCCGTAGTTCAGCTTGCCGGGGTTGGCCCTGGCATAGTCGATCAACTCCTTGAAGTCCCGGACCGGGACGGAGCTGTGCACCGCCAGCGCGAAGGGTGTGTAGTAGACCTCGCCGACCGGCTGCAGCTCCCGCATCGGGTCGCGCGGCGTGAGTCCGGGCTGCAGAGCCAGGTTGATCGCCAGGCTGTTGGTGCCGATCAGCAGCGTGTAGCCGTCCGGCCGCGCCTGGGCGACGGCGGTGGAGGCGATGGAGGTCGCGCCGCCGCTGCGGTTCTCGACGACGACGGTCTGGCCCAGCTCGCGCCCCAGCCGCTCGGCAATCATCCGTACCATCACATCGGTTAGGCCGCCGGGGGCGTAGCCGATCAGCAGCGAGAGCGGACGGCTGGGATAGGCAGGCTGAGCGACGGCAGGCCCGGCGGCGAGGAAGGCGCCCGTCCGCAGGAGCTGGCGGCGCGAGGCTTGGGCGATCGGTGTCATTCGATGGTGTCTTTCGGTCAGGCTTTGGCGGCCCAGCGCCGCAGGTTGTCGCAGAAGATCGCGGCGACGCGCTCCGCGAGGCCATCGCCGGCGGCAGCGCTGTGGGGTGAGACGATGACGTTCGGCAGGTCCCAGAAGGGACTCTCCGGCGGCAGTGGCTCCTCGGTGAAGACGTCGACGAAGGCGCCGCCGAGCCGGCCGGATCGCAGGGCGGCGAGCAACGCCCCCTCCTCCACCACGCCGCCGCGGGAGACATTCACCAGCCCGGTGCCGTCGGGCAGCCGGGCAAGGGCGGCCGCATCGATCAGGTTGCGGGTGATCTCGCTCAACGGGCAGGCGAGGATCAGCCAGTTGGCACGCGGCAGCCACTGCTGCAGTCCGGCATAGGGAGCAACCGCGGCGAAGTGGGGCGGCGGCGGCGCGGCGGCCTCGCGGCGGATGCCGACGGAGCGGAGCCCGAAGGCGGCGGCGAGGCGGGCGATCTCCTGCCCGATTGGGCCGGTGCCGATGATGAGCGCGGTCTGGCTGGCGAGGTCCGGCGGTTCCGCCTCGCCATAGATTGGCTCCCATGCATGTCGGCGCTGCGCCTCCATCACCCGCGGCAGGCGCCGGGCCAAGGCGAGCAGGCCGGTGATGGCTGTCTGCGCCACGGTCGGCGCACTGGCGCCGCTGGCGCCGACCACCTCGATGCCCTTCGCCCGCATCGCCTGGTAGGGCGCCATGTCGGTACCGGCTGAGAAGGTCTGCACCCGCCGGATGTCGGGCGCGGCGAGGACCAAATCGACGAAGCGCTGGAAGCGTGCGGTGAGACGGAAGCGCGTGCCGCCGAGGAACAGGTCGCGGGTGACGAAAGCCAGCCCGATGCCCGCCGTCTCCGGTAACGGACCCTCGGGCGCGACGGGGACGAGTACTACGCCAGGCAGGGCAGCGCGGATACGCGCGCCGTGCCGGGCCTCGGCGATATCCGAAAGCAGGACGCGCATCAGGTCCGGTAGCTGGGATCGATGCGGTCGAGCTTGCGCAGCAGCGCCGGCCAGTCGAGCACGCCGAAGGGGCGGCGGACCTGCGGCTGGTAGTTCATGTAAGTCTTCTCAACGATGTCGTCGGCGACCTTGACCATCGGCGTGTTGCACGACATCGCCGCAATCTGCGTCTTGCAGGAGAGTTCTAGGCGGTGCAGCGCGTTGAACGCCTCGGGGATGGTGTTGCCCACGGTCAGCAGGCCGTGGTTGCGGAGGATCATGGCGTTGTTGTCGCCGAGGTCGCGCACCAGCCGCTCCTGCTCGGAAAGGTCGAGCACCACGCCGTTGAAGTCGTGGTAGCTGATCTTGGCGAAGCGCATGCTGGTCTGGGTGTTCGGGAGCAGCCCGCATTCGAGGGTCGAGACTGCCATCCCGGCCCAGGTATGCGTATGCGCGACGCAGGCCAGGTCGTGCCGCGCCTTGTGGACTGCGGAGTGGATGACGAAGCCGGCGCGGTTCACGCCGTAATCCTGGTCAGGGAAGTCCGGCTTCAGCAGGATATTGCCGTCGTAGTCCACCTTCATCAGCGAGGATGCGGTGATCTCCTCGTAAAGCAGGCCATAAGCGTTGATGAGGAACGCATCCTCTCCCGGGACGCGGACTGAGACGTGGTTCGCGATCAGGTCGCTCATGTGGTAGAGGTCGACTAGGCGGTAACAGGCGGCCAAGTCGATCCGGGCCTGCCACTCCTCCGGGCTGACCTTATGGCGCAGCGAAGGTATGCGGTATTCGGTGCCGTCTAGCATCGCTTTCTTCCTGTCCTGGACGTGAATCGTATCCCGCACCCGATCAGGCGCTTTGTCCAGCGGTCCCCGCATGTGGCGCAGTCCGACCACAGCGCGTTCCATGAAAATTCCCGGTCATTTTCGGCACGCTTCCAAGGTAAGTCATAGGCCTGAGACTGTTCAACTTATGCGATAAATATTACGGTAGCGTACAAGCTTACGGTAGATCAGCACCATGCCGCGCATTACCCCCATGCCTCCTCCCTCTCTGGCCGATGGCGGGGAGGTCAACACAACCCTGCCCTCTATCGCGCCAATCCATCAGCGGCTGAAGCAGGCGCGGCTTAATGCCGGGGCTACCCTGGCGCAAATGGGCGTGGCGCTCGGCGTCAGCCCGTAACAGGTGCTGAAGTACGAGCGGGGGCAGAACCGACTCTGCGCCGACCGGCTGCCGGTCTGGGCGGCGCTGTGCAACAGCTCGGTCGAGGGGTTGCTCGGCAGTGCAGGGCGGCATGCGCCCATCCATCTCGCCGGGGAAGGAGTGATGAGCCTCGTCCAGGCCTTCACCGCTATCACCGATCCCTCCGCGCGCCAGGCCCTGATCGAGACCGCACGGGCATTGGCCCTGACCGACCGGCAGCGACGGGAAGAGCCCGCCGCCGTCCTGGCGGCGGACTGATCCCTCCAGCCTACAGGATGGGCACGCCGCCGGTGACGGCAATGGTGGCGCCGGAGACATAGCTCGCCTCGTCGGAGGCCAGCATCACATAGACCGGGGCAAGCTCGGCCGGCTGGCCGGGGCGCTTCATCGGCACTTCCGAGCCGAAGCTCTTCACCTGCTCCACAGGCATGGTGGCCGGGATGAGCGGCGTCCAGATCGGGCCGGGGGCTACGCAATTCGCGCGGATCCCCCTCTCCGCCAGCAACTGCGCGAGGCTGCCGGTGAAATTCTGGATCGCCGCCTTGGTCGCCGAATAGGGCACCAGCTTCGGCTTCGGCGTATCCGCATTGACCGAGACGGTGTTGATGATGGCCGCACCCGGTTTCATATGCGGCAGCGCCGCCTTGGTGATGCGGAACATAGCGCCGATATTCACGTTGAAGGTGTAGTCCCACTCCTCGTCGCTGATCTCGTCAAGCGACTGGCGTGTCATCTGGTAGGCGGCGTTGTTGACCAGGATGTCGATCCTGCCGAAGGCCTCGACAGTTTCCTCCACGATGCGACGGCACATGGCCGGGTCGGCGATGTCGCCGCCGATGCGCAGCGCGCGGCGACCGGCAGCTTCGACGAGCCGCACGGTCTCCGCCGCATCCTCCTCCTCGTTCAGGTAGGCGATGGCGACATCGGCGCCCTCGCGGGCGAATGCGAGGGCAACGGCGCGGCCGATGCCGCTGTCGCCGCCGGTGACGATCGCCGCCTTGCCGGCGAGGCGGCCGGAGCCGCGATAGCTGGCCTCGCCGTAATCGGGCGGCGGATCCATCGGCGCGTTGCGGCCGGGGGTCTGGTCCTGGTGCTGCTCGGGCAGCGGCGGGCGATGGTCATCGGGCATGCGTCGGTCCTCCATATGCAGAAGGCCAACGCAGGCCGGTGGGATGGTTCGGCCGCTTCGGCGGAACGACGGGAGGTTATTTCCCGCGGAAGACGGGCCTGCGCTTCTCAGCGAAAGCGGCGGTCGCCTCGCGGTGGTCCTCCGTCGCGCTGACGACGCCGACGCAGCTCGCGGCGAAGGAAAGCGCATCGCGGAAATTGCTGCCGAGGCCCTGCATCACCATGCGCTTCATCAGCCGGATGCCGACCGTGGGGCCGGATGCGAGGCGTTCGGCGACCGAATAGGTATGCGCCATCAGTTGGTCGTCAGGCACCGCCTTGCTGACGAGGCCGATGCGCTCGGCCTCGGCGGCGCCGACGAAATCGCCGAGCCAGAGCATCTCCAGCGCGCGCGGCAAGCCGATGAGACGCGGCAGCATCCAGGCGCCGCCATCGCCGGCGACGAAGCCGACCTTGATATAGGTCTCGGCGAAACGGGCGCTCTCGGCGGCGAAGCGGAGGTCGCCCATCAGCGCCATGTCCATCCCCGCGCCGGTCGCGGCGCCGTTGACGGCGACGATATAGGGCTTGTCCAGCTCCATCAGCGTCAGCGGGATGCGGTGGACATGGTCGGTGAGGTACTTGGCGCGGTCCCAGGGCTGCTGGCCGCCGGCGGTGTTCGCCGCCATGCGCTTCACGTCGCCGCCGGAGCAGAAGATGCGGCCGGCGCCGGTCAGCACCACGCAGCGGATGGCATCGTCATGGATGCATTCGCGCAAGGCCTGCTCCCATTGCGCCAGCATTTCGGTGGTGAAGGCGTTGCCGCTGTCAGGGCGGTTCAAGGTGATGGTGGCGATGCCGCCCTGGGTCTCGAAGAGCAGTTCACTCATGCTCGGTTTCCTCCGCGTCAGCCGGCATCCTGCCCCGATCGGCGACGAGGGGCCACAGGCCGCCGGCGCCGGCGCCGGCGCGGCGGGCCTGGCGGCCGAGCCAGCTCGCCCATTCGGACTCGGTGCCGAATTCGCCCGACCAGGCGGCGATCCGGCCGCTTAGCGCCACGTCGCCGCCGGGAATGGCCATGGCAGCCTCGGCGGCGGCCTGGGTGCGGAGGCGAGCGCAGGCGATGGTGAAGCGGCTCGGCTCGCGCGCCGCCTGCTTCAGGGCAAAGCGCGCGGCGGCGGCCAGGCCGCGGGCGCGCCGGCCTCGGGCAAGGCGGCCGAGGGCGCCGAGCATGGCAGCGGCGCGGAACAGGGCGCCAAGGTCACGAAGGCCCCCCGGCGTCAAGCCGCTGCCGGGCGGCCCGGCGGCGAGGACGGGCATCTCCTCCAACAGCACCAGGTCACGTGGCTCGCCGGCGCCGTTGCGGCCCTCCGCGCCGATGGCGGGGCGACCGGCCAGGATAGTGCGGCTCCCATCCAGAACGATCACGGCGGCGGCAGCGTGGCAGGCCCAGGGTAGCCGGTCCAGGCGCCCCACGAGCAGCCCGGCCTCGAAGCGGGCCACCTCGCCCGGTTGCACGGGGCCGATGGTCAGCGGGCCGATGGGTGGAGCAAGGCCAGCGAGCGCCAGAGCGTAATGGCCCAGCAGCGTCTCGGCGACCGGCAGTGGCGCTCCGACGGCACCCGCCGCCTCGGCGATGGCGAGCAGGTCCGGCAGCCCCTCCCCCTCCCCGCCCAGGTCGGGCGGCAAGGCAGCGCGGAGCACTGGACCATCCTCCAGCGCCTCCCAAAGCTTCGGATCGAAACCGAATGCCAGCCGCCCGGTCAGCAGCCGTGCGGTCTCGATGGCGAGCGGATGCAGCCGGCGCGAGGTGCGGCGGGCTGTGAGGATCGGCGGCAGGCCGGGCGGCGGCTCGGTCGGCGCGGGGCGGGCTTCCTCGGGCAACAGGCGCAGCAGGGCGGCAGGGACGGCCTCCGCTTCCAACGCGGCCGACACGGCAAGGCTGGGCGAGGTGCGGCCGGCACGGGCGAGGCCCATCGCCCGCAGCGTCGCGGTGCCGGCGAGAAGGCGGCCGAGCACCGGCTCCCCCTCGGGCGGCCCATGGGCCTCGGCGAGGGCGGCGAGCAGCGGAAGGTGGCGGAGCCAGGGCGCCGGCGCGCCATGGGCAATGCCGGCGACCTCGTGCCAAAGCGGCAGCGCCTCATCCTCTGCCCCGACCAGCCGGTCCGCGGCCAGGAAGACCCCATCGAAGCCGAGACGGTCGGCGCCGAGCAGGGCGATGCCGGGCAAGGCGAGATCGACGAGGAACAGGCTGAGCCCTGCCCCCTCCTCGCCCGTGCGGGCCAGGAGAAGCAGGCGCCCGAGCGCATCACCAATCAGCCTGCAACGGCCGCTGAGGCGCCAGCCGCCTCGGTCCGGCCGCGCCAGGCAGCGTGGGGCGTCGCTGTCGGGCAGGGCAGCTTCGGTAAGGCCGATGCAGGCGGAGAGCCGCCCGGCGGCGAAGCGCGGCAGGACCTCCCGCTGCTGCTCCGGCGTGCCTGCGGCCAGCAGCAGCGGCCCCGCAAGCCATTCGGCGACCCAGTTCACCCGTAGCGGGGCGCCATGGGCGATCAGTTCCTCGGCGACGACATGGCGCTCGAAGGCGCCGCCGCCCTGGCCGCCCAAGGCGCGCGGCCAGCTCGCGCCGATCCAGCCACGGGCGCCAAGCCGGGTGGCGAAGCCCGGATCCGCCGGCCCCCAGCTGCCGGCGGCAGGGTCGAAGCCGTCCGCGGCGATCTCGGCGGCGAGGAAGGCGCGCAATTCGCGCCGCAGCTCCGCCGCATCGGCCTGCTTCATCCCCGCCCCTCCGCCATGTCGGAGAGGTTATTGAGGCGGCCCCCATTGTCTTGACTACGCGGCGTAGCGGAATTGCGGGTGCTGAAAGATGGAGCGGATCCGCTGCGGCCGCTTGGCAAGG
>NZ_JQKB01000044.1 GCF_000745835.1 Belnapia moabensis DSM 16746 | reverse complement strand
GAAGGCTCATGGCCAGCACCCCAGATGACCTGCGCGCCCGGATCGAGGCCTACCCCTGGCCAGCCGGGCGCGGTGGCATCGAGGTGGTGCGCGCCAACAGGGGCTACACGCTCTACAGCCAGCGCACCGGCGGACCTGTCGCCCGGCTGCGCCTAACCGGCCAGGGTGACAGAGTTCAGGTTCTCTGGTGGCGCCGCGAGGCTTGGGGCAACCCGGGCCCGTTCGGCCGCGAGGTCATGCCGCTCGACGACGCTCTCGCCTTTATCGCCGCCGAGGGCTTTTTCTGGATCCATGCATCATGACGAGATCGTCACAGCATGTGCAAACTCAAGCTTATCGCCTCGTTCAGAAACCAGATCGCCTCGTCAAAGCAGCGGATCTCGAGCAGGGCGGTACCGAGCAGCGCCTTCGCTGCGGGGTCCCAGGGCGTTGCCATCACCGCCGCTGCGGCATCGTCGATGCCCTGCTTCACCTCGCCGCGGGCAAGACGGATGCGGGCGCGGATCTGCCGCGCAGCAGACCATTCGGGATCTGCGGCGAGGGCCTGATCAGCCGCCGTCTCGGCCTCCGGCAGGCGCTCCAGCGTGGCGAGCGCCTCCGCCCGCATCAGTGCGGCGGCCGCGGCCAGCCCGGGCAGCCGGGCGAGCCGGTCGAGCATCGGCAGCGCCTCCTCCGGCCGGCGATCCTGCAGCAACTGGCGGGCGCCGGCATGGAGGCGGGCACCAAGCAACGCATCGGGCGCGGCGGGAATGGTCATCGCATTCCTCTCCTCAGCGCCAGAGCGCGGCGGCAAAGTGGTCGTTCATCTCGGCGATGAAGTCGAGATCGGGCTGCTCCGTCCCACATTCGCGCAGCACCGCCATGGCGACGCCGGCGATGCTGGCGCGCAGCTCGGTTGGCAGGGCGTTGCCCGGGTCGACCACCGCGGCCTGCACGGCATCCCAGAGCCGGCGGTTGTCGGCGACGGCGCGGGCGCGGGCGAGCGGGCCACCATCGTGGCTCTCGCGGATGGCGCGGTTGGCGCGGGCGAAGACCTCGGCCTCCATCTGCCGCGTCGACAGGCGGCGGCGATAGGCGGCGGCGCCGCGATTGGCTTGGGTCTCGGTCTCGGGGTTCATGCGCAGCATTCCTTCCTGGAGGGGTGCGCGGCCTCAGCCACGGGCCGGCCTCCTGCCGGCCTCGGCCGCCGCCTTAGCGGAACAGGCTCAGCAGCGTCTGCGGCGCCTGATTGGCGATCGACAGCGCCTGCGTGCCGAGCTGCTGGCGAATTTGCAGCGATTGCAGCGTCGCCGATTCCTTCGCCAGGTCGGCATCGACCAGCGCGCCGATGCCGGCCTGCTGCGCGTCCATCTTCGACTTGTTGTAGTTGATCTGGCTATCGATGAAGTTGGAGTAGCTGCCAAAATTGTTCAGCTGGCTGAGCGTGTTGGTGATGGCCGTCGAAATCTTGCCGGACTTGGTCAGCGCGTTGGAGGCATCGGCCCGCGACCAGGTATTGGCTGCGGAGTCCTCGTTGAAGATGCCGGTGATCGCCTTGTAGCCGCTGAAGCTGTAGGTCTCACCCTTGCCGTTGCGCACCACCTGGTTGGCGAGGGTGCCCGGATCGTCCAGCACGTTGGTGCCGTTGTAGGTCGCGTCCTTGATGAAGGACTTGATGTTGTTCGTCAGTTCCTTCGCCTGGTTCTGATACTGCGTCCGCTGCTCGCCGGAGATGGTGCCGTCGGCCAGCTTCACCGTCACCGTCTGCAGCTTCTGCAGGGTATTGGCGACGTTCTGCAGGCTGGCCGAAGTGACGTCGATCAGCCCCTTGGCGCCGCCGAGCTGCTCATTGGCCGAGGTGTTCGCCGCGATCTCGCCGCGCACGCGCTCGGCGACGGCGAAGGCGGCGCCGTCATCCTTCCCGTCGGCGACGCGATAGCCGGTGGAGATCCGCTTCTGCGTCACGGTGAGCGCTTCGGCGGTCTTGTTGAAGGAGGCCAGCGCTACCTGGGCGCCGGCGTTGGTGATGACGGAATTCAGCGGCATGCGGGTTTTCCCTCTGGTCGCTGGCCCGGCTCGTCCGGGACCATGCGAACAGTCTCCACCTCGGGAGTGAAAAGGCGGTTAAGGCGCGAGCCGAAATTACACGCCTCACCCAGGGTCGAAGGCATGGGCAATGAGGTCGACCGAAAGCATCGCCGGGTCGGGCATCGGTTTCGGCGTCAGCAAGGCCAGGGTGCCGGCACTGCCCGCCAGGTCGAAATGGCGAAGCAGCGGGGCGCGGTAGACGGCGCGGTCCCAGAAATCGTGCACCAGCAGCAGCGCGCCCGACGCAAGCCGCGGCCGCCCTGCCAACGCGGAATCGCCCGTCGACCAGCACGAAATCGACCTCGCCGGCAGCCTCCCAGGGGTCGCGCCAATAGGCGGGCCAGCGCGGCAGGCTGGCGGCATCGATGGGATAGCCCCAGGGCCCGGTCGGGCCGAGATCGACATGCAGCAGGCGCAGCCGGCCTTCGCCCATGGCGCAGGCATTGGCGGCGGCGACGCGCTCGAGCCAGGCGCGGTCGCTGTCGATGGAGAGCAGGCTGGGAAGGCCGGTGGCGAGCAACAGCCCGGTGCTGCCGCCGCAACCGAATTCCAGCCCGACGCGCCGGCCGGCGGCGGCGGCGGCGAGCAGGGCCTGCTCCTCCGCGCTCATGGCGGGGAACAGCCCGGTCTCGGTCATGGCGTTCACGCGGCGGCTCCATTCTGGGGCGCCGCCAATCTGCCGCCGCGATGGTTAGCGAAGCGCGAAGATCGCTAGGCTCAGGCGAAAAGAATGTCGCCCGGCGCCAGCGCCGAGACGCCGGGTAGCGCCAAGTTGTGCCCGGCGGCGTCGAAGACGATTAGGAGGCCGCCCTCCGCAGCCGGCGTGACGGCGAGGCTCTCTGCAGGGATCCCGGTGAAGATCAGATGATCCACCCCCGGGGTGAAACCCACGACAGTCGCGCCGCCGGCGCCGGGCGCCACCACCCATTGATCCGCCCCGTCGCCGCCCTGGAGGGTGGCCGAAGCCGCGACCGGCGCATGAATGACGCCATCCGCCGCGAGGCCGCGCGCATCGGCCCAGATCGGCATGCCCTGGTTGTCATAGACGGCATGGCCATGGCCGCTGCCATCCTCCCCGGCCAGCCGGCCGTACCCGTAGCCGTAGTAGAGCCGCGCATCGGCCGGCAGCGACGCGGCGAAGTCGAGCACCAGCGTATCCGGGCCGGTGAGCGTCACCGCGCGCGCTTCGAGCTTCGCCCCCCCGGCATCGCCGATCACGGTCCAGCCGGTGCCCTGCGCGGCATCGGCGTCGAGCGGGGCGAGGGCCTGCGCCGCGTCATGCGCCACGGTCAGGGCCAGCTGATGGTCGCCGACGCGGCTCGCCTGCACCACCTGCGGACCGAGGTCGTCGATCTGGCCGCCGGCCAGCGCGACCGGCGAGCCGGGCTTCGCATAGGCAGCCCATTCCTGCGCGAGGGAGAGAGCGAGGCGCTCGCCAGTCTGCATCTCGTCCGGGTTGGACTGGTGCGGCCCGCCATAGTCCCGGGTCTTCGAGTTCCCGTCGAGGTTGTTGAAGCTCATATCGGTGTCCAGCAGGCGGGCGCCGATGCGGGCGTTGAAACCCGGGTCGGCCGCCAGCTCCTCCATGCCGATGCGGATCGCCTGGTGGCCGGCATCGCTCCCATCGGAATAGGGAATGGCGCTGACGAAGTGGTAGGACAGCGCCGCAGCATCCTGGCCATAGGCGGCGCGGAGCTGCGCGGCCTCGCCGCGCACCGCGCCCTCCCACTCGGCCGGGGTCAGACCGGCATCCCGGCTGTCATACTCGCTGTGGAACCAGACGACGGCGGTCGGCTCCGCCTTCTGCGCCGCCGGCAGATGGCCGACATAGTCGAGCAGCCTCTGCTCCAGCCTGCCGGTGGCCCAGCCCTCATCCCCCGGGCCGGGCTTCAGCCAGTCGCCAAGCAGCGAGGTGCCGCTGAACACGGTATTCCCGCCGCGACCTTGGCTGGAATATTCCAGTTGTACCTTATCGGTGGTGCCGTCGAAGCCGAGCAATTCCTCGACCCTGTTCACCATCGCCTGGGCGCCGCCATTGTAATCGCCCATGAGCTGGGCGTTGGACTGGCCGCGGAGCAGGACATTCAACTGCAATGCTGTACCTCACGATGCTACCAATTCAGGCCAGGAACGGCCTTTGTGGGCGTCGTGATGGATCAATACTGCCGCTGCTCCTACACGCGATGCAGTGAGCAATTTAGGGTTGCAGCGCGGCGGAAAGGATCGCCCGCGGCGCCGCCTCGCGCCCCGCTTCCACCCGGAGCAGCAATTCGGCCGAGACCCAGGAGAGCGCCAGCGCCAGCATGCCGGCGAGGCAGGCCTCCTGCAGCGGCCCGAGGCCGACCACGGTGATACGGATGCCCCCCGCCACCGGCCCTGGCTTCGGGCGGCCCGGCGGCGGAGGGATGTGGTTTGGGTCCAGCGGATCGATTATCGGCATAGGCCAATGAGAACAAATACCGAACCTTGAATCAAGGGTTAATGTTCGCGGGACGTTCCCTAACCTTCCTTCGGCAACCTGATCCCGGTCAAGGCCTGGTAGGCCCGGATGACGAAGGCATCGTCCTTGCCGCCATGCCCCTGCGCGCTCGCCGAGATGAAGAGCTGCTGCGCCTGCGCCGCCAGCGGCGCCGGGAAGGCCACCTCGCGCGCCAGCTGCGTCACCAGCCCAAGATCCTTGACGAAGATGTCGACCGCCGAGCGCGGCGCCTCGTCGCCCTCCAGCACATGCGGCATGCGGTTCTCGAACATCCAGGAATTGCCCGCCGCATTGGTCACCACGTCGAACAGTGCCTGCGGCTCGATCCCCGACTTGATGCCGAGCGCCATCGCCTCCGCCGCGACGGCGATGTGCACCCCGGCCAGCAGCTGGTGCACCACCTTCATCGTGCTGCCGAGGCCGGGCGCCTCGCCGAGGGTCCAGACCTTCTTGGCCACGGCCGCGAAGACCGGCGCCGCCTTCGCCATCGCCGTCTGGCTGCCCGAGGCCATCACCGTCATCGCCCCGGCCCGCGCCCCGACCGCGCCGCCCGAGACCGGCGCATCGACATAGAGGAAGCCCATCGCTTCGGCCTTGGCCGCGAGCCGCCGCGCATCCTCCGGCGCCATGGTCGAGGAGACGATGAGCACCGCCCCGGGCGCCAGCCGCGGCGCGGCGCCATCCGGCCCGAACAGCGCCGCCTCCGCCTGCTGCGCGTTGACGACGAGAACGAGCACGGCCTCCGTCCCCTCCGGCACATCGGCCGCGCGGGCTGCGGCAATGCCCCCGGCCGCCGCGAATTCCGCCCGCGCCGTCTCGCGCGGATCGACGCCCGCGACCTGCATCCCCCCCGCCTTCACCAGGCTGAGGGCGGCGCCCATGCCCATGCTGCCCAGACCGATCACCCCGACGCGCATGGTACTGCCCTCCCTTGTCCGCTTTCGCGGCGAGGCTCAGGTGGCGCGGGGGCGGCGTCAAGCGCTAGCCTCCCCGACCGAAGAATCGGAGGAACCGGCCATGAACCTGCACGCCATGCTGCGCCGCCGCGCGGCCGAGGGCCGGCCCGTCACCGTCGGGGTCATCGGCGCCGGGAAATTCGGCTCGATGTTTCTCGCCATGGCGGTACGGATGCCGGGCATCCAGGTCGCCGGCATCGCCGACCTCTCCCTCCCCCGCACCCGCGACGCCCTCGCCCGCATCGGCTGGGAGGCGGAGCGCCATGCCCCCGCCTCGCTCGATGCCGCGCTCGCCACTGGCGGCACCCACCTCACCGAGGATGCGATGGCGCTGATGGCCGAGCCGCGCATCGAGGTCATCGTCGAATGCACCGGCCATCCGGCGGCTGGCATCCGCCATGCCCTCGCCGCCATCGCCCACGGCAAGCACATCGTCATGGTCAATGTGGAGGCCGATGTTCTCGCCGGCCCGCTGCTCGCCGCCCGCGCCCGGCAGGCCGGCGTCGTCTATTCGCTCGCCTATGGCGACCAGCCCGCCCTGGTCTGCGAACTGGTGGACACCATCCGCGCCATGGGCCTGCCCGTCACCGCCGCCGGCAAGGGCACCAAGTACCTCCCCGCCTATCACGAGAGCACGCCGGAGACGGTATGGGGCCATTACGGCCTGACCGAGGAGCAGGCGCGGCTCGGCGGGATGAACCCGCAGATGTTCAACTCCTTCCTCGACGGGACCAAGTCGGGCATCGAGATGGCGGCCATCGCCAATGCCACCGGCCTCGCCCCGCCCGAGGACGGGTTGCGCTTCCCACCCTGCGGCACCCAGGACCTGCCCCGCGTCTTCGCCGGCGCCGGCGGCGTCGTCGAGGTGATCTCCTCCCTCGAGCGTGACGGCCGCCAGGTCCTCAATGACCTCCGTTGGGGCGTCTACGCCGTCTTCGAGGGCGAGACCGACTACATCCGCCGCTGCTTCTCGGAGTACGGCGTGCACTGCGACCCCTCCGGCCGCTTCGCCGCGCTCTGGCGGCCCTACCACCTGATCGGGCTGGAACTCGGCGTCAGCATCGCCTCCGCCGCGCTCCGCCGCGAACCGACCGGTGCCCCCGAAGCCTGGCGCGGCGATGTCGCGGCGACGGCCAAGCGCGACCTCGCCGAGGGCGAGGTGCTGGACGGCGAGGGCGGCGCCATGGTCTGGGGCAAATGCCTCCCCGCCGAACGCTCCCTCGCCCTCGGCGCGCTGCCTATCGGCCTGGCCCATGGCGTGCGGCTGAAGCGGAAGGTGCCGCGCGGGGCGACGGTCGGCTGGGCCGATGTCGCCATCGACGAGTCGAGCGAGGCCGTACGCATCAGGCGCGAGATGGAGGCCAGCGCTCAGCCCAGCCGCAGCGCCATCAGCACGTCGTCATAGTCGCGCCCGGCGACGCGCAGCGCCCGTTCCTCCAGACCATAGGCGCGGAAGCCAAACCCTTCGTAGAGGCGGATCGCCGCCTCGTTGCCGGCTGTGACGGTGAGGCGCACCTCCTCGATGCTGCCGCGCGCCGCCGCCAGAGCCGCCCCAACCAGCGCGGGGCCGAGCCCGGTGCCGCGCGCCTCTTCCCGGACATAGACGCCCCAGAGCACCGCCTTGTGCCGCAGCTTGGCCGTCGCATGGCGCATCAGCCCCGCCATGCCGAGCAGCGCCCCATCCGGCCCTGCCGTGGCAAAGACCTCGTTCGCCGCCAGCCGCTCCGCGAACCAATCGAGCGGCCGCGCCGCTTCCTCGGCGAAGTCCGCGGCGAAGACCTCCGGGTGCCGCTGCAGCGCCTCCAGCCGCAGCGCCCGGAAGGCGGCGGCGTCATCGGGCCCGAGCCGGCACGGCGGGCCGCCCGTCACGGCCGGAAGGCGCCGAACAGCGCCGCCACGGCGCCGATGCGCTCCGGATGCCGCGCCATCTCCCACATCCCCGCCCAGCGCGCGCCATGCGTCGGCTCCACGCTGCGGCGGAATTTCTCCTGCAGCGCCGCCTCCGGCAGCGGCCGGTCCGGGTCACCCGGCGTCCCGCATACCACCCGCTCCCGCAGGTTGCCGTCCCGCAGCCGCAGCGTCAGCCGGCACAGCCGCTCCGCCGGCAACCGCGCCGTATAGTCCGGCTCCTCGACCACCCTTACCTTCGCCGCCAGCGCCCGCGTCGCCGGGTCGGCAATGGCCTCGGCCGAGAAGGCCTCGATCCAGGCATGCCCCCGCAGCATCCGCGTCGCCACGGTGAAGGGGATGGAGAACCGCCCCGCGATCGGCGCCACCGGCGCCCGCTCCGCCAGCAGCGCGGCGGAAGCGAAGGTCGCCACCTCGATCCCTGCGACATCCTGGGGATCGACCGGCGCCTCCGCCAGCAGAAGCTCTATGGCCTCCAGCGCCCCCTGCGTCTCGCGGCAGCAGCTTGCCTGCTTGAGGAAGCTCTCGAGGATGAACCAGCGTCCCTTCGCCGCCTCATAAGCGGCTGAATCGAAAGCCGAGCCCACCACCTCGCCGAACACGATGGCGGTGCCGCCCGGCTCCCCCGTCACCCCCGCCTCCAGCAGATCGACCGCCAGCAGCCCGTTCTGCGCCGCCGCCGCCGCATAGACATTGCGCACCGAGCCACCCCGCAGCGAGGCCGTCGCGCTCGTCGCCAGGCCGAGGCTCGCCGCCAGCTCCAGCGCCGCCCGCACCCGCCCCGCATCATACCCGCGCAAGCTGGCAACGGCCGCCGCCGCGCCGACCACCCCCCAGGTCCCATGCGGATGCGCCGCCGGCCGCAGCCGCATCGCATGGCCCACCCGCGAGCCCGCCTCATACCCGGCGATGACTGCACCCAGCAGCGCCTCGCCCGATGTCTCCCGCGCCGCCGCCTCGGCGAGCGCCGGCGCCACCGCATGGATCGCCGGATGCCCGCCCGCCGGGTAATTTCCCTCGTCCAGCTCCACCGCCGTCCCCGCGAAGCCGGTGAGGAAGGCCGCCATCGGCGCCGGCGCCGCGAGCCGCGTCCCGAGCAGCGGCACGCCCACGCCGGCATGCCGCTCGGCCATCGCGCGCACCTCCGGCTGCGCCTGCCCGGCGAGGATGGCGCCGAGCGTATCGGCCAGGATCAGCCCGGCATGGTCGCGGACATGGTCGGGGATGGGCATGGGGTGCGGCGCCTCACTCGATCCGCGCCAGCTTGCCCTCCCGCACCAGCCCCTGCCAACGAGCCACCTCGCCAGCATACCAGCGGCCGAACTCGGCGCCCGGCGCCGGCAGCGGCACCGCGCTCGCCTGCTGCAGCCTCTCCTGCACCGCGGGCGCGGCGAAGGCCCGAAGCAGCGCCGCCTCCAGCGCCCGCCGCGCCGGCTCCGGCGTGCCGCTGCGGACGAAGAAGCCGAACCAGGTGAGGAATTCGAAGCCCGGCACCCCCGATTCGGCGATGGTCGGCACCGCCGGGAAGGCCGGCGCGCGCGCCGCCGCGCTGATCGCCAGCGCCCGCACCGCCCCCGCCGTCACCTGCCCGGCCGAGCTGCCCATGACGTCGAGCAGGATGTCGATCCTGCGCGCGATCAGGTCCGGATAGACCGCGCCGGAGCCGCGATAAGGCACATGCGTCAGCTCCACCCCCGCCTGCGCCGCCAGCAGCGCCCCGGCGAGGTGACTCCCCGTCCCCGGCCCGGAGGAGCCATAGGTGATCGCCCCCGGCCGTGCCCGCGCCGCCGCCAACACATCGGCCAGGCTGCGATACGGGCTCTCGGGCGAGACGACCATCAGGCTCGGGATGGCACCCAGCCCTGCCACCGGCACCAGGTCGCGCAGCGGGTCGAAGCTCAGCCTTTGCAAGGCCGGCGCGGTCGAGAGCGAGATTGAAGCGAAGAGCAGCGTCGTGCCATCCGCCCGAGCCCCCTCCGCCACATGCGCCGCGCCGATATTCCCCCCGGCTCCCGGCCGCAGCTCTACCACCACGGATTGCCCCAGCGCCTCGCCCATGGCCGGGGCGATGGCGCGCGCCAGCACATCGGCCGAGCCGCCCGGAGCATAGGGTACGATCATCACCACCGGATGGTCCGGCAGGTTCGCCGCCTGCGCCAGGGCAGGCGCGGCGGCGAGGGCGAACAACATGCGTCTCTTCAAGGTCGTCATCCTCCCGGCTGGAGCGACGGCCGTTTCCTACCCTTGTGCGAGGCCCTCGCGCGCCCAGGCGGCGAGCTGCGCCTTGTCGATCTTGTTGGTTCCCATCAGCGGCAGCGCCTCCACGAACCAGATGCGCCGCGGGTGCATATAGGCCGGCGCATGGGCGAGGGAATGCGCCTTCAGCGCCGCCTCATCCACCTGTGCGCCCGTTTTACGGACGACGAAGGCGACCGGCTTGGTGCCCTTGATGTCATCCGGCACGGGGATGACGGCCGATTGCTCGACGGCAGGGTGCGTCTCCAGCACCTTCTCCACCTCGCTCGGGAAGATGTTCTCCCCACCCGAGATGAACATGTCGTCGACACGGCCAACCACGGTGAAGAACCCATTCTCGTCGACCGAGAAAACATCGCCGGTGACGTAGAACCCATCCGGCGTGACCGGCGCCCTGAGGTCCGGCCGGTTCCAGTAGCCATTCATCATGCCGGGGCATTTCTGCTCCAGTACACCCTGCGCGTTGAGGCGAAGCTCCACCGCCGGATGCGGATACCCGACCGAGAGCGGCGGCGTCGGGATGCCGTCGGGATGCGGCCCGAAGACCACCGGCCCGCATTCCGTCGTGCCATAGCCGTTGATGAAGCGTGCCTGCGGAAAGGCCGCCCTGATCGCCGCCAGCAGCGCCGGCGAGGTCGGCGCCGAGCCGCAGCGCACATGCCGCACGCAGGAGGTATCCGTCGACGCCAGCAACTCGCGTTCCTGCAGCAGCATCGCCATCATCGGCGGCACGCCGGTGATCCAGGTGGCGCGATGCTCGCCGATCGCGCGGATATAGGCCCGCGCCTCGAACTGCGGCAGCAGCACCACGGTGATGTGCGCCGCGCTCGCCAGCTGCGCCAGGGCAAGGCCATTCATGTGGTAGAGCGGCGCTGCGATCAACGCCCGCTCCTGCCGCATGTCGGCACCGGCCAGCCGCTGTTCCACAACCCAGAGATGCGACTGGTGCGACAGCACCACGCCCTTCGGCCTGCCCGTCGAGCCCGAGGTATAGAGGAACAGCGCCGCCTCCGCCGGCTCCGGCACCACCGCCTCGAAGGGCCCGGGGTCGAGCAGCGCCTCCCACTCCGCCCCGCCCAGGACGATGCCGCCCGACACCGCCCCGCGCCGTGCCTCGTCGATGAAGACGAGGCTCGCGCCGCTGTTCTCCAGCACGTAGTCGAGCGTCGCCTTCGGGAAGCGCCAGTTGACCGGCACGGCGACAAGCCCCGCCCGCATCGCACCGTTCAACGCCGCCAGGAATTCCGCCGAATTCGCGGCCAGGATGCCGACCCGGTCACCCCGCTTCAGTCCCCGTCGCAGCAGCCCGCGCGCCACCGCATTGCTCATCGCATCGAGCGCGGCGTAGCTGATGTGGCGCGCCTCGCCGGTTGAAAGGTCGATAAGCGCCGTCTTGTCCGCGTCGGCGGCCGGGTCGATCAGCGCGCCGAGATTGCGGAAGCCGGTCACTTCGGCGGGGCGGTGAGGTAGACGCCGCGGCCCGAGGCGCAGAGCTTGCCGTCGAGGTCGAAGATCGACGCCTCGGCGACCGAGAACATCCCGCCCTGCCGCACGATCTTCCCCTTGCAGATCAGGTCGCCCGGCATGGCCGGCCGATGGTAGTCGACCCTCATGTCCACGGTCGGGATGCCCCGCCCCAGCTCCGCACCGAGCGCCCAGTCGGCGGCGAGGTCCACGAGCGCTGCGAGGATGCCGCCATGGGTATAGCGCCGGTCCGGGTTCACCACCCATTCCTCGCGCCAGGTGGCGCGGATCTCGATCTCGCCCCCGCCGAAGGAGACCACCTTCAGCCCGAGCCACTGGTGATAGGGCGCACGGGTGACGAGCGCCTGCACTTCCTCCAGCGTCATGGCGTCACCACCACCTTGCCCATCACGCGCCGGTCGCGGATGAGCGCCAGCCCCTCCGCCGCCTGCTCCAGCGGCAGCACCTTGTCGATGACGGGATTCATCTTCCCCTGCTGGATCATCCCCATCAGCGAGGTGAAATCCTCGTTGTAGAAGCTGTTGCTGCCGATCACCTGCAACTCGAAGGTCCAGATGAAGCGCAGATCCTCCTTCGGGTCGAAGCCCGCCGTCGCGCCGCAGACCAGGATCTTGCCGCCCCGCTTCACGCAGCGCAGGCCCGGCCCCCAGGTCTCGCCCCCGGTGTAGTTGATGAGGACATCGACGCCGCCCTCGTAGCTCCGCCGCTGCGGCTTGCCAAAGCGCTCGATCGCCCATTTGGAGAAATCGACCTTCTGGTAATCGATCGCCTCGTCGGCGCCGATCTCCAGCATGCGCCGGCACTTCTCCTCGCCGCCGGCGGCGGCCACCACATAGGCGCCCAGCTGCTTCGCCAGCAGCACGCATCCCGTGCCGACGCCGCCCGAGGCGCCAAGGATCAGCACGTTGTCTCCCGCCTTGATCGTCTTGTGCGTCACGATCATCCGGTGCGCCGTGCCGTAGGCGACCGGCAGCGCCGCCGCCTGCTCGAAGCTGACGCCTTCCGGCAGGCGGATCAGCTGGTCGGCGGCGACGAGGCAGTACTCCGCCATGCCGCCATCCAGCATCTCGCCCATCAAACCCTTCTTCTTGTTGATGGGATTGACCAGCACCCTGTCACCGGCGGCCCAACCCTGCACCTCCGGCCCGACCTCGGCGATCTCACCCGCCATGTCGAGGCCGATGACGACCGGCATCGGCACCTTGATGCCCGGCATGCCCTTCACGGTGAAGACGTCATGATAGTTGAAGGATGAGGCGCGGACGCGGATGACGACATGCCCCGGCACCGCCTGGGGCGTCGGATAATCGCTCTCCAGCGCCAGCACATCGAGGTCGCCATGCTGGCGGAGTACGAGGGCTCGCATCGTCCCGGACCATCCTTCTTCGGCTTGGTCCGAAGACTGCGACGGGCGCGGCCGGGAATCAACCCGCCGCACCAACCAAATCAAAAGGCGAGTTGCACCTTCATTGCCCGGCTCTTGTCCGCCGCAAGCTCGAAGGCGGATACGGCCTCTGTCACCGGCACCGTCGCCGTCAGCAGCGGCGTCGGATCGATGTCGCCACGCGCCAGCACATCGACGGCAAGGGCGAATTCCTCATGGAAGCGGAAGGTGCCGCGCAGCGACACCTCCTTCGCCACGAGCGCCGAGAGCGGCAGGCCGACATCCCCGCCGAGGCCCAACTGCACGATCACAGCCCCCGGCCGCGCCGCCTGGATCGCCGAGGCCAGCGCCGCCCCGCTGCCCGAGGCCTCGAAGACCACGTCGAAATGCCCCTTGTCGAGCGTATAGGGCAGCAGCCCGTCCGGGTCCTCACTCATCGAGAGCGTGCGGTCCGCCCCCATGCGCCGCGCCGTCAGCAGCGGGGTGGAATGGAGGTCCGTCACCACCACCTCCCGCGCCCCGGCATGGCGGGCAACCGCGATGGCAAGATTGCCGATCGGCCCCGCCCCCGTCACCAGCACCCGCGCGCCCAGCATCGGCCCCGCCTGCCGCCCGGCATGCAGGCAGACGGCGAGCGGCTCGGCGAAGGCGGCAAGCTCCGGCGTCATCCCCTCCGGCAGCGGCACCGCGCGCGCCGCCTCGCAGACCAGGCGCTCGGAGAAGCCGCCTTGCACATGCGGCATCCGCATCGCGCTGCCGTAGAAGCGCATCTCCAGGCAGTGGTTCGGCCGCCCCGCCAGGCATTGCCGGCAGGCGCCGCAGGGCAGGCTCGGATTGACCGCGACGGCCTGGCCCGGCGAGAGTCCCTGCACCCCCTCCCCCAGCGCCTCGATCACGCCGGCGATCTCGTGCCCGAGCACCATCGGCTCGCGCAGCCTGACGGCGCCGAACCCGCCATGCAGGTAGTAATGCAGGTCGGAGCCGCAGATGCCCCCTGCCTTGATGCGGATGGCGACCTGGCCTGGGCCCGGCGCCCCCGCCTCGCGCTCCTCGACGCGAAGATCCTTCGGGGCGTGGATGACGACCGACTTCACGGCCTGATCTCCGTCGGCAGGGGCCGGCCGGCGAAATGCGCGGCCAGGTTCTCCTGCATCAGCGCACCCATGGCACGGCGGGTTTCCACCGTGCCGCTCGCCGCATGCGGGGCGAGGACGACATGCGGGAAGCTGGCGAATTCCGCGTCGATCGCCGGCTCGTTCCAGAACACGTCGAGCCCGGCCGCCGCGATGCGCCGGCTGCGCAGCGCCTCCAGCAGAGCCGTCTCATCCACCACCGAGCCGCGGCTGACATTGACGAAGATCGCCCCCGGCCGCAGCGCCTCGATCGTCGCCCGGTCGATCAACCCCTGCGTTGTCGGCCCGCCCATGGCGCAGCAGACAAGGATATCGACCTCCGGCGCCAGCGCCGCCGGGCTCGGATGGAAGGCATAGGGCACCCCCGGCTTCGGCGAGCGGCCGCTGTAGCTGATCGCCATCCCGAACCCCTCGGCCCGCTTCGCCACCGCCGAGCCGATCCGCCCGAGCCCGACGATGCCCATCCGCTTGCCCCAGACCCGCGTGGTCAGCGGCATCGAGCCCTCGCGCACCCAGGACCCGTCCCGCACCCAGGCATCGGCGGCCGGAATGCGCCGGGCGGCAGCGAGCAGCAGGGCGAAGGCAAGGTCCGCCACATCCTCGGTCAGCACGTCCGGCGTGTTGGTCACCGGAATGCCGCGCTTCGCGCAATAAGCCCGGTCGATGGCATCCACGCCCACGCCGTAGCAGGCGACAATCTCGAGCCGCGGCAACTGATCCATCAGCGCCGCCGAGGCACCGATCTCGCCCTTGGTCACGATGCCGCGGATCGCCGCGCCATGCTCGGCGATGAAGGCAGCCTCGTCCTTGGCCTCGTAGAGCAGGCGGAGGGTGTAGCGCTCGGCCATGGGCTCCAGGTCCCAATCCGGCAGGACGCCCATCACCAGAAGCTCCGGCTTGTCCAACTGCGCCTCCCCTGCAACTGTCCGGCCTGCTGTTAGGGGATGGGACCATGTCGCTCAAGCTCTTCGACCTCTCCGGCCGGCTGGCGCTGGTTACCGGCTCCAGCCAGGGAATCGGCCTGGCCCTGGCACGAGGCGTGGCGGAGGCGGGCGCCCGGGTGGTCCTGAACGGGCGCGACGCGGCAAAGCTGGAGCGCGCCGCCGCCAGCCTCCGCGCCGACGGCCTCCAGGCCGAAACCGCCGCCTTCGACGTGACCGACCCGGCGGCGGTCGAGGCCGGCATTGCGCGGATCGAGGCGGAGACGGGGCCGATCGACATCCTGTTCAACAACGCCGGGGTCAATCTCCGCGGCCCGCTCGACGAGATGCCGGACGAGACCTGGCGCGCGGTGATGTCCACCAACCTCGACAGCGCCTTCTACTGCGCCCGCGCCGTGGCGAAGCGGATGATCCCGCGCGGCCGCGGCAAGATCGTCAACACCTGCTCGGTGATGAGCATGCTCGGCCGCCCCGGCACGGGCCCCTACACCGCCACCAAAGGCGCGCTGGGGATGCTCACCAAGGCGATGTGCGCCGACTGGGCGAAGCACGGCATCCAGGCCAACGGCATCGCGCCTGGCTATTTCAGTACCGAGCTGACCGCCCCGCTCCGCGCCAACCGCGAATTCGACGACTGGCTCTGCAAGCGCACCCCCGCCGGCCGCTGGGGCGAGCTGCCGGAGCTGGTCGGCGCGGCCATCTTCCTCGCCTCCGACGCCTCGGCCTATGTCAACGGCCACCTGCTCTATGTGGACGGGGGGCTGACCAGCGTGGTCTGAGGATGCGCGCCGCGGCTTGACGCGGCGGCTGCTTCGGAGAACGGTAAGCCAGCTATCGATCAAAGAGGGAGGGCGTCCAGCCCCATGAGCATCAACGGCAAGGCCTATATCGTCGGGGCCTTCGAGCACCCGACCCGCAAGGCGGACGATAAGTCCGTGGCGCAGCTCCACGCCGAGGTCGCCTATGGCGCCCTGCAGGATGCCGGCCTCACCAAGGACGATGTCGACGGCTTCTTCTGCACCGGCGCCGCCCCGGGCCTCGGCCCGCTGAACATGGCGGATTATCTCGGCCTGACGAAGCTCCGGCATTTCGACAGCACGGATGTCGGCGGCAGCTCCTATGTCATGCATGTCGGGCATGCGGCCGAGGCCATTTCCATGGGCCTCTGCGACATCGCCCTCGTCACGCTGGCCGGCCGCCCCCGCGCCGAGGCGATGGCCACCGGCACGGCGCCGCGCAGCTGGGGCGTCAACGTACCCGACGATCCCTTCGAGATTCCCTACGGCCGCACCGTCGCCAATGCCTATGCGATGTGCGCCATGCGGCACATGTACGAGTTCGGCACGACCTCGGAGCAACTCGCCTGGATCAAGGTGGCGGCCAGCCACCATGCCCAATGGAACGAGCACGCGATGCTCCGCAAGGTGGTCACCGTCGAGGATGTCGTGAACTCCCCGATGGTCTCCGACCCGCTGCACCGCCTCGACTGCTGCGTCATCTCGGACGGCGGCGGCGCCCTCATCCTCGCCAAGCCGGAGATCGCCAAATTGCTGAAGCGCCCGCTGGTCAAGGTGCGCGGCCATGGCGAGGCGACCAAGAACCAGAATGCCGGCTACACCGACCTCACCTATTCCGGCGCCCGCTGGTCCGGCCCGCGCGCCTTCGAGGAGGCCGGCGTCACCCCGAAGGACATCCAGTACGCCTCGATCTACGACAGCTTCACCATCACGGTGCTGATGCAGCTCGAGGATCTCGGCTTCTGCGAGAAGGGCCAGGGCGGCAAATTCGTCGCCGACGGCAACCTGATCTCCGGCGTCGGCAAGCTGCCCTTCAACACCGATGGTGGCGGGCTCTGCAACAACCACCCGGCCAATCGCGGCGGCATGACCAAGGTGATCGAGGCGGTGCGCCAGCTCCGCGGCGAGGCACACCCCAAGGTCCAGGTCCCCGGCTGCACGCTCGCGCTGGCCCATGGCACGGGCGGCCTGCTCGGCACCCGTCATGGCAGCGCCACCGTCATCCTCGAGCGGGAGTAATCACCCATGGCAACCCCTGCCTCCAACCGCGCCCTCCCCGCCATCGCGGTGGACCCGACCAACAAGCCCTATTTCGACGCCGCCCGTGAGGGCCGCATGCTGATTGGGCTCTGCAAGGATACCGGCAAGCATTTCTGGTATCCGCGCGGCTGCTCCCCCTTCACCCTCTCGAACAATGTCGAGCTGGTGGAGGCCAAGGGCACCGGCACGGTCTACACCTTCACGGTGATGCGGACGAAGGAGCCCTACTGCGTCGCCTATGTCGAGCTGGACGAGGGCGTCCGCGTCTTCACCAACATCGTCGATTGCGATCTGGACGAGGTGAAGATCGGCCAGAAGGTGAAAGTGGTGTTCAAGCCGACCACGGGCGACAGCCCGCCGGCGACCATGTTCACGCCGGTCTGACCGGCCCTTGCCGCCGCCGCCCTCCCTGGCAATATTCCCGGCATTGTCAGGGAGGCAGCGATGGCCAATACGGGCGACAACACGCCCCCGGTGACGCGGCGCGACGAAGGCGCCGTCGCCATCATCACCCTCGACCGCCCGGCGGCCCGCAACAGCCTCTCGCGCGCCATGCTGGCCGCGCTGCAATCGGCGCTCGACGAGGTCGCGGAGGATGAGCGCATCCGCTGCGTCGTCCTCGCGGCCGAGGGCCCCGCCTTCTCCGCCGGCCACGACCTGAAGGAGATCACCGCCCGCCGCGCCGAGCCGGATTGCGGCACCGCATTCTTCGCCGAGACCATGGCCGCCTGCTCCGCCGTGATGCAGCGCGTCGTCACCCTCCCCCAGCCGGTCGTCGCCGCGGTCGAGGGCGTCGCCACCGCCGCCGGCTGCCAGCTTGCCGCCAGCTGCGACCTCCTCGTCGCCTCGGAGCGGGCGAAATTCTGCACCCCCGGCGTCGATATCGGCCTGTTCTGCTCCACCCCGGGCGTGGCGCTGGCCCGCGCCGTGCCGCGCAAGGCGGCGATGGAGATGCTCCTCCTCGGCGAGATGGTCCCGGCGGCGGAAGCGCACCGCATGGGCCTCGTCAACCGCGTCGTCCCCGCCGGCACCGCGCTCGACGCCGGGCTCGACTTGGCACAGCGTATCGCCGCCCGCTCCTCCGTCGCGCTGCGGATGGGCAAGCGCGGCTTCAACGCCCAGACTGCCCTCCCTCTCGCCGAAGCCTATGCAGCCGCCGGCCAGGTGATGGTCGAGAACCTGCTCGCCGAGGATGCGGCGGAGGGCATCGGCGCCTTCCTCGGCAAGCGCCCCGCCGAATGGCGCCATCGCTGAGGAGGACCGCCCGATGGCCGCCGCAGATTACGAGACCGGGCTGGAGCGCCGCCCCGCCAACCACCAGCCGCTGACGCCGCTGCTCTTCCTCGAGCGCGCCGCGGCCACCTTCCCCGACCACACCGCCGTCATCCACGGCGCGCTGCGCCGGAGCTATCGCGATCTGCGCGACCGCGCCGTCCGCCTCGCCTCCGCGCTCGCCGCACGCGGCATCGGCCGCGGCGACACGGTGGCGGCGCTGCTGCCCAATATCCCGGCGATGGTCGAGGCGCATTACGGCGTGCCGATGGCCGGCGCCGTGCTCAACACCATCAACACCCGGCTCGACGCCGACACCATCGGCTACATCCTGCAGCACGGCGAGGCGAAGGCGATCCTGGTGGACCGCGAATTCACCCCCGTCCTCCGCGCCGCGCTCGCCATGAGCGGCGCCAGCCCCCTCGTCATCGAGATCGACGATCCGGAAGCCCCCGGTGGCGCCCGCGCCGAGACCCTCGGCGGCCTCGACTACGAGGCTCTGCTGGCCGAGGGCGACCCGGCCTTCGCCTGGGCCATGCCCGCCGACGAGTGGGACGCCATCGCCCTCAACTACACCTCCGGCACCACCGGCCGGCCGAAAGGCGTCGTCTACCACCATCGCGGCGCGCAGCTTCTTGCCACCGGCAACGTCCTCTCCGCCAGCATGGCCCGGCACCCGGTGTATCTCTGGACCCTGCCGATGTTCCACTGCAACGGCTGGTGCTTCCCCTGGACGGTCTGCGCCGTCGCCGGCACGCATGTCTGCCTCCGCGCCGTGCGCGGCCCGGCGATGTGGGCGCTGATGGCCGAGCATGGCGTGACCCATATGTGCGGCGCCCCCGTCGTCATGGCGACGCTGCTCGACACGCCCGAGTCCGAGAAACGCCCCCTCCCCCACCAGGTGGAATTCGTTACCGCCGGCGCGCCGCCGCCTGAGGCGGTTCTCGGCCGTATGCGCGAGGCGGGCTTCGCCGTCCTCCACGTCTACGGCCTCACCGAATGCTACGGTCCTTCGGTCGTCAACGAGTGGAACCGCGCCTGGGATTCGCTCCCAGCCCCCAATCAGGCCCGGCTGATGGCCCGCCAGGGCGTCCGCTACCTCGCCCTCGAATCCCTCGACGTGCTCGACCCGGCGACGATGCAGCCCGTCCCCGCCGATGGCACGACGATGGGCGAGGTGATGATGCGCGGCAACGTCGTGATGAAGGGCTACTTCAAGGACCGCGCCGCGACCGAGGCCGCCTTCGCCGGCGGCTGGTTCCACACCGGCGACCTCGCGGTGAAGTATCCGGACGGCTACATCCAGCTCCGCGACCGCTCGAAGGACATCATCATCTCCGGCGGCGAGAACATCTCCTCGATCGAGGTGGAGGACGCGCTCTACAAGCACCCCGCCGTCGCCCTCGCCGCGGTGGTCGCCCGGCCCGACGACAAATGGGGCGAGGTGCCCTGCGCCTTCGTCGAGCTGAAGCCCGGTGCCACCGCGACCGAGGCCGAGCTGATCGCCCATTGCCGCGAGCGCATGGCCGGCTTCAAGGCGCCGAAATCCGTCCTCTTCACCGAGTTGCCGCGCACCAGCACCGGCAAGATCCAGAAGCACATCCTCCGCGCCCAGGCCCGTGGCGGCTGAAACCGGGTGTTAACCAGCCAGAAGCGATACTCCGCGGCAGGAATCGGGAATGCCGCGATGGATGGAATGCAGGTCACCGGGGAGGCCGCCACGCCCGAGCGCGTGCTGGCCCTCGCCGAGCAGGCGGAGGCGCTGGCGGCGGGCAAGGTCCGCGCCATCCAGTCGATCACCGGCCAGACCCGCATCCTGGCGCTGAACGCCACCATTGAGGCCGCGCGTGCCGGCGAGCAGGGCCGCGGCTTCGGCGTCGTCGCCGGCGAGGTGAAATCCGTCGCCGCCGAGGTCGCCCGCCTTGCCGCCGAGATGGATGGCGAGTTGCGCGGCGCCTTCGCCGCCCTCCGCCGCATCGGCGCCCGCATGGCCGAGGAGGTCGGCGGCCAGCGCCTGACCGACCTGGCGCTGAACGCCATCGAGATCATCGACCGCAACCTCTATGAGCGCAGCTGCGACGTCCGCTGGTGGGCGACCGACGCCGCCGTGGTCGATGCCGCGGCGGACCCCTCCCCGCCGCGCCTCGCCTATGCCGAGGCGCGGCTCGGCGTCATCCTCTCGGCCTATACCGTCTATCTCGACCTCTGGCTCTGCGACCTCTCCGGCCGCGTCATCGCCCATGGCCGGCCGGGCCGCTACCCCGATGTGCGCGGCCATGCCGCCGGCGCCGCGCCCTGGTTCCGCGCCGCGCTGGAGACGGCGAGCGGCGAGGACTACGCCGTCACCGACATCGCCCGCTGCGCCCCGCTCGGTGACGCGCCGGTCGCCACCTATGCCGCGGCGGTGCGCGAGGGCGGCGCCACCCATGGCCGGCCGATCGGCGTGCTCGGCATCCATTTCGACTGGGCCCCGCAGGCCGAGGCAGTGGTGCGCGGCGTCCGCCTCTCCCCCGCCGAACGCGCCCGCACCCGCGTCCTGCTGCTCGACGCGACCGGCCGCGTGCTGGCCTCGTCCTCCGGCGGCGGCGTGCTGACCGAGACCATCCGGCTCGCCCATGGCGGCCGCGAGGCCGGCGCCTACCGCGATGCCGAGGGCCGCGCCATCGGCTTCCACTGCACCCCCGGCTACGAGACCTATCGCGGCCTCGGCTGGTACGGCGCCCTCATCCAGGCCCCGCCCTCAACGCACCAGGACTAGCCGGCTCGCCAGCCCCGCCAGCGCGGCGAGCGCCATCACCACGGCCATCGGCACCGCCGTCCCGTTGTAGAGCGCCCCCACCAGCGCACCGGTCAATGCGCCGCCACCGAATTGCAGCGTCCCAATCAAGGCCGAGGCGCTCCCCGCCGCGCGCCCCTGCGAGGCCATGGCCAGCGCCGCGGCGATCGGCATCACCATGCCGATGCTGGCGACATAGACGAAGAGCGGAATGGCGATGCCCCAGAAGCTCCCCGTCCCCGACAGCGCCGCCATTGCGACGCCCGCCCCCGCCATGGCGCAAAGCCCCCAAAGCAGCACCCGCTCCGGCGGATGCCGCTGCGACAGCATCGCATTCAACTGCGAGACGCCCATGATGCCGAGCGCATTCGCCCCGAAGAGCAGCCCGTACTGCCCCGGCGCGATGCCATGCAGCTCCATGAAGACGAAGGGCGAGCCGGTGATATAGGCGAACAGCCCGCCCATCGGCAGCACCCCCGACAGCACCAGCCCCATGAAGCGCCGCGTGCCGAGCATCCGCGCATAGACCATCAGCACCCCGGCCAGCCCCTCGCGCCGCCGCCGCTCGGGCGGCAGCGTCTCCGGCAGCACCAGCCCTACCACGAGGGCGAGGGCGAGCCCATAGGCCACCAGCGCCCAGAAGATCGCCCGCCACCCTCCCCAGCCGAGCAGCACCCCACCCAGCGAGGGCGCCAGGATCGGCGCCAGCGTCACCACCAGCATGAGGCGCGACATCAGCCGGATCGTCTCCGTCCCTTCCGTCACGTCGCGCACGATGGCTCGCGCGGTCACCATCCCGGCGCAGCCGCCGAGCCCCTGGATGAAGCGCCACACCGCCAGCCAGCCGACCTCCCCGGTCAGCCCGCAGCCGATGGAGCCGAGGACGAAGATGCCAAGCCCCGCCAGCAACGGCAGCCGCCGCCCGAAGCGGTCCGTCAGCGGGCCGAAGGCGAGCTGCGCCAGCGACATCCCGGCGAAGAAGCTCGCCAGCGTCGTCTGCACATGCGTCGCATCCGTCCCGAGGCCGGCGGCGATGGCCGGGAAAGCCGGCAGGTACATGTCCGTGGACAGCGGCCCGAAGGCCGACATGGCGGCGAGGACCAGGACGAAGAGAGGCGTGACGCGCGGCATGGTCGAGGGGTTAGCACCCCATGCTGCACCGCACCATCGCATCTGATCAGGCCGCGCGGGCAAAAGCTGCCACATCGACCATCGGCAAGGCTTCCTCGTGGGGCACGCGCCTGGCGGCCGCTGACAAATGCGGAATGACCGCCGCCTGCCGCCACGATGGGCAGCGTCGCACCGCCTTTGCCCATTGCGATTGCGCCACCCGCCTTAGCTGCCGCTTTTCCCGGCGCCTGCCCCCTGCATCCCTTGTCCAACCGCCGCTAGCATGTCCGCCACCCGAAGCGGAGCGAGCCTCATGGATGTCGGCGTTTTCCTGCCCATCGGCAATAATGGCTGGCTGATCTCCAGCACCTCGCCACAGTATATGCCGAGCTTCGGCCTCAACCGAAAGGTGGCCGAGAAGGCTGAGAAATACGGCTTCGAATTCGCCCTCTCGATGATCAAGCTGCGCGGCTTCGGCGGCCCCAGCGAATACTGGGACCACAATCTCGAGAGCTTCAGCCTGATGGCCGGGCTGGCGGCGGTGACGAGCCGCATCAAGCTCTTCGCCTCGGTCGCGGTGCTGACCATCCCGCCCGCCGTGCTCGCGCGCATGGCCGTCACCATCGACAGCATCAGCCATGGCCGTTTCGGCGTGAACATCGTCTCCGGCTGGCAGAAAGCCGAGTACGAGCAGATGGGCATCTGGCCCGGCGAGGCACATTTCGCGCGGCGCTACGAGTTCTGCTCGGAATACGTGACGGTGATGAAGGAGCTCTGGGCCACCGGCCGCTCCGACTTCAAGGGCGATTTCTTCCGCATGGAGGATTGCCGAGTCAGTCCGCTACCCACGAAGAAGATCGAGATCATCTCCGCCGGCCAATCGAATCGCGGCATGCAATTCGCTGCCGAGTACGCCGATTACAACTTCATCAGCGCCGGCGGCATCAACGACATCTCCCAGGTTCGCCAGCACACCGACCGCCTCATCGCCGCCAACGCCGCCGCCGGCCGGCAATGCGGCGCTATGCTGCTGATGATGGTCATCGCCGACGAGACCGACGAAGCGGCGATGGCGAAATGGCACCACTACGTCGCCGGCACCGATCTCGAGGCGCTCGCCTGGCGCGACGCCCAGGCCGCCGCCGACGTCAAGGCGGAGGCGCACAGCACCGTCGGCCGCATGGTCCGCTCCGACCGCGTGCCGACCAACATGCTCCGCCTCATCGGCTCCTACGCCACGGTGGCGAAGCAGCTCGACGCGCTGGCCGAAACCCCCGGCTTGCAGGGTGTCATGCTGACCTTCGACGATTTCCTCATCGGCATGGAGCAATTCGGTACCCGCATCCAGCCGCTGATGCGGAGCCGCCGCCACGTCGCCCAGGCCGCCTGATGATCGAGGACGGCCGCAGCGCCCGCGCCCTCTACGCCGCGCTGCGGGCCGAGCAGCGCGCCCGCTTCGGCTTCGGCCGGCGGGCGGCGCTCGTCAATGTGGACGTGCAATGCGCCTACACCCAGCCCGCCACCTACGTCACCGCCTACGAGACCGATCCCGGCCAGATCGGCCACATCAACCGCCTCGCTGCGCTATGCCGCGCGCGGCGCCTTCCCGTGGTCTGGACCTATGTCGCCTACCTGCCGAGCGGCGAGGATTGCGGCGTCTGGGGCACCCGCACCGACACGCCGGACAGCCTGCAGAACATCAAGGAAGGCTCGCCCCGCGCCGCGCTCGACCCTCGGGCAGACCGCGCCCCGGGCGATATCCTCATCAACAAGCGCATGGCCTCCGCCTTTTTCGAGACCAATCTCCGCTCGCTGCTGACATTCCACCGCATCGACATCGTCATCGTCACCGGCGGCTCGACCTCGGGCTGCGTGCGGGCGACGGTGGTGGACGGCCTCTCCTGCGGCTTCCGCATGATCGTGCCGGAGGAGGCGGTGGCCGACCGGCACGAGAGCCCGCATTTCGCCAACCTCTACGCCATGGCGGCGAAATACGCCGATGTCCTGCCGGTCGCCGAGGTGGAAGCGGCGCTGGCCGCGATGACCGGTGACTGAGGCGGCGCGGCAGGCTATCACGCGGCAACCAAGGAGACCCTGACGATGCCCGACCAGGCCGCCATCGACGCACTCTTCCTCAAGGCGCGCACCCAGAACAAGTGGACCGACCAGCCCGTCTCCGAGGCGGAGCTGCGGCAAATCTACGACATTCTGAAGATGGGCTCCACCTCGGCGAATTGTTCGCCGGCCCGCTTCGTCTTCGTCACCACGAAGGAGGGCAAGGACAAGCTCGCCCCCTGCCTCTCCTCCGGCAACCTCGCCAAGACGATGAGCGCGCCGGTCTGCGTCATCGTCGCGCAGGACATGGAATTCTACGAGAAGCTGCCGCAGCTCTTCCCGCATGCCGATGCCCGCTCCTGGTTCACCTCCAGCCCGGAACTGGCGGCGGAGACCGCCTTCCGCAACGCGACGCTCCAGGGCGCCTACCTGATGATGGCGGCGAAGCTCGTCGGCCTCGATGTCGGCGCCATGTCCGGCTTCGACAAGGCGAAGTGCGACGAGGCCTTCTTCGCCGGCACCACGGTGAAGTCCAACTTCCTCGTCAATATCGGCCATGGCGACCCGAGCGGCGTCTTCGACCGCCTGCCGCGCCTCGCCTTCGAGGAAGCCTGCACCATCGCCTGATGGAATGTCTGGGGAGGCCACCGCCTCCCCGACTCAGGGCTGGTCGATCACCGGCCCGACCAGCGCCGCCACATCCAGCAGCGCCGCATCGCCGAAGCGCGGCCCCACGATCTGAACGCCCACCGGCATGCCATGCGGTCCGCGCGTGGTGGGGATGGCGATGCAGGGCACATGCAGCAGCGTCCACATGCTGTTGAAGACCGGGTTGCCGGTATCCTGCCGCCCGAGCGGCGCCTCGCCCACCGCCGCCGGCGTCAGCACCGCGTCGAAGCGCGGGAAGAGCGCGTCGAAGAGCTTCCGGCACTCCGCCGCCAGGTTGTAGGCCCCCGCCAGCTGCGCCCCGCTGATGCCGGCGAAATTCTCGACGCGATCGCGGAAGTCGGCATGCAGCCTGTCATGCGCCGCGACGTATTCCTGCAGGAAGGCACCGCGCCCCTCGCCCAGCAGCACCACGCGCTGCGCCTCGGTGATGCCCTCGAAGGCCTGCGGCAGCGCCAGCTCCTCGACGATGGCCCCCGCCGCCTCCAGCCGCCGCGCCGCCAGCAGCAGCGCCTCATGCGAGGACTGTTCGGCCAGATGCCAGTTCGGCCCCTGGCAGATGCCGATGCGCAATTGCGTCAGCGGCTTGCCGAACGGCTGGTCGAGGTCGAAGAGGCGGAAGGCCTCCGCCACCAGCCGCAGGTCCTCCGGCGCCCGCCCATACCAGCCGATGGTATCCAGCGTGTGCGAGTAGCGCTTGGCGCCCTCGGTGTTCACCACCCCATGCGTCGGCTTCATCGCGTAGACGCCGCAGAAGGAGGCCGGGCGGATCGTGCTGCCGCCGGTCTGGGTGCCGAAGGCCAGCGGCACCATCCCGTCCGCGACCGCCGCCGCCGAGCCGGAGGAGGAGCCGCCCGGCGTCCGCGCCGTGTCATGCGGGTTGCGGGTCAACGCCCGCCGCCCGGCCGCGGCGAATTCCACCGTATCCGTCTTGCCGAGGATCACCGCCCCTTCGCCGCGCGCGATGCCGACGCAGGCCGCGTCCCGCCCTTGCCGCAGCCCCTGGTAGATCGGCGAATTGTAGGTGGTCGGCATGTCCGCCGTCTCGATCATGTCCTTCACGCCAATCGGCAGCCCATGCAGCACGCCCATGGTGTGGGCCTTGTCCACCTCGCGCGCGCTGGCGATGGCGAGCAGCGGGTCGAGGAAGGTCCAGGCCTTCACCACCGGCTCCCGCTCGGCGATGCGCTCGAGGCAGGAGCGCACCAGCGCCTCGGCGGTGAGGCGGCCCTCCCGGAGCTTCGCCGCGGCGGCGGTGGCGGTGAGCTGCCAGGGTTCCATGCCTCTTCTCCCTCGGCCGCGCCCCCGCAAGACGGACGCCGGCTCCTCGACCATGTCGGCGGAGCCCCGCCATGCGCGCCCGCCGCCTCGGCGTCAATCCGCGGCGGCCGTGAGAAACAGTATGCAATGCATGGGCCGCCCGCGACAGGCCGAAGCGGCGCCCGCGTGCCGAAGCCACCGGGCGCCGCCCCGCAATCCCCGCCACCGGCCCGAAGCACCGGTGACGGCACGCGCCGTCAGCCTGCCTTCAGCGGCAGGGCGACGAAGGCCCGCCCGCCATCGCGCTCGATCTGCAGCGCGATCGCCGGCTTGTTGGCCCGCCGCGCGGCACCAACGGCCTCGGCCACGTCGCGCGGCGCGCTCACCGCTCGGTCCCCGGCACGGAGGATGACATCGCCCGGCTGCAAGCCCTGCGTCGCGGCCACGCTATCGGGCTGCACCTCGGCCACCACCGCACCCTGGCCACCCCGGTCACGCGGCGCCAGCGCCAGGCCGAGATTGCCCGAGGACTGCGACTGCCCTGGCCCGCCCTTCGCCTCCTGCTGGTCCGGGATGCCGGCCAGCGTCACCCGCTGCTCCACCGGCTTCCCATCCCGCAGCAGGCCGAGGGTGATGGTCGCGCCCGGCCGCTGCTCACCCACCGCCTCGGCCAGATCCCGCGGCGCGGCGACCGCATGGCCATCCACCGCCGTGACGACGTCGCCCGGCTGCAGCCCGGCCCTGGCCGCCGGCCCATCCGCCTCCAGCCCGCCGATCAGCGCGCCCTTGTTCCCTGGCAAGCCAAGCGCGCTCGCCAGCGCCGGGTCGATCGCCTGCATCGAGACGCCGAGCCAGCCGCGCTCGACCTTCCCATGCTCCTTCAGCTGGCCGATGACCGACTGCGCCAGCGAGGCGGGGATGGCAAAACCGATTCCGATATTGCCGCCCGAGGGCGAGAAGATCGCCGCATTCACCCCGACCACCTGGCCCTGCGAATTGAACAGCGGCCCGCCCGAATTGCCTGGGTTGATCGAGGCATCGGTCTGGATGAAGTCGTCATAGGGCCCTGCGCCGATCTGCCGCCCGCGCGCCGAGACGATGCCCGCCGTCGCCGTCCCGCCGAGCCCGAACGGGTTGCCCATCGCCAGCACCCACTCGCCGACCCGCAGCTGGTCGCTGTTCCCGAAGGCCACGGTCGGCAGGTCGCCGCCCGCCTCGATCTTGATGAGGGCGAGGTCCGTCTTCGGGTCGGTGCCGACGACGCGGGCCGGCAGCTGCCGGCCGTCCGCCAGCTCCACCTTCACCGAATCCGCCTGGCCGACGACATGGTTGTTGGTCACGACATAGCCGGCCGGGTCGATGATGAACCCGCTCCCCTGACCCATGACCCGCCGCTCGGTCGGCCCCTGGCGCTGCCGGAAGAAGCGCTCGAAAGGCGTGCCGCGAAGCTCGGGCGGCACCTGCGCCGGCGTCGCCTCGGTATGGCCGGTGATGCTGATGCGCACGACCGCCGGTGCCACCCGCGCCGCGAGATCGGCGAAATCCGGCCCCACCGGCCGCGGCAGCGCGACGGCCGTCGCCGGCTGGGCGGCCGATTGCGCCGTGGCCGGCGGGACGAAGGGCGTCAGCGCCGTGGTGCCGAGCGCCAGCGCCAGTGCGCCGCCGGCCAGGATCTTGGTGATGCGAGTCATCGATGGAGGCTCCTTCCTGAGGGGCGGCCGCTCCAGGGCGACCGCCATGCCCCCATCAAAGCCCCAGGCACCTGCGGGCTTCCTGCCCCGAACCATACGGATCGGTATGGAAGCGCCCGTTCAGCGCACCAGCACGCGGTCCACGATATGGACGACGCCGTTGCTGCACGGGATGTCGGCCTGCACCACATGCGCCGGCTCGACCTGGCGGATGCCGCCCGCGCCGAAGCCGCCGCGCTCCGGCACCAGCGTGTACTGCCCGTCCGCCCCACGCTGGATCAGCAGCATGTTGCCGTTGCGCGTCCTGACCGTCACGCGGTCGCGCCCCTCCACCTCGCGGGCCATGTGCCGCCCGTCGATCATCTGCGCATTGACCACCGCCGGCCCACGCACCGGGTCGACATCGGCACCGGGCTGCGAGCCCATCAGGTCGTCGCGGATATTCACCGGCACCCGGGCGATCGCGCCGTTATCGGGCGCGAGGATGGTGAAGGGCCCGCTGCCATGCAGCAGCTCGGCCTGGCCGGTACGGTTCAGCGCCTCGACGAAGCTGCTGAGCCGCGGGTCGCCGGCCATCACCTGCAGGCAGTCCTGGGCACGGGCGGCGCCGGCGCCGAGCAGCAGCCCGGCGGCGCCGAGCAGCAGCCCGGCGGCGGCGAGGAGGGGGAGGCGTCGCATGGGGGATTCCTTGTCTGGCGAGGGCAGAAGCCCCGTGGGCCAGGGGAGTTCGCATTCGATCCACCTCTGCCTATTGTCCGGTGAGGGACGAGGGACCGGGACAGCGTGAAGATCCTGCTGGTCGAGGACGATGCAGAGACCGCGGGCTTCATCCGCCGCGGCCTGACCGAGGCCGGCCATGTGGTCGACCACGCCGCCGACGGCCCGGACGGCCTCCATCTCGCCATGCAGGCGAGCCATGATGTGCTGGTGGTCGACCGCATGCTGCCGAAGCTCGACGGCCTCGCCCTCGTTCGGGCGCTTCGCGCCGCCGGCCTCCGCACCCCGGTCCTGTTCCTGACCGCCCGCACCGGCATCGGCGACCGTGTCGAGGGTCTGGAGGCCGGCGCCGACGACTATCTCGGCAAGCCCTTCGCCTTCGCCGAGCTGATGGCGAGGCTCAACGCCCTCGCCCGCCGCCCGCCCATGGCAACCGAGGCGACCACCCTCCAGGTCGCCGACCTCGAGATGGACCTGCTCCGCCGCGCCGTCACCCGTGCCGGCCGCCGCATCGAATTGCAGCCCCGCGAATTCCGCCTGCTCGAATACCTGATGCGCCGCACCGGCCAGGTGGTCACGCGGACCATGCTGCTGGAGGGCGTCTGGGACTTCCATTTCGACCCGAAGACCAGCGTGGTCGAGACGCATATGAGCCGGCTGCGCGCCAAGCTCGGCGAGCCGCCCCTCATCCACACCATGCGCGGCGCCGGCTATGCCATCCGCGCCCCGGACTGATTCTCCCCAAGGCGCCCCCGTTTCGGCCTCGGCCGCCACGGCCAGGCCGAGGGCCGCCCGATGAGCGAGCGCGCGACCCGCTGGTGGCGCACCACCACCTTCCGCGTCACCCTTCTGCACCTGCTGCTGACCCTGCTCGGCACCGCCGCCCTCTCCGGCATCGCCTGGTGGGCGACCACCGGCTTTGCCCTCCGCCAGCTCGCCCAGGAGGTCGATCGCGACCGCGGGTTGCTGGTCCAGGCCGCCCGCCTCGGTGGCCCCCGCTCGGCCGCCCTCTCCATCGAGGCTCGCCTCGCCGCCGACCGCAGCGGCACGCAATACTACCTGCTCGCCGGGCCGGAAGGCGAACGTCTCGCCGGCAACCTCGCCAGCGCTCCCGAATCCCCCGGCTGGTCCAGCCTCCGCCTCGAAGCCGCAGAGGAAGCCGACCCAGCCGAGTTGCTCGCCCTCGGCACCCCGCTCCCAGGCGGCGGCTTCCTCGTCGTCGCCCGCGACGTCGCCCCCGTCCGCCAGCTCGAATCGCTGCTGCTCGGTGCCGCCGGCTGGGTCGGCGGCGGCGCGGCGCTGCTCGGCCTGCTCGGCGGCCTGCTGATGGGCCGCGGCGTCACCCGCCGCGCCGCCGCCATGGATGCGGCGCTGGCCCGCGTCGAATCGGGCGAGATCGGCCACCGCCTCCCCATCCGCGCGGGCGGCGACGAGTTCGACCGCCTGGCCCGCCGCATCAACGCCGCGCTCGACCGGGTGCAGGCGCTGATGCAGACCCTCCGCCAGGTGACGGACGACATCGCCCACGACCTCCGCACCCCCCTCACCCGCCTGCGCGGCCGGCTGGAAGCCGCCCTCCGCGCCGAGGACGACGCCACCTGGCGCCCGGCCACCGAGGCCGCGCTGCGCGACTGCGAGCAGCTGCTGGAGATCTTCGCCGCCCTGCTCCGCATCGCCCAGATCGAGAGCGGCGCCCGCCGCGCCGGCTTCGCCCCCTTGGACCTCAGCGCCCTCGCCGCAACGGTCGCCGAAGTCTACGCCCCCGCCGCTGAGGACCGCGGCCAGCGCCTGGAAACCGACATCCCCCCCGGCATCGCGGGCTTCGGCGACCGCGAGCTGCTGACCCAGGCCCTCGCCAACCTGCTGGAGAACGCGGTGAAGCACGGACGCGAGGGCGGCCGCATCCGCCTCGCCCTTACCCCCGGCCGCGTGCTCACCGTGGAGGACGACGGCGAGGGCATTCCCCCCAATCAGCGCGAGGCCGCCCTCCGCCGCTTCCACCGGCTGGACGCCGCCCGCAGCCGCCCCGGTGCCGGCCTCGGCCTCGCCCTGGTCGCGGCGGTGGCGGAACTGCACGGCGCCCGCCTCACCCTCGGCGATGCCGCCCCCGGCCTCCGGGTGGAGCTGGCTTTGCCGCCCGGCCCGCCCGGCCCATAGTGCGCCGCATGACGGATCGGGAGCACATGGCGGCCGCGCTGGCCCTCGCGCGGCGCGGCCTCGGCAATACCTGGCCGAACCCGGCGGTCGGCTGCGTGCTGGTGAAGGACGGGCAGGTGGTCGGCCGCGGCTGGACCCAACCCGGCGGCCGCCCCCATGCCGAGACCCAGGCCCTCGACCGCGCCGGGGAGGCCGCCCGCGGCGCCACCGCCTACGTCACCCTGGAGCCCTGCTCCCATTGGGGCCGCACCCCCCCCTGCTGCGATGCCCTGATCCGCGCCGGCGTCAGCCGCGTCGTCGTCGCCACCGGCGACCCCGACCCCCGCGTCGACGGCCGCGGCCTGCAACGCCTGCGCGAGGCCGGCGTCATCGTCGAGCTCGGCCTGATGGGCGAGGAAGCCCGCCGCCAGAATGCCGGCTTCGCCCGCCGCATCACCACCGGCCTCCCCCTCGTCACCCTCAAGCTGGCGACGACGCTCGACGGCCGCATCGCCACCTCCACCGGCGAGAGCCAGTGGATCACCGGCTCCGCCGCTCGCCGCGAAGCCCATGCGCTGCGCGCCCGGCACGACGCCATCCTGGTCGGCAGCGGCACCGTCCTGGCCGACGACCCGGAGCTGACCGCCCGCCTCCCCGGCACCGCCCGCGTGCCGCTGGCCCGTGTCGTCGCCGACAGCCGCCTGCGCACCCCCCTCGCCTCCCGGCTGGTGCAGACGGCCCGCGAGGTGCCGACCTGGATCGCCACCCGCACCAACCAGCGCCCCGGCGTGCTGGCCCCTTTCCAGGAGGCCGGCGTCCAGATTCTCTCCGTCCCCCGCGCGAAGCCCGGCCTCGACCTCGCCGCCCTGCTCGGTGCCCTGGCCCAGCGCGGCGTCACGCGGGTGCTCGCCGAAGGCGGCGCCGGCCTCGCCGCCGGTCTGCTGCGCGGCGGCTTCGTCAACCGGCTCGCCTGGTTCCACGCCCCCGGCATCATGGGCGGCGATGGCTTGCCCGCCGTACAGCCCTTGCCGGTTGTTCTGCTTTCCGCCATGCCCAAGTTCCGCAGGGTGGCGAGCCGCCCGCTGGGCGATGACTGGCTGACCGAGTTCGAGGAGTGCGGGCCATGTTCACCGGGATCGTGACCGATCTGGGGACGGTGCGGGAGATACAGCCTTTGGGCGACGGGCAGGACATGCGCCTCGTCATCGGCACCTCCCCTCCCTTCCTCGCCGAACCCGCCCCGGTGGCGATCGGCGCCTCCATCGCCTGTTCCGGCTGCTGCCTCACCGCGGTGCAGCTCGGCGGCGACTGGTTCGCCGTCGACGCCTCGGCCGAGAGCCTGTCGAAGACGACGCTCGGCCGCCTCGCCCCCGGCAGCCGCATCAACCTCGAGCGCTCGCTCCGGATGGGCGACGAGCTCGGCGGCCATCTCGTCTCCGGCCATGTCGACGGCGTCGCCGAGGTGCTCTCGGCGGTGCCCGAGAATGGTTCCGTCCGCTATCGCTTCCGCCTGCCCGAGCACCTCGCCCCCTTCGTCGCCGCCAAGGGCTCGATCGCCGTCGACGGCATCTCGCTCACCGTGAACGAGGTCGAGGGCGCGGTCTTCGGCGTCAACGTCATTCCCCACACCGCCGCCGTGACCACCTTCGGCACGCTGCAGCCGGGCGGCTTCGTCAATATCGAGATCGACACGCTGGCGCGCTACGTCGCCCGGCTCGTCTCCTTCAAGGGGCTCCAGGCATGACCGGCCCGGCCATGACCAACACTATGGCGACCAAGACCGTCAATTTCGCCGACTTCATCTCCCCGACCGAGGAGCTGATCGAGGAGGCCCGCCGCGGCCGCATGTTCATCCTGGTCGATGACGAGGACCGCGAGAACGAGGGCGACCTCGTCATCCCCGCCCAGTTCGCGACTCCCGATGCGATCAACTTCATGGCCCGCTTCGCCCGCGGCCTGATCTGCCTGGCGATGGACCGCAGGCGCGTCGAGCAGCTCGGCCTGCCGCTGATGGCCGCCGCCAACGGCACCCGCCACTCGACCGCCTTCACCGTCTCCATCGAGGCGAAGGAGGGCGTCACCACCGGCATCTCGGCGGCCGACCGGGCACACACCGTCGCCGTCGCCATCAACCCTGAGATGGGCCGCGAGCACATCGTCACGCCCGGCCACGTCTTCCCCCTCGTGGCGCGCGATGGCGGCACCCTGGTCCGCGCCGGCCATACCGAGGCCTCCGTGGACCTCGCCCGCCTCGCCGGCCTCAACCCCTCGGGCGTGATCTGCGAGATCATGAACGACGACGGCACCATGGCGCGGATGCCGGACCTCGTCGCCTTCGCCCAGCATCACGGCCTGAAGCTCGGCACCATCGCCGACCTGATCGCCCACCGCCGCCGCACCGAACGCCTCGTCCGCCGCCTCTCCGAGGGCCGTATCGACCACCCGGTCGGCGGCGACTGGCGCCTCGTCGTCTACGGCAACACCCTCGCCCCTGGCGAGCACCTGGCTCTGATCCGCGGCGATGTCAGCGCCCCCGGCCCGGTCCATGTGCGGATGCACGCCGCCAACCTACTGCACGACATCGTCCTCGGCACCGGCACTGATGATCTGCACGACGCCATGCGGATGATCGACGCGGCCGGCCGCGGCGTCGTCGTCATCATCCGCGACTGGCGGCCGGACAATATGAGCGAGCAGGTGAGGAACAACCGCGACCGCCGGGTGGCGCCGCCCGAGATCCGGGACTATGGGATCGGCGCGCAGATCCTCGCCGATCTCGGCGTGCGGGACATGGTCCGGCTGTCGAACAACCCCCGGCCCATCGTCGGGCTGGAAGGCTACGGGCTGCGCGTGGTCGAGACCAAGCCGCTGCTCCAAAAGGACGGGTGAATGAGCACGATCGATGCGCCGGAACGCCAGGCGCGGCCGCTGGAAGGCCCGGCGCCGCATCTGCTGGTGATCCAGGCGCCCTATTACGCCGATGTCGTGGGCGGCATGCTCCGCGGCGCCCAGCGCGTCTTCGCCGAGGCGAAGGCGACGGCCGATGTGGTGGACGTCGCTGGCGCCTTCGAGCTGCCCGCCGCGCTGCGCATGGTCCTCAGCCAGCCGACCAAGGGCGGCAAGGCGGTGCGCTATGACGGCTTCCTGCTGCTCGGCTGCGTGGTGAAGGGCGAGACCGACCATTACGACTTCATCTGCTCGGCCGTCTGCCAGGGGGTGATGGACGTTTCCACCGACCGCGGCGCCGCCATCGGCTTCGGCCTGCTGACGGTGGACAGCCTCACCCAGGCCGAGGCCCGCTCCGCCGATGACCGCCACAACAAGGGCGCCGAGGCAGCCCATGCGCTGCTCGGCCAGGTGGCGCTGCGCCGCCGCTGGAGCCTCGCGTGAGCGGCAATTGGAAGACCACCGACCTCGGCACCAGCGAGCTCGACAAGCTCCGCGCCGAGATGGAGGCCGAGCAGTCTGGCACCCCCGCGGCGCCGAAGCCCGGCGCCAAGCCGCCCGCGGGTAAGTCCCCCGGCAAGCCCGGCAGCAAGTCCCGCAACCGCCGCCCCGGCCAGGCGCCCGGCGGCGCTCCGCAGGTCCGCGGCGGCCGCCCCCGCACCGGCGCCCGCGTCGCCGCCGTCCAGGCGCTCTACCAGAGCGAGCAGACCGGCGAGTCGGCCGAGGCCGTCATCCAGCAATTCCTCGCCCACCGTATCGGCGGCGGCTATGAGGAAGGCGGCGTGCCGGAAGCCGACCGCCCGCTCTTCGGCACCATCGTCCGCACCGCGGCCAAGAACGGCGACCGGCTCGACGGCCTCATCGCGCAGCACCTTGACCCCGACTGGCCGATGGCACGGCTCGACCCTGTGCTGCGCGCCCTGCTCCGCGCCGCCTGCGCCGAATTCGCCGAAGGCGGCGGCCAGCCCCCGGCCCGGGTGGTGATCAACGAGTATCTCGACATCGCCCATGGCTTCTTCGGCGGCGAGGAGCCGCGCTTCGCCAATGGCGTGCTCGACGCGCTGGCCCGCGCCCTGCGGCCCGAGGAATTCGCCGCCGGCCGGAAATAGCGCCGATGGCCGAGCCGCCCGCCGAATTCGCCCTCATCGCCCGGCACTTCCTGCCATTGGCCGGGCCGGGCGCGCTCGGCCTCGCCGATGACGCGGCGCTGCTCGACCCGCCGCCCGGCCGGCAACTGGTGCTGGCCGCAGACGCCATGGTCGCCGGCGTCCATTTCCTCCCCGAGGACCCGCCGGATACCATCGGCCGCAAGCTGCTGCGGGTGAACCTCTCCGACCTCGCCGCCATGGGCGCCACGCCGCTCGGCTACCTGATGACCACCGCCCTGCCCCGCGACCTGCCCGCCGGTTGGCTCGATGGCTTCGTCGCCGGCCTCGCCGAGGACCAGCGGCGCTTCGGCCTCACCGTCCTCGGCGGCGACACCGTCTCCATCCCCGGCCCGATCAGCCTCTCCTTGACCATCCTCGGCACCGTCGCCCCCGGCGCCGCCCTCCGCCGCACCGGCGCCCGCCCCGGCGACGGACTCTTCGTCTCCGGCACCATCGGCGACGGTGCCCTCGGCCTCCGCGTCCTCCAGGGCCGCCTGCCCGCCGATGCCGGGGGCCATCTCGCCGGCCGCTACCGCCTGCCGGAGCCCCGCCTCGCCCTCGGCACCGCGCTCGCCGGCCTCGCCCGCGCGGCCATGGATGTCTCCGACGGCCTCGTCCAGGACGCCGGCCATCTCTGCCGCGCCGCCGGCTGCGGCGCCGTCATCGAGGCGCAGAAGCTCCCCCTCTCCCCCGCCGCCCGTGCCCTCATCTTGAAGGACCCGGCCCTTCTGCCCCTGGTCCTCACCGGTGGCGACGACTACGAATTGCTCTTCGCCGCCCTGCCCGGCGCCGGCATCGAGGCCCTGGCCTCCGCCACCGGCACCCCGGTCACGAGGATCGGCGAGTTCACCGAAGGACCCGCCGAGGTCCGGGTCATCGACGCGGCGGGCGCCCCCATGGCGCTCCCCATGGGAGGATGGTCGCATTTCTGAAGACGATCGGCGCATGAAGCGCCAGGTCTGGCTGCTCTTCTGCTGCCAGGCCCTGATGCAGGCGGCGACCGTCGGCCAGGCGGTGATGGCGGCGCTGATCGGCCACAGCCTCGCCGAGGACAAGTCGCTCTCGACGCTCCCCGTCGCCATCCAGATGACGGCGACCATGGCCGCCTCCATCCCGGCCGGGATGGTCTTTGCCCGGCTCGGCCGCAGGCCCGGCTTCATCCTCGGCGCGCTCGGCGCCATGGCCGGCTCTCTCACCTTCGCCGCCGGCGTGTGGACGGGCGATTTCGTCCTCTACTGCGTCGGCGCCGTGCCCGCGGGCCTCGGCTTCGGCATCGCCCAGCACTACCGCTTCGCCGCCGCCGAGGTCGCCTCGCCCGGCTACCGCCCCCGCGCCATCAGCCTGGTGATGACCGGCGGCATCCTCGCCGCCAGCCTCGGGCCCGAGCTGGTGAAGGCAACGCGCGAGGCGCTGCCGCCCTACCTTTTCCTCGGCACCTATCTGGTGCTCGCCTGCCTGCCCGTGCTCTGCATGGCGCTGCTCTCCTTCACCCGCCTGCCGCCGCCCCCTGCCCGCCATGCCGGCGGCGCGCCCGTCTGGGAGATCATCGCCCGCCCCGCCTTCCTCACCGCCGCCGTCACCGGCATGGTGGCCTACGGCACCATGAACCTGCTGATGACCTCCACGCCGGTCGAGATGATGCTCTGCGGCTTCGGCATCGGTGCCTCGGCGACCGTCATCCAGATCCATGCGGTGGCGATGTACGGCCCCGGCTTCTTCACCGGCCGCCTCATTACCCGTTTCGGCGTCCGCCCCGTGATCGTTGCCGGCGCCGCCCTCACCGCCCTTTGCGTGCTGATCGGCCTCAGCGGCGAGAGCTTCACCCATTTCAGCCTCGCCCTCGGCCTGCTCGGCCTGGGCTGGAACTTCATGTTCGTCGGCGCGACGACGCTGCTGGCGACGGCCCATGCGCCGGAGGAGCGCGTCCGCGCCCAGGCCGCCAACGACACCATCGTCTTCGGCACCGTCGCCTGCACCGCCTTCCTCTCCGGCGCGGTCCATGCCCAGGCGGGATGGACGGTGCTGAACCTCACCGTCCTGCCTGCCCTGGCCCTCGCCCTCGGCGCCATCGCCTGGCAGCAGATCCGCGGCACGCGGGCAGCAGCCGGCTAAGGCGAACGCCGATCAGGCAGGACTACCTGATTGGAGCAACGTCTCGCCTCCCGGCAATCAGCGGGAGCGGCTGCCATCCGCTCGACGCATTCCTGACCGGGACTAGGCGCCGTGAGGCGAGGGCGACCCGAGACTGACCTTCGCATGTTTTCTGGGCGCGACGGTCAATGCCGCAGACCGAAAGGCAAATAATCGCCCCTGGCTACTCGTGTGCAGTATAGTACATACTCGTACTCCTTTTAGTTTAATTTTTCATTCCGATCATTTTCGGCAACCCCAGAATGCATGTCTTGTTTGACATCCCGAATCGGGATTGCCACGCATGCTGCGGATTTCCGCTCCGGCACTTTGCCTTCTTGCGACAGTCCTCCGCTTGGGTGGGTAGATGCTTCATATTCATTTTGGGGCCGGCAGGCTTGGCCTTGGCTTGGTCGTACCGTTCCTGCAGACGGCTGACACCGAAACCTTCATCGTCAATCGTGCGGTCTCGGCCGCCAAGCCGACCGGCAACACGGCGCTCGAGCCTCGCCGCCGCAACGATCTCCTCCGCGACAACCCCGACCGCCTCTACCTCCTGCGGCACCCCGAGGAGGAAGGCAGGCAAGGCTGTGCCATCCACTACGACGGCTTCCTGGAGTACGGCGCGGACGACATCGATGAGGTCATCCGCACGATTACGAGCCGCTCGCGCCGGCACCGCGACGGCATCGTAGTGACGGCCTCGGTCATCGCCGCCGCGAACTACCAGCCCGTGCTCGGCGCTTTGCGGGTCCTGGCGGGGATGCGGGCCCGTGGCGCCACCGGCCCGGTCTTCCTCGTCGCCTGCGAGAACACCCTCGATGCATCCGAAGTCTTCGCGGATGCGGATCTCGGCGGGATGATCTCCGACGAGATGCGCCAGCATGTAACCCGCGTCCATGCCCTGGTGGACCGCGTCTGCATCGGCCTGGAAGAAGGCCGCGAGGGGGCGCACCCCGTCGCCGTGGTCTCCACCGAGACCTATGGCTCCTTGAAGCTCGAGCTCAAGCCTGAAACGGAGGCGCTCGCCGGCCGGTTCGCCACGAGCCGCGTCGAGTTCACCCGCCACGTGGCGACCGAGAAGCAGATCAAGAGCTGGCTGCTGAACGGAAGCCACTGGCTGCTGGCGCTCGATGCCCTGCAGGCATGCGATGGCGACAAGGACGTCAGGCTGAACCATTTCCTCAAGGAAACGCCGGACCGCCTGAGCTTCGCCAAGGCCGTGATGGCCGAGATGAGCGAGGGCATCGCCGTGATCCTGCGCCGCGATCCGGCCTATGGCGGCTTCCTGCGCGACGTCGATCCCGACGAGTATCTGCGCGGCGCGGCAGAGGCGATCCTCGGGCGCTTCCTGAGCAGCGACGATCCGCTGAGCCGGATCCTCGCGCGCTTCCAGGCCCCGACGCCAGAGGCGCCCGGTTCCGTCCAGGCCTTCGCCAAGCGCTTCGCCGACCGCGTGGAAGACCCGATCGCCGCCTATTCGGACGGCAGGGGCTCCCCACCCCAGGCGGCCATGCGCTCCGTGAACAGCCTGGTCCGACTCATCGCATCGGGGTCGTATATCGATGCCGCGTGACCCCGATGCCGCCTTGCCGATCCTCTCGACGCCGGCCCCGGCCGGCGGGCGGCTTCCGCCACGGCCATGGCCGGGCCTTCTCGTCTTCGACTGCGACGGCGTGCTGATCGACAGCGAGATCGTCGTGTGCCGGTTGACCGCCGAGGAATTCACCCGGCTCGGCTACCGGGTCTCCACGGAGGAGGTCATCGCCCGCTTCGCCGGCCGGCCGGAAGGCGAGATGATCGCCGATGTCGAGGCCGACTGGGGCCGGCCCGTGCCGGCGGAGTTCTTCTCGCGCGTCAAAGCGCGGGTGGAACAGGCCTATGCCACCGAACTGCGGATCATGCCTGGCATCGCAGACCTGCTCGACCGCCTGCGCGTCCCCGCCTGTGTCGCCTCCAGCGCCTACCCGGCCAAGCTCAGGCTCGGGCTGGAGGTGGTCGGGCTGGCGCAACGCTTCGATCCGAACATCGTGAGCGCCTCGCTCGTCGCCCGCGGCAAGCCGGCGCCGGACGTCTTCGTCTACGCCGCCGGCTGGATGCGGACCCCCGTCGCCGACTGCCTGGTGATCGAGGACAGCATCCCCGGCATACGGGCAGCCCGCGCCGCCGGCATGCGCGCCTTCGGCTTCACGGGCGGGCGGCACTGCGGTCCTGGCCACCGGGAGCGCCTCCTCGAAGCCGGGGCGGAGCAGGTCATGGGACGCTTCGAGGAACTCCAGGGCCTGGCCCCCGGCGCCTTCTGAGCCGCCGGCGCGAGGGCTCGCGGCAACCGAAGCCGGCGCCCCGCCCCTACCGCCCCGTCCCCGACCCCGGCGCCCCCGGGCTGGTCGGGATCGACGCCCCCGGCCCGATCCGCCCCACATTGCCGAAGAGCGCCTGCAGCAGCGACCGGTCGTTGCCCGGCGTCGGCGTCACGCGCGAGACCATGGGCACCGGCTTGGCCTCGTCCTCGCCGACCACCTTCACCTCCCGCACCACGCCATTGGGGTCGAAGGCGATGACGACCGTCTGCTGGTCCGTCACCAGCAGCTCCCGCCCCGGCCGCTGCCGGGTGATGCTGCTGATGTAGTACCAGGTGGGGTCGCCGAAGGTGCTGGTCTGGGTCGGCGAGCCGAGCAGGGTCTGCACGTCCTGGCGCGTCTGCACGCCGGGGGTGATCTCCTTCAGCTGGTCCTCGGTCACCCGGTTGCCGCGCTGCACGGTCGGCGCGTCAAATATGCTGAAGATGCTGCAGCCGGGCAGCGCCAGCAGCAGGCCGAGCGCCAGCGCCGCCGCGCGCCGCCGGAGGGCGCCAACATGGGACGCTCCGGGCCGATTGACCGGATGGCAGGGGCGATCCATGTCTGGTCCCACTCTCGATCTCCGCCCGGGGCATCGTGCCGCGGGCCGCGCATGACTGTTCCGGCGCGAATGCCACCATGCCACGGCAGGGTCAACCGCGCCGTGGCCGGACCGTGAAGAGGACCGAACCACCATGGGCCTGCTCGCCCTGTTCCGCCGCAAGCCGCATGAGCGTACCGGCTTCGAACTCTACGGCGCCGCCGTCGCCGCCGCGCGTGACCCCTGGTTCTTCGGCAGCCTCGGCATCCCCGACACGCTGGACGGCCGCTTCGACGTGGTCGGCCTGCATGTCGCCCTGCTGATCCGCCGCCTCCGCACCGACCCGGACAAGCGCGGCGCCGCCCTCGCCCAGGCCGTCTTCGACGCCATGTTCGCCGATATGGACATCAACCTGCGTGAGATGGGCGCCGGCGACATGAGCATCGGCAAGCGGGTGAAGCGGATGTGGGAGGCTTTCCACGGCCGCTGCCTCGCCTATGAGGCCGCCCTCGATGCCGGCGACGAGGCCGCCCTCGCCGCCGCCCTCGAGCGCAATGTCTGGCGCGAGGCCGCCGAGGTGCCGCGCGAGGCCGCCCACAGCCTCGCCCGCCATGCCATGCGCGGCGCCGAGGCCCTGGCCGCCCTTCCTTTCGCCACCCTGCTGCGCGGCGAGGCTGCCTTCCCCGCCCCGCTGGAAGCCGCCGATGCCGCCTGACGCTGCCCCGGAATTCGCCCGCCCCCTGCCCCTCGGCACAGTCCGCGAGGGCGGCCGACGCCTCACCCTGACGGCGACGCCAGAGGAATGCACCGCGCTCGCCGCCCGATTCGGCATCCTCTCCCTTGAGAGCTTCGCCGCCGAGCTGCGCCTGACGCCGGAGGAGGAGGGCACGGTCCGCACCGAAGGCAGCATCGCCGCCAGCCTCACCCAGGCCTGCATCGTGACGCTGGAGCCGGTCGCCCAGACGGTGGACGAGCCGGTCGCCTTCCGCCTCCTCCCTCCCGGCCGCGAGCCGCAGGACGGGCCCGACGACATCGACGAGATCGAATGCCCGGACGGCATCGCCGATCTCGGCGAGGCGGTGGCCGAGCAGCTGGCCCTCGCCCTCGACCCTTATCCTCGCGCCCCCGGTGCCGAACTCCCCGAGGAAGCCACCGACCGCTCCGCCGACGCCTTCGCCGCCCTCGCCAGGCTGCGGAAGAACTAGCCCCGGACGGGGAGATGCGCTTGCGCCATGGGGGGTGCGGTGCTACAGCCCCGCCCTCCCGTTGAAACGCCTTGCGTGTTACAAAGAAAGGCTCGGCGCCATGGCCGTCCCGAAGAAGAAAGTTTCGCCCTCCCGTGCCGGCATGCGGCGGAGCCATCAGGCCCTGACCAGCATGGCCCATGCCGAGTGCTCCAACTGCGGCGAGCTGAAGCGCCCGCATCATGTCTGCTCCTCCTGCGGGCATTATGACGGCCGCGAGGTCGTGCCTGCCGGGGATGCGCTGAAGGCCGCCATCCGCCACTGAGCCGGAACGGGCACCCAGGCGAGGACCGGCAGAGCGTGTCGCAGAGCACAAGGCCGCAGGGCGCAGCCGCCCCAGGCTTTTCACTGGCGATCGACGCCATGGGCGGCGACAACGCGCCCGATTGCGTGCTCGACGGGCTGGAACTGGCCGCGGAACGTCATCCGCAGGCCCGCTTCCTGCTGGTCGGCGACGAGGCCCGCATCGGCGGGATGCTCGCCCGCCGCCCCCGCGCCGCCCGCGCCTGCAGCCTGCGCCACGCGCCGGACGTCATCTCCGCCGAGATGAAGCCGACGGCCGCGCTGCGCCAGGGCCGCCAGAGCTCCATGCGCATCGCCATCGATGCGGTCGCCGGCGGCGAGGCGAGCGGCGTCGTCTCCGCCGGCAATACCGGCGCCCTCATGGCGCTCGCCAAGATCGTGGTGAAGACCCTGCCGGAGATCGACCGGCCGGCGCTCGCCGCCATCGCCCCCTCGGCGCGCGGTGACGTGGTGTTGCTCGACCTCGGCGCCAATATCCAGTGCGATGCCCGCAACCTCGTCGAATTCGCCGTCATGGGCGACAGCTTCGCCCGTGCCGTGCTCGGCCTGACATCGCCGAGCTTCGGCCTGCTCAATGTCGGCTCCGAGGAGCTGAAGGGCGACGACCGCGTCCGCGCCGCCGCCGAGACGCTGCGCGAGAGCCATATCGGGGCCAATTTCCACGGCTTCATCGAGGGCCACGACATCGCCGCCGGCACCGTCGACGTGGTGGTGACAGACGGCTTCACAGGCAATGTCGCGCTGAAGACCGCCGAGGGCACGCTGAAGCTGATGCGCGACCTGCTCCGCCAGGTCTTCACCAGCAGCATTCCCGCCCGCGCCGGCTACCTGCTCGCCCGCCCCGCGCTCGACCGCCTGCGCGAATGGATGGACCCCCGTCGCTACAACGGCGCCATCCTGCTCGGCCTTAACGGCGTCGTGGTGAAGTCGCATGGCGGGACGGACGCGCTCGGCTTCGCCCATGCCGTCGACGTCGCCATGGACATGGTCACCCACCGCTTCAACGACCGCATCCGCGAGGGCCTGGCGCAGATCGGCAAGCCGGTCGCCGCAGCCTGAAGGAGGGCGCCCCCATGCTCCGTTCCGTGATCGCCGGCTGCGGCGGCTACCTGCCGGAACGCTGCGTGCCGAATGCCGCCCTCGCCGCCGAATTCGGCATCGAGACCTCGGATGAGTGGATCACCGAGCGCACCGGCATCCGCCAGCGCCACATCGCCGCCCCGGGCGAGACCTGCTCCTCGATGGGCGCCGCCGCCGCCCGCCAGGCGCTGGAGCGCGCCGGCATCGAGGCCGCCCAGGTCGATGCCGTCATCGTCGCGACCGCGACGCCCGACAGCGCCTTCCCCGCGACCGCCGTCCGCATCCAGCAGCATCTCGGCATCACCCGCGGCTTCGCCTTCGACATCGCCGCCGCCTGCACCGGCTTCGTCTATGCGATGGGCATGGCCGATGCGCTGCTGAAGACCGGCCAGGCCCGCTGCGTCCTCGTCATCGGGGCGGAAGTCTTCTCCCGCATCCTCGACTGGACCGACCGCAACACCTGCGTCCTCTTCGGCGACGGCGCCGGCGCGGTGGTGCTGACGGCCGAGGAAGGGACGGATCGTGGCATCCTCTCGACCCACCTCCATTCCGACGGGCGCCACGGCGACATCCTGCTGGTCGATGGCGGCGCCGGCTCCACCGGTGGCCCCGGCCTCCTGCGCATGGCAGGGAAGGAGGTCTTCCGCCACGCCGTCTCCAAGCTCGCCGCCGTGGTGGACGAGGCGCTGGCCGCGAATGGGCTGAGTCACGCCGATCTCCGCTGGCTGGTGCCGCACCAGGCCAATCTCCGCATCATCGAGGCGATGGGCAAGAAGCTGAACCTGCCCCGCGAGCGCGTCGTGGTGACGGTGGACCGCCACGCCAACACCTCCGCCGCCTCCATACCCCTCGCCCTGGCCGAGGTTGCCGGCTGCGGCCTGATCGAGCGCGGCGACCTGATGGTGCTGGAGGGCATCGGCGGCGGCCTCACCTGGGGCGCCTGCCTGCTGCGGTTCTGAGAAAGGCCACCGCCGGCCTCGAACCCCTCGCCTGCCCGGCTGGCCAGGCGTTATGCTCTTCGAGCCTGAAGCAGGAAGGTAGCGGGTGATGGCGATTCTGTCCGGCTTGCTGGGGCATGCGGGCGCGTTCGACCCGGCGCAGGCGCGGGAGGAGTATGGCCGCCTGCTGGCCGCCGACGAGCCGGTCGAAAGCGCCTACAAGATCGTCCGCGACGTGATCCTGCTGACGGATCGCCGGATCCTCCTGATCGACAAGCAGGGCATCACCGGCAGGAAGACCGAATACCTGTCGATCCCCTACCGGAGCATCGTCCGCTTCTCCGTCGAGAGCGCCGGCCATTTCGACCTGGAGGCCGAATTCAAGATTTGGGTCAGCGGAGCCTCGGCGCCCATCGAGCGGACCTTCAACACCAAGGTCGATGTCTATGCCTTGCAAGCCGCCATCGCCGGGCGCATCCCCAAATAGCCTGAGCAGCACGCGGCAACTGCGACATTCTCGCCACGCTGTTGCGCATTCGCCAGGGCGCGGTTGACGCACGCGGTGGATACCGGTTTCCTAACCGTCAGAATGGCTTGCGGGAACCGGTTGCCAGATGAATACGCTCACACGCGCGAGCCTGGCCGAGGCGATCTACAGCCAGGTCGGGCTGTCCCGGAACGAATCGGCCGCCCTGCTCGAATCCGTGCTGGAACGCATCTCCGCCGCCCTCGAAGCCGGCGAAGCGGTGAAAATCTCCGCCTTCGGCACCTTCATGGTGCGCCAGAAGGGCCAGCGCGTCGGCCGCAACCCGAAGACCGGAGTCGAGGTGCCGATCCTGCCGCGCAAGGTCCTTTCCTTCCGCCCCTCCCAGGTGCTGAAGGCCCGCATCAACGGCCAGGCCGACCCAGCCTCGGATAACGCTGCGTGAGCGACCAGCTCGCCCCGCGCCCCCGCAAGGCGCCGACCGCCTTCCGCACCATCAGCGAGGTCGCGGACGACCTGCATATCCCGCAGCATGTCCTGCGTTTCTGGGAGACGAAATTCCCCCAGCTCAAGCCGCTCAAGCGCGGCGGCGGCCGGCGCTACTACCGGCCGGAGGATATCGGCCTGCTGCGCCGCATCGCCGACCTGCTCTACACCCAGGGCTACACCATCAAGGGCGTGCAGCGGCTGCTGCGCGAGGGTGGCCTCGGCGAGGCCGACCTTCCCCTCCCCGAGCCCGCCGAGGCCGGCCCCGAGAGCCTCCGCAGCATCATCGAGGAGCTGGAGGACATCGCCGAGGAACTGCACGCCCTCGCCGGCCGATAATGACCGAAGCCCTCTAGCCTCCGCCGAGGCGCAGTGCTATCCCCGCGCCCGGCACGGATCGTAGCGCAGCCTGGTAGCGCACTTGTCTGGGGGACAAGGGGTCGTGGGTTCAAATCCCGCCGGTCCGACCACTCCTGTCTCATGAAATGAGATTCTTGCCTTGACTGGCGAGCCGCATGAGTGCAGCTTCAAGTTGCACAGCGCGGACAGGATGCCCGCATCACCCCGATGCTGAGGTCCCGCCCCATGACCACCATCTCCAACCTCGCCCCGCCCCACGCCGGCCCGCCTACCGGCCGCGAAGCCGCCCGCGAGGACGAGAAGTCCCACACCGCCTCGCCGGCCCCGCCGGCGCCCCCTCCGTCCCCCACCTCGCCCCAGCGCCTCGACATCCGCGCCTGAGCCCCTTGCATCTGCTGCCGCCCCCGATACGTAAGGGCAGCAGGAGATCGCCATGGCCGAAGACGAGGACATCCCCCTGAGCGGCGGCATCCGCCAGAAGCTGGTCGATACCAAGCAGGCCTGGGCCCGCGACGGCCGCCTCCTGACCGGCACCGCTGGCGACCCGACCCGCGACCGCCTCCCCCCCGGCCAGACCTTGGTGAAGGACTGGCCGGTCCTCGACCTCGGCGTGCAGCCGGACGTCTCGCCTGATCGCTGGCGCCTCCGCATCGAGGGGCTGGTGCAGGCGCCCGTCCGCCTCACCCTGCCCGAATTCATGGCCCTGCCGCAGACCGAGCTGGTCAACGACATTCACTGCGTCACGCAATGGAGCCGCTACGACAACCGCTGGCAGGGCGTCCGCGCCCGCGACCTGATCGAGTTGGCCCGCCCGAAGGCGGAGGCCCGCTTCGTCGCCTTCACCTCCTATGACGGCTACACCACCAACGTCCCGCTGGCCGAGTTCACCCGCGACGAGGTCCTCCTCGCCCATAGCTGGGAAGGCGAGCCCATCACCCGCCAGCATGGCGGCCCGGTGCGGGTCGTCCTCCCCCGCCTCTATTTCTGGAAAAGCCCGAAATGGGTGACGCGCATCGAGCTGCTGCGCGAGGACCGGCCCGGCTTCTGGGAAGTCCGCGGCTACCACAACAACGGCGACCCCTGGCTGGAAGAACGCTATGGCTGAGCCCGCTCGCCGCATCCTGCTCGGCCTCGGCGCGATGGCAATGACCGCCCCCCTCGCCGCCGCCGAGCCCACCGCCTTCGACTTCCGCATGGACTCGATCGATGGCGGCCCGCTCGACCTCGCCGGCTTCCGCGGCCGGCCGATGCTCATCGTCAACACCGCCAGCTTCTGCGGCTTCACCCCGCAATATGCCGGCCTGCAGAAGCTCCATGACCGCTTCGCCCCGCGCGGCCTGGTGGTGCTCGGCGTCCCTTCCAACGACTTCAACCAGGAGAGCGCCGACGCCCGCACGATCAAGCATTTCTGCGAGGCGAACTACTCTGTCACCTTCCCGATGACGACGCCCGCCCGCGTGCGCGGCGCCCAGGCTGCACCGCTCTTCGCCTTCCTCGCGGCGCATGGCGGCGGCCCGCCGCGCTGGAATTTCCACAAATACCTGGTCGCTCGCGACGGCCGCCGCGTCCAGGGCTTCCCCACCGCGACCGAGCCCGACGCCCCGGCCCTCATCCGTGCCGTGGAAACCGTCCTCGCTGCGCCTACAGCGGCTTAGGCAAAAACAATTCCCCCATCGATCTGGGGCAGGGTTTTGTTGATGAACTCGCCGCTGTCGGCGAAAAGCTGGAGCAACTCGACCCGGCTATGGCCCGCGTTCATGTAGCCGAGCCAGGCATCGTAGCCGCCCTGATCCGGCTCGCGGCCGAGCGTGTTCTCGTAGAGCAGCCTGACATAGCCGGCATTGTCGACGCTCGGGTATCGGGCCTGGAACTCGACGCTGGCGGGGAAGGCCGCCGCCAGGTCGGAGGCGGAGTGGCCAGCCTTCACGTAGCTGGTCCAGGCCTGCCAACCACCCGCATCCGGCGCCCGCCCGAGCGCGGCATAGTACAGGCGCGCCACCCCCGCCCCGGTCTCGTCCATGTCCCAGATGCCGTTGGTCCAGAGGCTGGCCGTGCGGTTGTAGTGCTCGGCGCTCTCGGAGAAGGCGGTGAGCAACT
>NZ_KN050758.1:12140-46268 GCF_000745835.1 Belnapia moabensis DSM 16746 | reverse complement strand
TGCGGGACAACTGGCTCTCCAACCGCGTCTTCCGCTGCCACGACGACATCGTCGACCATTGCTGTCGCGCCTGGAACCGCCTCGTCGAGCAGCCCTGGACTATCATGTCCATCGGACTGCGCGATTGGGCGTATCGGTTCTGATCAGTGGGATTTGGTATTAGTTTCGGGAACGCTTCACAGTGGTAGTGGTGCGCAGCCAAGTCTCGAAGGCCTCGGCCTCGAACGGAGGCGAGAACAAATAACCCTGCCCCTCATCGCAGCCAGATTCGCGCATGGTCGCGGCGTCAGCCTCGGTCTCGATCCCTTCGGCCACGACCCGCAACCCAAGTTCCCGGAGCATGGATACGGTGGCTTCGGCGACAGTGCGGTCCCGGGCGGTATGCGCGGCCGTTGCGACGAGCTCGCGGTCCAGCTTCACGGTCGTTGCTGGCACCCGTCGCAGGTAGGTCAAGTTGCTATATCCGGCATCGAAGTCGTCAAGCGCAATGCCGACGCCGAGCTCGCGTACCGCTGCAAGGCGGCGCTGCAGCCGGTCCGGCTCCATAACCGCCGTCTCGGTGAACTCAAGTTCAAGCGCACCAGGAGCAACGCCCGCCGCCGCAAGTGCTCGCTCCACGCGACCGGCCAGGGCGTCGTCCTCCAGATCGCCGGCGGAGATATTGACCGAAGCCGTCTCGAGCCTCAGGCTCGCATCCTGCCATCGCCGCATCTGCGCCAAGGCGGTTGCCAGAACAAGGTCGGTCAGCCTGGGCATCAACGCCTTACCCTCTGAGAGCGGGATGAACTCGCCGGGGGATATCTCGCCGAGTGTGGGATGCCGCCATCGCAGGAGGCCCTCGGCCGCGACGCAGCGGCTTGTGCTGAGTTCGATACGGGGCTGCCAGACTAGGCGGAAGGAGCCGTTGGCCTTGATTGTCGCGTCGGCAAGTAGCAGGTCCAGGGCCGAGAGCAGGGTGAAAACCCGTTGCTGAGCTGCATCCCGTCCGGTGTCGTGCAAGGCCCACCCAGGTCCCGCATCGGCTGCGCTCTGCGCGGCCGAGGCCGCGGCGCGGACCGTCTGCATGTGGTCGGCCGCGCTGGGTAGCAGCGAGGCAGCGCCGATCGTAGGCCGGGCCGAAACCGAGACGCCGCGGCAAGCAACATGCGGAACAGCGGTGAGCCGGGCCGCGAAGTCCTCAAGCATCTGACTGGCAGCGGTGTCGCCGACCGCGAAGGGAAGGCAGAACCGGCATCCATCGAAATGATAAAGCCGCAGTGCGGACGCGGGCTTGGCCGCCTCGACATGCTGAGCCGCGCGGAGATTATCGCTGACCGGAACCGCCTGCAAAGGCACGTCCAGCGCGCCCGGGTCGTCCTTTGCGCTTTTGCATGAGGATGTAGTGGCGGCGGTCCTGGTTCAACTTGAACGGCAAAATGCGTGTCCGGGAGCAGAGTTGAGGCAATCCTCCTACGTCGGCCCGTTCTGCAGCGCCATCGGCTGGATCCGTGCAACTGTGAGAGTGTTGGTGTTGTTCGGCGGGTCTGACCCCAAGTTGATTGACCCGGTGTCATGGTACCGGCGTGTCGGCCTGCCGGACGACGCTCGGCGATTGGGGGGGAGGTGACCTCATAGGAGCCTGAGGCCGACCATCCCGTCACAGTCCTGTCCGCCCGTCAGATCGCTGGACTCGCACCCGATAGGAGAACCGGCAGCATGAACCAGGCCAGCCGGCACGACATCATCGTCGGCATCGACACCCATAAGCACACCCACGCTGCCGTGGCCGTCACCGGGCTCGACGCCTAGGTTGGGGAGCTGACGATCCGCGTCCGCCTTGAGGGCTACCGTGAGCTCGAGATCTGGGCCCGATTACTGAGAGCCGTCCGCGCCTTCGGCATCGAGGGCACGGGCGCGTACGGCGCTGGCCTGGCGCGCTTTCTTCGTGCGGCGGGCCATACCGTTCACGAGGCCGGCCGGCCCGATCGCCGGCTGCGCCACCGGCATGGCAAAACGGACCGCCTCGATGCCGAAGGCGCCGCCCGCGCCGTGCTGGGTGGGCAGGCCACGGCTTTGCCCAAGGCCGGCACCGGTGAGGTGGAGATGATCAGACACCTCAAGGTCGCCCGTGACCCCGCCGTCAAGGCGCGCACCCAGGCCATGCTGGCGCTGAAGGCCATCATGATCAGCGCGCCGACGGCTCTGCGCGAGCAGCTCGAGGCAGTCGCCGGCCGGATGGCGCTGGTCCGGCATCTGGCGGTCTTGCGGCCGGGGCCGGCCGCTGACCACGACCATCGCCTCAGCCAAGGCCAGCCTGCGTGCCATCGCCCGTCGCTGGCTCGACCTCGACGTCGAGATCCGGTCACACGACGCCCATCTCGGCCGGCTGACCGAGCGGTGCGCACCGAAAATGGTCGCGGCGCACGGCAGGGGGACCGCAACCGCGGCGGAGATGCTGGTTCTCGTCGGTGATGAGCCGGAGCGGATCCACTCCGAAGCTGCCTTCGCCAAGCTTTGCGGCGCCTGCCCGGTGCCGGCCTCGAGCGGCAAAACCACCAGGCACAGGCTGAACCGCGGCGGGCATCGGCAGGCCAACGCTGCCCTCCACCGCGTGGTGGTCGTGCGCATGCGCACCCATCAGCCCACTCTCAACTACGTCCGGCGCCGCACGGCTGAGGGCAAGAGCAAGCGGGAGATCATTCGCTGCCTCAAGCGCTTCGTTGCACGCGTGATCTTCGGCTATCTCTGCCGTCGATCCAAAGCCGTGGGCCCAGCCCAAAACGCCGCTTGACCACTATAGGAGCATCGGTGCCCTCGCAGCCACGGCGGCGTAAACCCGCGCGTCATCGACCGCCCAGGCGCCCATGGTGGAATGCGGCGGCAAGGCCCGGCCCCGGCCCGGCGCGACGACCGCCATGGTGAAGGTGCCCGTGGCCGTCCCGTCGCTGGCTGCGAAGCGGACGCGCACGTCCAGGAAGTCCAACATCTGGCCGGTTAGTGGATAGCAGCACTTGTGGAAGGCCTCCTTTGCGCTGAAGGCGAGCCTGGCCCAGCTCGCTCCGGGCAGGTCGGGCAGCCCCGCAAAGTGGGCGAACTCCTCGGGACGGCAGATCAGCCGGGCGACGGAATCCTCCAACGGGCCGCCGGCCTCGACGTCGATGCCAAGCGACGGCAGCTCCGACACCCGGGTGACCACCGCACAGCAGAAGCCGTCGCAGTGGGTGATGCTGCCGCTGAAGCCGCGCGGCCAGACCGGCTCGCGGCCAGGCCCCCGCGGGATTGGGCATGCGGGCAGGCCGAAGCGCGCAAGCGCCGCGCGGGCGGCCGCGCGGCCCGCAGTGAACTCCGCCCGCCGCCGCTCGACGGCCCGCGCCAGCAGCGCGGCTTCCGCCGGGAACAGGCGCGCACGGTACATGTCGGGCGAGGCGATGCAGACCGACACATCCGCCGGGAAGAGCCGAGCGATCGCCTCGCTGTCCAGCTGGACGGTCCGACGACGGATGTCCATGCGCAACTCTGGCGGAGCGCCCTCCCGGTCCTTCGGCGCGATCCGGCCCGGCTGCGCGCCTCGCGGCGACCGGATGCCGACGCCGGTCACGCCGCCGGTCCCCCGGGCAACGGTGCCATGTCAGGTCCCCGCGGGGGGGCGCCGCCGGATCTCGGCGGCGATGGCGGCAATCCAGGCCATGCTCTGCGCGATCATGGTCAAGTGCTCGGGCTTCACCTCGGCGGGATCCGTGGCGGCCCAGGCGGCCCTGGTCGCGGCGACATAGCGGCCGAACGCCTCCTCGATGCGGGTGCGCGCCTCCGCGCCCGAGAGCGCCTCATGGACGCTCGTGGCGTAGGCGTCGGCGAGTTCGCCGACGCGGCGCGCGAGGTCGCCCGACTTCCAGGGTTCCTGCAGCGCGCCGGCATAGGCGTTATACGCCTCGCCGACGGCGCGCGCCGCCTCAGGGTCCGGGAAGGCGAGGGTGAGCGCGTGCCGGAACTCCGCGTAGGCGGAGGCGAAGTCCTTCTGCGGGCCCGTAGTGGCCCAGAGCCAGGCGGATGGCTCGTCCGGCGCTTCCATCACGAATCCTCCCTCGTTGGACTTGGCACGCCGACGAGCGGGCCGAAGCCGTGCGCGACCGCCTGCCCGATTAGGTGCTCCTCCAGGCGGCCGGCATCCCGGTGCGCCACGGCGCGGGGGCCCGAGAGCATGACGACGCCGTGCCCGACGCGCAGCCACGGACCAGCCGCAGCCGACATGTCCATCCGACGGACGAGGAAGCCGCGGTAGCCGAGGCCGTCCGACCGCGGCTCGCAGCCCGCTCCGAGGCGAAGGTGCGCGAGGAGCGCCTGCTCCTCGGCCACGTCCAGCACCCAGGACGGGTTGGGGCGGCCGCTGAAGATGTCGAGCTCGACGCGGAGGCGCGGTGTCGCCACGGTTAGCGCACCTGCACGCCGAGCGGCACGAAGAAGTAGCCGCAGAAATCCGTGTAGGGTCGTCGGTCGCAGGTCTCGGGGGTAAGGTTGCCGGCGATCACGCGGCCCGCATTGTCGAAGTTGCGGGCGATCGAGAGGCCGAGCTTGTGCGCCCACATCCCGTCCGGGTGCAGCCGCCACCAGTGGAAGTCGAAGCCCGGCCACACGGCCAGGGCCACGACGCGCGCGACGCCGTCGAGGTCGGGACGGCAGCCATCGGCGATCGCCGCGGTGCGGACGGCATCGCAGAGGAAGGCGTCGTAGATCCTGCCGGCCCAGCGGCCCGGCTGGGCCACTGTGCCGGACACGAAGTTGGTCGCGTAGTTGTAGCAGTTGTTGGTCGCGATGACGGGCGCGCTGTTCCAGAATGCCGGCCTGTAGGGACTGACGAAGGCCACGCCCTCCGGCAGCGCCGCGATCCTCCGGCCAGCCTCGCTCTCGGGCGGTTGCTCCGGCTTGGCGCGCCGCGTGCGCGCGGCGCCGCGGGGCTGCGCCGGGGCCGCCTTGGGAGGGTCGGCTGCAGCAGCAGCGACCTGGGACGCGGCGGCCTCCACCACGGCAGGATCGAGGGCCGCCGCCGCGGCCTCGAGCAGCGAGCGCGTGAGGTCGGGCGCCTCCACGGCGACGAGGGCGCTCACCGCGGGCGTGGGGGCGATCCGGAGCCGCCGGAGCACACCAGGCGGCAGCAGCGGGTCGCCTGGTTCCCGTTCGACGACGAAGCCCCGGAAGCCGAGGCGCTCAATGGTCTCGGCCGCCCCGGTGCGCGCGGGACGGCCCGCTAGGCCGTCGGCGAGCTGCTGGGCCTGCTGCGGGCTTAGGCGCCAGCCCGGGTTCGGCCGACCCGAGAAGATCTCCATCGTCACGTACATCTGGCATCCTGCTGGTCGGCGTGGGGTTGCGCGCCATCCTCGCCGAGCATCGTGCCGACCTGGTCGTCGCCGATGTCGAGCACCTGGATGACCGCCCGGGCGATGATCTCGAGCTCGGCGGCATCCGCGGTCTCGGCGCGGAGCGAGCGGGCAAGCGCCTCGACCGTCGGCGCCTCGAAAAGGCGGCCCAGTGGCAGCTCGACGCCGAGGAGCTCGCGCAGGCGGGCCACGGCCCTGGCGGCCAGGAGGGAATGGCCGCCGAGCTCGGCGAAGAAATCGTCCCGCACCGTGACACGTCGCGCGCCCAGCACGTCCGCGAAGACCCGGCTAACGACCTCCTCGACGGCATCGCGCGGCGGCGTGCCGTCCTCCGCCGCCGGGGCAGCGGCGGGGGCGTCCAGCGCGGCGAGGACGCGGCGATCCACCTTGCCGCTCGCGGTGAGGGGGATGGTCTCGATCGGGATGAAGGCCCCCGGCAGCATGTGCTTCGGGAGCCGCCCGGCGAGGTGGTCGCGCAGCGACGCCGACCACAACTCCGCATCCCCGGTCAGCCCGGCGGAGGGCACCACGAAGGCGACGAGCCGCATGTCCCCGCCGAGCTTCCGGCCGATAACGGCGGCGTCCTGGACCGCGCCATGCCCGCGCAGGACAGCTTCGATCTCGCCGGGCTCGACGCGGTGGCCGCGGACCTTGAGCTGCTCGTCGAAGCGGCCGAGGTACTCGAGCGTCCCGTCCCTGCGCCAGCGCACGCGGTCCCCGGTGCGGTAAAGCCGGGCCTGCGGGTCGGGCGAGAACGGATCCTCCACGAAGCTTCCGGCCGTCAGCTCTGGGCGGCCGGCATAGCCCAGGCCGACGCCGGCGCCGCCGATGTGGAGCTCGCCCGGCACCATGACAGGCACCGGTGAGCCCCAGCTGTCCAGGACGTAGAGGCGCGTATTTGCGATCGGGCGGCCAATCGGGACGGGCCCCGGCGCGCACTCCCCGGTCCGGAGCGCATGGACGCAGCAGCCCACCGTGGTCTCCGTCGGCCCGTACTCGTTAAAGACCATGACCCCCGGAGCCTGGTCCCGCCAGGGCGCCAGCGCCTCGCCATACAGCTGCTCGCCGCCGACGACGAAGGCGGCGGTCGCCTCCGCCCGGACGCGGCCCCCCGAGAGGAGGCGCAGCGCCTCCAGGTGCGACGGCGTGAGCTTGACGAAGCCGAAGCGCTCGCCCGCAGCCAGCAGCCGCTCGAGCTCCTCGACGGGGTGCCCGGGGCCCAGCAGAACGACCGTCCTGCCGGCCAGCAGCGGAAGGAACAGCGTCGTGATGGACATGTCGGAGGAGACCGGCGAGCAGAGCGGCGCGCCGACGCCGTCGCTGACGGGATAGGTGGCGAGGCACCAAGCGAGGTAGTTCACCGCCGCCCGGTGCGGGATCATCACGCCCTTCGGTCGGCCGGTGGAGCCCGAGGTGAACATGACATAGGCGACGTCCTCGGGCCCGACGCCCGGATCGGGCTTCGCCCCGTCGCCACAGGTGGCGGACAGTAAATCGCCGAGCGCGACCACATCGCAGCCGGCCTCCGCGGGCGGGTCGCTGGCATCGCCGTCCGTGAGGAGGAGGCTCGCGCCGCAATCCGCTAGCATGGCAGCGGACCGGACCGCCGGCATGGCCGGGTCGAGGGGCACGAAGGCGCCGCCCGCCTTCAGCACACCGAGGATCGCGACCAGCAGCCCGGGCGACGGCCGCATGCGAAGGCCGACGCGCCAGCCGCGGCAGATGCCCCGCCGCGCCAGGGCCGCCGCGAGCCGATCGGCGGTGGCGTCGAGCTCTGCGAAGGACAGCGCCGCTGGGCCCTGCCGCACGGCGCAGGCCTCCGGCGTAAGCTCGGCCTGGCGCTCGACCAGACCGTGCAGGAGACCGTCTGGCGGTACGGGAATGGCGGTCGCGTTCCATGTTTCCAGCACCAGGGTGCGCTCGGCCTCCGTCATGAGCGGCAGCGCGCCCACGCCGGTCTCCGGCGCGCGCAGGGCGGTTTCGAGCAGCGTCAGGTAGTGCCCCGCCATCCGCTCGATGGTCGCGCGATCGAAGAGATCGGTGTCGAACTCGACGAGGCCCTCGACCGCCTTGCCGGCCTCCCAGAGATTGACGGATAGGTCGAAGATCGAGGTCGTCCGGTCGATCCCGAGCGCACCGGACTGCGCGCCCGGCGCCGCGCCCGCACCCGGCACCCCCGCGACAAGCTGGAAGCTTACCTGGAACAGCGGATTGCGGCTGAGGTCCGGGTTCGGCCGCAGCGCGGCGACCAGCGTCGAGAAGGGCAGCTCCTGATGCTCCAGCGCTTCGACCACGGTGTGGTGGAGGCGGGCGACGAACTCCCCGAAGCTCAGGTTGCCGCGGACATCGCCCCGCAGCACGAGCGTGTTGGCGAAGAAGCCGACGACTTCTTCAAGCTCGGCTCGTGGCCGGTTCGCCACCGGGACGCCGACGGGCACATCCTCCTGTCCGCTGTAGCGGTGCAGGAGCGCCATGAAGGCGGCGAGCAGCACGACGAACAGCGTCGTACCCTGGCGCGTCGCCAACCCGCGGGCGGCCTCGGCTAACCGCTCTGGCAAGGCGAGGGGAAGCTGGTCGCCGGCGAAGCGTTGGACCCGCGGCCGTGGGCGGTCCGTCGGCAGCTCGAGCGTCGTGAGGCCGTCGAGCTGCCGCTTCCAGAAGGCGAGCTCCCGCTCAGTCTCGCCGGCAGCGGCGCGACCGCGCTGCCAGACCGCGTAGTCAACGTAGTGCAGCGGCGGCGGCGGCAGGACCGCCCAGCCGCCGCCCGCGAAGGCGCGGTAGAGAGCGGCCAGCTCCCGCATCAGCAGGCCGACGGACCAGCCATCCGCGATGATGTGGTGGATGGCGCAGGCGAAGAGCGACCGGTGCGGACCGAGACGGGCGACGAGCGCGCGCAGCAGGGGACCGCGCGCGAGATCGAAGGGCGCGGCCGCGAAGGCGGCGGCGCGCCGCCGAGCCGTGGCCTCCCGCTCCTCCGGCGCGATGGCGTCGAGCGCGACGGTCTCGCAGGCCAGGTCCACCGCCGCGGCGACGCGTTGGACGGGCTCGCCGCGCGCCACAGGGAAGCTCGTCCGCAGCGCCTCGTGACGGCGCGCGAGCTCGGCGAGGGCGTGATCGAGCACGGCGGCGTCCATGGCGAAGTCGAGCACCTGCGCGGAGGCGAGGTTGTAGAACGGGTTGCCGGGCGTGAGCTGGTCGAGGAACCAGAGCCGCTCCTGGTTAAAGGAGAGCGGGAAGTCCGTCCCGTTGCGGGGCACCGGGACGAGCGGCAGGCAATCCGTGCCGTCCCCGCCCGAGCGGTCCCGGAGCCGCCGGAGCAGGCGCAGCCGCGCCTCTGGCGTCAGCGCCCCGACGCGGCCGGCGATGTCCATCACGCCAACGGCTCCTGCGCGGAGCCCTCGAGCCCCGCGAGCAGCGCCTCCAGCTCCTCGGGTGAGAGATCGTTGAGCTCGGTCAGTAGAAGCTCGGTCGCGGCGTCGCCGGCCGCCGCGAGCATCTCGCCGAGGCGCACGGCGAGCGCTGCGACCGTCGGCGCCTCGAATACCAGGCGCAGCGGCACCTCCATGCCGAGATCGTCGCGCAGCCGCGCCGCCAGCCGGGCCGCGAGCAGGGAGTGTCCCCCGAGCTCGCTGAAGAAGTTGGCGCCGCGGTCGATGGTGGAGGCACCGAGCACCTCCTGGACTCGCGCGAGCACCGTCGCCTCCAGGGGCGTGCGCGGCGTCGGAGCTGCCAGCGCCGCGCGGGCGGGGCCGGTGGGGTGCGGAAGCCGGTTGCGATCGACCTTGCCGCTCGGCGTGCGTGGAAGGCTTTCCACGAACACGATCTGCGACGGGACCATGAACGAGGGCAGCATCCCGCGCGCATGCGCCAAGAGGTCACCGGCGGCGGGCGGCGGACCGACCGGCAGGGCATAGGCGACCAGCCGGCGCCCGGCCACCTCTTCGATGGCGGCCACCACCGCATCGGCCACCTGCGGAATTGCCCGCAGCGCCGCCTCGACCTCGCTCGGCTCGATGCGGTAGCCGTGCAGCTTGATCTGAAAATCAGTGCGCCCGACGTATTCGAGGACGCCGTCCTCGCGCCAGCGGACCAGGTCGCCGGTCCGGTACAGCCGCTGCTCCGGCAGCCCACCGACCGTCAGGGTGAGGAAGCGGTCGCGCGCATCGGCCTCGCGCACGACATAGCCGCTCGCCAGGCACGCGCCGGCGAAGCACAGCTCGCCCGTAACGCCGATCGGCGCCGGCTGGCCGTGGCGGTCGAGCACGTAGGCCCGCGTGTTGGCGATTGGCCGCCCGATCGGCACCGGGCCCGCGCCGACCGGATCGCGCCGGGGATCGAAGAAGGTGCCGTCCCAGATCTCGGACGCGCCGAGCGTGTTGCAGAGCACGCCGTGCGGCACCGCGGCCTCGAAGCGCCGGCGGAGGTCGGCGGAGAGCGGCTCGCCGCCGCTCGACCAGAAGGTCAGTCGCGGTAACTTGGCGCCGACGTCGGGAACGACGTCGAGCAGGAGGGCGAGGAAGGACGGCACGAACCAGATGCGCGTCACGCCGTGGCGGGCAAGCAGTTCGACGAGCGCGTCGGGGTCGCGCGCCGCGTCCCCGCTGGCGATCACGGTCGGCACGCCGCGCAGCAGGCCGCCCAGCATCTCCTGAAAGGAGTCGACGAAGTTGAGGGCGGTGCGCATCACCCCGACCTCGCCCGGCGCCCAGGGATATTCGCGCCAGATCCAGTCGAGCCGGTTGAGTATCTGCCCGTGCCCCGCCGCGATGCCCTTGGGCTGGCCCGTGGAGCCCGAGGTGTAGATGACGTAGGCGATGTCGTCCGGGGCGGCATCCGGTAGGCGATCCTCCGCGCCCGCCGCATCCGGACAGGCGGCGAGGAGGCTCGCCGGGTCTGCGCGCGGCAGCCCCTGCATGCCGGGCATGGCATCCGCTTCGGCAAGCAGGAAGCCCGGCCGCGCGTCCTCAAGCATGTAGCTGAGGCGCGCGGCGGGATAGGCCGGGTCCAGCGGAAGGTAGGCGGCGCGGGCCTTCAGCACCGCCAGGAAGGTCTCCACGGCGGCGAGGGATCGTGGCAGGCAGACGGCGACAAGGTCCCCGGGCGCGACGCCGCGCGCGACCAGCGCATGGGCGAGCCGCGTCGAGCGCCGGTCGATCTCGACGAAGGTCCGCCGCTGCTCGCCTTCGATGAAGGCGATCGCGTCCGGCGTGCGCGCGGCCTGCCGCGCCAGCTGCACCATCAGCGGAACCTCGTCATAGCCGGGCCGCTCCGTCGCATTCCAGTCGAGAAGCACGCGGCGGCGCTCCTCGGGGCCGAGCATCGGCACGTCGCGAAGCCGCGCCTCCGGGTCACGCGCCAGGCCGAGGAGCAGGTTGCGAAGGTGCCCAACGGCCCGGCCGATCGCCGGCGCGCCAAACCGCCGGTGGTCGTAGAGGACCTTCACCCGGATGGACTCGCCGGGTGCGACGAGCACAGTCACCGGCACGTTCGTCCGGCCGACGTAAAGCGGCTCCTCGACGAGCCCCGCGCCCCCGCCGGTCTCGGCGAGCGGGAAGTTCTCGAAAATCAGCACCGTCTCGAACGGGTCGATGTCGGCTGCCAGCCCGCTCCATTGCCGGATCTGCTGCATCGACACGTGCTGGAACGGCGCCGTCTCCAGCTGCCGCGCCTGCAACTCGCGCAGCCAGGATAGCACTTGCCGCTCGCCCGGCACGCCGGCCCGCGTCGGCAGGATGTTGATGAACAGCCCGATCATCGCGTCTATGCCGTCGAGATCGGGCGGGCGGCCCGAGACGACCGTGCCGAAAGTAACCTCGGGCTCGCCGGCGTAGCGGGCGAGCAGCAGCGCCCAGGCGCCCTGGAAGAGCGTGTTCAGGGTGAGCCGCTCGGCGCGCGCGAAGTTCCGGAGCGCCTTCGCCTCCTCGACCGGGATGGTGAAGCTGGCCTCGCCGTCGTTCGGCCATTGGCCCGCGCGCCCGGGCGCGGGCGCGCCGATGCCGAAGGGGGTCGGGCCGCTCAGCCCGCGCAGGCGGGCCCGCCAGAAGGCCTCGAGGGCCGCCGGATCCTGCCGCTGCAACCAGCCTATGTAGTCGGAGAAGGGCGGCCGCCGCGGCGGCGCGGGCGGGACGCCCCGCAGGAGGTCCCCATACAGGTCGGCGACCTCCCGCATCAGCAGCTGGCCGCTCCAGCCGTCGAGCAGGATGTGGTGGAAGTGCCAAACGAACCAGGACCCCCGCTGCGGGCCGAGGCGGATGAGCACGAGGCGGAACAGCGGCGCCACGTTGAGCCGGAAGCCGTTGCGGCGGGTCTCGCGCAGGTGCCCGGCCAGGCGTACCTCCGCCTCCGCCGGCCCCGCGTCGCTCCAGTCCAGGATCTCGAGGGGCAGCGGCACGGCGCGGCGGACGACCTGCACCGGCCTCTCGATGCGCTCCCAGTGAAAGGAGGTGCGGAGCACCGGCGTGCGCGCGACGACGCCCTCCCAGGCCGCGGCGAAGGCGCGCGCGTCCACGCCGCCCGGCAGCCGCATGACCTGCTGCTCGAAGAAGGCGCCGGACTCCGGGGCAAGCAGGCCGTGGAGGAGCATGCCGAGCTGCATCGGCGACAGCCCGTAGATGTCGTCGATTTCGTCGGCCGGCCTTGCCGTGGCGCTCATCCCCCAGCTCCCCCGCCGCCCCGCCCGAGCTGCGACCGCAGCGCGGCGATGTCGCTCTCGTTCAGCCCGGAGCGCCCGAATTCGGCGGGCCGGGGCATGCCTTCCACGGCGCCGGCGAGCCGTGCCACGGCCTGGAGCTCCTCGGCGAAGCGCACGGCAAGGCGTTCAATCGTCGCGCGGCGGTGGAGGTTGGCGCTGTAACCCAACTCGGCGCGCAGCCGGCCATCTTCGCCCACCCGTGCCGTGATCTCGAGCCGGTGGCGCCTAAGGCCTGCCGCCGCGCGGGCCGGCCCGGCGTCGAGCTCGGGGAGCTCGCGCGCAGGGCGCCGGCCGCCAGGCAGGAGGCGGCGGGGAACCTGCCCGAAGTAGGTGAAGCTCACGTCCGGCTGGGGCAGGTCCTGCATGTCCGTACGGATCGCGGTTTCCGGGCAGAGGTAGCGCAGCATTCCGTAGCCGATGCCCCGGCGCGGCACGGCATGCACCTGCTCGCGCACCGAGGCGATCGCGCCGGCTAGGTCCGGGGCGGCGGCGAGGTCGAGGCGCAGCGGGAAGATGCTGGTGAACCAGCCGACGGTGCGCGAGATGTCGATGTCCTCGGCCAGGGGCTCGCGCCCATGCGTCTCCATGTCGATCAGGAGGCGGGGCACGCCGGTCCAGGCCTGCGCCGCGCGCGCCAGCGCGGCGAGCAGCGCCACCTCCATCCCGGCCGCATGCGTCCGCGGCAGGTCGGTAAGGAGCGCCGCGGTCGCGTCCTTGGGCAGGGACACCGCGACGACATCCATCGAGCCCACGGTGTTCGCGCCGAGCTCGTGATCGAGCGGGAGCGACCTGTGGTCCGGGGCGGACAGCGCCGCCCAGTGACTGGCCTCGAAGGCCAGCGGCGCGGAGGAAGCCGCCGCCTCCAGATGCTTGGCCCAGCGCCGGAAGGACGTCGTCCTCGGCGGGAGCAGGACCGCTTGGCCGCGCGCGAGCTGCGACGTCGCGGTGCCGAGATCCTCCATGAGGATGGTCCAGGAGACCGCGTCCACGACGAGGTGATGCGCGACGACGAAGAGGCGCATCGGGTCGGCGGGCCCAAGATCGGCGAGGATGGCGCGGAAGAGCGGCCCCTGCGCGAGGTCGAGGGACGCGTGGGCCGTGCGGACGGCCTGGGCCAGCGCCTGCTCGCGCTCGCCGGATTGCAGGCCGGAGAGCTGCATGACTTCGAGCGGAGCTTCCGGCGGCGCCTCAGCGAGGCGCTGCTGCCAGCGACCGTCCACGTACCGGAACCGCAGGCGCAGCGCGTCGTGACGGAGGAGAAGGTGGCCTAGCGCCTCGCGCAGCGGCCCGGGCTCCATGCGGTCCGGCAGGTGCACCAGGAGCGCCTGGTTGAAGTGGTGCGGCGCTTCGACGGCCTCTTCGAGGAACCAGTGCTGGATCGGTGTCAGCGGTACGTCCCCGGCGGTGTCGGCCTCATCAGCCGCCGCGGGGACCGCGGCCCGGCACGCGGTCGCGAGCGCGGCGACCGTCTGGTGCTGGAACAGGTTGCGCGGCGCCAAGGCGATCCCGGCGGCGCGCGCGCGCGCCACGATCTGGATTGCCAGGATCGAATCCCCGCCGAGCTCGAAGAAGTTGTCGTACCGGCCCACGCGGCCCAGGCCGAGGATTTCCCCCCAGATCGAGGCGAGGAGCCGTTCCGTCGCCTCGCTCGGCGGCACGTAGTCGGCGCCCAGCTCCGGACGGGCGCGGTCGGGTACCGGCAGCCGGCGCCGGTCGACCTTGCCGTTCGGCGTGCGCGGCACCTCGTCGAGCAGTACGAAATGCGCGGGGATCATGTGCCGGGGCAACCGCTCCTCGAGGAAGCCGCGCAGGCGCGGGACGAGGTTGCGCGCGAATGCGGCGCGCAGCGGGCTGTTGGTGAGGACGTCGAGCCGCCGCGGCGCCGCACGGCCAGTGGCGGGGGAGGGAACCGGCCCGCGGCTGGCCCGAGGGGCATCGCCCGCCTGCCGGTGACGGAACACCGCGTCGAACGCACCCTGCCGCGCGCCGGCCTCGGCGAGGTGCACCTCCACCGAATAGCCATGGGCGGCGGCGAGTTCGGCCAGCGATCCCGGATCTGCCCCGTCGGCCACGGCGGCGGCCGTTGCGCGAAGGCGGACGTCCTCGACGCCGGCGCCTTCCTCGAGCTCCTGCAGGGAAGTCGCGAGCGCGATATCCAGCGCCTGCCGGCTGTCCGGTATACCGGACACCCACAGCCGCTGCGGGCGCTCGCTCGCGAGCAGGTCGCCGATCGTTGCAACGCCGGCCAACGCTCTGCCCCAGGGCAGATGCTCGCCATCCGCGAGCCGATCGGGCTTGCGGCCGACATGCAGGATGACGTCGTAGCGAAACTTGCTGAGCTCATTGCCGTAGGCCCCGGGCTTCGCGAGCAGCTCAACGCACTGGACCGCGGGCAGCCGCTCGGCAAGCTCGAGGAAGAAGGCGGGATCGACCGCCAGCTCCTGATCCAGTTCGGCGCGCCGCCGCGCCCGCTCGCGCAGGGAGCGGACCGTGTCCGCCTCCCACGCCCGCGCGACCTCAATGGAAGAGGCGAGGGCATGGAGGAGGCCGAGGTTGCGCACGTCGCCGACGAAGATTGCGCCCTGCGCACCGACCGAGCCGACGGCCCGCCGCAGCACCTCCTGCAGGTATCCCGCGTCCGGAAAATACTGCGCGGCGGAGTTGATCACGACGACGTCGTGACCCGCAGCATCCTCTTCCGCGAAGTCGGTCGCCCCGCGGTGAAGCAGGCGGACGCGCGACGCCGCCGGCCCTAGGCTGTCCAGCCTAGCGCGCAGCCGCTCAAGAGCGGCGGCGGAGAGGTCTGTTGCGGTGTAGAGCTCGCACTTGGCGGCTAGGCGGAAGACGAGCAGGCCGGCGCCGCAGCCGATCTCCAGGATCCGCCTGGGCGCGAGGCTGCAGATCCGCTCGACCGTCGCGTCCAGCCAGGCGCGCATCTCTTCGGCCGGCAGCGGCGCGCCCGTGTAGCTGCTGTTCCAGCCGACCGTGTCGAAGGCTGGGTCCTCGCCGCCCGGCGTCCCGGCATAGAGCTCGTCGTAGAGATCCCGCCAGTGGCCGACCTGCTCGGCCGCGAGGGGATCGGCGGATCCGTCGCCGAGCCACGACCTTGTCGCAGCCGTCAGGTAAGCCGCCAGCCGCGTGTCGCCGGGCCGCTCGTCGCGCGCGGTCACCACCGCCTCGCCAACCGCGGGGTGGGCGAGCAATGCCTCCTCCACCTCGGCCGGCTCGATCCGGAAGCCCCGGACCTTCGCCTGATGATCCGTCCGGCCGAGGAATTCGATCGCGCCGTCGGGCCGGAACCGGCCACGGTCGCCGGTGCGGTAGACACGCTCCGGCGTCGGGCCGCGCAGGGGCAGGAGGACGAAGCGCTCTGCCGTCAGCCCGGGCTGGTGGAGGTAGCCGCGGGCGAGCCCCTCGCCGCCGAGATGGATCTCGCCGGGCAGGCCGATCGGCACCGGCCGTCCGTCGCCGTCGAGCACAAAAGCCTGGGTGTTCGGGATCGGCCGCCCGATCGGCGGTCTTCCCTCGCCCGGACGGCATTCGGCGAAGGTCGCCCAGATGGTGGTCTCAGTGGGTCCGTACAGGTTGAAGAACCGGCGTCCGCCAGCCCAGCGGTCGACAAGCGTGGCGGGGCAGGCTTCGCCGGCGACGCAGATTGTGGCGAGATCCGGCAGGTCGGCAGGCTCGAGCTGGGCCAGTGCGCTCGGCGGCAGGACGACGGCCGTGATCCGCTCCGTGCGTAGGAAGGTGGCGAGGGTCGGCCCAGGCAGGAGGTCGTCCGCCGGCGCCAGGCACAGCGTGCCGCCGGCACCGAGTGCGAGCGCAATCTCGAAGATTGAGGCATCGAAGCTGAGGGAGGCGAACTGGAGCACGCGCTCGTCCGGGCCGGCGCCGAGCACCCGCCGCTGCGCGGCCGCGACGTTGCAAAGCCCGCGATGCTCGACGAGCACGCCCTTCGGCTTCCCCGTGGAGCCGGAGGTGTAGATGACGTAGGCGAGATTGTGCGGCGCGGCCGCGGCATCCGGCGGCTGTTCGGCGTGCCTGTCCCGCAGCTCCTCAATGCGGAGCCACGCCACCGATGCCGCCCTGATGCCGCCCAACATCCCGGCAAGCGCGCCGCTCGTCACGCCGAAGCGGGCGCGGCTGTCCTCGGCCATCCAGCGCAGCCGGTCCGTCGGGTAGGCCGGATCGAGCGGGAGATAGGCGCCGCCTGCCTTGAGGATGCCGAGGAGGGCTTCGACCATCTCGACCGAGCGCTCGACGCTCAGCAGAACGATGGTGTCCGGCCCGACGCCTCGCGCGCGGAGGCCGTGCGCCACCCGGTTGGCGCGGCGGTTCAGCTCGGCATAGGTGACGGTCGTGCCGCGGAAGACGAGCGCCGGCGCATCCGGGGCGCGCGCCGCCTGCGCTTCCACCAGCTGGTGGAAGCACGCTGTCCGCGCGTAGGGAGCCGCCGTCTCATTCCAGGTGACGAGGACGCGCTGCCGCTCAAACGCCGGCGGCAGCGCCAGATCGCCGACGGGGATCCCGGGATCGCGCGCCACGCGCTCGAGCACTGCTGCAAACTGGTCAGCGATGCGCTGGACCGAGGCGCGGTTGAAGAGCTCTGTGCTGTACTCGATGACACCGCGCCACGCGGCGCCATCCTCCCAGAGATGCGCGGCGAGATCGAAGATCGCCGTGCCACGATGGAGCTCCGGCGTTCCGTCCGGATCGCGCGCCGGCCCGAGCTCGCCCGAGAGCCCCCAGGCGGTCTGCAGGACAAAACCGATCTGGAACAGCGGGTTGCGGTCCAGGCTGCGGTCCGGCTCGAGCTCCTGCACCAGGCGCTCAAAGGGAACCTCCTGGTGCTCGAACGCCTCCAATACCGTCCTGCGGGCGCGGCGCAGCACGTCCCGGAAGGGCAACCCGCGCGCGACATCGAGGCGCAGGACGAGCAGGTTCACGAAGAGGCCGATCAGCGGCTCCACGTCGCGGTGGTCGCGCCCGGCGATCGGCGAGCCGAGAACGACTTCGTCCTCGCCGACATAGCGGGCGAGGACGGCCGCGAAGCCTGCGAGGAGCGTCATGAAGGTGGTTGCGCCCTCGTCCGCGGCGAGGCGTCGGAGACCCGCCGCGACGTCCGCCGGTATCGCGAGCCGCACCACGTCGCCGGCGAAGGAGGGCGTCGGTGGGCGCGGCCGGTCGAGCGGCAGCTCCGTGACCGGCAGCCCCCGCAGCTTCTCGCGCCAGTAGGCGAGGTGTGCCTTGAATGCGTCGTCCTCCTGCCGCGCACGCTGCCAGGCGGCGAAGTCGGCATACTGCACCGGCATCTCGGGCAGGTCCGGCGGCCGGCCCGCAGCCGTGGCCGCATAGAGCGCGCCAAGCTCGCGTGTCAGCACGCCCATCGACCAGCCGTCGCAGACGATGTGGTGCAGGTTGAGCAGCAGCCAGTGCTCATCGAGCGCGAGCCGCAGCAGCGTCGCGCGCAGCACCGGCCCGCGGGCGAGGTCGAACGGGCGCCGGGCCTCGATCCCTGTCAGGCGCTCCGCCTCCGCGCGACGGCCCGCCGGCTGCAGCTCCGTCAGGTTGAGAAAAGCGAGCGGCACCCGCGCACCGGCCGGCGACACCACCTGCACGGGCTGCCCGCCCTGCACGGGATAGGTGGTCCGGAGGATTTCGTGCCGGGCCACCAGCGCATCGAGGCTGCGCTGAAGCGCGGCGGCGTCCACGCCGCCGGACAGCCGCATGATGACCGGCACGTTGTAGAATGGGTTGTTCGGGGCCAGCCGATCCATGAACCAGAGCCGCTGCTGCGGGTAGGAGAGCGGCGCGGGCAGGGACCGGTCGTGGCGCGGTATGCCCTCGGGCGCCTTGGACGCGGGGCTGACGCCCGCGGACCGCAAGAGCTTCGCGAGGAGGGCACGCCGCTCGGGCGAGAGCGCTGTCGATCCTGTGGTTCGCAGCTCACTCGAGCCCAAGGGCCCGCCCTCTGCTGCGGGCGCGATCGCGCCGTGCACGCCCCGCTGATCTCCAGTCATCGGCTTAGGACTTGCCGTCATCCACGCGACTGGTAGGCGTTCTGGAGGCACCCTGGGCTAGGCTCGTTCTGAGTGCCTCGAGATACTGCATCAAGCTTTCGATCGAGCGCTGGCCATACTCTGCCTGGAGCGACGACTGATCGCACGCGAAGCTGCGCTGGCGCTCCTTGCATGCGTGCACGTAGCGCTCTTCGAGCTCCGCATAGGCGCGCTGGAAGTTGGTCTGCGCCGCACCGATCCGCTCGGAGGTATCGTCGCCCGCCCCAGCAGCGCGGGTCTCCTGAAAATAGGATTGCCACAGATCCCGCGACTTGCCCTGCGCATCTACCGCAAATCGCTGCAGGTCGGCAGCATAGGCGCGCCACAACTCACGATACCTTCCCGCGGTGTTGTCTTGCAACTCGCCCGAACGGCTCAACAGGTCGAAATACGGATGCATGAAGCGACCTCCGTTGCCGGTGCACATTCTATGCTTGGTTGCCGGTGCAAACTCTATGCTTGCGGAGGCTCGGCAAGCCATACAATTGTGAGCGCTCTGTAAGCGAAGCGGTCGCGATGTCGGCATGACGGGCCGCCGATGGACTTGGTTAGACCTGCCCTCCATCTGACGTGGCCGCAGGGGCTTGCGGCGCGGCCGCCGCTCTTATCGCCGGCCCGAATGGGACGAGGGCATGGGTGGAGGAGGCCTTCGCGCGGGTCATGGCAGGTCCGAATTGGCAGATGCGTTCCGCCACCCTGATCAAGCGCGCCATGCGCCGTTGGCGCGTTCCTGGGCTCGCGGTCGGCGCTGTTGCCGAGGAGGGGGTCGTCCACGCCCTATGCTACGGCCGCCGCGACGCGTCGGTGCACGACGCGGTCACGCCGCGGACGCGCTTCGCTATCGGCTCGCTGACTAAGCCTTTCACGGCGACAACCATCGCTAGGCTGGTGGAGGCGGGGCTCCTCTCCTGGGACGTGCCGGTCTGGCGATACCTGCCAGAATTTCGCCTACAAGACCCGATCGCCGGCGCCGAGGCGACGCTGCGTGACCTGCTCTCGCACCGGACCGGCCTGCCGGAGCACGAATTGACCTGGTACGGCCGCGGTCCAACCCTGCGTGACATCCCGGAGCGGCTGCGCGCCATTGCGCCGACCGCTCCATTCCGCAGCCGCTGGCAATACCAGAACATGGCCTTTGCTGTAGCGGCCGTCGCCGCCAGCCGTGTCGCCGGCCTCCCCTGGCCCGAGCTCGTGATGCGCGAGGTCCTCAGGCCGCTCGGGCTGCAGGCCACGAGCTTTCTCCGCGACCTCGCACCGGCAGCGCTCGACGGGATGGCGGCGACGCCCCATCTCGCGGCACGCTGCGGCCGCGGCGCGCGGCGCCGCGTGCCGTGGCGCTCGATGGAGGACGGCCTAGATCCAGTGGGTGGCATGGTCTCCTGCCTAGACGACATGCTCGTCTTCCTCCGCTTCCACCTCTCAGGGGGCGTGCATGAGGGCAGGCGGGTGCTGAGCGGCGCCGTCCTCGGCGATTTGCATCGCGCGCAGATTCTCGTGGAGGCGCCCGGCCTGGCCGAGGCCTCCGCGCCTCTCGCTCACGGCCTTGGCTTTTTCGTCTCGAGCCACCTGGGCGGCAAGATCGTGACGCACACCGGCAGCTTCGACGGCTTCCATGCCGTGCTGTCCCTCCTGCCCCACGCCGGCATCGGCTGCGTCGCTTTGAGCAACCTGGGGGACGAGAACCCAGTGCCTCACATTGCCGCAGCCGTGCTGCGCGACCTGCTGCTGGGTGAGTCGCCGGAGCGGTGGTTCGACGAGATCGCCTCAACGGCGGCGCCCCGGTCACCACTGGAGCGAGCGCCCGCCGGGAATCCCGCGGCTCCGCCAGACGCACCGTGTCAGCCGCGGCGACCGCCGCCGTCACATCCCATGAAGGAGTATGTCGGCCGCTACGCTCATCCAGGCTACGGAGATATCGCGATCACCCGCGGCCGGACGCGCGGGCGGCTTGCCTTCGTGCTGAATGGCCAGGAGCGGCCGCTCCGGCCGCTGCACCACGACGTGTTCCTGGTGGCCGACGATCCGCCGGCGCTATCGGACGCGCGGATCATGTTCGCCTACGACCTCGATGGCCGTATCGACAGGCTGGGTGTACGGCCCGGCGCGGGAGCCCCACTTGTCTGGTTCACGCGCGTCGCCACGGTTGGCTGACGGGGCTCGGGTGGCGGCAGCTTACGTCAGATGCCGCAGCGGATTGAATGCATGCCTCCAACCCGCGGGCTTGTCATTGCGGTCCTTGCCGTGGCCGCCGCCATAAAGCGGCTCGGCCGCCTCGCGTGCTCGCAGGCCAGGAGATGCGCGGGACTGCATCAGGCGGGTCGCGCGAGCCTGTCTATTGTACCCGCGATGTCGTCCTCGGTCGTCAGCGGGTTAATGGTGCACAGCCGAAGCACGCTCCGGCTCTTCAACATGGTGGAGGACACCGCGGCGTAACCGCTGTCCGAGACGGCCTTCGCCCGCCTGGCGTGCTCCCCTTCACCGGCGTTCCGAAGCGCGAAGCAGACGATCCCGATCTGGGCCGGAACAACGACCTCCCAGGTGGCGGGGCTTCCGCGCAGGCAGGCTTCAGCGAACTCAGCGAGCGCGATTCCGCGCCGGATCGCCGCGCGCAGCCTCTCGCAGCCGTAGGTCCGAAACGTCATCCACAACTTCAGGGCACGCGCGCGACGCGTCAGTTCGAGGCTCCGGTCGCGGAAGTCGACTTGGCCGCGGTCCGCCGTGACGTCCCGCAGGTACTCCGCGTCCAGGGCGAAGCACCGCTCCAAGGTGCCGGGCCGAGACACGAACACGCAGCCAACGTCGTAGGGCTGGAAGAGCCACTTGTGCGGGTCGAGGACCAAGCTGTCCGCGTGCTCGATGCCGGCGAGACATCTCCGCCCCTGTGCGGTGGCGGCCGCTGGCGCGCCATACGCGCCGTCCACGTGGAACCATAGGTTCTCAGCCTTGCAGATCCTAGCGATCTCCGGCAGCGGATCAATCGTGCCCGCGTTCGTCGTCCCGCCAGACGCGACGACCATAAACGGATGCCGGCCCGCCCTCCGATCCTTGGCGATCGCTGCTAGCAGCGCGTCGGGGGGCATCCGCAGGTTCGCGTCACTCTCGAGCGTGCGGACCTGCTCCTGTGCGAAGCCCAGGCCGCGGAGGCTCCGCGGCAGCGAGGCATGTGCCTGATCCGTCAGGTAGGCAACGCCAGAGCCACGTGCAGTCCGCGCCGCGGCGAAGGCCGTCAGGTTCGCCAGCGACCCGCCGGAGACGAGCACCCCCTCGGTCCCCGGCGGCAGGCCGATGAACTGCCGCAGCCATTCTAGCGCGACGAGCTCGACGGTAGACGGCCCGGAGCCGCCGCCCCACGACGCCGAGATGGCGTTGAAGCCGGTCCCCAGCCACTCGCCGAGTACCGCCGCGAAGGAGGACGGTCCCGGCACCCGCGCGAAGTACCGCGGATGGTCGCCGTGCTGCTGGTGCGCCAGCGCGACCCGGACCAGGAGGTCGAGCGAATTGTCCGGATCGACCGGCGCCTCGGGGAGTCCGCCGTCAAGGCGGGACATGAGCGCTTCGGGAGTGCCCGTCAGGATGGCGGGCTCCAAATCCCTCCCGATCAGGCGCTCGACGACGAGGTCCACGACCTTGTAGCCGAGCCGTCGCATGTCCTCCGCCGGCATGCCGAGCGTGTCGGCAGGGTGGCGGCTGCAATCTGGGACCTCGCTGGCTTTCACGGGACTGCTCATCCGACTTCGTCTCCCTTAAGGAACGGTGCCGAACCCTCTACCGCCCAAGGCGTGACGAGGGGATGTGCCTAACCATGCGATTGCGCCCGTCTGCCGCCCTTCCGCCGACGATCCGGGGGCCGCTTGCGGCAGACGCCCCGGACTACGACGTTGGAATTTCGTAACAATGCCCGGCTGTCAAAGTACCCTCAGCCAGTATGAAACATTCGTAAATGACCGCGCCAATGAGGATTGGCCCGACCTAGAGGCTTTAGTTCAATATGGCGCGAGCTTGCACGGATGGGCCTAAGAGTCTGAACGCGAAATAAGCCGGCCCTTTCGGGACTGCTCCGATACGTAGGGCAGTGCGCCGGCTGAGCCTCACCATGTTGGGCCGATGTCTCGCACCAGCCTACGCAGCAATGCCGACCTGCCTCCGCCTTCCGACCGCCGCGTTCCTCGACCCAGCCGTGGCGACGGCTGGAACACACTGGCCGACATCGAAGTCTTCGTCTTCGCGGTCGAGGCGGAACTGGAGGCCATGGACTGCGAGCGGGTCGGCGTACATTGCTGCGACCGCAAGCCAGACCTGACCCTGCGGCGACGCCTGATCGGGCTGATCTGGACCCCCACCTTTGGCGGCCTGCAGTGGCGCATCGCCGGCTGGCTCTCGGGTGTTCCCTTCACCACCTTGCACAGCAGCTTCGCGCGCTGGACCCGCCTGGGCCTGTGGCGCCGGCTGGACCAACGTCTCGCGCTCGATTGGCGACTGGCCTGCGGCGACGAGGTGCTGCCCTCGGCGGTGGTGGCTGACAGCCGCTCGCTACGGTTAGCCCCGACCGCCTGGGCGCGCGGCATCGATGGTGGCAAGCTGATCAAGGCGTGAAGCTGTTCGCGGTCTGCGACAAGCACGGAGCGCTGCTCGATCTCGAACTGCAGCCGGCCAACACGGACGACCGCGCTGGCGTCCCCCTGTGTCAGAGCAGTTGTCGCGTGGATAGGATCACGCAATGAGGGGCGTGGATGATCGCGAATGGCGAGATACGGACAAGCCTTCAGGGACCGCATCGTAGCGCGGCTGCTGCCACCGGAGAGCGCGGCGATCGATCTGGTGTCCCGCGAGGTGGGGGTCAGCGTCGGCACGCTGGAGCGCTGGCGAGCTCAGGCGCTGGCCGCACCTGGTAAGCTGACGAACAACCAGCGCTGGACGCCGGCGGCGCGGCTGGAGGCGGTGATCACCACGGCGACGATGGACGAGGCTGCCCGCAGTGCCTGGTGCCGCGAGCAGGGCCTCTACCCCGCTGAGCTGGAGGCCTGGAAGCATGATGCGATTGCCGGCCTCGGCGAGCCGCGAGCGGCCAGCGCCGTCGAGGCGCGGCAGGACCGGCGGCGGGTCAAGGAGCTCGAGCGCGAGTTGCACCGCAAGGACAAGGCCCTGGCCGAAACGGCCGCCTTGCTGGTGCTGCGAAAAAAACTGGATGCGGTCTTCCGCGACGGCGAGGACGAATGACCCGCCTGGAGGACCGCCAGACCCTCATGGCTGAGATCACGGCGGCCTGCGCCGCCGGTGCCCGGCTGGCCCGGGCCTGTGCCTTGGCCGGCATCGACCAGCGCACCGTCCAGCGCTGGCGTGCCGAGGACGGCCAGGTCCGGGCCGACCGCCGGCCCGAGGCCGTCCGGTCACGGCCGGCACATGCGCTCAGCGAGGCAGAGCGGGCGCGCATCGTCGAGCTGGCCAACCAGCCGCGCTTCGCCAGCACACCGCCGACCCGGCTCGTCCCGGTGCTGGCCGACGAGGGCATCTATGTCGCCAGCGAGGCCAGCTTCCATCGCGTGCTGCGTGACCATGGTCAGATGCGGCACCGCGGCCGGGCTCGCCCACCGCGGACCGCAGGGCCACCCAGCACGCATGTGGCCACTGCTCCTGGGCAGGTCTGGTGTTGGGATGTGACCTTCCTGCGGGCCCGGGTGCAGGGCCGCTGGTTCTACCTGTTCCTCATCCTCGACCTGTTCAGCCGCAAGATCGTCGGCCACGAGGTGCATGAGACCGACCAGGCCGAGCACGCCGCGCATCTGGTCCGCCGCACCGCGCTGGCCGAGGGCATCCATGCCCGTGCGCAGCGTCCGGTGCTGCACGGCGACAACGGCCCGAGCATGAAGGGCACCACCGTGCTGGCCATGCTGCATTGGCTTGGCATCGCGCCCTCGCACTCCAGGCCCCGGGTCAGCGACGACAACTCCTATGCCGAGGCGCTGTTCCGCACCGCCAAGTACCGCCCCGACTTCCCCGCCGCGGGCTTTGCCGACCTCGCCGAGGCGCGGCAGTGGGCGGCCGCTTTTGTGCACTGGTACAACCATGACCATCGTCACAGCGGCATCCGCTACGTCACCCCGGCCCAGCGCCATACCACCGAGGACCGGCCCATCCTGGCCGCCCGTCACGCGCTGTACCAGCAGGCCCGCGAGGCCAATCCTCGCCGCTGGAGCGGGCCGACCCGCAACTGGACCCCGATCGGCGCCGTCACCCTCAACCCCGAGCGCGACAGCATCGTCGCGCTCAGCACGTCGAAGCAGACCGGTTAGGGGAGCTGTTACGAAACCAAGGCGACAACTATCTTGACGCGCACCGGCGTCATGCCGATGCTGCCGCGGCTGGCCGCGCTTGGCTGCCAGGGGGCTCTCCTCGGCGACAGCAGCCTCAAGGGCGCGCCCTTCGCTGCGGCAGCGATCGAGCACGACATCCATGTTTCGGCCTCGCCCGGCGGCACGCGCGAGGGTCGCTTCCTGCCGAACGGGATCAGGTGGGTCGTCGAGCGAATGTTCGCTTGGCTCAGCCCCTACCGGCGGCTCAACGTCGTCTACGACCGCGCCGCAGACCTCTTTGCCGGGCATATCTGGATTGCGATAATCTCCATCATCGCAAGCCGGCTCGTCGGCCAAACCCCGGCGCCGCAAGGAGTTTAATCGTGTACAGCTTCTTACGGCACGCCTGCGCAAGCTCCTGCGGCGACGCAGCGCCATCGAACCCGAGATCGGCCACATGAAATCTCACGGACGCCTCGCCCGATGCGCCCTCAAGGGCACGATCGGTGACGCCCTCTACGCCGTCCTCTGCGGCTGCGGTCACAACATCCGCAAGATCCTCGCCTACCTGGGAGCCTTTTTGCTCGCCCTCCTCACCAGCCTCATCCCCGCAATCGCCCAGCCGGACCATCTCCCAGTTACAGCCCGCGCAGCCTGACGGGGTTATTCAGGGCCGACTATTGAGTAGCTGTTCGCTTGGCTCGGTCGCTACCGGCGGCTCAACATCGTGTACGACTGCGCCGCCGACCTCCTTGCCGAGCACGTCGAAATTGCAATGATCTCCATCATTGCGCGTCGACCTGTCGCCCAAATCCAGACGCAGCAGGGCTTTTAATTGCGTACAGCTTCTTAACCGTGACATCTTAGTTCGATAGCTTGATTCTGTTGCTGGATTTGCGCCACGCCGACCCTTTGCTCGCATTTGCGTGAATAGGGCCAGATAACACAAACTATGACCTGCGGTAGGCGCAGATAGGCGAAGGTTATGAAATGTTCCTCACGGCACTAATTGTGGAGCCTAGGACAATGCGAGTATTTCCAAAATTTTTTGGCGGAAATATTCTTGAGAAACGTGTTTTGCAGCAGAGCCGCATTTTGGTGACTGCAGTTGCGCTTCTGTTCGCGGCTGGCACTTCGATACCGGCGGCTGCCCAAACTACGCAGGAGGAGCCGCAACCCATCGATCTCGGCTTTAGTGTCGTAGGTGGCGACGCTTCCATACCTCTCGCTGCCGCCCTGTTGCATCTAGCGCGCAACAAAGCTGTCCCACTCCGGCCAGAACTTGTACTGCGTAGCGAAGTTCCTGGCGTACTGCTTCGAGATCGGTACGGTCTGCCTAGTTGGTTCGATTTGTCGCAGCTTTCAGATGCATTGTGCGAGCCGGTAAATTCCCACGTCTGTGAGCGTAGCAAACCCAACGGGCGCCCTGTCTGGCGATGGACTTTAGATCCCAAGCAACCACCGCCAGCCGACGCCTGCATGGACAAGAGCAAAGCGGCAGCAAACAATCAGCGTAATTTTATTTGCATTCCAGACGTCACCATTACCCAAAATATTACCATTATTACCAGACGTTTCACTGACCCGAAAGAGAGTATTAGGATTCCGACTATCGTGACTCGAATTACGCGGGGGTGTGAGACCTTTGATCATGTTTGTCAGATAAGAATTCTTGAGAGAAATCCGCGCCAACCCCAAGCGTGGCTCCGCGCACAGAAAAGCGACCTTTTCGCACCTGCTGAGGTGGGCGACGGTGAACGTTGGTGGGAAGAACTCTCCGGTGTCGTCGCTCTCCCGGCCGCACTCCTATCCGTGGCCGTCGCCCCCGTCAGCGAGAAAATTAACGCAGACGACCGTTGCTCGTCGATCGAGGCAGCGGTGCGCGCGGGCAACGCCGAGCTACGTCGGGCGAGGCCCCACCTCGGCCCGGGTGACGGACCGACCGGCAACATCTTTACGTCCTGCCGCGAGTCCATTCGGGCTTCGTTGCACGCTGGTGACCGAGCGCAGTTCCTAGCGCAGATTCCAATCTCTCAAGATGCTGTTGGCAGCCAGATAGCAGCCTTACGCAGTACAATGCGCTTTCCTGACGCCCAGCCCCCAAGCGGAGCGCGGCTGATAGGAGTTTGGGATGGTGAGGTTACCCGGAACCGCTCAGGTCTTGAGCGACCGATAGATGCTGCGCCGAAATGGCAATACAGAAGCGAGGCTGAAACGCGCCAAGATCAGCACGAACTGGTAGCAGGTAACGCAGTAGCGTGGCTGGATCGTTTTCCTCCCCGCTATGGCAGATCCCCTTTGGGGCCTTGTGGGGACGCCGCGGTACCAAACGACCATGGCACGGTCATTGCCGAGATGCTGGTCCATTCAAGAAACGGGTTGGTGCCGAACTCGCGGGTTTGGAGCCATGTGTGGGACTCGCGTCGTATCGTCCGCGATCGAGATGCCGACCCAGTAAAGTCTCTAGATTGGCTGATGAGCAATGTCGCCGACGCTAGGAGTATCATACGGCCGCTCCACGCTCCGCGCGTCGCGAATCTATCTTGCGCACCTACGTCGTTGGAGCAGGTACAGCAGTTCCTGTGGTTGATCGCTGGTAGACCCACAAGCGGGCAGCCGGCTCAACTCGCGCCTTTCGTTGTCGCCGTCGCAGCTGGGAACCGAAGCCGGAGAAACGATCCGTCACAGCCTGACACACCCATGGATGAGCCATCCGGCTATGCATCGCTTTCGCGCCGTTCGGAGACGGCGGGCTTTATATCCGTCGTGGGCTTGGCCCCGGAGGGGAAGGATATCCTGCGCTGCACGCATATTCAGACGTTGATCCAAGCGTGGCCTGGACGCACTCAAAGCCCAGAGGCAATTTCCGAGTTCTGCCCGGCCACCGTGGACGGAGATAGATCAGCGGAGAATGAGCCACTTGTCCTGTACGGACCAGCTTTCGATGTTGGCGCAGTCGGGATCGGTATCGGCTCCGACGGGGCGGGTTCGGGGCAAGTCATGATGTGGGGAAGCTCATTTGCTGCACCTTATGTGACCGCCTTGGCAGCTCAGATAGTGGCCAAGACTGTGGAACTCGGGCTCCGTCTAGACGAGGCGGCAGCAAACCTTGTCGCGGATCGTATACGCTTCACGGCCGACCGGCTCGACAGCAACTACGCCAAGTTTGGGCGGATCAACGCGACACGCGCCTTGGACCTCCAGCGCGACCGCATAGAGTTAGCAGAAGGCAATCCGTCTGATCCTCCGTCGCCAGAGCAGGCGCTTACGACACTTTGCGAGAATGCCGGAGGACGCATCGTATTGGACAATAGCCGGTCGCAGGGAATTACTCTGCCCGAAGCAGGAGGCAACGGTCTTAACGAGTTGCCATTCAGATACGTGCAGCGGCTTCGCCGCATCCAAGGGAGTGTCTATGAGGCCATTGTACGGGCGAAGCCCGGAGACGCACTAGTTATCAAGCTGGTCGATGCATCACTGGTCCGCCTTCCGTTGCGCTGCCAAGTGTCCGCGGGTTGGCCTGGGCCGGCCTCTGGGTTTCAGGCCAGCTTGGGACAGCTCGACAACTTCACTCGGTGCTCCTGGAGGTGTACTCCGTGAGGCAAACGATCCAAAACTTATTTGTGGCCTTGGTTTGCTATCTATGGACATGTTCGGCAGCGCCGTGCATGCCCATCTCGCCCGAGGCGAGGCACCTAGAAGATTTAGGTTCCGGATTACGTCACCTAGACTTCCGCAACGGCTCATGGTTCGTTAACAATGATCGTATATTTGATCTGTCCCCCGTCGTGATTTCCAATAACCCGCGTAGATATGTAGTCCTCGAAGCATACGCGGAGAAGATTGATGCTACTGTAGAACTCGATTTTATCGATTCAATCAACGGCACGCTGCTAGATTCGATCGCCTTCACTCGTGGTCAGAGCAGTGACGCGATGCGTACTGTTCCCTTGGCGGCTCGTGCAGTCCGTGTTCGGCTTCGTGGTAATCCCGGTGTTTCGGGCCGCGTAGTAATCTCGCGCGCCCTCGTGCCGCTCCCGCCGCCCGACGCGCCCCAACAGCTTGCGTCCGGCTTAACGCGGGTAAGCCTGCTTGCGGCCGCCGTGGATCCGGCTAGTCGCTCCATAGTCACTGCGTCTCGCGCGGTTGCAATGGTGCAGATTGCTGAGCCTGCCGGCACCTTTGCGTGCACAGGATTTTTGATCAGCTCGGAAATATTGGCCACGGCGGCGCATTGCGTCCGCGGCTTGATTCCTCCCGATCGGCCTACGGGCTGGCAGCGGACGGCCTGCAGCCGGATCGGAATTCTGTTTGACTATATCGATACTGCGTTTGACGATACGGGAACTCACGCAGTGCATTGCGTAGAGATTGCCTATGTCAAGGATCCTCGACCGATTTGGGTAATGACCGTAGACGGGCAATCCAGGGTGACGGACGAGGCTCGGGAAGGAGCTCAAGTGCATGACGCTGCGGACTTTGCGCTGCTACGCGTGGACCCGAAATCCATTCGGCTGAAAGATGCTGCAGACAGGACGCGATTGGCGGTCGGATCTGATCTACCTTCGTCAGCAGGCGGCCCAGTCTGGCTTGTCCAGCATCCTTGGGGGGACGTTCAACGTGTCGCCGCACAGTGTGAAGGGCGGAGCTTAGCTGGAACACCACTCCTGCTTCACCGTTGCAGCTCTGGAAAAGGCACGTCTGGCGCTCCGATCTTGCGGCAAGACCAGCACGGCGATTGGCAGGTCGTCGGTCTTCACGTTTGCTGCGGCGACGCTCGCCCTATGCACAGTGGAAATATCGACGCTTATCGGCGAGCACTTTCGGCAGAGAATTTCGGGGTAAGCGCATCGCAGATTCGGGCCGCGCTCGAGGCGGACGATCTGTCAAAGCGATAGAGGGCGCTGCAGTCGGCCGGGGCGGCCGAGCATGAGGAACATCGGGGCACTTTGGCGATACCGCTCGTCGGGCAGCCTGAGTGCTAGTGGGTAAAGCCCTCCTGGCCGGAGGTCCGCTCACCAACTTTGTTGAGGCGAAGAACGTGGCGGATGGTTAGTCTAGAGCAGTTCAGCGGTACTCCGACCCGCTGACGTCGTCCGCCTAGACTTCGAATCCGATAGGAGAACAGGGGAGGAGAGTAATGAAACTTTTTCAGGCATTGGTCTGCGCGGCAATCCTTGTACCGAGTTCAGTGGGCTTCAACCCCTCAGCGTTTGGCCAGAGTCCTTCTGCTAGGCAGCTAGCCCTGCCAGAACGCCAGAGCATATCTCCTGAAGTGTTGAGAGAACTGAGCCGCCAAGCGGAAATTACTCGAAATAACAACAAAATCCTTGGTGGTGAACCCGTCGCAATCGCAGACTTTCCATGGCAGGTCGCGTTAGTACTAGGCCGATTTCAGGAACCTCAACGTTCGCAATTTTGTGGCGGGAGCATAATTGCACCAAATTGGGTGCTAACCGCAGCACACTGCCTTGAAAATACACTAGTTCGCAAGGATCCGGACCGTGTAAATGTGGTTACTGGCACCAGCTTGTATGCGGCAGGTGGCGAGAGACTTCAAGTCGCGCAGCTGGTTATACATCCACAGTACAATCCTGATACAAACGACAATGATTTCGCGCTTCTCCGCCTCAGCGCTTCTGTTACTGCGGGCAAGCCAATTGCGCTGGCGGAGGCCAACACGCAGGTGACGCCTGGGACTCGTGCGTGGGTTACTGGATGGGGAGCCACAGCGGAGAACGGACCCGGGTCGTTAAATCTACTCGGCGCTGAGGTGCCAGTCGTACCCAACGAAGTCTGCAATCGACCTGAGAGTTACGACGGGGACATAACATCCAATATGCTGTGCGCTGGTAGAGAGCAAGGTGGCGTCGATTCTTGTCAAGGTGATAGCGGCGGTCCGTTGGCAGCCACGACCCAGGGGACACCAACCTTGGTCGGTGTTGTAAGTTTTGGACATGGATGTGGACGCCGACTCAAGTACGGCGTTTATGGTCGGGTGACGGTTGCGGCCCCTTGGATTGCGTCCACGATCGGTGCGATAGGAGCCAAATAGACCGTCTAGCACGTTCGGCAGACGCGGCACGCCACTTCCGGGTGTCGGGCCGCGCTGTCACATAAGTACAAGCGACTGGTAGGAAGGAGTTCCATCATGGTGCGCTCGCTGCAGAATCCCTGCACGGAGCCTCATTGGGATACTTGCCAAGCTGGCCGTGAAAGGTATGTACAAAAAGCCGGTTCAACCGCACTCCCGGAACTTGTTCCACGGACCAATTCTAAGCGATGTCGAAATTTGTTCCGTGCTAAGATTTTATTATTCTTAGTAATTTGCTTTTTTTTACTGAGTATCGAGCCAACTAGCTCCAAAGAAGTTCAAATGCAAGGAAACCTGCCGGTCCTGTACGGGCTGAAGATGGAAAGCACCCAGGTGCTGATCGACGTCAGGTCGAGCGGCGGGACAGACGCTACGCACTTCACTTTGCGCCTCGATCAGATCCGCGCCAATTCATATAGACTCTCGATTGTTCGAGTCCGTGAGGATCGAGTCAAGGTACGCGATCATGTGGTTACATTGGCCCTTGAACTGCCCGAGGGTCTCAATCTGAGAAACTCGACATTTGAATTGCAGAACCGCCTCGTGGTGCCGAGTGACCTGCTGCGGTCTGACCCTTAGCTCAAGTCGTATGCGGTAGCCCGGGCATGAACAGGCGCAGGGCGGCTAGCGCCTCCGGATCGCCGACATGGAAGGCGAGAAGGCGGTCGCGGGGCTTTCCGGGGCGATCTAATCCCAGGAAACGCGCGGCAGCGCGCCACGCGAAATCCTCAACCGGTAAGCCCGCTTCCGCTACTGCCGACACTGCGCGCGTGGCGTAGCTATCGGCACCGTCTTCCTGACCGACCATGATCCAGTCGGAGCCGTAGAGCAAATTCGGCGCTGCGGGGTGCGAGGCAAGGCTTCGGAGTGCCTCAACCGCGCCCGTGTGCGACGTACCGTTGGCGAGCACCTCGGTGAAGTAGCTGAGGTCGCCCCAAACTTGCCGGGGATGACGGGCGATGATCTCGGCGCACTTCTTATGAGACCTGGGCGCGGGTCCGCTGAGCCACATTAGGTGGCGGTCGCGGCAAGCTTCTAGCTACCGTATGCTGCGCCTCCAGCGACCCGCGCACAGGTCTCATTAAATGATGGTCCCGCCCGACGCAGGGTGTCCACTGCTATGGCTGCTCCGCTCGTTGCAGATGCCACCTCTTTCGCGCCTCCTCGATCGGTCTCAGCTACGCCGGGGCGGTGCGCCGGGCGGGGGCAGTTCACGATCAATGCTGCGGCTAGCGGGTGGATTATCTGCTCAACGTCTCCTGGCGGAGAGGCTTCGAAGACGAGTTCAGTCACGGTGCCTCGCAGGGTTCCATAAGCGGTCCCCGGCGGACGGGTTCGGGCTCGTGTGAGGTGGTCCCTGGATCTCGGACAGGTGGTTAAGCTCGGTGCGCCTGTGAGAAGGACGGGCCCGGATGACGGGCAAGCGAGCGTGGTATTCGGCAGATTTTAAGGCGGAGGTGGCGCTGGAGGCGCTTCGAGGTCAGCTGACGATGGCGCAGCTGGCAGCTTAGCACGCCATTCACCAAGGCGCAGTTCGACTTGGGTGTGGGGTGGCCACGGCGGATGGCAGATCGGACTACGCCAGCGCCCGATCCAGTAGTGCCTTTCCGGTGAAGCCCGTGCGCAGCATCGCTCGGTGCCAACCGAGGTAGTTGCCGAGATACCGGGTCGTCACGCCGCGGCACCGCCCGTTCACCAGCTCTAATCTGGCCATGGTGCGCGTTCACCCGCCAAAGCCCAAGGCGACCCTTTTGCCGCCGCTTGGTTGGCACCGGAGCGGCCTTCGCCGCCCCAGGCGTGATGGTCGGCACCACGACCCGGCGATGCTCGGCGCCCGCCTTTACCGCCGCTTTCACATAGGCCGTCGTGCCATCAGAGCAGACCACCGACCCGGCGGCGACCGGCCGTCCAGCGCCGCCTCGATCGCTGCCAGCGATGGCAGAGTGGCTTCGTAGACCCCACCCGCATTGTCCAGAGCGGTCAGCACCGGCACCTGCTCGCCCGACAGGTCCCGCTTGGTGGCGCCCCACGCACGCGGGCGCGCGGCGCGTGGCTCGGGCGGTCTGCCTTTCACCCATCCTCGGTGCCCCTTGCAGGAGCGGACGAAGAATGTCTCGTCGGCCTCGATCACCCCGGAGAGGGTCGTCGCGTTGTCCTGTGCGGCAGCCTTGAGGAAGCGATGGCGCCAACGCCAGACGGTAGTGCGGTTCACCCCGATCCCGGCCTCCACGATCTTTGTGACCGAGCGGTGGTCGGTCATGTGGGACAGATACTGGGTAATTACCCACCCCCCCTTGCGCGGGAGCGGGTTGGCTGATTCGATCTTGGCATGCAGCGAGACGAGCTTGAGCACCTGAGCAAGGCGGAGCTGATCGAGCTGGTGTTGCGGCTGCAGCGGCCGGAGAAGACCTCGCGCACATCCTCTAAGCCGCCGTCCACGGATCGAAAGGAGCGGCGCGAGCGCGCCAAGCCTGGAGGCGCCAAGCCGGGCCACGAGGGTCGCAGCCGTCCCTTGAGCGACGATGTGTCCGAGAGGGTCGCCCACCGCCCTGAGGTCTGCCCGTGCTGCCGAATGGAGCTCGCGCCCGGTTTACCGACCGAAGCAGCCGGGGTCTGGGAGCACATCGAGCTGCCCGCGGTCCGGCCGCGGGTGGTGCACCACCACCGCCTGGCGGTGCGCTGCCCCGGATGCGGCACGCGGGCGGTGGCGCCAGTGCCGGTCAGCGGCACGCCCTTCGGCCCGCGCCTGCATGCTGTGGCCACCTACCTCAAGACCTACCAGGCGCTCTCCTACGAGCGGCTGCAGGCCGCGCTGGCCGATCTGTTTGGGCTGCGCCTCAGCCAAGGTGGGCTGATGAACCTGCTGCGCCGCGCCCAAGGCCGGTTCCAGCCCGGGCGAGAGGCGGCTGTCGTGGCTCTGCGCCGTGCCCAGGTGGTCGCGTCCGACGAGACCGGTGTGCGGATCGAGGGCTGCAGCGGCTACCACTGGGTATTCCGCTGCCAGGATGCCGTGGTGCACCAGGCCGCGCCGACGCGCGCCGCCTCCGTCGTGCGCGCCATGATGGACGGGCACCGCCCCGCGGTCTGGCTTTCAGACCGCTACTCGGCGCAACAGGGCCACGGCTTGGCCCAGCAGACCTGCCTGGCGCACTTGGCGCGCGACGTGGCGTATGCAGTGGAGGCCAGCGACGACCCCGTGCCGTTCCGGCTCAAGCTCTGGCTGGGCTCAGCCTTTGCTCTGGCCGACGCCGCCGCAGGCTTGGCCGCCTCCACCCTGGCCGCCAAGCGGCGGGCACTCGAGCGCAGGCTGGACCCGATCCTCGCAGCCCCCAGCGGCTGCGAGCTGACGCGGGCGTTGCAAGCGAAGCTGCGACGAGCGCGCGACCAGCTTCTGACCTTCGTGGACTGGCCTGGCCAAGTCGGAGCAACGAACAACGCCTGCGAGCGCGATCTCCGTCCCGCCGTGATCCAGCGCAAGGTCACCAACGGCTATCGCGCGATGTGGGCCGCCCAAGGCGAGGCGGACGTGCGCACCGTCGTCGACACCGCCCGCCTCGTGCCCGGCACCAGCGTGTTCGGCACGATCCTGACGACCGTCACGGCCTGACCACTCCGCCGCAGAAGTCAGGGGGTGGGTAATTAC
>NZ_KN050758.1:0-11665 GCF_000745835.1 Belnapia moabensis DSM 16746 | reverse complement strand
CCCGCCTCGTGCCCGGCACCAGCGTGTTCGGCACGATCCTGACGACCGTCACGGCCTGACCACTCCGCCGCAGAAGTCAGGGGGTGGGTAATTACCCGATACAGATACGCCCAGCGACCACGAACTCTTAAATAGGTATCGTCAACGTGCCAGTGCCGGCCGCGGGCGCCGCCCTTGCCGTGCCGTCGTCGACGGAGGTCGTCCGCCAGCACCGGTGCGAGCTTCGCCTCCCAGTCGCGCACGGCCTCATGGCTGAATACGAGGCCGCGCTGTAGGAACATCTCGGCCAGGTCGCGCAGGGTCAGGCGGTAGCGCAGCCGCCACAGCACCACGAGGGCGATGACGTCGGATGGGTACTGGGTATGGTTCAGCAGCCCGGTGCTGCGCTCGTTGTACTGCTTGCCGCAGTCTCGGCAGCGGAACCGGCGGTAGCCTCGGGCGGTACGCTCTGGCCGCTCCGTCACGGCAGCGGAGCCACAGGCCACACACTCCATCGCCACTTCCCGCGCCGCTGGCCCTGGAAGCCTACCCGCCCAGGCCCGGCCAGCCAAACGACCCTACTGGCGCGAGACCTGACAAAACCACTTGACGGTGCCCTCCGGCGTACGGCAGCAGCAGGAAGGCTCTTGAAGCGGTAGGCGTAGGTTACGATGGCCAGCTCAACCGGGTCCCAACAATGTTCCGCGACCCGACAGTTAGTGCTGGCGGTGGTGGAATTCCTCCCATTCCACGCGGCGCTTGTCGTTGTTGACGCGGTAGAACTGCACAGCGCCGGGCGGGACTTCGGCGATCCAGACGGAGCGTGCTTCGTCGCTGCCGCCCAGAATCGCTTCAGCGGTTGCAGCGGCCGTCTCGACGGACATGTCGCCCTCGATGGGCAGCAGGCCGACCTGGCCGTCAGGGTTGGTCAGAACGATGATGAAGTGGCGCTGCATTACCCTGCCTCGATCTCGTAGAAGTCCGCGTCTTTGTCGCAGCGAATGGCGAAGATCGGCATGATCTCGGTGAACTTGTGGCCGGTCCGCTCGACCCACTTTCCGCAGATGTGGTTGACGGCATCATCAGGGCAGGTGGAGTGGCAGGTGGCGAGGCGAAGGCTGTCGTCAGGCAGGCGCACCTGCACGATGTAGTAGCCATGGCCGGGGATGGCAGCCGGCTTGCTGGCCTTCACGCGCAGCGTCTCGGCGTCGCGGGCCATGCGGTCGGCAAACTGAAGTATGCGGTCGCGAGTATACGGGTTGGGTGCCGTCATGTGGCTCGTCTCGTCTGAAATGGTGTTGCCCGTTAGTGCCTAATACGGCCGGGTTCAACCAACCTATGGCGGAAAACCGCGTAAAGCCATACTAATGTTTGGTTGACAATGCTTTTGGGTTGTGCGGGGGGGCATATCCATTCGAGTCAATGGGTTATGCACATCCCCGTCCTGCACTAAGCTTGGGCCCGGAGGACGAGACATGAGCGAACCTGATGGCACCGTCGATCACACCACGGCCGTCAGGATGCATACGCGGGCGGACGAGCTGGCGGATCAGCTGGCCGACAAGCTGCCGGCCGAGGTGCTGGCATCGGTCAGGACGCTGATGCATCCCATGGTTGGGACGGCAGCGCTGGATGGGGTGAACGAGGCCGAAGCCATTGGCGGTCTGGTGAACACGGCCGTGCAGGAAGCTGTGGCAGGGACCAAGAAGCCTTAAAACGGAAAAGGCCGCTGGTGCATTACCCCAACGGTCAATCCCTCAAGACAATAAGTCATTTGAGCAGGATGAAGCTTAGACGATTACAGTAACCGATTCCAGAATCACGTGATGGGCTGAACTTCACGGGTTTGTTGCAGTTCGATAGTAGGATTCGAGCAAGGTTTTTCTTGCCTGATAAAATTCTATTCACCCCGAAACGGGCGGGAGGTCTAGGTGGCGTGCGTTGTTCCGGGGTGCGGCAGGCCAGGCTACAGCTCTACCTCGCTCTACTGCTCGAAGCACTATTCGCGGCTCCGGCGGACAGGCAGGTTGGACTTGGCCGAATGGCCCAAGCGTCCGCGCAACTCATTCCCAAGCAACTCGCCGGAAGCACAACGCGCGCGGTACAAGCCCGCCCTTCATCAGATCGAGGATCGAGCATGCCGGCTCTGCAGCGCAACGCCCTACCTCGCCTATTCCAACAGCCGTGATACCTGCAACACATGCTATTCACGGCTTGGCGCCGAAAGATGGAAAAAGAATCTCCAAATGCACTGCGAGGCGGTGAAGACGCGTGACCGGCGGGAAAAGGCTAAGAGTCCATCCGGGATCATGTAGTTTTCTGACATAGCCTTCGGAGCATGCGACGGACGGAGGCCCAGCGCAGGAAGGCAAGCGCGCGACGGTTCAAGCACTCCCAATCCTTGGCCAATCGTCGGCAGCGATTGAGCCAGGCGATGGAGCGCTCGACAATCCAGCGCTTCGGCAGCACGACGAACTGGCGCAACTCGGATCACTTGACGATCTCGAGGTTGATCTGGCCGCAGTCCGGCCTGGAAGTTGGCGCCCTGGTACCCGCCGTCGGCGTAGAGCTTCAACAGGAAGGGGTAGAGGCCGAATAGCGAGCCCATCAGCAGCACGCCACCGTCGCGGTCCTGGATATCGGCGGCGTGGATGATGGCCTGCATCAGCAAGCCTTGGGTGTCGACCAGGACGTGACGCTTCTTGCCTTTGATCTGTAGAGTCGAGGACGGGCGCGGTAGCAAAGCCCCGTTTCCCGTCCCCGCTCATCAAACCGGACGTGCGGATTTCCCGCATCCGGCTTTCCGACTGATTTCATCGCAAGGCCCACGGCGACGACCGCCCGCGCTCGCATCGAAGGCCTAGCACGGCCAGTTCCCCGTAGACATGCTCACGGGAGAACCGGTCCGTTCCACGCCCCTGCGCTTTGTGTCGTTGACGGAGAAAGTGTCGCGTCCGGTCATAGACATGCTGATCGACGGCCTCGTATGCAGACGCGAGAGCGCCATAGGAGAAGTAGGTCGACCACCCGCGTAAGACGCGGTTCAATCGTGTCCGCACTTCGTCCCAGGTGTTCTTGTTGCCTGGCACAAGCAGTTCGCCGACCTCAGTTTGACCCTCTGCACACTCTTCTTGGACGGGCTCGCCCCCAGATACCAGCGCCCTCCGTTGGGCAGGTGGCGCGGTCCCAGGGTGTAGCCAAGGAAGTCGAAGCCTTCGCGTCGGGCATCCTTCACCGAGGTTTTCGCCTCGTTGAGCGTCAGCCCAAGTTTCGTCATGACCGCCCCCGTCCACGCCAGCGCCTCATCCGCGCGACCGCGGCTGAGGATGACGAAGTCGTCGGCATAGGAGACGACGTGCGCGCGAAATGCCTTGCCCCGTCCCGTCTGGCGCCAATGCTTCAGGAAGCGGTTGATATAGATGTTGGCTAGCAATGGGCTTGCGACACCGCCCTGGGGCGTGCCGCGTTTATGACCCTTGCCGCCACTCATCTGCCGCTTCCCGTCGCCATCCCGCTCCTCAACCGGCGCCCGCAGCCACAGCTTAATCAGCCGTAGTACGTGCCGATCGACGATGCGGCGGCCTACTGATCGTAGGAGCTCCGCATGCGGGATCGTGTCGAAATACTTCGACAAGTCGGCATCGACAATGTCGGTGTGCCCCCGGCACAGCAACCGGTGCACTTCCTTGACGGCATCGATCGCGCTCCGGCGCGGGCGATAGCCGTAGGCACTGTCCTCGAAGTCTGCCTCGAACACGGGTTCCAGCACGATCTTCGCCGCCGTCTGAACCACCCGATCCCGAATCGTCAGGATACCGAGCGGCCGTTCACCGCCGCCGGGCTTTGGGATCATCACCCGGCGCACCGGATCAGGCCGGTAAGTCTTCGAGACAAGATCCTCACGCAAACCCGCCAACCAGTCCTCCACGCCCGACGCATCGATCTGCTTGAACGTTAACCCGTCCACTCCTGGCGCACCCGCATTGGAGTGGGCAAGCGCATAGGCGTGGCGGAGGATGTCGTCGCGGCAGATCTTGTCGTAGAGGATGTAGAAGCGGAAAGCAGGCTCCGCCTTCGCCTTGCAATACAGCTTTCTCTGAAGGCTTGAACCGCCCCGGATTTGCCGGAGGCTCCGAACCTTGAGAGGGTGGAGCCATGAGCAAGAAGACGTCGAACCGCTTTTCGCCTGAGGTCCGGCAGCGGGCGGTGCGGATGGTGCTGGAGCACGGGGGCGATCACGTGTCCCAGTGGGCTGCGATCGGCTCGATCGCGGCCAAGATCGGTTGCACGGGGGAGACGCTGCGGAAGTGGGTGCGGCAGGCGGAGCGCGATAGTGGTCAGCGGCCCGGTGCGACGACGGAGGAGCGGGAGCGGATCAAGGCGCTGGAACGCGAGGTCCGCGAACTGCGTCAGGCGAATGAGATCCTGAAGAAGGCGTCGGCGTATTTTGCGATGGCGGAGCTCGACCGCCGCTCGAAGCCATGATCGCCTTCATCGACGATCACCGCGGGGAGTACGGGGTCGAGCCGATCTGCAGGGTGCTGCGGATCGCCCCGTCGACCTACCATGCCCGTGTCGTACAGCGCGCCGACCCGGCGAAGGCCTCGCCGCGCGCCCAGCAGGACCTAGTGCTCACGGCGCAGATCCGGCGGGTGCACGAGGCCAACTTCGGGGTCTACGGCGCCCGCAAGGTCTGGCGTCAACTCGCGCGGGAGGGCGTCGCCGTGGCCCGCTGCACGGTGGAGCGACTGATGCGACAGATGGGCCTGCACGGTGCGGTGCGTGGCAAGGAGAGGCGGACCACGATCGCCGATAAAGCCACGCCGTGTCCGGCGGACAAGGTGAACCGCCAGTTCCGGACGTTGCAGCCGAACGTGCTGTGGGTGGCTGATTTTACGTACGTGGCCACCTGGCAGGGCTTCGTCTACGTGGCCTTCGTCATCGACGTCTTCGCCCGCCGCATCGTCGGCTGGCGAGTGTCGAGGACAGCACATACCGACTTTGTCCTCGATGCCCTCGAGCAGGCGCTGCACGACCGCCGTCCGCTGAAGGGCGGCCTCATTCATCACAGCGACCGCGGCCGGCAATACGTCAGCATTCTGTACACGGAGCGGCTCGTCGAGGCCGGCATCGAGCCCTCGGTCGGCAGCGTCGGCGACAGCTATGACAACGCCCTGGCCGAAACCGTCATCGGCCTGTTCAAGACCGAGGTGATCCGCCGGCGCGGGCCGTGGCGCAACATGGAAGCGGTCGAGTTCGCCACCCTGGAGTGGGTGGACTGGTACAACCACCGACGTCTCCTTGAGCCGATCGGCAACATGCCACCGGCCGAGGCCGAGGTGCGTTACTACGCCCAGCTGGAGACACCTGCCTTAGCGGCGTGACCCAAACCAACCAGCCTCCGGCAAACCCGGGGCGGTTCAGCTCCTGATCTTATCGGGCGTTTGAAGGCTCATCGCCAATCACCCCTACCTTGCCAACTTCGAAAGCGCACCAGAAGTCAGGGTCCTTTCCTCGGCCGGAGTTACCCGGCTTCAACGGTCATACGACCCTGTCCGACCCCCGCACCCCCAGCCGCGCCGCCGCGGCGAGCGCTAGCCCACCAGGAGCAGCGGGCACGACCTTGGCGTGGTCGGGACCATCGCCTTGCAGATCCATTTGCAGGTCTAGGAGCAGCGGCCCCAGCTACATGCGCTTGGTACCGGTGGTGGGGCGGAAGCGGCCGAATTCATAGCTCCACCACGGCGGAGCCGCTGGTCCGATACCTCGACCGCTCGGGCTTCGTGCTGATGAAGCAGCCGCTGCCCGCCGCTTATACAGCGAGCTACGGCAGCGAGCCCTAACACCACCGGCATAGAAAAGGCCGCCCTTCGGAAGAAGGGCGGCCTGTAGGTCGGGGGGTACATCAGAAGCTCTCTCCCAACGTGGCCCTAGCCGGCCAGGTTCGGGAGCGTTCCGCCGGCGGCTATCGGGTCGGCAAGTCCGCCCCCATCCGCCGCGCGGCTGCACCCCAGGACAGGGCCAGCTTGGCGACACGCAGCGCCAGCCATTGGGTCGAGGCGCCGGCCAGGTCGCACCGACGGGTCCTCGCCTCACCCCATTCGCTGGCCGGAGCAAGAAGGAAGCGCCGGGCCCAGGAACTGCGCCTTAAGCAGCAGCTAAAGGTGCGCCCTCGCTCAGCCAGCGGGATCGGCCATTAAGACGGGCTAGAGCTTAAGCGGTTTGTCACAATCATTGCGTGTATGTATCGACAAAAACAACCATTGCGCGTCGATTTGCTGGGCTGCTTTACTGTTGAAGCTGCGACGATGGACTATTGAACTCGCGCAATGGATGGTAACCATGAAACAAATCTTCATGTTGCCTGCAATATTTCTTGGATTAACAATAGTATTGTTGGGAATGCTGTTGGACTATATTGGAAGGTTTATTGTAGAACTTGCTTATAAATCCGATGACGACCTAGGCCATTCTGGTCATGTTTACAATGCAAACCCGAATGGGCGAAATTTTGATTTGTAATTTTGCTTATAAAATACTGTTCAAGCAACGGACAACTTGTACCGAACTGGTGGACAGTTAGGCCTAAAAGTCGAGAAAGTCGGGTAGCTCGACCGACAGCAGTTGCCCGCCGGTGGAGAAGGGGCGGGGCTCATTCCGCACCCCTGACCGCTTCCGGTGCCGCCGTCTAGCCGCCTAAACGCTTACCGGCTCCGGCACCTGCACCCCCAGCCGTGCCGCCGCGGCTTCGAGCTGTGCCACGTCGCCTTCACGCCATTGATGCCGGGTCAGCAGCTTGGTCGCCTCCGCCGGCGGCATCCCCAGGGCGGCGCCAATCTCGGTGGGCGTGGTGATGCCCATTTCATTCAGCTGGTGCCGATCGTCATCTTCAACCGGATCATGGTCAGCCGGTCGGCGGTTCGCCGCTGGCGCTCCTCGGGCGAGATCTTCGGCTTCACGGGCGGCTTCTGGTCAGGTGGCAGGCTCATGTCGCAAATGCCGGTCGCCGCGGCAGCCGGCGCTAGCCCATCATGGGCAATGGGACGCGATGGAGCCGCTGGCCATGGGCTAACGCCCGGAGGCCGTTTTGGCGGCGCTGGATCGGATAGCCACTTCACCGCAATTAAGCCGTCGCGAGGATCTTGAACGATGCTCCTGTAATCCCTCAATCAGGGCCGCCGGGCGCCCGGATGGGGTCCGGTGTGAGCTGCCGGAGATCCGGCGCCGCCCGTGTCCATGTTGCTTCGTGAGGAGGATGTGGAGATGAGGACCGAGTACGACTTCAGCCCGCTGTTCCGATCGACTGTTGGCTTCGACCGGATGTTCAACCTGCTGCAGCATGCGACGCGCGGCGGCGTGGACGAGACCTATCCGCCCTATGACATTGAGCGGACCGGCGAAGACAGCTACCGCGTCACGCTCGCGGTGGCCGGCTTCAAGCCCGACGACCTGAACGTGGTAGCCCAGCAGAACATGCTGGTCGTCACTGGCGAGCGGCGGAGCCGTGCTGAGGCAGACGGCGGGGAGCAGCGCCAGGTGCTGCACCGCGGCATTGCTGGCCGCGCCTTCGAGCGTCGCTTCGAGCTGGCCGACCATGTGACGGTGGCGGGCGCCGATCTCGCCGACGGCTTGCTGACGATCGAGCTCAAGCGCGAGGTGCCCGAGGCGATGCGGCCGCGTCGGATTGAGGTCGGCAGTGTCAGCAGCAACGTGCTGCGTGGCCCACAGCCACAGCGCCAGGTCGAGGGGCAAGCCCAAGTCGCCTGAGGCAGACGAGCAACTGGCTTGAGCCGCAGCAGACATCGCCCCGCCGCATGCCGAGCGGCGGGGCTGCCCAACCTTTCACAGAGGTGACGACGGACGCGGCGCCGTCATCGACTGCCAGAAGGTCGGGCATGTCTGCCTGCTGCGAATGCCTGACCATCCGCTGCGTGGCTGCAGCTTTGGCGTGGTCGGCACCATCACGCCGCTGGTCGACCTGTGGATGGAGGAGAAGAGGCTGCCGAGCTACATGCGGGTAGTGCCGAAGGCGAAGTGAGGGGATGCGCCAACCGAAGCCCGTGCCCCAGCTGGTGATCGTCTGCTCGAGGTGCGGCGCTCTCTATGCCGACCCGGGCGGAGACGATCGGCACTGGCGTTGCCGGGTTTGCGGGGAGCCGGTTGCACGCGGGGTCAAGGCTCCAGCACGGGCGCAGGCCTGAGACATGGAATGGCTCACCTACCAGCAAGCTGCCGAGGCGCTGGGGCTATCGCCTGAGGCTGTCAGGCGGCGGGCTATACGCCTGAAATGGCGACAGCGCCCGGGCAACAACGGCCGCATGCTGGTCCTCATCCCCGAAGACGCATCCGAACATGTACGGCCCCGACCACCCGTTCAACCACCCGAAGAAGCGCTCGATACCAGAGCCCTAGCCGAGGCGATTGCGGCATTCCGTGAGGCTGAGGACAAACTGCGTGCCGAGCATGATGCCGCCCTGGCCTTGGTCGCAGTCGAGCAGAGCCGCGCGGATCGAGCGGAAGGCGAGGCGGCTGCATTGCGGAAAGCCGTGCGGGTGGCAGAGGCAGCGACAAAGCGGCTGGATCAGCTGTTATACCAAATCCCGCTGATGAGAACCCATGCAGTAAAGCGGCTCCTCCGAGGCTGGAGCGGGTTGCGTCGAGGGCGCGCCCCTCCGCCGCTGACAGGTTGGGATCACCGGGACTTGGTATTAGAGAAGCAACTCAAAGGCCGGCGGCCATGGTGGTCGCGGTGGCGGGACCGGTGATCTTTGATCGCCTGATCCGCATCGCCGATCGCTTGGCCAAGGTCGAGGCCGGCAGCGCCGCAGCCGATGCAGCAATCCATGAGGCGCTTCGCCTAGCTTGGCCTGTGCCGCTCTACACCACGGACGCGGCTGCGACGCGGACCCTGCTGCCGGCGGGCTTCGAGTGGATGCCGACTACCCATTCTGGCGGCTGGGTCTATGCGCCGTGCCGCCGCTCCGGCCTCGACGGCGAGTGGCACTATCCGCATCACGGCCAGTTTGGGCGAACCCTGCCGCTGTCCATGTGCGGGGGCGTGATGCGGGCCTGGGCGATGCTGGCAAAGGGCTGAGCTCCAGCGGCCGTTCTGACGACCGTGGCTGGGCTGAGCCGTGATACGGCAGGGCTGGAGAAGGACGATACAGTCAGGCTAGTTGCACGGCGGCGAGATGGGGCGGCAGCTGAGCGGCTTGTAGTTCGACCGGCGTCATCTTCGGCTGGGGTACTGGCTGAAGGTTGCTGAGTGCGATCTGGCCAGCCTTCCAGGCATCTTCTGCACATCGGAAGAGGTTGGCGGATCGCTCAACGACGGTGTCGTCGCGATCACGGTACACCTCCCAGCCCCACAGCTTCGGTGACCGCGACCGCACGGAGACCTTCACGTAACCAGCGGGGAACGCTTTGCGTTTTGTCTGCACAATAGCTGCCCTCGAAACGTTGCGAGGGAATAGCTCCACTTCCCGTATTTCGATAGTAGTACCGGAATAAACTCACCGTCAGGTTTCTAAGGACTAAAGCCTGTGATCCATGCGGGCGTTCCACCGAGGGAGGAAGGCGTTGAGAGGGTGCCATCCGGCCCCGGCATGCCCTGACCGCAAATGGCCGGGGTGGTGTCACTTGCAGGCAGCACGCCCCTTCCGGCTCTCGGATTGGTGGATAGCCAGTGACCTATTGACCGTAAATGGATCGTTAGGTTTGGAGAGCCATATCTCGCCTCATGGCTCTGTTCCTAGATCCACCTCCGCCAGCGGCACGCCCTGAGCCCGAGCTGACCGCGGCCGAGGGCCCTTGGGGCGGCCCGACATACAGCTACCGCGGTGCCCGCATCGAGTGCGGCAAGGGGGGCCATGTCTGCGGCTTGTTCCTGAAGGGGCACCCACTGGACCGCCAGACTTTCGGCGTCGTGGGGACCATCACGCCCATGGTTGACCTATGGCTCGATGAGGGGCGGTTGCCCCGCCACATGCGAGCCGTGCCGAAGGGGGAGCGGTGAGCGGCCCCGGCTGGCTCGATCAGGAGCGGCCTGGCGACGGCTCGGTTCTGCTGCGGGACTGGCCGGCTGGCGGTGTCGTTCGCCTCGGCTGCCGGCGCTGCGGCAGGGCAGGGCAATATCGGCTGGCGACGCTGATCGAGCGCTTCGGCCCGGCGGCGGGGCTGCCGGCGGTGCGGCTGGCGCTCTCGGCCAACTGTCCGAAGCACGACGTCGGGTACGCAAGCGACCCGTGCGGCGCCTACTACCCGGACCTAGCCCCGAAGGGGTGACGGAGGCGCGGGCGACGTGCGGCGCGGTGCTGCGGGCCCGGGCGATGCTGGCGAAGGGCTGAGGTCGTTAGTCGCAGGAATCGTCGCTGTCGCAGTCAAGGGGCGGGCGCACCCAAAACGCGGTCACCAGTAGCGACAGGCTGAGATAGCCAATGATGAAGGACTGCATACCCGCTCCTTCCTTTCCTTCCGCAGCGCCAACGCGCAAAGAACTCGCCGAGTTTGAGCGGGAGCGGTTGCTGGAAGATGTTCCAAGCGGCCCAGTGGCCAGTAGAACTCGGCTAGGTTGCGGTAGGATCGGCTTTCATCTGGCTTGCGATACCCCCCCCTTCCAAAAGCTAGATCGCCTGTTGCATAAACATCACGAAGCCAATTTCGCCTCGAGATAGGGTTCGGCTTGGGAGCCGGAAGGGAACTGCGCGGGGCGCCACTTTGCGCGATAACAAACGACGCAACGTGTACAGTTCGGAGGTCAGAGCCTCCCTCCCTCTCCAACTGACGAGATTGAGCGAAGCCTCCTTTGCGATAACCGCCAGCCCCGCAGGTTAGCCGCTGGCGATGTGCGGGGCGGTGCTGCGGACTTGGGGAAGCTGACGAGGGATCAGGGCAGCCTGAACTCCCCTGTGTTGTGAAGGCAGGTGCGAATGACACCGGGCTCCAGCGTGGGAATGGATGCGATTGGTCGGAACGAAATGTCACCCGAAATGTCTTTGTAGCGGCCAGTACCGCCGACGAAGACGCCGCTGCCCCGGCCTGCCTCCAGCGTCCAGCGGATGAACACCCGATCCTCACCAGGTCCAGCCCATTCGCAATACCCCCTACCCTCTGGTGGAGCACCGTTTATCGACGCGATGGTCCCGAGGCAGCGCGTGGCAAAGTTGTCGAATTGACCGCCGGGTTCATTCGCGCGGGTGACGCCCTGCTGCGGGAGCGATTGGGCGCGAAATGTGGGCGCGCGCTCGATGACGGTGGTGCTGGCCACCCAGCAGTGCGTCAGGTTGAAGGGAGTTGCTTGCTGCTGGGTCTGGGCCATGGCACCTGCGGCAGGGCAACAGCCCACGATTGCAACGAGAGCCGCCCGACAGGAGAACTGGGTAGCGTCTACGGAGGTGGTGGAAAATCCGGCCTTGGCTGGGGTGTAGAGTTGGGGTGGCCATCGGACCTGGCGGCTAGGGTGGAGTTGCGACGCTCCCACCCCTGACCGGCCGAGGACCCGATGACCGAGGACAGACTGCCACTGGCTGAGCTGCTGGCGAAAGCCGGGGATAGTGACTTTCTGCGCAGTGTCGCCGAGGCGGTGCTGCAGATGCTGATGGAGGCCGATGTGGAAGGCCTGATCGGGGCTGGGCGGCATGAGCGCACCGGCGAGCGGCTGACCTACCGCAACGGCTTCCGTGACCGG
>NZ_JQKB01000041.1 GCF_000745835.1 Belnapia moabensis DSM 16746 | reverse complement strand
GTGTGGCCCAGCTTGCCAAGCGCGCGCGCCCAATAATGCGCCCCGCCACAAGCTTCCAGGGCGACCAGACAGGATGGCTGCGCCGCGAAGAACTCGAGCACCTTGGCCCGCATCAGGCGCTTGCGGAACACCACCCGCCCGGTCGCATCCGCCCCGTGTGCTTGAAATACCCGCTTCGCTATATCCAGCCCGATTGTGTTAGCCTGCCCCATGGACGCCTCCCCTGGTGATAGCTTGACACCTTCACCTTGGCACATTGATGCCGTCGGGGGGCGTCCACACCATCAGACCCGCTGCCCCATCAGCTCGGCCGGCGCGCCCTCGCCGAGCGCCTCCACCACGCCCGCGCCGTCGCTGTGCGGGATGATGAGCGGCCACTCATTGGCGTAGGAGGTGCCGGCGCGGCGGTAGATATCCGCCGGATTGACGCCCGAGGCCTCGAGCCGCACCCGCACCTCGCCCGGCGCCGGCTCGGGGAGCGGTCGCTCGCCGTGCTGCAGCACCTCGCGCAATGGGCCTGTCCGCTCGTACCAGACGGCGCGCATCAGCCGAGCGCCACCACGCATTCGATCTCGAGCAAGAAGTCCGGCACCGGCAGCGCGGCGACAACGCTCGTCGTCCGCGCCGGCAGATGCGCGGGCGGGAAGGCGGCAGCATAGAGCCGGTTCATCTCCCGCACATCGCCGGCCCGCGTCAGCAGGACATTGGTCTTGATGACATGGGTGATGTCCGTCCCCGCCTCGGCCAGGACGGCATGCAGCGACTTCATCACCTCGGCAAACTGCGCCGCGAAGTCGCTGGACACGAGGCTGCCGTCCGGCGCATAGGGACCGATGCCGGAGACATAGAGCGTCCGCCCATGCCGCACCGCGACCGAGAGGGGCGGGAAGGGCCGCCCGTTCCTCGGCGGGGCGAAGCGCTCGATATCCGCCATCTCAGGCCGCGCAGCGCACGAGCTTGCCGGGCAGCGCGCCGGTGGCTTCGCCCCGGCGGTAAGTGACGGCGCCGGCGACGATCGTGGCCTCGTAGCCGCGGGCCCGCTGCATCAGCCGCCGCCCGCCGGCCGGCAGGTCGTAGAGCATCCCCGGCCGGTCGAGCGCGAGCGCATCGAGGTCGATGACGTTGATGTCGGCCCGCATGCCAGTGCGCAGCACGCCGCGGTCGGCAAGCCCCACCGCCCGCGCCGTGTCGCTGGTCTGGCGCCGGATCAGCTCCTCGACCGGCAGGCCGCGCTGCTTGCCCCAGTAGCTGAGCAGGAAGGTCGGGAAGCTGCCATCGGAGATGAAGCCGACATGCGCCCCGCCATCCGACAGGCCGACAATGGTGTTCGGGTGCCGCAGCAGCTCCGCCGAGGCGTCGAGCGTGTAGTCGGCATAGTTGGTCAGCGGGCAGAACAGGAAATTCTGCCCCTCATCGGCCAGCAGCATGTCATAGGCGACCTCCTCCGCGCTGCGGCCCTGCCGCACAGCCTCGGCGGCGACGCTGCTCTCGCGCGGCGGGGCGTAGTCCGGCGGGTCGCCGAAGGGAAACATCCGCTCGAAGGAGAGCCGGGTGATCAGCGGGAAATTGCTGCCGCTGATGCGGTCCTCGCCGAGGATGCGCGCGCGCAGCTCCGGGTCGTGCATGGCGGCGACGCGCTCCGGTACCGGCAGGTGGGCGATCGCCTTGTAGCTAGGTGCGCCGCTGAACGGGTTCTGGCTGCCGAGCAGGCCCATCAGGATGCCGATCGGCCGGGGCGGGAAGACCGGGCGCATGCTCACGCCCTCGGCCGCCGCCTTGTTGGACAGTGCCAGCAACTCCTTCCACACCTCGGTCCGGTCATGCCGCTGAGTGAGCGAGAAGACCATCGGCCGTCCGCAGGCCTCGGCGACGCGGCGGAGCATGGCGAATTCGGTGGCGGCATCCGGCAGGTTGAAGTCGGAGACCACTTCGAGGAAGCCGGCGCCGATCTCCTTCAGCCCCATGGCGATGCCGGTCAGCTCGTCCTCCTGGGCGCGCAAGGTCGGGGTCGGGTCGCCCTTCAGCGTCTTGTGGCTGATGGTGCGGCTGGTCGAGAAGCCGAAGGCGCCGGCCTGCACCGCCTCGGCCACGATCTGCCGCATGGCGGCGATGTCGGCCTGGTTCGCCGGCTCCAGCGCCAGCGCCCGCTCGCCCATGACATAGACGCGGACGGCGGCATGCGGGACGAGCGCGCAGATGTCGATGTCGCGCGGCTTGCCGTCGAGCACGGCGAGGTACTCGGAGAAGCTCTCCCAGGTGAAGTCGAGCCCCTGGGAAAGGACGGGGGCCGGGATGTCCTCCACGCCCTCCATCAGCTCGATGAGCTGCATCTCCTGGCCGGGATGGACGGGCGCAAAGCCGACACCGCAATTGCCCATCACCGCCGTCGTCACGCCATGGATGGCCGAGGGCGCCAGATGGCTGTCCCACACCGCCTGGCCATCGTAATGGGTGTGGATGTCGACGAAGCCCGGCGTCACCAGCTGGCCGGCGGCGTCGATCTCCTCCCGCCCGCGCGGGAGGTCGGGGCCGATGGCGCTGATCCGCCCTCCGCTGATCGCGAGGTCAGCGACGTAACCCGGCGCACCGGTACCATCGACGATGGTGCCGCCGCGGATAACCAGATCCTCTGCCATGGCCCGCTTCCTTCCTGCTTATGCTTGGAAGGAAGCCTAGGCCCGGCGCCAGGGGCTGAGAACCCTAATCCGGCATTGCCGCGGCCTCGTAACCGACCGGCACCGCGGCGCGGACCGGCATGGCGAGCGTGGCCCGAAGCTGCGCCAGCATCGCCTCGGCCGCCTCGCCGAGCTCTGACTCCGGCCCGGCCACCGCCTCCACCGCGGCCAGCGCCCGCGCGCGCTCCTCCTGCCCCGGCAGCAGCCGCGTGAGGGTCGCCAGTGCCTCGGCCGGCGCGATGCTGGCGATCACCGTCTGCCGGCGGATCATCGCCTGCCGCTCCTCGGGCGTCATGGCGGCGAAGGGCTGCTCCGTCGTCAGCAAGGCATTGGAGCGTGCCAGGCGGGAGCGCCGCACGCCGCCCCGGGCGCGGGCCAGCAGGATCATCATGCGGATGACCGCCGCCGCATAACCGCCCTCGGCGATTTGGGCCAGGGCCTCCCGCAGTTCGGGCACGGTGGCCTCGGTCGCCGGCGGCGGGGCCTCGGGCGGCTCGGCCTGGGCGACGCCCCAGGTGCCGAGCGCACCGTAGAGGGCGTGGAAGGCATACTCGGTCCAGCCGTCGCGGATGTCGCGGTAGAGGTCGAAGCTCCGCTCCACGCCATCGGCCCAGAGCCGCTCCCAGGCGAGGAAGGGGTTGGTGGGCGCCACCGGCCGCCGGTCCGCCCGCACCTGCTCGGCGAGCGGCGCGACGGCGGCCATCGCCGGGTTGCGGTCGCTGAAGAGCGTGCGCCGCAGCCGCATCGGGTGCAACTGCCGGCGCAGCTCGGCCGTCCGCTCGGTGCTGAGCTGGCGGATGAAGGGCGCGGCGAAGAGGTCGTAGACCGACTGGTTCAACGCCGAGATCCGGGCGACGGCGGGGAAGGCCTCGTTCTTGGCCTCGCCGCTGCGGGCGCGGATATCGGCCATGGTCCGCTCCTTGAGCTCGACCTGCCAGCCGCCGTTGCCGCCTTCCGTGGTGATCAGCATCTCGTAGAGGCCGGGGGCGACGCTGTCGATCAACTGCAACGTCTCGGCGATCTCGGTATGCTCCTTCAATGCGATAGCGCCCGAGACGAAGATGCCGAGATGGCCGATATCTTCGTGCATCAGGTAGACGATGGTCTGGCCGAGCGTCTTGATCTCCTGCTCGTCGCGGTACACGTCGGCGATCCAGCGCAGCGCCTGGCCGGGCGGGGTGATGTTGTCGCCGGCCGAGGCGAAGACGATCACCGGGCTGCGCACCGCGCGCATGTTGAAGGTGGCGCCGCCACCGGCGCTGATCTCGCCGCGGGCGAACTTGTCGCCGATGAACAGGTTCTCGACGATCCAGCGGATCTCGTCGCGGTTCATCAGGAAGTAGCCGCCCCACCAACGCTCGAATTCGAGGAAGCGCGGCGTCTCGCGGTCCACATTGGCGTAGAGGTTGTAGTACTTCTTGAACCAGGTGTTGGCCGGCGACAGGCTCTCGAAATTGAGCACAAGGTTGGCGCCGTCGAACTTGCCGTTGCCGAGATCGGCCATCAGCGCCGCCGGCCAGGAGCCACCGGCGAGGCCTCCCAGATAGCGCATCGGGTTCCGCCCGCGCTCGCCCGCCCAGTAGGAGAGCGGCGCGCCGTTCAGCACGATGGCGCCGGTGAGGTCGGGCTGGGAGGCGCCGAGCATCATCACCGCCCAGCCGCCCTGGCAGTTGCCGATGACGACGGGCTTCGGCGCCTCCGGGTGGAGCTTCGCCACCTCGCGCAGGAAGATGCCCTCGGCATGGGTGATGTCGAGGATGGTCTGGCCCGGCTCCGGGTCGCGGAAGAAGACGACGAAGTAAACCGGGTGGCCGCGGCGCAGCGCCACGCCCACCTGGCTGTCCGACTTGAAGCCGCCGATGCCGGCGCCATGGCCGGCGCGAGGGTCGATGATGACGAAGGGCCGCAGCTTCGGGTCCTGTGGCGCGGCGCCCTCGGGGCGGCGGATGCGGACCAGGGCGTAGTTGCAGGGTCGCGGCAGGGTGCGGCCGTCCACCACCATGTCCCAGGGGAAGAAGAGGACGGGCGGGCAGCCCTCCGCCTCATGCTCGTAGAAAGTGTTGCCCGCCTGGCGCAGGGCATCGAGGTAGAGGATGCCACGCTGGGTCGCATCCACCGCGTAATCTGTAGCCGCGGCGAGCAGCGCGGCCGGGTTGGCGGGCAGCGGCGGCGGAGCCGGCGGCAGGGTGGTGGGGGCGAGCTGCGCCGCCTGCCGCGTCGCCACATCGGCGAGGGTCCGGGCCTGGTCGACAATGCGCGACATGGTTTCGGCGCCGCGAGCCAGCAGCTCGCGGCCCGGAGGGGGGGTGACCACGGTCATAGGCGTATTCCTTGATTTTGGCCGGATGCTGCGACGCAGCAGAGGCAAAGTCCAGTCGAATGCTCGGAAAGGCGGTGACATGCCGAAATCTTTGGGCCTAGCCTCGGTTCCGGGGAGAACCGTGCCGTGCCGCAAGCCGTGAAACGATGTGTCGCCCTGCCACCGGAGCAGGTCCAGTTTGTCGATACGATGGTGGCATCCGGGGCCTATGAATCGAGCGGTGCGGTGATGCGGGCGGCGCTGCGGGCGCTGCAGGCCCGCGATGCCGCCATGGAACGCTGGGTGCTGGCGCAGGTCGTGCCGGTCCTCGGGGCAATGCATCCCAGCCCCGCCACCGGGCTGGCGGATGACTACCTGCGGGCTGCCGTGCGACGGCAGGAGGCGGTCTGGCTCGGCGAGGACCGTTAGCGCACCAGGATGTAGTGCATCGTGAAGTCGATGGTCACGCCGTTGGGGTCGGCCCCGGGCGGGAAGGCGGGCAGCGTGGCGCCGCGGAACATCGACACAAGGCCCGCATCGAGCCAGACCGAGCCCGAAGGGCCGATCAGCCGCACCGAGCGCACCTTGCCGTTCGGCTCGGCGATCACCTGCACCCGGCTGCGGCCCTGATGGCCCGCTTCGACGGCGCTGGCCGGGTAGCGCTTGTTCTCATCGACCCAGCGGCGGAAGGCGTTGCGCCAGTCCGGCCCGACCTGGGCGCCGCGCACATCCGCCTCGGACTCGGTCGAGTTGCGGCCGAGGGTCGCCAGCGGGCCGGGTGACAGGTCGAGCCGCGAGCGCGGCGCGCCGGGCGGCGCCGAGGGCGTGGCGGGCGCGAGGTTCCGCGCCTCCGGCATCCAAACGCCGGGCAGCCGCTGCGCCGGCGCGGCCGGGCGGGTGGCGGTCTGCGGCGGGGCGGGGGGCGGCGGGCTCGGGCGCGGCACCTCGCGCGGCAGGGGGATGGGCGGGGGTGGCGTCGGCAGGGCCTCGGCCGCGGCCGGCGGGGGTGGCGGCGGGGCCGGGGCGGGCTCGGCGAGCTGGGTACGGGGCGGGGCGGGCGGCGGCGGGGCCGGCGGCAGCGGCAGGGGTGGCGCGGGCGGAGCGGTGGCCTCGGGCGTCGGCGGCGGCTGGGCCGGCTGCGGGATGGAGGGCGGGCTCACGGGTGCGGGGGGCGGCGCTTCCTGCTCCGGCCGGGCTTCGCCCTGCTCGTCGCCGGGGCGGCCCGGGGCGCCGGATTGGTATTCCACCTCGAAGGAGGGCGGCGGCAGAGGCTCGGGCGGCCGCTCGCGCGTGATCGCCGCGAGGACGACGAGGGCGAGGAAGGCGAGATGCAGCAGCACCGAGCCGACCAGCTCCGGCCGCAGCCGCCGCCAGGAGCGCTGCGCACGAGGGATGCGGCGGCGGCCGGGCCGGAGCGCCGGCTCGGCCCGGAGGGTCGGGGCTGTCACGCGGCGCGGTCAGCCCTGGCTGCCGGGTCCCTTGCCGCCCGCCATCGGTGTGAACAGGCGAAAGAGGCCGGCCATGGCGTCGCGCATCTGCTCGGGCGTCTGAGGGGCCAGCGGCATCCAGGTCCGCAGCAGCGCCTCGGGCGAGAGGGCATCGACGGCGTCCAGCATCTGCTGCTGCATCTTCGCCAGCACCGCATCCTGCATCGGCCGCAGATCGGGCAGGCCAAGGAAGGTGCGGGCCTCCTCGGGCGTGCAATCGATCTCGACGTTGATCTTCATGGACGAGGCTACTCCGCGCGGCTCAGCCCATATGGACCGGACCCGGCGACTTCGCCAGCGCGGTTACGTTTTGTTGGCGAGGCTTAACGTCCCTGCAGGGGCGGCGTTGCGCCGCAGCCTGAGGCGATTAGGCTGGCACCGAGCCGACGGAGCCCGCCATGCTGCGATTCAGCAATTTCCTCTTCACCGAGAGCCGCGAACCGGAGAGCGATTCCCGCGTCATCCGCGAATGCCTGGAGGAGGCGAAGCTCTGCGACGAGCTAGGCGTCGAGGTAATCTGGCTCGCCGAGCACCATTTCGACGGCAATTGCGCCTATGTCGACCCGACCACCTTCGCCGCCGCGGTGCTGGCGGCGACGAAGCGGGTGAAGGTGGGGTTCGCCGTGGCGCAGGTCTCGCTGCATCACCCGATGCGGCTGGCCGAGCAGATCGCGCTGCTCGACAACCTGGGCGAGGGGCGGCTGGTCGTCGGGCTCGGGCGCGGCACGGCCTACAATGTCTACGAGTACCAGGGCTACGGCATCGACTGGCGCGAGGCGGGGGCGCGCTATGCCGAGGCCGAGGCGATCATGCTGGAGGCCTGGACCAACAAGACGGGCGTCCGCCACAAGGGGCAGTTCTGGGACATCCAGGCACCAAGGCTGCGGCCGGAATGCTTCACCCGGCCGCATCCCGTGGTGCTGCGGGCGGCCTCCTCGGAGGAGGGGGCGCTGCATCTCGCCGAGCGCGGCTTGCCCTTCATGATGAATGTCCAGTCGCTCGAGGTGACGCGGCAGCGGCTCGCTGCCTATCGGGCGGCGCTCGCCAGGGCGGGGCATGACGAGGCGCATGTCGCCCGCTGCCTCGACGAGAGCTGGGTTTGGCGCAACGTCGTTGTCGCCGAGACGGATGCCGAGGCCGAGCGCATCGGCATCCCCGCCTTCGAGGCGATGCAGGAGCAGCGGCGGGTGATGCGCGAGCGGGTCTATGCCGAGCAGGGAATCCGCATGGTGGAGGAGCGGGTGCCGCCCCCCCGGGCGCAGGTGGAGAGCGCGCTGATCCATGGCTCGCCGGCGACGGTTGCGGCAAAGATGGCGGAGATCGACCGCATGGGTGTCGGCGGGGTGATCTGCTCCTTCCGGCTCGGGCCGATGCCGGCGGAGGTGGCGAACGAGTCGATCCGGATGTTCATGACGCGGGTGGCGCCGGAATTCGGGCCGCGGGCGGTCGCGGCGGAGTAGCGCCGGGGCGTGGGCCCCGGCGCGGTGGCGGCCTCAGCTCGGGGAGCGGCCGCCATGGCTGTTCTGGCCGCCCTTGCGGCCCGCCTCGGCCGCCTTCTCGCGGTTATTGGCGAAATTGCCGGGGTTGTTCTCCTTGCCCTGGCTCATGCCGCCCATGTGGCCGGCCTCGCGTGCCTTCTCGCGGTCATTGGCGAAATTGCCGGGATTGCCCTTGCCGCCGCCGCTGGAGCCCTGTTGGTTCGCCATCGGTCGTTTCCCTTTTCCTTTTGGTGGGGGCGGGGGTTGCGCACCCGCCCGTTGCCATAACGCGGAAGTGCGCCGGCGTTTCCCGCAGGCGTTGAGCAACTCCTGGGCTCCTGGCGGTGACCCGCCTCAAATCTTCAAGCCGGGTCGTTGCAGATCAGTGGGTTGGGGGCGGAATTTAGGAGTTGAGGAATTTAGGCGGTGCGGCAGACCCGGGAGGCGTGGCCGGCTGGCACGGTCGTGCAGGTGTGGCCGGGCTGTCGGCTTCAGGCAGCCGGGCGCGCGTTTGCTTGTGATTTTTATCCTATAAAATGCCAGACGTAACGATGCAAGCCTAATCGGCGGTGATGTTGGCCTCGAGCACGAGCCTGGCCATGGCGGAGCGTTCGCGCTTCAGGAAATCGGCGAATTCGGCGGGGCTGTTGCCGAGCGCCAGCGCCCCGAGGGCGGTCAGGCGCTCCGTCACCTTGGGGTCGCGCAGCGCGGCCTGGCAGGCCTCGTACAGCCGCTCGGCGATGGCGGGTGGCAGGCCGGCGGGGCCGTAGAGGCCGTTCCACTCGGTCTGGTCGTAGCCGGGGAAGCCGAGCTGGGCGACGGTCGGGATCTCCGGCAGGGTCGGGATGCGGGAGGCGGAGGAGGCGGCCAGGGGGCGGAGGCGGCCCTCCTGCGCCAGGGCGGCGGCGCTGGCGACCGTGGCGAAGCCGAAATCGACGTCGCCGGCGAGCACCGCCGCCAGCGCCGGGCCGCCGCCGCGGTAGGGAACGTGGCTGAACTCGACTTTCGCCCGGTCGGCCAGCACCGCCGTTGCGATGTGGTTGGAGATGCCGTTGCCGGAGGAGCTGTAGGTGAGGCGGCCCGGCTCGGCGCGCGCCTTGGCGAGCAGGGCCTCGAAGCTGCGGTAGGGGCTTTCGGGGCGGACCACGAGCAGCAGCGGATAGACGGTGACGCGGCTGATGGGCGTGAAGCCGGTGACGTAGTCGAAGGGCAGGCCTCGGAAGAGCGCCTGGTTGACGGCCTGGTTGGCGGCATCGACCAACAGGGTGGTGCCGTCGGGTGCGGCGCGGGCGACCTCCGCCGCACCGATGGTGCCGCCGGCGCCGGTACGGTTCTCGACCACGGCGGGCTGGCCGAGGAAGGCGGTGAAGGCGGGCGCGAAGAGGCGGGCGGTGGTGTCGGCGCCGCCGCCGGGGGAGAAGGGGACGATCAGGCGGACCTGCCGCGACGGTGCCCATTGCGCCAGGGCATCGGGGGCAAGGGCGGGGGCGGCAAGCAACGAGGCGGCGAGGGTGGCCATCTGGCGGCGGGCGATGGGCATGGCGGCTGTTTCCCCGATTGCGGCGATGGTGGCGGCGAGGGCGGCCGGGCGCAATGAGTGAGCGAGATCGCTAACCAGCTTAGCGATCAGTCGGCGCGAGCAGGCTCAGGTAGCGGGTGCACGGGGCGTCGGCTCAGGGGCGGGCCGCGTCGACGGCGGGGCGAGGAATGGGGCGAAGGCCCCGGCGGTGCTGCGGCTGGCGGCCTTACCGCGCCGTCGCTTCGGCCGCCTGGAGCCCTTCAGCCACAGCGTGGCCAAACGCGGCTGGCTTTCATGCCGGGTGAAGGGTTTTGGCTTCCGTTACGGGCTTCCGACCCGTAATGCTGGACGGCGCCCGGGTTGGCGGCCGGGCGTGGGGTGGCCGGCGGGCCCATGGGTCGCGTTCCGGGGACGGGGAGAATTCGTGGCAGCCGGTCAGCCTGTTTTGGGACGCCTGCTGCGCCGGCCGACGCTCGGGATACGCCTCGCCACGCTGGTCCTCGCGGTGGCGCTGCCGCTCGTCCTGCTCAATCTCGCGCTGGTCGGCATCGGCTACCGAAATGCCAGGGAGCATGCGAGCGGGGAGGCGCTGCATGTCGCGCGGGGGTTGGCCCTGGCCATCGAGGGCGAGCTGCGCGGCCGGACCCTCGCGCTCGAGGTGCTGGCCGGCTCGCCGGCCCTGGCGGGGGGCGACCTCGACACCTTCCGCACCCAGGCCGAGGCGATGGTCGCACGCCAGGCGCCGGGGGCCAGCATCCTGCTGCTCCGGGCCGATGGGCAGCAGCTGATGAACACCGCGGCGCCGCGCGGGGCACCCCTGCCAGCGCGGGCCAACCAGGCGAACCACCGTCGCGCGCTGGAGACCGGGAGGCCCTCGACATCCGACCTGTTCTTCGGCCAGGTCGTCGGCCGGCCGGTGGTGGCGATCGATGTGCCGGTGCCGCATTCGGGCGGGGCGTCGGGGCTGGTCCTCTCGCTCAACCCGCCGCTCGATGCCTTCGATGCGCTGATCCGGCGGCAGCAGCCGGGCGTCGACTGGATCATTGCCGTGGCGGACCGCGCCGGGGTGCGGGTGGCGCGCATCCCGGAGCCGGAGCGCTTCGTCGGCCAGGCGATGACGGCGGCGCTGCTGGAGCGCTGGAGTTCCGGCGCGGCCGAGGCGGTGATGGATGCGATCAGCCCGGATGGCGACCGGGTGATCACCGCCATCGCCCGCCTGCCCGAGCCCTATGGCTGGGGGGTCGCTGTCGCCGTGCCGCGGGAGACGCTGACCCGTCCGGCCCTGGAGACGATGGTGGCCCTGCTGGCGGGCGAGCTGGCGGTGCTCGGGCTCGGGATCGTCCTCGCGCGGCGCATCGCGCTCGGCGTGCTGCGGCCGGTGACGGCGCTGCTGCGCCGGGCGGCGGCGCCGGATGAGGCGGAGCTGCCGGCCCGCGCGGAGCCGCTCGGGCTGCCGGAGGCCGACCGGCTCGCGGAGGCGCTGCTGGCCGAGGCGCGGCGGCGGCGGGCCGCCACCGCATCGCTGGTGGATAGCGAGCGGCGGCTGCGGCTGGTCGTCGCCGAGCTGAACCACCGGGCGAAGAATGCGCTCGCCACGGTGCAGTCGCTGGCCTTGCAGACGGCGCGAGGCGGGGCGGGGAGCGATGCGGCGCAATTCGTGCCGGCCTTCACGGCGCGGCTGCAATCCCTCGCCCGCGCGCATGACCTGCTGACGGCGGTGGCCTGGGAGGGGGCGGCGCTCGATGTGGTGGTGCGGAGCGGGCTGGCGCCCTGGCTGGGTGAGGGGAAGGGCGAGGGGAAATCGCGCTTCGTGCTGGAGGTGCCGCCCGGGGCGCCGATGCCGCAGCTGCCGCCCGGGCAGGTGCAGGCGCTGATCATGGGGCTGCATGAGCTGGCGGTGAATGCGGTGAAGCATGGCGCCCTCTCGGTGCCGGAGGGGCGGATCGAAGTGCTATGCCGGGCCGACCCCGCGGGGGCGGCGGCGGTGATCGACTGGCGCGAGATGGGCGGGCCGCCGGTGGAGGGGGCGCCGGCGCGGCGGGGCTTCGGCACGCGGCTGCTGGAGCGCGCGCTGGCGCATGACCTCGGCCCCGGGGCGCGGGTGGTGCTGAAGTTCGAGCCGAATGGGTTGCGGGCGAGCATCCGCTTCGCGCCGCGGCCAGTGGTTCAGGAGGGGGTGGAGGCGTGAGCCGGGCGGGTCAGACGCCGGGGAGGCGGCGGGCCAGCATGTCGGCCAGCATGGCGTTGAAGCTGGCCGCCGCCTCATAGGCGACCCAGTGGCCGGCGCCGGGAATGAGGCCGGTCCAGGCTTCGGGCTGCACCTCACGCAGGGCGGCGAAGCGGCGGTCGATCTCGGGGAAGGCGATGGCGTCGCGCTCGCCATAGAGCAGGGCGACGGGAGCGCGGGCCCCGGCGATGGCGTCCTTCAGGCTCGTCGTGCTGGCGAAGCCGCGGCTGCGGAAGCGGGCGGCCGTCGTGTTGGCTTCCTGGATTTCGAGGGCCAGGGCGTCGATGCGGGAGGGGTCGGCGAACATCAGCGTTGCCAGGTTGTGGCGGTGGGCGGCGAGGCGGGCCTCGCCGGTCTCGCTGCGGACCTTGCGCAGCGGGGTGATCTGGCGGGGGAGGCCGAGGGCGCCGGCGCCGACCAGGGTGACGCTGCGGAGGCGCGCATCGGCCTGGGCTGCGAGGTGGCCGGCGAGCAGGGCGCCGAAGGAAAAGCCGCAGAGGTCGTAGTGGCGGGGGCCGAGAATGTCGGCGAGGCCGGCGAGGAGGATGGCGGCGACGGGGGCGGGGCTCTCGGACGGCGGCGGCATGGCGCTGTCGCCGAGGCCGGGGAGGTCGGGGCAGATCACCAGGCGCTCGCGGGCCAGGGGCTCGATGTTGCGGGCCCAGTGGCGCCAGGAGCCGGAGCCGCCATGCAGCAGGACGAGGGGCGGGCTTGAGGCCTCGCCCCAGAGACGCCAGGCCATGCGGCCCTCGCCGCAGGGGGTCTCGATGCGGCGGGAGATGGCGTCGAGATGGGCCAGGAATTCGGCCATGCGGGTGCTTGTCCCCTTGATGCTGCGGCGCAGGATCGGGCGGGGCAACGGGGTTGTCCAGGCGGGACGGGAGCCCTTCGGAACCGGAGGATGGTGCTTCGCCGGACGAATGCTTGCGCCCTGGTCTTCATGCCTCACCCGGGCAGTACGGAGAACCCGGCAGTTTGAACATTGTTGCTCGCACCGCGCTGGACTGGCGGTTCCGTAACGTGACGCAGTGGTGGCCGCCTTCGACCCTGCAGCACCGGGAGCGTTTCATGGCGAGGACCATCGGGCAGTATGTCGCAACCGATTCAGGCGGCGTGGCGCGTGTGCTGTGGGGCCAGGAATGGGGCCAATCCTGCGGCCCGGCCTGCTGCTACATGGTGGTGTGCTCGGCGTCGCAAAGCACCGGGGCGGGCGGCGAGGCCTTCATGCGCAGCCTTGCGGTCAAACACGGCGCGACCCTGTTCGACATGATCGCGGGCGCCGGGACCTATGTCAGCCAGCTGGCCGACATTCTCGAGGACAACGGGCTGAAGGTGAATTCGGCGCAGTATGCCGTCGGGGAGTGGAAGGCGAAGATCGCCGCCGCGTCGGAGCGCAAGCCCATCATCTTCCACGTTCAGTGGGCCGCGCGGGATGCAAAGTCGCAATGGGTCGGCAATGGCGGGCATTTCGTCGTCTGCGTGGGCCTGTCGAGAGGCGGCGCCGTCATACTGGACCCTTGGTATGGCCTGCTGGAGATGCCGCTCGACGCCTTGCCCGTCTACAACACGAACATGCAAAGCGTCGACCTGAACAAGGCTCAGACAGCCGGCTACCTGTCCGGCTGGCTGGTCCAGGTCCTGTAGGCTCAGGACCTGCGGTTGGTGAAGCGGGCGTTGCCGAGGCCGGTGCCGATGGTGAGCACGCCCCAATGCTTCACGTCGCCCATCCAGGGGACCTGGCTGAGGCCCTGCACCACGGCGTCGTTGTGCATGACGATCACCGTGGCATGGCCGCCGATCTCGGGGAGGGCGGCGTGGAGGCGGGCGGGGAGGTTGAAGCGGTCGCTCTCCCAATCGCCGGGGAGGTTCTGGGCGCCATGGGCGATGCTGCCATCCTCCTCGACATGGCCGGGGCAGCCGATGCCGATGAAGGGGGCGACGGCGAGGCCGCGCTTCTCGGCCTTGTGCAGCATCTCCCGCAGCATCTCGATGAGGCGGTCGATCGCGGCATCGCGGCCGGGCTTGTCGTCGCGGTGGCGCCAGATGGCGCTGTCCCAGAGGCAGGCGGCGGAGAGGTCGGAAGCCTTCTTCAGGTGCGGGCGGACGAGGCCGACGCGAATGTTGGAGCCGCCGATGTCGATGGCGAGCAGCGCGTCATGGCCGAGGAAGATCCAGGGCGGGGCGAGCTGCGTCGCGCCGATCAGGCCGGCCTCGTCGGGGTCGTGGCGGATGGGGGTGAGGTCAATGGTGATCTCGTCGCCCTTCAGCAGCATGGCGGCGCGGCCGATGGCCAGCTCCCCGACGCGGCTGCCGCGCATGCCGCCGCCGATGACGATGCGCTCGGTGCCCTGCCAGTCCTTCAGCTTGAGCAGGCGCTTGACGACGGTGGCGAAGGACTGGGCGAATTCCTCGACGACGCCGTGGATCAGGCCGGCGAGCTCCGGGTCGCCCTCGGCGAGGAGCTTGTCGAGCTGGCGGCGGCCGATCTGATCGGGGGCGGCGTCGCCGAAGGGATCCTCCTTGTCCACGGCCTTCAGGCGCTCCCGCCAGTCGGCGAGGATGGCACGGAAGGCGGTGCTGCTGGCGCGGTCGCCGAGGAAGCCATCGGGGGTGCGGAGGGTGGCGTTGGCGGTGTCCACCGTGACGGCGGGCAGCTCGTTGGCGCCATGGGCGGGGAAGCCGGGCGGGGTGGGCCGGCGGGCCTGTTCGGTCATGCGGGGCCAACGCCGGCGGTGGCGTTTCGGTTCGATCAACGTTCCGGATAAGCGATGGAGACGATCTCGAGGGATTCGACGCCCTGCGGGGTGCGGAGGCGGACCAGGTCGCCGATGCCGGCGCCGAGCAGGGCACGGGCCACGGGGGAGACCCAGGAGATGCGGTGCTGCGCGGTGTCGGCCTCGTCGATGCCGACGATCGTCACCGTGACCTCGCGGTCGTCCTCGCGGGCATAGGTGACGGTCGCGCCGAAGAAGACGCGGTCGCGGCGGGGCTGGGTAGCGGGGTCCACGACCTGGACGCGCTCGAGGCGCTTGCGGAGGAAGCGGACGCGGCGGTCAATCTCGCGCAGGCGGCGCTTGCCGTATTGGTAGTCGGCATTCTCGGAGCGGTCGCCCAAACCCGCAGCCCAGGAGACGACCTCGACGACCTTGGGGCGCTCCTCGGTCCAGAGGCGGTGGAGTTCGGCCTGGAGGGCGGCGTGGCCGGCGGGGGTCATGTAGAAGGGCGTGCCGGGGGCGAGGCCGGGTGGGGCGTCGTCCTCGTCGTCGTCGTCCTGCGGCGTCATGCGCGGAAGCGGGTCCAGCCGGGGAGGCGGGCGGCGAGGTCCACCTCGCGCCATTTGGGGTGGCGCGGGGGGCGGAGGAAGGCGGGGAATTTCGCCTCGAAGGCGGTGGCGAAGCGGGCGAGCTTGCGGTGGCGCTCGGTGCCAGGCGTCCAGGCGTAGCAGGCCATGACGGCGCCGACGGCGATGGTCTCGACCGGGCCGTCCGCGATCAAGGCGGGGTAGTCGGCGGGGGTGAGGGAGCCCGGGAGGTAGGTTTCCAGCAGGCGGGGCGTCATCTGAATGGGGAGGAAGCGGAGGGGCGTGCCGGCGGGGAGGCCGGCGAAGAGGCGGGCGGGCTTGCCGGTGACATAGGCGAGGGCGGCGATCTCGCCGCGGCGGAGCTGCTCCAGCGCCACGTCCTGCGGGGCGTGGCGGGGCTCGATGGGGATGCCCTCGAAGAGCAGGCTGGCGGTCATCGCGGTGCCGCTGCCTTGCAGGTCGATGTTGACGGGCTTGTTGGCGAGGTCCTCAAGGCTGGCGATGCCGGGGGCGGCGAGGATGTGGACCTCCTCGTCGTAGAGCTTGGTGACGTACTGAACCAGGGAGTCGAGGCCGGGGAGCAGGCGGCGGCTGCGGGCATAGGCGAGCACGTCCGACTGGACGATGCCGAGATCGACGCCGCGCAGGACCAGGATGTCGCTGATGTTCTGCAGCGAGCCGCGGCCGAGGATCGGGAGGATGCGGAGCGCGTCGCCGTCGTCGAGGACGGCGGCGAGGTCGGCGGCGATGCGGGCATAGGTGCCGTCGATGCCGCCAGTGACGATGCCGATGGTGCCGGCATTGGCGCGGGCGGCCAATGCGTTGAGGGATTGCACCAGGGTCTGGGCGCCGGCCGGCGGGGCGGCGGTGGCGAGGGTGGCGGCGAGCAGCGTGCGGCGGGTGGGCATCGGCAGGGCTTAGCCCGGCGGGGCGCCGGAGGCCAGCAGGCGGCGGAGGCCGAGGCCGATCGGGACCATGTCGGGGATGACCTGACGGGTGAAGGTCTCGATCGGGGGGAGGGCGTGGGGGTCGGGGAGGGGCTCCTCGATGGCGAGCAGGGGGCGGATGGCGTCGGCCTCGGCTTCGGCGAGGCGGAGGGTGGTGGCGCGGGCGGCCGCGATGGCCGCCGGGTCGAGCAGGGCGCCGGCGCGGGCGGGGAGGGTTGCGAGGAAATCGGGCCAGTGGGCGAGGTGGAGGTAGAGGCTCGGCACCACGCCGGCGCCGTGGCGGGCGGCCAGCGCAGTGACCTGGGCGGCGGTCTCGGGTGGCAGGGCGTCGAGGCGGGGGAGGGGCGGCGGGGCGGGGAGCATCGGCTCCGGGGCCAGGCGCGGCGGCGGCGGGGCGGGATGCGGTGGGTCGTTGGCCAGGGCGCGGCGGAGGGCGGTGAGCAGGATCAGGTTGGTGAGGTTGCCGCGGTTGTAGGTCTCGACCAGGGCGAGGATGGCAGGGTCCGAAGGGGCGGGGTCGAGGGGTGGGAGGGGGATGGCGGCGGCGAGGCGGCTTCGGGCGCCGGCGAGGCTGCCATCCTCCAGGGGCGGGCGGATGGCGTGCCAGAGCCAGGGCAGCACGCCGTCGAGCGTCGCCAGATGGCGGTGGATGAAGTTGACGAGGGGGACGCCGCTGGCCGTGCGCAGCCGATCGTAGAGCGCCGCGATGGCGGGCGGCGCGTCGGCTTCGCGGAGTTCGGCCAGCGGCATGCGTGTGCCCTACAGCGAGGTCAGGTTCATCGGCTCCGCATACCACTCGAAGCTCTCGCCGGCCTTCGCCACATGGCCGAGGCCGGGCCAGGGAAAGTGGTAGGAGATGACCGGGTGCTTGTCCGCGGCAAGGCGCGTCAGCATCTTGAACCGCGACTGGGCCGAAAGCTTGGGGTCGGTGTCGAAGGCGAATTCCCAGAGCGGCTTCTTCAGCAGCAGCACCTGGTGGTGCGCGAGGTCGCCGGTGTTGACGACGGTCTTGTTGCCGTCGGAGATGAAATAGACCATGTGGCCCATGGTGTGGCCGGGCGTGGCGAAGGCGGTGACGCCGGGCGTGACCTCCTTGCCGTCCTGCACCATCACCATGCGGTCGCGATAGGCCGACAGGTTCTTCTTGGCGCCGTCGATGAAGGGCACCATGAAGTCGGGGCCCTTCTTGTTGGCGTCGTCGGTCCAGAAGCGCAGGTCGGTCTCGCTCACCGCGACCTGCGCGTTGGGGAAGTTGCGGCGGCCCTGCGCATCGACCAGCGCCCAGCAATGGTCGCAATGCGCATGCGTGAGCACCACCATGTCGATCTGCGCGGGGTCGATGCCGGCGGCCTTCATGTTCGCCAGCAGCTTGCCGGTGGTCGGGCCGAACATCTGGCTCGCGGCGCCCATGCTCTCGCCCATGCCGGTGTCGAAGAGGATGAGCTGGCGGCCGGTGTTCAGCACCAGCGCGTTCTGCTCGAGCGTCGCCGAAGCGGGGTCGAGGAAACTGCCGGTCAGCAGGTTGCGGATCTCCTCGGGCGGCGAGGCCGGGAAGGCGGGCTCCGGCTTGCCGAGCGGCAGCCTGCCGTCGGAGATGATGGTGAGTTCGTAGCCGCCGAGCTTGAAGCGGTACCAGGCGGGCGGCAGGTCGTTGCGGAAGGGTGCGGCGGCGCGGGCTTCGGTGATGGCGGTGGTGACGAGCGCGGGCGCGGCGAGCGTCGCGGCGGCCGCGCCCAAAAGGGCACGGCGGCTGATCTGGATCATCCTGTTCCTCCCAATCCGGTGCCGCGGCATGGCGCGGCACGCGGCGATGGTACAGCGGGAGCGGGATGCGTCGAGCGAAATCGCGCGTGGTTGACGGCAGGTAATGAGGCCGCCACCCTTCGCCCAGCAGGAGGAACGGATGCCGCAACTGGCCTATTGGGCGGAACGCCAAGCGGAGAAGCTGGCCGCGATCTTTCCCGATACCGGCGTCACGATCAGCTATGGCGGCCTCCATGCGCGGGCGCGGCGGGCGGCGCATTGGCTGCTGCGGATCGGGCTGCAGCCGGGCGATGGCATCGCGGTGCTGCTCGACAACCGGCCGGAATTCCTCGAACTCGCCGAGGCGGCACGGCTGGCGGGGCTCTACATCACGCCGCTCTCCATTCATCTGCGGCCGCATGAGGTGGCCTATGTGCTGAACGACAGCGGCGCGAAGCTCGTCGTCGCCAGCCCGGAGCTGGAGGGGCTGGCGGCGGCGCTCGTCGCCGAGGGCGCGATCGGCGGGCGGCCGCGCTATGCGCTGGGCGACGGCATCGCGGGCTACGAGAGCTACGAGGCGGCGCTGGCGCGCGAGGATGCGGCGGCGGCGCTGCCGGAGCGGCCGCTGGGGCGGGAGTTCCTGTACTCATCGGGGACGACGGGGCTGCCGAAGGGCATTCGCAGGCCGATGCTGCCCTATGAGCAGCGCGACGCGCCGATGTGGGACATGACGTGGAAGTCGCTCTACGGCTTCGACGAGAGCGTGGTCTATCTCTCACCGGCACCGCTCTATCACGCGGCGCCCTTCGGCTATGTCAGCCGGACGCTGCTGGAGGGCGGGACGGCGATCATCCTGCGGAAATTCGATGCGGCGCAGTGCCTCGCCATGATCGAGCGGTATCGCGTCACGCATAGCCAGTGGGTGCCGACGATGTTCGTGCGGCTGCTGGCGCTGCCGGAGGAGGTGAAGGGCGCGCACGACCTGTCATCGCATCGCTGCGCCATCCATGCGGCGGCGCCCTGCCCGGTCTCGGTGAAGCGGGCGATGATCGAGTGGTGGGGGCCGGTCCTCTACGAATACTACGCGGGCTCCGAAGGGATCGGGACGACGGTGATCGACAGCGAGACCTGGTTGCGCAAGCCCGGCTCGGTAGGGCGGCCGGTGAATGGCGTGCGCGTCCACATCACGGGCGAGGATGGGCGGGAGCTGCCGCCGGGGGAGACGGGGACGATCCGCTTCGAGGGCGGGCCGCGCTTCGCCTATCACAACGCGCCGGAGAAGACGGAGGCCTGCTACGACGAGCGGGGCTGGGCGACGCTCGGCGACCTGGGCTGGGTGGATGAGGAGGGGTTCCTGTTCCTCTCCAATCGGCGGGCGGATCTGATCCTCTCGGGTGGGGTCAATATCTATCCAGCGGAGATCGAGGCGGCGCTGGCGCAGCATCCGGCGGTGGGCGAGGTGGCCGTCGTCGGCGTGCCGCATGAGGAGATGGGCGAGCAGGTGCATGCGGTGATCGTGCCGCGCGAGGCCGTGGAGCCGGCGGTGCTGGATGCCTGGTGCCGGGAGCGGCTGTCGGGCGTGAAGCGGCCGAAGAGCTATGAGTTCGTCGAGGAACTGCCGCGCAGCGAGGCGGGGAAGCTGCTGCGGCGGATCCTGAAGGAGCGCTACCTGACGGCGGCAGGCTGACGCGGCCGCCCTCGGCGTGCATCAGCCCGTGCTGAGGCCGAGGCGCTTCACCCGCGCCTCCTCCATGTCGATCGTCTCCGCCATGTTGCGGGCGTAGTCGGCGCTGTTCAGGTATTGCAGCGGCTGGTCGAGCCGGGCGAGCACGGCGAGATGCGCCGGATCGTGCAGGGCGCGGCGGAAGCCCTCATGCAGGGCCGCGAGAATCTCGGGGTCGAGGCCGGCGGGGGCGACGAGGCCATAGGGCGAGGTGATGACCATGCCCTGGTAGCCGAGCTCGAGCAGCGTCGGCACCTCGGGGAAGCCGGGGCGGCGTTCGGGCGTCCAGACGTTCAGCAGGCGGACCCTGCCTTCCTTGATCAACTCGTAGAGGCCCGTGCCGGCGGCGGTCGCCTCGATATGGCCGCCGAGCAGGGCCGGCACCGCATCGGCCTCGCCGCGGAAGGGGACGTGGACGACCTCAAGCTTCTCGCGCTCGGCGAGGTCGACCATCGCCAGGTGTGGCGTGCCATTGGCGCCGGTATTGCCCCAGCGGTGGCGGCCGGGGTTGCGGCGGGCATCGGCCACGACCTCCTGCCAGGTCTTCCACGGGCTGTCGCCGCGGACGACGATGCCGAAGGTGTAGCCGGTCAGGTGGATGATCGGGGTGAAGTCGCGGCGCGGGTCATAGGCCATGCGCTGCATGAAGGGCAGGCGGAGCGCGGGCAGGGTCATCTGCGAGACGAGGTAGCCGTCGGGCTTGGCGCGCGCCACGGCGGCGGGGCCGAGGGTGCTGCCGGCGCCGGGGCGGTTCTCCGTCACCACGGTCTGGCCGAAGGCGCGGCTGGCGGCCTCGGCGAGGGCGCGCATCTGCACATCCGTCGCGCCGCCGGCGGGGAAGGGGACGAGGAGGGTGATGGGGCGCTCGGGGAAGCGTGTCTGCGCCCTGGACAGGGATGGGGCGAGAGCGGGCGTAGCGAGAGCAGCGCCGAGCAGGGCTCGGCGGGTGGCGAGCGGCATGGATGGTTCGTCCCGGGTGGTCTTGTTGTTGGGGCCCCGCCGGGTCGAGCGGCAGGGCCCGGCGATCCTACAGCGTGCGGCCGATGATTTCGCGCATGATCTCGCTGCTGCCGCCATAGATGCGGCCGATGCGGGCATCGGCCCAGGCGCGGCCGATCTCGTACTCCGCCATGTAGCCGTAGCCGCCATGGAGCTGGAGGAAGTCGTCGAACAGACGGTTCTGCATCTCGGCGCCGAGCAGCTTGGCGGTTGCCGCCAGCTCGACGGTGAGTTCGCCGCGGAGGTGGAGGGCGAGGCAGTGGTCGGCGAAGACGCGGAACATCGTCGCCTGCGCCTTGGCGTCGGCCAGCTTGAAGCGGTTGTGCTGGAAGTCGATGACCGGCTGGCCGAATGCCTGGCGCTCCTTGGTGTAGGCGACGGTCTTCTCCAGCATCACCTCCATGCCCATCGCGGCGCGGACGGCGATGACAAGGCGCTCCTGGGGGAGGTTGCGGATGAGGTAGTTGAAGCCCTTGTTCTCCTCGCCGAGCAGGTTGGCCACGGGGACGCGGACATCCTCGAAGAAGAGCTCCGAGGTGTCCTGCGCGTGCAGGCCGATCTTCTCGAGGTTGCGGCCCTTGGTGAAGCCGGGGGCGTCGGCGGGGACGCAGATCAGGCTGATGCCCTTGCGGCCGGCCGAAGGGTCGGTCTTGGCGCAGACGATGACGAGGTCGGCGAGCTGGCCGTTGCTGATGAAGGTCTTGGAGCCGCTGATGACGTATTCGTCGCCCTCGCGCCGCGCCGTGGTGCGCATCGCCTTGAGGTCGCTGCCCATGCCGGGTTCGGTCATGGCGATGGCGCCGATGATCTCGCCGCGCGCCATCCCCGGCAGCCAGTCGCGCTTGCGCTGCTCAGTCGCAAGGTCGGCGATGTAGGGGACGACGATGTCGGAATGCAGCGGGAAGCCGGGGCCGGTGCAGTTGGTGCGCGCGATCTCCTCGATGATGATGGCGCTGTAGCCGAAATCGGCGCCGGCGCCGCCGTACTCCTCCGACAGCATGGGGCAGAGCAGGCCGGCGGAGCCAGCCTCGAGCCAGACGGAGCGGGGGACGATGCCGTCGCGCTCCCACTGGCGATGGAAGGGAACGATGTGTTTCTCGAAGAAGCGGCGCACCTGGTCGCGGAACATCTCGTGGTCGGAGTTGTAGACGGTGCGGGGGCCGGCGAGGCTGCGGCCGGGCAGGGCGGGGTTGGTGTCCATGGCCTTGTCTCTTCCCTGGATCAGATGGCGTTGGCGGCGCGGAGGGCGGCGATGTCGTCGGCGGTAAAGCCGCAATCGGTGAGGATCTCGTCGGGCACGGCGCGGGCGGGCGCGCCGGGCTCAGCCGGGGTGCGGCTGAAGCGGGGAGCGGGGGCGGGCTGCACCACGCCGTCGCGGGCGAGGAAGGTTCGGCGGGCCTGGTTGTGGGGATGGCGCGGCGCTTCGTCCATGTCGAGGACGGGGGCGATGCAGGCATCCGTCCCCTCGAAGAGCGCGGCCCAGTCGTCGCGGGTGCGGCTGCGGAAGATGGCGATCAACTCGCCCTTCAGCGCGGGCCAGGCCGAGGGCGACATGCGGTCGGGGAAGCGGCTGGCGTCGAGGCCGAGCTTCTCGCACATGAGGGCGAAGAATTGCGGCTCGATGGGGCCGACGGCGATGCTGCGGCCATCGGCGCATTCATAGGTGTCGTACCAGGGGGCGGCGCCGTCGAGCATGTTGGTGCCGCGCTGCTGCGACCAGCGGCCGCGGGCCTTCGCCGCGTAGATCGGGGCCATCAGCAGGGCGGCGCCGTCGACCATGGCGGCGTCGACCACTTGGCCGCGGCCGCTGGACTTCGCCTCCAGCATGGCGGCGAGGAGGCCGAGGGCCAGAAGCATGCCGCCGCCGCCATAGTCGCCGACGAGGTTCAGCGGCGGGACGGGGCGCTCGCCGGGGCGGCCGATGGCGTGCAGCGCGCCGGTGAGGGCGATGTAGTCGATGTCATGGCCGGCGGACTGGGCGAGCGGGCCCTCCTGGCCCCAGCCGGTCATGCGGCCATAGGCGAGGCGGGGGTTGCGGGCGAGGCAGGTGTCGGGCCCGAGGCCGAGGCGCTCCATCACGCCGGGGCGGAAGCCTTCGATCAGGGCGTCGGCCGATTCCACCAGGCGGAGCGCGGCGTCGATGGCGGCGGGGGATTTCAGGTCGAGGGCGATGGTGCGGCGGCCGCGGAGGACGAAATCCTCGGGCGGTGGGGGCGGGGCGCCCTTGCGCTCGAGGCGGATGACCTCGGCGCCGAGATCGGCGAGCACCATCGCGCAGAAAGGGCCGGGGCCAATGCCGGCGAATTCCAGGACGCGCAGGCCCTTCAACGGTCCCATCGGGCTTCCTCCGTGATTGGGGGAAGCTTAGCAGGCTATGCGTATCCGGGAAGAGAAAAGGGGCCGGCATCGCTACCGGCCCCCCATCCCTGTATCAGTCAGGCGATCCGCTCAGCTGCGGCCGCCATGGCTGTTCTGGCCGCCCTTCTTGCCGGCCTCGCTGGCCTTCTCGCGGTCCTGGGCGAAGTTGCCACCATTGCCGCTGCCACTGCCCGAGCCGCCGCTGTTGCCGCCGCCGCCATGGCTGGCCTGGCCGCCGGCGCGACCGGCCTCGGCGGCCTTCTCGCGGTCATTGGCGAAATTGGCGGGGTTGTTTTCCTTGCCCTGGTGCTGGCCACCGATGCGGCCGGCCTCGGAGGCCTTCTCGCGGTTATTGGCGAAATTGGCGGGGTTGTTCTCCTTGCCCTGGTGCTGGCCACCGATGCGGCCGGCCTCGGAGGCCTTCTGGCGGTCGTTGGCGAAGTTGCCCGGGTTGTTCTCGGCGCTCTGGTTGCTGCCGCCGGCCTGGCCGGCGCGCGAGGCCTTCTCGCGGTCGTTGGCGAAGTTACCGGGATTGCTGTTGCCGCTATTGGCCATGATGTTCATCCCCGATTCATTAACTGCGTGGCCGCCTTGTCCGCGGCCTGCGGGGGAGAACGTGGAACGGTGCCGCCGGATGCGGCACGTTCCGTACAAAGTCTAGAAAAACACTGCAAAATCAATATTATAAACTATCCGAAGGCGCCATGGTGGCGGCCAAGGACAGGCTTTCCCGGCCCGGTTGCGTGGCCGGTCTCGCAATATCCACAAGGGAGTAACCGGGATGGTTTTTCGCGCTCAACGCGAACGCGAGCGGCTGGCGAGGATCGTGCTGCCGATGATGGTGAGCGCGAGGGTGACGATGAGGAGGAGGAAGGCGAGGGCGGCACCGAAAGGCCAGTTGGTCCCGCGCACGAACTGGTCGTAGACGGCGGGCGCCATCATCTTGAACTGCGGGCCTCCGAGCAGGACGGGCGTCGCATAGGCGTTCATGCAGAGGATGAAGACGAGGACGCAGCCGGCGGCGACGCCGGGCAGGGCGAGCGGAAGGACGACGCGGCGGAAGGCGGTCATCGGGCTGGCGCCGAGATTGGCCGCCGCCTCCTCGACGCCACGGGGGATGCCCTCGATCACCGCGGCGAGGGTCAGGATCATGTAGGGGGCGACCACGGCGAGGATGCCGGCGATGACGGCACCGGTGGTGTAGAGCATCGGCCAGGGCTCGGCGATAAGGCCCATGCCGATGAGGCCGGCATTGATGGCGCCGTCGCGGCCGAGGAGGGCCATCCAGCCGGCGGCACGGACGACGTTGCCGACGAGCAGGGGGAAGAGCGTCAGGATGGTAGCGAGGCTCTTCCAGCGGCTCTCCATGCGGGCGAGCCAGTAGGCGGCGGGGAAGCCGATCAGCAGGGCAAGCAGGGTGCTGGTGAAGGCGACGCCGAGCGTCGTCCCCAGCACCTCGCGGTAATAGGGGTCGGCGAGGGCGCGGAGGTAGTTCTCCGCGGTCAGCGCCTCCTGCATCATCTGTGCCGCGTCGTAGCGGTTCAGGCTGATGCGGAAGAGCATCGCCATGGGCGCGACCAGCAGGCCGAGCACCAGGAGCGTCGCGGGGAGGAGGAGGGCGGCCATCGCTCCCCTACCGCTTGAACTCCTTGTTCCAGAAGTCGATGAGGGCGACCTGGTTCTTGGCGATGTATTCGTAGTCGGGCGTGCGGAGCTTCGCTTGCTGCTCGGGGGTGAGGCTGATCTGGCGGGCGAGCTCGGGGGGGAGCTGGGCGTCGGTCACGGTGGGCGCGTAGCCCATGCGGTCGGCGAAGGCGGTCTGGGCGCGGGCGTCGAGGGCGGCGTCGAGATAGGCCATGGCGCCGGCGCGGTTGCGGGCGTTCTTCGGCACCGACATCTCGAAGCAGATGCTGGTGGCGCCCTCGCTCGGGACGGCGTGCTCGACGGGGATGCCGGACTTCTTCCACATGAAGCCGCGGGCGAGCCACATGATGGTCAGCCAGACCTCCTCCGACTTCAGCGCGGCGGCGAGTGCCTCGTTGGAAGGGTAGACCTTCGCGTCGAGGCTGCGGAGCTCCATCAGCTTCTTCTTGCCGGGCTCGTAGTCGTGCACGGTGCCGCCGGCGACCAGCGACGCGGCTTCCATGTTCTGCAAGTGGAGGATGTCCACCAGGCCGACGCGGCCGCGGTATTTCGGGTCCCACAGGTCGGCATAGGACTGGGGGGGCGTCGTCACCTTGGCCGGGTTGTAAAGGATGACCTTCGCCGAATAGATGTGCGGCGCCGAATAGGGGCGCTTCAGCGAGGGGATGGCGCGGGCGAGGTTGGGGATGCGGCCCTCCTCGATCGGCTCGAAGACGCCCTGCTGGGCGAGGGTGAACATGTCGACATCCGAGAGGCAGCAGACATCCATGCTGCCGCGGCGCGAGGCGCGCTCGGCGATCAGCTTGGTTTTGCGCGGGTCCTGCGGGCCGACATCCTGCACCACCTCGATGCCCTTGGGGGCGAGGATCGGCTTGTCGATGTTGGAGGCGAGCAGGTCGCCGTAGTCGCCGCCCCAGGTGCCGACGACGACCTGGCCGGAGGGCTGGGCATCGGCGAAGCCGGGGAGGCCGGCGGTGAGGGCGGCGGCGAGGGTGCTGCGGCGTGTGAGGCGCATCGGGGCGGTCTCCGGGTTCAGGTGGCGTCGTCGGGGAGGTCGCCGGGTTCGGCGGGGAGCAGGCGGGCCTCGGCGGGGTCCCAATGGGCGAGGACGGCATCGCCGGGGGCGAGCGCGCGGCGCGGGTCGCCTTCGGCCGGCGTGGGCGCGATGGCCAGCAGCCGGGTGCCGGCGAGGTCGAGATGGTACTCGGTCTGGGCGCCGAGATAGGTGACGGCCATGAGGCGGGCGGGGAGGCCGGTGCCTTCGGTCGCGACCGTGATGCGCTCGGGGCGGAGGGCGAGGACGCTGCCGGCCGGGGCCGCAAGCGGCAGGCGGGGGAGCAGGGCGCCGGTGGCGGTGCGGAATTGGCCAGGGGCCTCCGGCGTGCCGCGAAGCAGGTTGCAGCGGCCGATGAAGCCGGCGACGAAGGCATCGGCCGGGCGTTCGTAGAGCGCCTCCGCGGTGCCGATCTGGCGGACGCGGCCACGCTCCATCACCACCAGCCGGTCGGCCATGGTCAGCGCCTCCTCCTGGTCATGGGTGACGAAGAGGGTCGTCAGGCCGAGGCGCTGCTGCAGGGCGCGGATCTCGATGCGGACCTCGGCGCGGAGCTTGGCGTCGAGGTTGGAAAGCGGCTCGTCGAGCAGGAAGACGGCTGGGTTGACGACGAGGGCGCGGGCGAGGGCCACGCGCTGCTGCTGGCCGCCGGAGAGCTGGCGGGGGAGGCGGTCCGCCAGGCCGTCGAGGCGGGCGAGGCGGAGGGCTTCGCGCACCCGCGCGTCGCGCTCGGCGCGGGCGACCTTCCGCATCTCGAGGCCGAAGGCGACATTCTCGCCGACCGTCATGTGCGGGAAGAGGGCGTAGGACTGGAAAACCATGCCCGTGTCGCGGCCATGCGGCGGGGCCTTCGTCACGTCGCGGCCGGCGATGAGGATGCGACCGCTGCTCGGCGGGACGAAGCCGGCGACCATCCGCAAGGTCGTCGTCTTGCCGCAGCCGGAGGGGCCGAGGAGGGCGACGAACTCGCCCTGCGCGACGTCCAGGTCGACGCGCTCGACGGCGATGGTGGTGGCGTAACGGCGGCTGATGGCGTCGAGGGTGAGGGTGCCCATGCTCAGACGACGCGGCTCAGCGAGACGAAGCGGTCGGTGATCAGCATCAGCGCGCCGACGAGCGCGATCTGCACGGTGGCGACGGCGGCGAGCGTCGGGTCCACGCGGAATTCGAGGTAGTTCAGCATGGCGACGGGGAGGGTGGTGCGGCCGGGGCCGACCAGGAGCAGCGTCAATTCGAGGTTCTCGAAGCTCTGGATGAAGCTGAAGAGGCAGGCGGCGACGACGCCCGGGCGGAGCATCGGCAGGGTGATGCGGCGGAAGACGGTAAAGGGGCGGGCGCCGAGATTGGCCGCCGCCTCCTCCGCCGCGCGGTCGAGGCCCTGGAGAGAGGCGAGGACGAGGCGGACCGTCCAAGGGATGGTCAGCAGGACATGGGCGGCGACGAGGCCCGGGAGCGTGCCCTTGATGTCGTCATCGACCCAGAATTCGGCGCGGACGTAGAAGAGGTAGAGGGCGGTGCCGGCGACGACGCCGGGGACGGCGAGGGGCCCGAGCAGCAGCGTGTTCAGCGCGCCGCGGAGGCCGCCGAGCCGGGCGCGGGCGAGGGCCAGGGCCGCCGCCGTGCCGAGGGGGACGCCGATGGCGGTGGCGGCCAGCGCCAGTTGCAGGGAAGTGGCGAAGCCGCGGGCGAATTCGCGCTTCTCCCAGGCATTGGCGTACCAGGCGAGGCTGAAGCCCGTGGGCGGGAAGGAGACGATCTCCTGGGCGAAGACGCTGATGACGATGACGGCGAGCACCGGCGCCAGGATCAGCCCATAGGCCCCCGTCACCGCCACGCCGAACGCCGCCCGTTGCAGGCGCGACCCTGCCATCAAGCCCCCTATCGTCTCCCGCGGCGCACCGTGATGCGGGGGCGGGTGCGGGTCAAGCACTGGTGCGGGAGGCGGAACATCATCGCCCGTGATGTTGGGCCCGTGATGTGGGGTTTGACGGGGTGGGGGGGCTTCGGTATGAAGCGGCCTGCATACGTCGTGAGCCGTGCTGCACCTGCGGAGGGGTGGCCGAGTGGCTGAAGGCGACGGTTTGCTAAACCGTTATAGGGGGTCAACCTCTATCGTGGGTTCGAATCCCATCCCCTCCGCCAGCCCTTCCACCCCGATGCGATGCGCCACAGGACCGTGCGCGTTTGCTGATTCGGCGGTAAATCAACCCAGAGTGAAGAGCGGCCGACCTGACGATCGCGTATCGTATACCGGCGATGAGGGATCGCAGGGGGGAATACCGGTCGTGACCCATTACCATGGCACCAATGCATCCGAGACGATCGCCGGCGCCGGCCTGGCGGACATGGTCTTCGGCGAGGGCGGCAGCGACAGCCTGTTCGGCAATGACGGCAACGACAGCCTCTATGGCGGCGCGGGTGCCGACGTGCTGCAGGGCGGCGCCGGGAACGACGTAGTCTGCGGGGGCATCGGCAACGACTTCCTGCTCGGCGGCGCCGGGGCCGACATCTTCCGCTTCACCGGGACGCCGGACGGCATTGTGCCGGGCGACAGCGACGGGATCGGCGATGTCATCGGCGATTTCCGCCAGGGCGAGGACCGCATCAAGTTCACCGGCGTATCGCCGCGGACGGTGACCATGCAGCTGGAGGAGGATGGCGACCTCGTCATCCATTACGGCACGCTGGGCGGGGCGCCGGGGGAGCATCGGGGCACCATCACCCTCGAGCAATTCGGGCGCTACCTGGGGGTGCAGGACTTCATCTATACCTGACGGACAGGTCCGCGGGAGGGGCGCATGGAGGCGAAGTGGCGGGCGCTGCTGGTGCTGACGGCGGCGCGGACCAGCCTCGGCTTCCAGTTCCAGTCGGTCGCCTCCGTCTCGCCCTTGCTGGTGGAGGAGCTGGGGCTCACCGGCGCCGATCTCGGGGCGCTGATCGGACTCTACTTCCTGCCGGGGCTGGTGCTGGCGCTGCCGGGCGGGGCGCTCGGGCGGCGCTTCGGCGACACGAGGGTAGTGGTGGCGGGGCTGGTGCTGATGGCGCTCGGCGGGCTGGTGGCCAGCCTGGCGACGGGCTTCGCCGGGCTGGCGGCGGGACGGGTGCTGGCCGGCATGGGCGCGGTGCTGCTCAACGTGCTGATGGCGAAGATGGTGACGGACTGGTTCGCCGGGCAGCGGGAGATCGTGCTCGCCATGGCGATCTTCGTGAACTCCTTCCCGATCGGCATCGGCCTGGCGCAGCTGGGGCTCGGGGTGCTGGCGGCCGCCGCAGGATGGGCCCTGGCCTTCGCGGCGACGGGGGTGCTGGCGCTGGTGGCGCTGCTGCTGTTGCGCATCGGCTACAGGGCGCATCCGAATGACGGGGCGGCGGCGCCGGCCGGGGCGCGCGGGCGAATCTCGGGGCGGGAGGTGGGGCTGGTCTGCCTCGCCGGGGCGATGTGGGGCGGGCTGAATGGCAGCCTCGCGGTGACGATCGGATTCGCGCCGACCTTCCTCGTCCAGGGCGGGCTGCCGCCGGGGCAGGCGGGGCTGGTGGTGGGGCTGGCGACTTGGCTCTCCGTCGCCTCGGTGCAGGCGGGAGGGATGCTGGCGCAGCGCGGGGTCTCGCCGGCGGTGCTGATGCTGGCGGGGTGCCTCGGCTGGGCCGCTTGCCTTATGGCGCTGGGGGCGGGGATGGGTGTCACGCCGCTGCTCGTGGCGGGGCTGGCGATGGGGTTGCCGGTCGGGGTGATCATGGCGCTGCCCGCCCAGGCGCTGCGGCCGGAGAACCGGGCCGTCGGCATGGGGCTCTTCTATACCTGGCTCTATGTCGGCCATGCGGGGCTGCCGCCGGCGGCGGGATGGGTGCAGGACGTGACGGGGGTGGCGGCGGCGCCGCTGCATGCGGCGGCGGGCTTCGTCGCGCTGCTGGTGCTGGCCTATGCGGCCTTCCGGCTGCTGGCGCGGCGGCCGGTGGCGGGGTGAAGCGACACACGCGCCGGTTGCGCCTGGCGTATACGAGTGCTTAGGCTTTCTCCCAACCGGACCACGAGGTTCGGACAGGAAGGGAGATTGTCCATGCCCCTGCACCGCACCGCCCTCGCGGCGCTGCTGGCCGGCGCCGTCGCCGGTACGGCCGGCGCGCAAGGCCTGACGCCGGAGCGCATCCGCGCCGCGACGGGCGCCGTCGACCAGCGGAGCATCATCGCCAATGCCGCAACAGGGCGGGACTGGCCGAGCTATGGGCTGAACTATTCCGAGAACCGGTTCAGCCCGCTGCGCGCGGTGAACAGCGACACGGTGGGGCGGCTGGGGCTGGCCTGGTCCTACGACCTCGGCTCCCGGCGGGGGGTGCAGGCAACGCCGCTGGTCGTCGGCGGGGTGATGTATGTCACCGGGTCCTGGAGCATCGTCCATGCGGTCGATGCGAAGACCGGGCAGCCGCTCTGGACTTTCGACCCGGAGGTGCCGCGGGAGCATGGCGAGCGGGGGTGCTGCGATGTCGTGAACCGTGGCGTCGCGGTCTATCAGGGCAAGGTCTATGTCGCCTCCTACGACGGGCGGCTCTTCGCACTGGATGCGGCGACGGGGCAGAAGCTCTGGGAGCGGGACACGATCATCGACCGCAGCCGGGCCTATACCATCACCGGTGCGCCGCGAGTCTTCGCGGGTAAGGTCGTCATCGGCAATGGCGGCGCGGAATATGGCGTGCGGGGCTACCTGACCGCCTATGACGCGGCGACGGGCGAGCAGAAGTGGCGCTGGTTCTCGGTGCCTGGCGACCCCTCGAAGCCGCCGGAGGATGAGAGCATGGCGCGGGCCATGCGCACCTGGGACCCGGCCGGGCGCTGGTGGGAGGCCGGCGGCGGCGGGACGATGTGGGACACCATGACCTACGATCCCGAGCTGAACCTGATGTATGTGGGCACCGGCAACGGCTCGCCCTGGAACCGCCACCTGCGCAGCCCGGCAGGCGGCGACAACCTCTATCTCGGCTCCATCGTCGCGCTGAACCCGGAGACGGGCCAGTATGTCTGGCATTACCAGGAGACGCCGGGCGACCACTGGGACTTCACCTCGACCCAGCCGATGATCCTCGCCGAGCTCGAGATCGACGGGCGGCGGCGCAAGGTCGTCATGCATGCGCCGAAGAACGGCTTCTTCTTCGTCATCGACCGGCAGACGGGCGAGTTCATCTCGGCGCGCAACTTCACCGCGGTGAATTGGGCGACGGGCTACGACAACGAGGGGCGGCCGATCGAGAACCCGGCGGCACGGAGCGTGGACCAGCCCTTCGAGGCGATCCCGACCGCCTATGGCGCGCGCAACTGGCACCCGATGTCCTTCAACCCGATGACCGGCTTGGTCTACATGCCGGTGCATGGCGTGCCGCTCACCCTTTCGCCCGACCAGGGCTGGCGGATGAATGCGAACTCGCCGATGCGCTTCCAGAGCGCGTCGGGGTGGAACCTTGGCTTCTACCTCAATGCCGTCGATCCGAAGGCGAAGGCCTTCGGGCGGCTGGTCGCCTGGGACCCGGTGCGGCAGCAGGAGGCCTGGGGCGTCGATTACAGCGGGCCGTGGAATGGCGGCACGCTGACGACGGCGGGCGACCTCGTCTTCCAGGGCACGGCGGATGGGCGCTTCATCGCCTATGACGCACGCAACGGGCGGAAGCTCTGGGAGGTGCCGGTGAGCTCCGGCGTGGTCGCGGCACCGTCCACCTACGAGATCGATGGCGAGCAGTATGTCTCGATCGCGGTCGGCTGGGGCGGCGTCTATGGCATCGTGCAGCGGGCGACGGACCGGGTGACGCCGGGGCGGGTCTACACCTTCCGCGTCGGCGGCACGGCGCCGATGCCGGCGGTGGTGCAGGCGGAGCGGCGGCCGCTGGTCAGCGGCATCGCCTACAAGGCCGAGGATGCGCAAGCGGGGGCGGGACTCTATGTCGCCAACTGCGCCGGCTGCCACGGGGCGCCGGGCGTCAACAACGGCGGCAACGTGCCCAATCTCGGCTATGCGCACCGGGAGCTGCTGGAGGAGCTGCCGAAGGTGGTGCTCGAAGGGGCCTTCCTCGGGAGCGGGATGCCGCGCTTCGCGGGGCGGCTGGACGAGGCGCAGGTGCTGCAGATCCGCGCCTTCATCCTCAGCTCGGCGGAGGCGGCCCGGCGCAACTGAGGCGGAAGCCGGGGGGCGGGTGTCCCCCCGGCCTGCGTTCAGCGCAGCAGATTGGTGCGGGCCAGCTCCACCACCTCGCTGCCGCGGCCGCTGATGACGGCCTTCGCCAAGTAGATGCCGAAGCCCTTCGCCTGCTCGAAGGTGGTCTTGGGTGGCAGGCTCAGCTCCATGCGGTTGGTGACGACGTCCACCACGGCGGGACCGGGATGGGCGAGGGCCTCCTGCAAGGCGCCGCGCAGATCGGCGGGGTCCTCGACGCGCACTGCGTGCATGCCGGTGGCGCGGGCCATGGCGGCGAAGTCGGGGTTCTTCAGCTCCGTGCCGGCGTCGAGGAAGCCGCCGGCCTTCATCTCCAGCTCGACGAAGCCGAGCGTGCCGTTGTTGACGATGACGATCTTCGCCGGCAGGTCGAGCTGGTTCAGCGTCAGCAGGTCACCCATCAGCATGGCGAAGCCGCCATCGCCGGAGAGGGAGATCACCTGCCGACCGGGATAGGCGGATTGCGCGCCGATCGCCTGCGGCAGGGCATTCGCCATGGAGCCGTGCCAGAAGGAGCCGACCAGGCGGCGCCTGCCGTTCATGGTGAGGTAGCGGGCGGCCCAGACCGTCGGCGTGCCGACGTCGCAGGTGAAGATGGCGTCCTCGGCGGCGACCTCGTCGAGCACGCGGGCCAGGTATTGCGGGTGGATCGGCTTGCGGCCGGGATGGCCGACGGCCAGCTCGTCGAGGCCCTTGCGGGCGTCGCGGTAATGGGCGAGGGCGCGGTCGAGGAAGCGGCGATCCTCGCGTGGCGTGAGCCGGGGAAGCAGGGCGGCGATGGTCTGCTTCACGTCGCCGACCAGGCCGAGGTCGAGGCGGGTGCGGCGGCCGAGATTCTCCGGGCGGATATCGACCTGGGCGACCTTGGCCTCGGTCGGGAAGAACTGGCGGTAGGGGAAGTCGGTCCCCAGCATCAGCAGCGTGTCGCACTCCATCATGGCGTGGTAGCCGGAGGAGAAGCCGATCAGCCCGGTCATGCCGACATCGAAGGGGTTGTCGTACTCGACGAACTCCTTGCCGCGCAGCGCGTGGACGACCGGCGCCTTCAGCGCATCGGCCAGCGCGACCACCTCGTCATGCGCGCCGGCGCAGCCGCCGCCGCAGAGCATGGTGATGCGGCCGGCGCCGTTCAGCAACTCGGCCAGCGAAGCGACCCCGCCGGGGTCGGGCTGGACGATGGCAGGCGCGGGCGCGATCCAGCGGGAGGGGGAGGATTCCTCCGCGTCCTCCAGCGCGACATCGCCGGGGATGACGATGACGGCGACGCCGCGCTTGCCGATCGCCTCGCGGATGGCGGTGTCGAGGACGCGGCCGATCTGCGAGACGGTCGCCACCGGGCTGACATAGTGGCTGCATTCGGCGAAGAGATGGCGCGGGTCCGTCTCCTGGAAGTATCCGCTGCCGATCTCGCCGGTCGGGATATGCGCGGCGATGGCGAGGACCGGGACGCGGTTGCGGTGGCAGTCATAGAGCCCGTTGATGAGGTGCAGGTTGCCGGGGCCGCAGCTACCGGCGCAGACGGCAAGCTGGCCGGTCAGGTGCGCCTCGGCGCCGGCGGCGAAGGCGGCCGTCTCCTCGTGGCGGACATGCACCCAGTCGATCTCCCCCTTGCGGCGGAGGCTGTCCGTCAGTCCGTTCAGCGAGTCGCCGACCAGGCCGTAGATGCGGCGGACGCCGACCTTGCGCAGCGTGTCGGCGATGAGGTCGGCGACGGACTGACGGGCCATCAGGCCTCGTCCTCCTCATCGCCGTCCTCCGCATCGACCTCGACGAGGAGGACGGCGTAGCTGTCGGGGTCGAAGTCGGCGGAGTCTCCGGAGGACTTCGCCTCGGCCAGGCCCTGGTCCCAGAGGGCGGATTCCTGGTCATTGGCGGCGCGGACGGTCAGGGGCTCCTCGCCGTCCCAGAGCGGCTCGCCATCCTCCTCGAAATCCTGCAGGTCCGGGCCGATGGAGTTGGTGGCGAGTTCCTCGGCGGCCTCGGTGCTCTTCTCGGGGAAGACGAGAAGGGGGCGGCCGGCGACCTCGATGGTGAACAGCGTCATGGCGTGGCTCCTTGGGATTCGGGCGGCAGCGGGCTCGGATGGCCGTGCTCGTCCATGGCGACGAAGGTGAAGACGCCTTCGGTGACCTTCTCCGGGCGGCGGCCGTGGCCGCGGCCCCGCGCCCAGGTCTCGACCTTGACGGTGACCGAGGTCTCGCCGCATCGGAGGGGGGTGCAGTAGCAGCTCACCTCATCGCCGACCAGGATGGGGCGGAGGAAGCGCATCGCCTCGATGGCGACCGTGGCGACGCGGCCCTGGGCGCGCTCCGCCGCATAGCCGGCGCCGGCGAGGTCCATCTGCGACAGGGTCCAGCCGCCGAAGATGTCGCCCGAGGCATTGGCGTCGCGCGGCATGGCGATGGTCCGCAGCTGCGGGCCGCCGGTGGGGTCCGGTAGGTCGTCCGGCGGGTTGTCCGGCATGGGCTGTGGCTCCTTCGATTCATCGTCCTAACTCGGGCGACGGGGCTGCGTTCGCCCGTGCTGCGCAACCATCCGGAACTTCCGCCGTGAAGCGCGTTGCGCTGCCACGAGGCGTGAGGAATTGCGAGTGGAACAGGTGGATTGCCTCGTCATCGGGGGTGGGCCGGCCGGGCTGACGGCGGCGCTTTATCTCGCGCGCTTCGGACGGCATGTGCTGGTGGCGGATGCGGGGGAGCCGCGGGCCGCCTGGATTCCGGCCAGCCACAACATTCCGTTCTTCGCGGGGGGAATTCCGGGGACGGATATCCTCGACCTGCAACGTGAGCATCTGGCGCGGTACGGCATCAGGCCGGAGATGGCGCGGGTGACGGGGCTGCGGCGGCAGGCGGGGGGCTTCGCCGCGGTGCTGGAGGCGGCGGGCGGCGGCGACCGGACGGTCGAGGCGCGGCGCGTGCTGCTGGCGACGGGGGCGCTGGATGTGGAGCCGGACCTGCCCGACCTGCCGGATGCGGTGCGGCGCGGCCTGGTGCGCTACTGCCCGATTTGCGACGGGCATGAATCGCGCGGGCAGCGCATCGCCGTCATCGGCCATGGCGCGCATGGGTTGGGCGAGGCGGCCTTCATCGCCCGCACCTATTCCGGGGATGTGACGCTGCTGACGCTCGGCCGGCCGCTGGCGCTGGATAAAGCACAGCGAGAGGTGGTGGCGCGGCACCGCATCCGGCTGGTGGAGGAGCCGGTGACAGGGCTCGACATCCGAGACGGGCGGATCGCGGCACTGCGGGGCGGTGGGGCGGAGCATCGGTTCGAGGTGCTGTATTCGGCGCTCGGGCTGCACTACCGGTCGGAGCTGGCGCTGGGCCTCGGTGCCGAGCGGGATGAATCGGGCGCATTGCTGGTCGACGAGCATTGCCAGACCACGGTGCGGGGGCTCTATGCGGCCGGCGACATCGTGCGGGGGCTCGACCAGATCGTGGTCGGGATGGGGCATGCGGCGGTGGCGGCGACGCATATCCACAATCGCTGCGAGATTCCGACGGAAGATGAGCCGGGCGGGAGCTGATGCCGGCTTAATCCTCGAAGAAGGGCGTCTCCTCGTCCGCACTACCGCGGAGGCGGATGTCGAAGCGGTAGCCGCCGGCATTGTCGGGCGTGGCGAAGAGGCGGGGGCGGCGCGACGGCGGAACAAGGGCGAGTACTGGGTCCGTCGCGTTGGCGGCGGCGAATTCCGGGAAGAAGAGCGTCGTCGCCACCGGCTGCATGAGGCCGGAGGCCATCACCAGCAGGTTCACATGCGGGGCGCGGTCGAGGAAGGCGCCGGGCAGGAGGGTGTGGAACTCGTAGCGGCCCTCGGCATCCGTGCGGGCGCGGCCCCAGCCGAGGAACTCGGGGTCGGCCTGCGCTTCCTCCGGGTCAGCGGGGTGGTGGAAGCGGCCGGCGGCATCGGCCTGCCAGGCTTCGAGGATGGCATTGATGCAGGGGAGCCCGCCCTCGCGCAGCACGCGGCCATTCAGGCGGATGGGGGTGCCGCGTCGGGAGGGCGGCGCGTCGGTCGTGGTGCGGGTGAGATCGTTGTCGCCCTCGCGGATGAAGGCTTCGGGGAAGAAGGGGCCGACGGTGTGGGAGGAGAGCGGCGTCATGCCAGCACGGGCGTCGCGCGGCGGCCGCGGAGCAGGATGTCGTGGCGGTAGCCGAGCCAGCCGGAGCCGATTTCCGATGGCGGCAGCGGGCGGGCGATGAGGCGCTCGCGGGCGGCGGCGTCAGGGACGGCCATGAAGATGTGGTCGAGCGGGTTCAGCGGGTCGCCGGGGAAGAACATCTGCGTCACTAGGCGGGAGAGGCTGGCGGGGCCGAGGACGCAGAAATGGAGGTGGGGCGGGCGCCACCACACCGCCTCGCCGGGCACGGGATAGGCGCCGGGGCGCATGGTGAAGAAGCCGTAGCGTCCTTCCGCATCCGTCCGGACGCGGCCCTGACCGATGAAGTTCGGGTCGAGCGGGGCGGAGCGCGTGTCGCTGGCATGGGCGTAGCGGCCGGCGGCATTGGCCTGCCAGAGCTCAACCACGGCGTCGGGGATGGGGCGGCCGTCCTCGTCAAGGACCTGGCCGGCGATGTGGATGAGTTGGCCGACGGCGGGGCGGCCGGGGATGGGCTCGGCGAGGTTGGCCTCGCCGCAGGGCAGCTTGCGGTGGAGGGCGAGCGGGCCGGTGATCTCGCCGCGGCCGGGCGGACGGCGGATGAGGGGCTGGCTCGGCGTATGGGTGAAGGTGCTTGGGTAGCCGGGCGTCGGGACGATGGGGGCAATGCCGGGAGGCAGCGGGTCGAAGCGGGCCGGCGCGTCCTCTGCCATGTGGTTCCTCCCTCGCTTGCCGGGGAGCATGCCCGAGCGGATGCTGCGGGGGAAGCGAGGAGGGCGCGATGGAGCGGGGGCTGGCGGCGCGTGGCGCGGCGCGGATCGCCTGGCAGGCCGAGGGCAGGGGGCCGGCTGTGCTGCTGCTGCCCTCGCTCGGGCGGGGGGCTGAGGATTTCGATGCCGTGGCGCCGCCGGTCGCCGCCGCCGGGTTCCGGGTGGTGCGGGCGGAGCCGCGGGGCATCGGCGGCTCGGAGGGGCCGATGGAGGGGCTGACGCTCTACGACCTCGCCGAGGACGCGGCGGCGGCGCTGGCGGCGGCGGGCGTGGATGGGCCGGCGGTGGTCGCGGGGCATGCCTTCGGCAATTGGGTGGCGCGGGCGGTGGCGGTGGTGCGGGCGCCGGCGGTGCGAGGCGTGGCGTTGCTGGCCGCGTCCATCGACACGGTGCTCAATCCGGCGGTGCGCGCTTCGATCGATGGCAGCTTCGACCCGCGGCTGGGCGAGGCGGAGCGGCTGGGGCATCTGCAACGGGGCTATTTCGCGCCGGGGCATGACGCGCGAGTGTGGCTCGATGGTTGGCATGCGCCGGTCGCGCGGATGCAGCGGGCGGCGACGGCGGCGACGGATGCGGGCTGGAAGCGTGTCGCGGAGCGGGTGCCGGTGCTTTACGTCGCGGCGGCGGAGGATGCGATCGCGCCGGTGCCGAGCGAGGCGAGGCTGCGCGAGGCGTTGGGGCCGCGGGTCGGGATGGTCGTCGTCGAGGGGGCAGGGCATGCGCTGCTGCCGGAGCAGCCGGAGGCGGTGGCGCGGGCGCTGATCGAATTTGCTGGAAAGGTGCAGGGATGAGCTTCGATGGGTTGGAGTGCTTCAGCGTAGAGATCGCGGAGCATGTCGCCACCGTCACCATGCGGCGGCCGCCGGTGAATGCGCAGAATGCGCGCTTCCGCGAGGAGATCGCCGACATCTTCGATGCGCTGCACGACATGGCGGAGGTGCGGGCCATCGTGCTGACAGGCGAGGGGCGCGCGTTCTCGGCCGGGGCGGATCTGAAGGAGCGGCCGGGGCTTTCCGGCAGGCCCGGGGCCTATCCGCGGCACAACCGCAACGTGCGCGCGGCCTTCGACTGCGTCATGGAATGTGGCGTGCCGGTGATCGCGGCCATCAACGGCGCGGCGATCGGGGCAGGCTGCGTGCTGGCGCTCTCGGCGGATATCCTCGTAGCGGGGGAGGGCGCCTTCCTCTCCATGACCGAGGTGGATGTGGGGCTGGCCGGCGGGGTGCGGCATGTGCGGCGGCATTTCGGCGAGAGCGATGCGCGGCTGATGATCATGACGGCGCGGCGCATCACCGGGCCGGAACTGCTGCGGATGAACGTCGTCTCGGCCTGCGTGCCTGACGATGCGCTGATGGGGACGGCAATGGGCATCGCGCGGGAGATCGCTGCGAAGGTGCCGCTCGCCGTGCGGGCGGCCAAGCGGTCCTTCCAGGTCACGGAGGAATTGCCGCTGCAAGACGGCTATCGCTTCGAGCAGTCGCAGACCGTGGCGCTGGCCGGGACGGAGGATACGCGGGAGGCGCAGCTGGCCTTCGCCGAGAAGCGCAAGCCCGTGTTCAAGGGGCGCTAATCGCCGGGGTCCCGGTTGAACTCCGCCGCGGGGCGCCGCAGGATGCGGGAGCGGCCCCGGCGAGAGGGCCGGGGGAACATCCAGGCTCATGCGCATCACGGCGGTCGAATGCTCGGTCCTGTCCATGCCCTTCACCATGGGCGGGCCGCATGGGCGCTTCGCCGGGCAACTCTGGGACCGGATGGAGGTGCTGCTCGTCCGCGTCGAGACGGAGGACGGGTTGGTCGGCTGGGGCGAGGCCTTCGGCCATGCCGCCATTCCGACCACGAGGGCGGCGCTGGAGACAATCGTCGCACCGCTGGTGCTGGGGCAGGACTCGGGCGACATCAACGGTCTTTCGCGGCGTGTGCTGCACGGGACGCATCTGCTGGGGCGCAATGGCGCCTTCGTCTATGCCTTCTCGGGCATCGAGATCGCGCTCTGGGACATCATGGGCAAGCGCTGCGGGCAGCCGGTGTGGCGGCTGCTGGGCGGGGCGGCGCCCGAGCGGCTGCCGGCCTATGCGAGCCTGCTTTCCTATGGCGGCGACCTCGATCTCGTCGCGCGCAACACGGCGGAGTCGGCGGCGCGGGGCTACCGGCACATCAAGCTGCATGAGGTGACGCGGGAGGCGGTGGTGGCGGCCAGGCGCGCGGCTCCGGGGGCCGCGATCATGCTCGATGTGAACTGCGCCTGGACGCCGCCGGTGGCGCGCGAGATGGCGCGGTCGCTGGCTGGCGATGGGCTGTTCTGGCTGGAGGAGCCGGTCTGGCCGCCGGAGGATGCGGCGGGGCTGGCGAGCCTCAGGCAGTACGGGATTCCGTTGTCGGCCGGTGAGAACACGGCGGGGCTGTTCGGCTTCAAGGCGCTGATCGAGGCCGGGGCCATAGATTATGCGCAGCCGAGCGTGACGAAGGTCGGAGGCATCGGCGAGATGCGGAAGGTCATCGCGCTCTGCGAGGCGCATGGCGTTACCGTCATGCCGCACAGCCCCTATTTCGGACCGGGGCTCGTCGCCACCATCCATGTCGCGGCGGCGCTCATGGAGCGGCCGATGGTTGAGGTGCTGTGGCTCGAGATGGAGCCGAACCCCTTCGACCCCTGGGTGCGTTGCCGGGACGGGACGGTCGCGGTGCCGCGCGGGCCGGGGCTGGGGGTGGAGCCGGATCCGGCCTTGCTTGCACGGGTGACGCGCGGGGCGCCGGTGCGCATCGCGCTGTGAACGAAGAAGCATAAGGGAGAGACATCCATGCCCATCACTCGCCGAGGCCTAGGCCTGGCTGCCGCCGCGACCGGCTTGGCGATGCCGGCCATCGCGCAGAACGAGCCGATCAAGATTGGCTGGCTCGCCGCCATGACGGGGCCGAGCTCGGCGCCGGCCATCGGCTTCAATCGCGGCGTGATGTATGCCGCGGAGGCGATCAACGCCGCGGGCGGGGTCAAGGGGCGCAAGGTCGAGATCATTACCCGCGACACCCAGGGCGACCCGACCAAGGCAGTGAATGCGACGCAGGAGATGATCAGCCAGCTCCGCGTGCATGCGATCTGGGGGCCGACGAACTCCGGCGAGTCGCTGGCCGTCACCGCGATCATGGCGCGGGCGAAGATGCCGAACATCCATCCCTGCGTGGTGGACAGCCTGATCGACCCGGCGAAATACCCGAATGCCTTCCGCATCGCACCTTCCAACACGCAGTGGGACGATGCGGTGCGCGGCTACACGCTGAACATCGCCAAGGCGAAGAAGGTCGCCGTCATCGGCGACACGACGGGCTATGGCGTGACGGCGGCGAATGCCTCGGCGGCGGCCTTCCAGAAGGACGGCGCGGAGGTCGTCACCAAGGCGAATATCGACGCGACTCAGCCGGACATGACACCCGACATGCTGCGGGCGCGGAATGCGGGGGCGCAGGCGATCGTCATCTGGAGCGTCTCCACGGGGATGATCGCGCGGCTGCTGAACACGCGGGCGGCGATGGGCTGGGACGTGCCCTTCATCGGGCATCCGTCGCTGGCTTCGGGCGAGATCGGGACGCTGATCGACAAGCCGGCCAACTGGGAGAAGGTCTACGCCATCGGCTACAAGAGCTGCAGCTACGACGCCTCCGGCAAGCTGCCGCCGCGCAACGAGGAGCTGATGCAGCGGATGCAGGGCAAGGTGAACCTGCATGATACGCTGCTCTGGTGGGTGGCCTGCGGCATCGATGCGGTCGAGCTGGTGGCGAAGGCGGTGGAGGCGACGGGGGCGACGGCGAACCAGTCGATCATCGGGCATTGGAATTCGCTGAAGCAATATCCAGGCTATTTCGGCGAGTATAGCTTCACGGCGCAGGACCATAACGGCTACCCCGTCTCCGATGTGGTGATGTCGGCGGCCTCGACGGGGAAGAACGGTACCTTCGCGCTCGCGCCGGGCTACGGCTGAGCCGCATGCTCGCCTCGATCCTGGCCTCGGGCCTGGCGGTCGGCGCGGTCTATGCGCTGATCGGCATCACCTACAACACCATGTTCTCGACCTCGCGGGTGATGAGCTTCACCGCGGGGCAGCTCGGGATGCTGGGGGGCGTGCTCGGCTCGCTCTTCATCCTGCGGCTGGGGCTGCCGATGCCGGTCGGGCTGCTGGCGACGCTCGCATGCTGTGCGCTGCTCGGGGTGGTGACGGAGGTGGTTGCGGTGCGGCCGGTGCTGAAGAGCCTCGACCAGCATCTCTACGTGCTCTCGACGCTCGCCGTGGCACTTCTGATCCAGCATGCGACGGCGCTGGAATGGAGCACGGAGCCGCAGCCCTTCCCCAGGCTAGCCGGGATCGGAACGGGGGTCTGGGACGAGAAATACTGGCTTCCGGTGGTGGCCTGCGCGGCGACCATCCTCGGGCTCGAATATCTCTACCGGTACACGCTGGTGGGGCGGGCCTTCGTCGCCATCGCCGAGGATAATTTCGCGGCGCGTGCCTTGGGGCTGCCGGAGCGGAACCTGCGGATGGCGAGCTATGCGCTGGCCGGCGCGGTGGGGGCGCTGGCGGGCTTCGCCGGCGGGCAGCTGCTGCTGGCCTTCTTCGCCAATGGGCCGTTGCTGAACTTCTACGGGTTCATCCCCGTCGCGCTCGGGGGGCTCGGGAACAACCGGGGGGCGGTCATCGGCGGGTTGCTGCTCGGGCTGTTCCAGCAGGCGGCGAACTTCATGGTGGGGGGCATCTTCTCCTCGGTGGCGGTCTTCACCCTCTTCATCATCGTGCTGCTGGCGCGGCCGCAGGGGATGTTCGGGGCGCCGGCGGCGCGGAGGGTGTGAGGATGGCAAAGCTCTGGCCTTTCCTCGCGCTGCTGGCGCTCGCCCTGCTGCTGCCGCTGACGGGAAACGAGTACTGGGCGCTGATCGCAACGCGGGCCTGCATCTACTGGGTGCTGGTCGCGGGGCTCAACCTGATCGTCGGCTTCGCCGGGCAGTTGGCGATCGGCTATGTCGCGCTGCTGGCGATCGGGGCCTACACCGCCAGCGTGCTCACGGCGGGGACGGTGATGGAGCCGCTGCCGGCTTTCGCAGCGCTCGGCATCGCGGCGGCGGCGGGGGCGGTGGCGGGCGTCATCGTCGGGTTGCCGGCGCTGCGGCTCCGGACTTTCTACTTCGCCATGACGACACTCGGCTTCGCCACCATCGTCACGCAGATCACCCTCGCCTGGCAGGATGTGACGGGGGGTGGCATCGGCATCCCCGGCCCGAGCCTGCCGGCGCCGATGGATACGGCCTGGGGGTTCTACTATTTCTGCCTGGGCGTGGCGGTGGTGTGTACCTGGGCGACGGCGAACCTGGCGCGGAGCCGGTTCGGGCGGGCGCTGGTTGCCATCCGGGATTCGGAGGTGGCGGCGGAGGCGAGCGGCATCGCCAAGCCGAAGCTACTGGCGATGGTCTTCCTGCTGGCCGGCGCCTTGGCGGCGTTTGCGGGCGGGCTCTTCGCCACGCTGCAGACCTATATCACGCCGGATGCCTTCACCTTCGACCTGTCGCTGCTGTTCTTCATCGCCGTCCTGATCGGTGGGCGTGGGTCGATCCTCGGGCCGCTGCTCGGGACCATATTGCTGACCTTGCTGCCGGAGGTGGCGGCGCCGCTCGCGGCCTGGTCGACCTTCCTCTATGCGGCGCTGCTGCTGGTGATCGTGCTGGCGATCCCGGGCGGGATCGCGGCGCTGCTGGATCGGAGCGGACGGCGTGCCTTGCCGGAGGACCGGGCGATCCGGCCGAGGGAGGCGGGGCTGCGCACGCTGATCGGGGAGCGGGGGGAGCGGGCGGTGCTCTCGCTCAAGGGCATCGTGCTGGCTTTCGGCGGGGTCAGGGCGATCGACGGCATCGACCTCGATCTGCGACAGGGCGAAGTGCACGGGCTGATCGGGCCGAATGGCAGCGGCAAGACGACGACGCTCAACGTCATCTCCGGCTATTACCGACCGCAGGAGGGAGGGATGACGCTGGCCGGTGCGGAGCTGCCGGCGGGAAGACCCGCAGGGCGGGCGGGCAGGGGCATCGCCCGGACCTTCCAGACGCCGCGCATGATCGGCGAGGCGACCGTCCTCGAGAATGTCATGATCGGCGCGACGGTCGAGGGGCGGGCCGGCTTCGTCGAGGCGTTGCTCTCGCTGCCGCGGCAGCGGGCGGAGGAGCGTGCGATGGCGGACCGGGCGCGGCTGGCGCTGGACGCGGTCGGGCTCGGGGGGCTCGCCGAGGCGCGGGCGGACCGGTTGCAGCATAGCGAGCTGCGCTTCATGGAGATCGCCCGGGCGCTGATGCTGCGGCCGGAATTCCTGATGCTGGACGAGCCGGCGGCAGGCCTGTCTGTCGAGGAGATCAAGCGGCTCGGCAGCCTGATCCGCGCCATCAGTCGGCAGGGGGTGGGGGTGCTGCTCGTCGAGCATCATGCGGACCTGATCTTCGATATCTGCGACCGGGTGACGGTGCTCAATCTCGGGCGGGTGCTGGCGGCGGGGACGCCGGCGGAAATCCGCGTCCACAAGGAGGTGGTCAGTGCATACCTTGGGGCATGAGCCGCTGCTGGAGGTGGGCGGCCTCTGCTCCGGCTATGGGAAGATCGCGGTGCTGCACGGCATCGACCTGCGGATCGGCGCGGGCGAGGTGGTGTCGCTGCTCGGGCCGAACGGGGCGGGGAAGACGACGCTGCTGCGCGCCATCTCTGGGCTGCTGCCGCCGAGTGCGGGGCGGGTGCGGTTCGGGGGCGTGGAGCTGACGGGGGCCGATCCGCGCGCGGCGGTGCGGCAGGGCTTGGTGCATGTGATCGAGGGACACCGGGTCTTCACCCAGATCTCCGTCACCGACAATCTGCTGCTGGCCGGGTACGACGTGCCGCGCAGCGAGCGAATGCGGCGGGTGGAGGAGGCGCTGGAGTACTTCCCCGAGATCGCGGCGAAGCGGCAGGACAAGGGCGGGGCGCTCAGCGGCGGGCAGCAGCAGATGCTGGCGGTCGCGCAGGGGCTGGTGCAGCGGCCAAGGTTGCTGATGCTGGACGAGCCTTCGGCCGGGCTGTCGCCGGTGTTGGTGGACCGGGTGCTCGGCGTGGTGCGGGCGCTGAAGGAGCGCGGCACGGCGGTGCTGCTCGTGGAGCAGCTGATCGAGAAGGCGCTGGCCGTCTCCGACCGGGTGGTGGCGATGGCGCAGGGACGTTTGGTGCTGGAAGCCTCGGCGGCGGAGCCCGACCTGCCGCATCGCCTGGAGCTGGCCTATTTCGGCCAGGAAGTCCCTACGGCCCTCCACGGCTGACTCAAGGAGTCCCGGGGCCTTTCGGCCCTTGGCGGAGGGAGTTCGAGGGGGGCAGCGCCTCCCTCGGTATCGCTTCGAGTTGGTTGATCAGCTGCTCCAGCAACGCCGAGACCGGCTGCGTCTCCGGCGTGACGACGCCCCAGCAGAAGGGGATGACCAAGTCGAGCGGCCGGGTGACGAGTCCTTCGACGGGCAGGGCGGCGGGCGTCACCCCGTCGTCGGGGCGGATGGTGTGGCCTTTGGGGCGATGCTGCGACAGGATCCGGCGCGGTGGGCCGACGTGGTGGTGCCGCTCAACGCCAACCTCGACTGACAGGCGGCATCGCCTTCGGAAGCCCGTGGCGATCGGTTGATGAGGCGGCCCTAAGCGACCGCTTCGAAAGCCACTTTGTCAGCATCCGAAGGGTTGTACTTGAGCGGGGAAGGAAGGGAATCGTACTGGAATGGTCTGCCGACGACGGGACCGTTATACTGAACATGGAAATGGAAGCCGTTGTTTTCTATTTTGTGATAGAGCGCAGTACATATCTTACCGCTCTTTAAAACGCATTTATTAAATCCGTTGTAGTGCTTGTTGAGGTAATTGCAAATATCCTCGATTTCGTCCGCGGTGAAAGTCTTGGATCTCAGATCGACGGCCTTCCAATCCATATGGTAGGAAGTTTTCGGCGGTGTTTTCCGAGCCGAGTACAGAGCTTTTTGCTGCTGCTCGGTGCGGTAGATCATGGTGATCACCACGCCCTTTTTCATTTTCTCTTTGGTAAAATAGGCGACGTTCTCAATCAGGCCATATAGACCGAGATTCTTTTGACGTAATGTCTCCCACTCCTGCTCCAGTCCTTTGGATTTGAAGGACACGAAGTTGTCCGCCTGCGACTTTGCTGACTTCGCCAAGGATGAGGAGAGACGCATGGATGTATCTCCGGATCATGCTTTCGACCGAGCTTCGATAGCGTCGCGCCGGTGGACACCGGGTGCAAGTCAATTTCGCCGGGTGTTCGGGGCGCTTTCGTCCAAGAATTAGCTTTTCGAACTCGCCAGTAATTCTTCTACCTGGACGCGGTCTGGGGTCTCGCCGTCCTGCGCGCGCAACGCACCGGCGGCGGAGGCGAAGCGCATGGCGTCCAGCAGGGACATGCCTTCGGCAATGGCGAGCGCATAGGCGCCGTGGAAGACATCGCCGGCCCCGGCGGTGTTGGTCGCCTCGACAGGAAAGGCTGGGGTTTCGATCGGCGCCTCCATCCCCGCGGTCAACCAGAGGGTGCCGTGCTCGCCGCGGGTGACGGCGGCGAGCTTCGCGCCGGCGGCAAGCGCCCGGTGCAGGCCCTCGGCGGGCGACACGCCCGGGGCGAAGATCTGCAGGCCGGGCTGTGAGAAGATGGCATGGTCCACCAGCGGGACCAGCGTGGCGAGGAGGCGGGCCTCGCTCTTCTCGGCATCAAGCACGCTCGGGACGCCGAGGCGGCGGGCGGCGCGGAGGGCGGCCTCGGCCGCGCGGGGCCAGCGCGGGTCGCAGAGCAGGGACCGGGCTTCGCCGAGGGTTTCCATCGGCAGGATGTCGGGGTCGAGGTCTAGGCCCTCGCCGCGGAAGGCGATGACCACCCGCTCGCCCACCGGGTCGAGCAGTACGGCGGAGACAGGGGTGCGAGCGCCGGGGACGATGCGGATGGCGCTGGTATCGACACCGAAGCCGGCGAGTTCCTCGGCGAGCGGGGCGCCGTTGCGGTCATCGCCGACACGGCCCCAGAAGCGGACGCGGCCGCCGAGACGGGCGACGGCGATGGCGGCATTGGCGGCAAGGCCGCCGACGCCGAGCCCGTAGCGGCGGGCGACCTGCTTCGCCGGGGGCTGGGGGACGTCCTCGACCCAGAAGCTATGGTCGGCAACGAGGTGGCCAAGGCAGATGACGAGGGGCGCGGGCATGGGCCGGCATCATACCAGCGACAGCGGCTGGCCGATGCGGATATTCGCCATGACAAGCGGCAGGATGTCGGTCGCCAGGCAGGCTGCGCCGTCAGGCGGCGCCGTCGAGGAAGAGGGAGACGGCGAGGCGCACCCGCGCCGCAATTTCCGCCTCCTCGGGAGGCGGGCGCTGGCCGAGCAGCATCAGGATATGTGGCTCGCCGATCACCATGCCGATCAGCATGCCGGCCGCCTCCTCCGGACTGGCGATGCGGAGCCAGCCGGTGGCGGCCTGCGCGGCCAGCCAGCGCTCCAGGGCGCCGGTCTTGCGGCCGCGGCTGCGCTCCACCGCGGCGGCGAGTTCCGGGGCGCGCTTCACCTCCGAGGCGATGACGCGGAAGAGGGCGACGCTGCGGAGGGAGAGGATGTGCCGGGCGATGTCGCCGAGCAGCCGCTCGAGGGCGGCGCGGTCGCCGGGGACAGCCGGCTCGGGCTCGGCCTGCTTCGGGGCGCAGAAATGTTCGACCACCGCCTCGAACAGCGCCTCCTTGGAAGGGAAGAGTTGGTAGAGGGTCTTCTTCGACATGCCGACGGACTGGGCGACGTCGTCCATGCTGGTGGCGCCATAGCCCTGGGCCAGGAAGATGGATTCGGCCGCCTCCACCAGCGCGAACCGCCGCTTGGCCTCGTTCGGGCGGCGCGGCAGGGTTGCGGCGGTGGTCATCCTCCGAGGACTCCTTCAGCCAGGGGCGGCGGCGAGAAGGGTTTGGTCCGTCCAGCCGCCGCCGAGCGCCTTGTACAGTGTAATACCAACCGCCATGGTCACTGACTCGCATGTGATCCGCGGTTTGCGGCGGGCGTGATTCGCTGTCTCCCGGGGGTTCGATTCGGGAGGCTTGCGATGGCGGTGGTGATCACGCGGCAGGACTTGTCGGCGGATGCCCTGAGGCAGGCTGCAGCTCGCAGTCGGGACGCGAACGCAGCGCGACGCATGCTGGCTCTTGCCTTGGTACTGGAAGGGCAGTCGCGCACGGACGCGGCCGCAACCTGCGGCATGGACCGGCAGACCCTGCGCGATTGGGTGCACCGTTACA
>NZ_JQKB01000040.1 GCF_000745835.1 Belnapia moabensis DSM 16746 | reverse complement strand
GGGCACGAGGTGCCGGCGGTGGTCGATCCGGTGGTGCCGGTGAGCAAGCCGGTCGTGGACGTGACGCCGGTGATTGATTTCGTCACGCCGGGCGGCCCGGTCGGGCACGAGGTGTCGGCGGTGGTCGATCCGGTGGTGCCGGTGAACAAGCCGATCTTGGATGTGAAGCCGGTTGCGGGTCGTGATGAGCCGGCGGCGGCCGATCCGGTGGTGTCGACGGGTAATCCGAAAGCGGATGCGGCGCCGGTGGCGGTCGATCCCGTGGTGAAGGGCGACGGGCCGGTGGCGGAACATGATGTGGCTGGGCCGGATGCGGCGCCGGGGAAGGCTCCAGTCTCTCCAGCCGATTCCCTAGCCCTGCCGGTCGCGCATCAGGAGGCTGCCGGCGATCCGGCAGGAAGCCAGGGTGAGGCGGAGCCGGCGGTTCTTCCCATCAAAGGGCCGGAGAAGGCGGAGGCTGTGGACTCCGGCTATCAGGTGCCGGCGGGGCCAGATGCGTTCAGCTTCCAGGCGGTGCAGGACGGTACGGACCTCGCGTCGTCGCCCCCGATGGTTCATGTCCTGGCGGATGCGGAGCCGGGCGATGCCCTGTTGGTCGATCTCACGCCGTCGCACGAGGTCCTGCCGGACTATCCGGTGCTGCCGGACTACCACCTCGTCTAGACGGGGCGGCCCGGCAGGCGTTCAGGTGCCGCAGAAGGTCTGCAGCACGCGCTGTTCCGGCTCGGGCGGGGCGGCGTAGCGGGCATGGTGGGGCTGGTCCTCGAAGGGGTGGGCCAGCACCGTCAGCAGTTCCTCGAAGGGGGAGAAGTCCTCGCGCTCGGTGGCGGCGGCGAGGGCGGCCTCCACCATGTGGTTGCGCGGGATGAAGGCCGGGTTCACGGCGCGCATGGCGGTGGCGCGCTCCGCAGGAGAGGGAGCCTCCGAGGCGAGGCGGGCGCGCCATTGGGCGGCCCAGGGGGCGTAGCCGCCGGTCGTGGCGAAGAGGGCGGCGAGGTCGGCATCGGCGGCCGGGTCGGCGGCGGCCTCGCAGAGCAGGCGGAAGGTCTGGGTGAAGTCGGCGCCGGCTTCCTGCATGGCGCCGAGCAGGGCGGCGATGAGGGCGGCGTCGTCATCCTGGGGCGTCGCCAGGCCGAGCTTGCGGCGCATGCCGTCGAGCCAGGCGGACTGGAATTGGGTGACGAAGCCGGTCAGCGATTCCTGGGCGAGATCGACGGCCTTCTGCTCGTCCTCGGCGAGGAGCGGGAGGAGGGCTTCGGCGAGGCGGGCCAGGTTCCATTGCAGGATGCGCGGCTGGTTGCCGTAGGCGTAGCGGCCGGCATGGTCGATGGAGCTGAAGACGGTAGACGGGTCGTAATGGTCCATGAAGGCGCAGGGGCCGTAATCAATCGTCTCGCCGGAGATGGTGGTGTTGTCGGTGTTCATCACGCCATGGATGAAGCCGACCAGCATCCATTGCGCGACGAGCCGCGCCTGGCGGGCGATGACGCCTTCGAGGAAGGCGCGGTAGGGGGACGCGGCGGCGGCGGCCTCGGGGTAGTGGCGGGCGATGGCGTGGTCGGCGAGGAGGCGGACGGCTTCGGCATCGCCGCGGGCGGCGAAGAACTGGAAGGTGCCGATGCGGATATGGCTGGCGGCGACGCGGGTCAGCACGGCGCCGGGCAGGGCGGTCTCGCGGAAGACCTGGTCGCCGGTCAGCACCGCGGCGAGGGAGCGCGTGGTCGGGATGCCGAGGGCGAACATCGCCTCGCTGATGATGTATTCGCGCAAGACCGGGCCGATGGCGGCACGGCCGTCGCCACCGCGGGAGAACGGGGTGCGGCCGGAGCCCTTCAGCTGGAGGTCGCGGCGCTGGCCGTCGCGACCGACCACCTCGCCCAGCAGGATGGCGCGGCCATCGCCGAGCTGCGGATTGAAATGGCCGAATTGGTGGCCGGCATAGGCTTCGGCGATGAAGGGGGAACCCTCGGCGATGCGGTTGCCGGCGAGGATCTCGACGCCCTCGGGGCTGGCGAGCGCGGCCGGGTCGAGGCCGATTGTCTCGCAGAGGGGGAGGTTCAGCTTCACCAGGCGTGGGGCGCTGACCGCCTGGGGCGCCATACGGGCGAAGAAGCGCTCGGGGAGCCGGGCGTAGCTCGTGTCGAAGGGGATCTGGACGGGCATGGGGGGTTCCTCGGCGCGCCGCGGCGGCGGGCCTCTGCCGGTAGTGCCCGGTTCAACGCGGGTAGAGGGGGCTAGGGTTCCTCCGCCGGGCGCGGGGCTTCGGCCACGGGGGCCAGGTCGGGGGGAGCGAGGTCGGGCTGCTGGAGCGAGGGCGGGGCGTGGCGGCGCGGGTCGTAGAGCCAGCCGCCGCCGGGGCCGGTTTCCAGCACCAGGTCCTCGGTGCCCTCGATCAACCGGGCGAGGGTGCCAGCGCCGCCGAAGCGGCTGCGGCGGACCCAGCCGCCGAGCTCAAGATGGATGCGCTTGCCGAGGGCGGGCAGGTGCAGCGGGCCATCGGCGGCGGCGACCAGGCGGCGGAGGGTGGCGAGGATGGCGGCGCGCTGGGCGGCGGGGTCCACCGGGTCCCCAGTGGGATCGCTATTGGGGTCGTTGGGGGGGATGGGCGGCTCGGCCTCGGGGGGGACGGTGACTTCGGCGAAGTCACCGAGCGGGATCACCCGGTCGGCGGCAGCGCGGAGGGCGGCGGCGGCGCTGTCCGGGGCGATCACCATGATGCGGCGGTCATGCTCGCGCAGGCGATGCAGCAGGGGGGTGAAGTCGCTGTCGCCGGAGAGGATCAGCATCTCGTCGAAGCGGGTCGGGTGGGTCAGCGCCTCGTGGATGTCGAGGGCCATGACGATGTCGGCGGCGTTCTTCAGCCGGGCAAGGCGGGGGCAGTCCACCACCGAGAAGCCGGCGCGGACGAAGTCGGGGCGGAAGCGGCTGTAGTAGAGGCGGGGCTGGCCGAGCCAGCCGGCGAGCTCGCCATTCGGGTCCGGCTCCGTCCAGCCGGCGGGGTTGAGGTAGCAGCGGCGGACCAGCAGGCGGCGGGGGCCGCCCGGGGCGCTCTCGGCGAGCCAGGTGAGCCAGCGGGTGGGGTGGGAGGCGAAATTCCAGGCGGCCCATTCGTCGATGGCGGCGAGGCCGGCGAAGACATTATCGAAATCGAGATAGAGCGCCGCCCGGCGCGGTTCCGTCACTGGCGTTTCCTGTGCGTTAGGCATGGGCGTAATAAATGGGGGCGGTGCGGTGAGCGACAAGCGCGGCGCTTGACGCGGGTGGGGCCTGCCGCCCATGGTCCGGCCCCTTTCCCTGAGGACACAGCCAGAGCCATGCCTGCGATCACCCTACCCGACGGTTCCGTCCGCGCCTTCGATGGGCCGGTGACGGGCACTACCGTCGCGGCGGCGATCGGGCCGGGGCTCGCCAAGGCGGCGCTGGCCATGCAGGTCGATGGCGTGACGCGCGACCTGGCGATGCCGATCGAGCATGACGCGCAGGTGCGCTTCATCACGCGGCGCGACCCGGAGGCGCTGGAGATGATCCGGCACGACGCGGCGCATGTGCTGGCGGAAGCCGTGCAGGCGCTCTACCCGGGCACGCAGGTGACGATCGGGCCCTCGATCGAGAACGGCTTCTACTACGACTTCGCCCGCAACGAGCCCTTCACGCCGGAGGATTTTGGCGCGATCGAGGCGAAGATGCGGGAGATCGTGGCGCGCAACGCGGCCTTCGTGCGGTCCGTCATGCCGCGGGAGGAGGCGATCGCCTTCTTCGAGGCGCGGGGCGAGAAGTACAAGGCGCAGCTCATCCGCGACCTGCCGGAGACGGAGGAGATCAGCCTCTACTCCCAGGGTGACTGGATCGACCTCTGCCGCGGGCCGCATATGCGCGGCACGGGGGATGTCGGCACCGCCTTCAAGCTGATGAAGGTGGCCGGGGCCTATTGGCGGGGCGACCACCGCAACGCCATGCTGAGCCGCATCTACGGCACGGCCTGGCGCGACCAGAAGGAGCTGGATGCCTATCTCCATCAGCTGGAGGAGGCGGAGAAGCGCGACCACCGGAAGATCGGCCGCGAGATGCACCTCTTCCACCTTCAGGAGGAGGCGACGGGGAGCATCTTCTGGCATCCCAAGGGGTGGAAGCTCTATCGGACGCTCGAGGACTACATGCGGCGGCGGCTGGATGCGACGGCCTATCAGGAGGTGCGGACGCCGCAGCTGCTCGACCGGAAGCTCTGGGAGGCTTCGGGGCATTGGGAGAAATTCCGCGAGGCGATGTTCATCGCCCGCGTCGAGGATGAGGACGAGCGGGACCGCGTCCTGGCGCTGAAGCCGATGAACTGCCCGTGCCATGTGCAAATCTTCAACCAGGGGCTGCGCAGCTATCGGGAGCTGCCGTTGCGGATGGCGGAGTTCGGGGCCTGCCACCGGTATGAGCCGTCCGGGGCGCTGCATGGGATCATGCGGGTGCGTGCCTTCACCCAGGACGATGCGCATATCTTCTGCACCGAGGAGCAGATCGCGGCCGAGACGGTGGAATTCGTCGCGCTGCTGTCCTCCGTCTACCGGGATCTCGGCTTCGAGGAGTTCCGGGTGAAGTTCAGCGACCGGCCGGCGATGCGGGCGGGGACGGACGAGGTGTGGGACCAGGCGGAGGGCGCACTGCGCGAGGCCTGCCGGACGGCGGGCGTCGAGTACACGCTCAATCCGGGTGAGGGGGCCTTCTATGGGCCGAAGCTGGAATTCGTGCTGCGGGACGCGATCGGGCGGGACTGGCAGTGCGGTACGCTGCAAGTGGATTTCGTGCTGCCGGAGCGGCTGGGGGCGGAGTATGTGGCGGAGGATGGCTCGCGCAAGCGGCCGGTGATGCTGCACCGGGCGATCCTTGGGTCCTTCGAGCGGTTCATCGGCATCCTGATCGAGCAGCATGCCGGGCGCTTCCCGCTCTGGCTGGCGCCGGTGCAGGTGGTGGTGACGACCATCGTCTCCGATGCCGACGGCTATGCGCGCGAGGCGGCGGCAGCGCTGGCCAAGGCCGGGCTGCGCGTCGAAATCGATCTCAGGAACGAGAAAATCAACCGAAAGGTGGTCGATCATATCGACCAGCGCGTGCCGGTGCTGGCCGTGGTCGGGCGGCGGGAGGCGGAGGAGCGGACGCTGGTGCTGCGCCGCCTGCCGGGGCGCGAGCAGCAGGCGCTGCCGCTGGAGGAGGCGGTTCGGCTACTTTCTGCCGAGGCTTTGCCGCCGGATCGTGCAGGGGCCGCGCCGATGGTTGCAGCGGCGTGAAGCAAGCCCCATAAAGTAGCGTTCTACCCCTTCCACTACGACAGGAGACGACCATAGCCAGAGGCCCCGTTTCGAATCAGCCGCCGACCCGCGATGGCCCGCGGGTCAACGAGGATATTCGCGTCCCGCAGGTGCGGCTCATCGACCAGGATGGCGAGATGATCGGCGTCATGTCCGCGCGCGATGCGCTGCTGCGGGCCTATGATGCCGGGCTGGATCTGCTCGAGATCAGCCCGAACGCCGTGCCGCCGGTGTGCAAGATCACCGACTACGGCAAGTTCAAGTACGAGCAGCAGAAGAAGGCGAACGAAGCCCGCAAGCGGCAGAAAGTCGTCGAGATCAAGGAAGTCAAGGTCCGTCCGAACATCGATGACCATGACTACGAGGTCAAGATGCGCCAGATGAAGAGCTTCATCGGCGAGGGCGACAAGGTAAAGGTCACGCTGCGTTTCCGTGGCCGCGAGATGGCGCACCAGGACCTCGGCATCAAGGTATTGGAGCGGATTCGGGTCGAGCTCGGCGAGACCATCAAGGTCGAGCAGATGCCGCGGCTGGAAAACCGCCAGATGATCATGGTGCTGGCGCCGAAGTAACCCGAGGGTTGACCCCCGGGGCTTGACTCAGGAGGGTGCGAGGCCTTACGGCTCCCGCCCTCGGGTCGCCCCGAACCAGACGGTCCCCTGCCGCGCAGGGGGCTCCGCCGCTCCGCGAAGGCTCGCGCAGCGGCGCGTTCTGTTTTGGGCGGCTTGAACGTAAAGGGTGACCATGTTCGAGGCATTGTCCGGCAAGCTGAACGGGGTCTTCGACCGGCTGCGCCGCCGCGGCGCGCTGACCGAGGCCGACGTGAACGAGGCGCTGCGCGAGGTGCGCGTGGCGCTGCTGGAGGCCGATGTCGCGCTGCCGGTGGTCAAGGACCTCACGGCCAAGGTGCGGGAGCGGGCGGTCGGCGTCGAGGTGCTGAAGAGCGTCTCGCCGGCGCAGCAGGTCATCAAGATCGTCAACGATGCGCTGGTCGACGCGCTCGGTGGCGGCGAGGGCGATAGCGGGGCGCGGGGGCTCGACCTCAACGCGCCGTCGCCGGTGCCGATCCTGATGGTCGGGTTGCAGGGCTCGGGCAAGACCACGACCTCGGGCAAGATCGCGCTGCGGCTGAAGAACCGCGACAAGAAGAAGGTGCTGCTCGCCTCGCTCGACGTGCACCGGCCGGCGGCGCAGCTGCAGCTGGAGACGCTGGCGAAGCAGGTGGGTGTGACGAGCCTGCCGATCGTGGCGGGCGAGACGCCGTTGCAGATCGCCGCAAGGGCCATGGATCTCGGGCGGCGCGAGCTGTTCGATGTGGTGGTGCTGGATACCGCGGGGCGGCTGGCCATCGACGAGGCGTTGATGGACGAGGTCGCGCAGGTCAAGGCGGCGACGCGGCCGCATGAGACGCTGCTGGTCGTCGATGCGATGACCGGGCAGGATGCCGTCAACACGGCACGGGCATTCCAGGAGAAGGTGGGCGTCAGCGGCATCGTCATGACGCGGATCGACGGCGATGCGCGCGGCGGCGCGGCGCTGTCGATGCGGGTCGTCACCGGTGCGCCGATCAAGCTGCTGGGCGCGGGCGAGAAGCTCGACGCGCTGGAGGACTTCCACCCGGACCGCATCGCCGGGCGCATCCTCGGCATGGGCGACATCGTCTCGCTCGTCGAGCGGGCGGCGGAGACCATCGACCAGGCGGAAGCCGAGAAGATGGCGGCCCGGATGCAGAAGGGCCAGTTCAACCTGGAAGACTATGCCAATCAGCTGAAGCAGATCGGCAAGATGGGCTCGCTCTCGGGCATCCTCGGCATGCTGCCGGGCATCGGCAAGGCGAAGCAGCAGATCGAGGGCGCCAATCTCGACCAGACCATCCTCAAGCGGCAGGCGGCCATCATCGGCAGCATGACGCCGAAGGAGCGGCGGGCGCCCGACATCATCAAGGCCTCGCGCAAGCGGCGGATCGCCGCCGGCAGCGGCGCCTCGGTGCAGGAGGTCAATCGCCTCCTCAAGCAGTTCGACGAGATGTCCGCGATGATGAAGCGGATGAACAAGCTCGGCCAGAAGGGGCTGATGCGGGGTGGCCTCGGCGCCCTGCTCCCCAAGGGGATGAACCTCCCCGGCGGCCGGAAGCCTTTCTAGAACCTAGTACGGAGTAGAAGCAGGACCATGGGTCTCAAGATTCGCCTCGCCCGCGCCGGCGCCAAGAAGCGCCCCTACTACCACATCGTCGTGGCCGACAGCCGCAGCCCGCGCGACGGCCGCTTCATCGAGAAGGTGGGCAGCTACAACCCGATGCTGCCCTCCGACCATGCCGACCGCGTCCGCCTCGAGGACGAGCGGATCAAGCATTGGCTGGGCGAGGGTGCCGTCGCCACCGACCGCGTGGCGAAGTTCCTCGGCAAGGCCGACCTGGCGCCGATGCCGGAATTCCGCGAGCAGCCGAAGCAGTCCGCGCCGAAGAAAAAGGCGCAGGAACGCGCCGCCGCGGCGGCAGGCTGAGCCAAGGGACCTGACCGGTGGCCGCTGCGCGCATCCTGGTGGGAGAGATCGGCAGGCCGCACGGTGTGCGCGGCCTGGTGAAGCTGCGCAGCTTCACCGCCGACCCTGCCGCGATCGCCGCTTACGGGCCGCTGACGGATGAGGCGGGGGTGCGCCGCTTCGAGATCACGCTGCTGGCCGAGGGGCTGGCGCGGGTCGAGGGCGTCGCCGACCGGGATGCCGCGGCGCGGCTGACCGGGACGCGCCTCTATGCCGAGCGCGACCGGCTGCCGCCGCCCGACGAGGAGGAATACTACCTCGCCGATCTGATCGGCCTCCGGGCCGAGACGGAGGCGGGGGAGAGCCTCGGGGCGGTTCGTGCCGTGGAAGACCATGGCGCGGGGGCCTTCCTCGTGCTGGAGGGGCCACCCGAGCGGCTGGTGCCTTTCACGCGGGCGGTGGTGCCGGTGGTCGATCTGGCGGGCGGGCGCGTCGTCGTCGTGCCGCCGGACGAGGTCGTGGTGCCACCGGGTGCGGAGGATGCGGCGTGAGTTGGCGGGCCTCCGTCCTCACCCTCTTCCCCGAGATGTTCCCGGGGCCGCTAGGACATTCCCTGGCCGGCCGCGCGCTGCGCGAGGGGCGGTGGGCGCTGGATGCCATCGACATCCGCGGCTTCGCCACGGACCGGCACCGCAGCGTGGACGACACGCCCTGCGGCGGCGGGGCGGGGATGGTACTGCGGCCGGACGTGGTGGATGCGGCCTGTGCCGCCGCCTTGGCTTCCGGGCCGGGGCGGCCGGTGGTGGCGCTGACGCCGCGGGGGGTGCCGCTGGACCAGGCGATGGTCCGCGGCTTCGTCGAGGGGCCGGGGGTCGTCCTGCTCTGCGGGCGGTTCGAGGGCATCGACCAGCGCGTCATCGAGGCGCGGGGGATGCTCGAGGTCTCGATCGGTGACTACGTGCTCTCCGGCGGGGAGCCGGCGGCGCTGGTCCTGCTCGATGCCTGCGTGCGGCTGCTGCCCGGGGTGATGGGCGCGGCGGCGAGTGGGGAGGAGGAGAGCTTCTCCTCCGGGCTGCTGGAATATCCGCATTATACGCGGCCGACGAATTGGAACGGCCTGCCCGTGCCGCCCGTGCTGCTCTCCGGCAACCATGCCGAGGTGGCGCGCTGGCGGCGGGAGCAGGCCGAGTTGCTGACACGGACCCGCCGGCCTGACCTGTGGGCCCGGCATGCCTCACTGGACCCTATCGCGCTGGACGGCCAGGCCAGCGCCGCCTAGTTATCGAATGTAAAGGACAACGCATCATGAACCTGCTTCAGCAATTCGAGGCGGACCAGCTTGCCCGCCTGTCCGGCCTTCGTGCCGTGCCGGAATTCGCGCCGGGCGACACCGTGCGCGTCATGGTGCGCGTGGTCGAGGGCGAGCGCGTGCGCTCCCAGGCCTATGAGGGCGTGGTCATTGCCCGCAGCAACAAGGGCGTGAACAGCAACTTCACCGTCCGCAAGCTCTCCTACGGCGAGGGCGTGGAGCGCGTCTTCCCGCTCTATTCCCCCTCCGTGACCGAGATCGCGGTGGTGCGCCGCGGCAAGGTGCGGCGGGCGAAGCTCTATTACCTGCGTGGCCGGACCGGCAAGGCCGCCCGCATCGAGGAGAAGCGCGAGGTCCGCACGACGGCCGAGGCGCAAGGCTGAACCAGCAGCGTCCCCGGGCCCAGGCGGCCCGGGGCGCCCATCAGAGAGTTTGGGGAACGTCATGTCAGCGCAGAAACCGCGCACGCTGTTCGACAAGATCTGGGACGCCCATGTCGTCGAGACCCTGCCCGACGGCACCGCCCTTCTCTACATCGACCTCCACCTCACCCATGAGGTGACGACGCCCCAGGCTTTCGACGGGCTTCGCGCCGCCGGCCGCAAGGTGCGCCGGCCCGATGCGACGCTCGCCGTCATCGACCACAACATCGCCACCGATGCCAGCCGCTATACCGGGATCGTCGATCCCGAGAGCCGGCTGCAGGTCGAGACGCTGGAGAAGAACGTCGTCGAATTCGGCGTGCCGTTCATCCCGCTGCTCGATGCGCGGCAGGGCATCGTGCATGTGATCGGGCCGGAGTTGGGCCGGTCGCTGCCGGGCATGACCATCGTCTGCGGCGACAGCCACACCTCGACGCATGGGGCCATGGGGGCGCTGGCCTTCGGCATCGGCACCTCCGAGGTGGAGCATGTGCTGGCGACGCAGACGCTGCTGCAGAAGCCGGCGAAGAACATGCAGGTCCTCGTCGAGGGCAACCTCGCCGTGGGCTGCTCGGCGAAGGACATCACGCTGGCCATCATCGGCAGGATCGGCACGGCCGGCGGCACCGGGCATGTGATCGAGTATGCGGGCGATGCGATCCGCGCGCTCGACATGGCCGGGCGGATGACGCTCTGCAACATGTCCATCGAGGGTGGGGCGCGGGCCGGCATGGTGGCGCCAGACCAGACCACCTTCGACTACATCGCCCGCACGCCGAACGGGCCGAAGGGCGAGGCGCTGGCGCGCGCGATCGAGTGGTGGCGGACGCTGCCGACGGATGCGGGGGCGCATTTCGACAAGGTGGTGAAGCTCGCCGCGCATGAGATCGCGCCGCAGATCACCTGGGGGACGAGCCCCGAGGACGTGCTGCCGGTCGATGGCATCGTGCCCGACCCGGAGGCGCAGGAGGACGAGGCGCGGCGCGCGCAGTTCCGCCGCAAGGTCGAGTATATGGGCCTGAAGCCCGGCCAGAAGTTGCAGGAGCTGCCGGTCGATGTCGTCTTCATCGGCTCCTGCACCAACAGCCGGATCGAGGACATCCGCATGGCGGCGAGCATCGCCCGCGGCCGCAAGGTGGCCGATGGCGTGCGGGCCATGGTGGTGCCGGGCTCCGGCCTGGTGAAGAAGCAGGCGGAGGAAGAGGGGCTGGACCGCATCCTCCAGGAGGCCGGCTTCGAGTGGCGCGAGGCGGGCTGCTCGATGTGCCTCGGGATGAACCCGGACAAGCTGAAGCCGGGGCAGCGCTCGGCCTCCACCTCGAACCGGAATTTCGAGGGGCGGCAGGGGCCGGGTGGGCGGACACATCTGGTCTCGCCGGCGACGGCGGCGGCGAGCGCGATCGCGGGCCGCCTGGCGGATGTGCGGGACTATCAGCCGAAGGGGGATGTGTGATGGAAGCCTTCACCACGCTCACCGGCATCGCGGCGCCGATGCCGAAGGCGAATGTGGACACCGACCAGATCATCCCGGCGCGGTTCCTCAAGTCGATCAGCCGCACGGGCTTCGGCAAGCATCTGTTTGCGAACTTCCGCTTCAAGGAGGACGGGTCGGAGAACCCGGATTTCGTCCTCAACCAGGAGCCATACCGGAAGGCCGAGATCCTCATCGCCTTCGAGAATTTCGGCTGCGGCTCCTCGCGCGAGCATGCGCCCTGGGCGCTGCTCGACTTCGGCATCCGCTGCGTCATCGCGCCCGACTTCGCCGACATCTTCCACAACAACAGCTTCAAGAACGGCGTGCTGCCGGTGAAGCTGCCGCGCGAGGTCTGCGCGCAGCTGATGGAAGACGCGAAGATGGGCGAGAATGCGCGCATCACCGTCGACCTGGAGCGGCAGGTGGTGGTGCGGCCGAGCGGCGAGGAGATCCCCTTCCAGATCGACCCGCTGCGGCGGCACCTGCTGCTGAACGGGCTCGACGATATCGGCCAGACCATGCAGCACGCCCCGGCGATCGACGGCTTCGAGGCGAAGCAGCGGGCGGCGCAGCCCTGGCTCTACGGCGCATAAGGCAAGGATAGGTCGATGGCTGCGAACAAGACGCTGCTGGTGCTGCCGGGTGACGGCATTGGCCCCGAGGTGATGAACGAGGTCACCCGCGTCATCGACTGGATGGAGCGGCGGCGGAGCGTGACCTTCCGCATCGAGGAGGGGCTGGTCGGCGGCGCCGCCATCGACGCGCTCGGCACGCCCTGCCCGGACGAGACGGTGGCCAAGGCGCGGTCGGCGGATGCGGTGCTGTTCGGCAGCGTCGGCGGGCCGAAATGGGACAGCCTGCCCTTCGACCAGCGGCCGGAACTCGGCATCCTGAGGCTGCGCAAGGATCTGGGGCTGTTCGCCAATCTCCGCCCGGCGCTGGTGATGGACCCGCTGGCCGAAGCCTCGTCGCTGAAGGCCGATGTCGTCCGCGGCGTCGACATCATGGTCGTGCGCGAGACGGTGGGCGGCGTCTATTTCGGCGAGCCGCGCGGCGTGGAGAAGGCGCCCGATGGGCGGCGCCGGGGCTTCGATACCCAGGTCTATTTCGAGGATGAGATCGCCCGCGTGGCGCGCGTCGCCTTCGACCTGGCGCGGAAGCGCCGCAACAAGGTGACGAGCGTCGAGAAGGCGAATGTCATGCAGTCCGGCCGGCTCTGGCGGGCTGTGGTCGGCGAGGTGCACAAGGCCGAGTACCCGGACGTGCAGCTCGAGAACATGTATGCCGACAACTGCGCCATGCAGCTCTGCTCGCGGCCGAAGCAGTTCGACGTCATCCTCGGCGACAACCTCTTCGGCGACGTCCTCAGCGACCTGGCGGCGGCGCTGACGGGCTCGCTCGGGATGCTGCCCTCGGCGACGCTGGGTGCCGTCGATCCGACCAGCGGCAAGCGCTATGCGCTCTACGAGCCGATCCATGGCTCGGCGCCGGACATCGCCGGGCGGGGCGTGGCCAACCCCTGCGCGCAGATCCTCTCCTTCGCCATGCTGTTGCGCTGGTCCTTCGGCATGGAGGAGGATGCGAAGCTCGTCGAATCCGCCGTCGAGAAGGTGCTGGCCGGCGGCCTGCGCACCGCCGACATCATGCAGCCGGGCATGGCGCGGGTCGGCACCAGCGTCATGGGCGAGGCGGTGGTGCGGGAGCTGGAGAAGCTGTCGCTGTAATCGGCGGATAGGGGGTTGCGCCAAGGCGCGGCCTCCGCTATTTCGCCTGCCTCGCCGCTTCGGCGGCTGCGCGCCCGTAGCTCAGCTGGATAGAGCACCAGACTACGAATCTGGGGGTCAGGAGTTCGAATCTCTTCGGGCGCGCCACTTTCCCTTCCTCAATCAAATTGATTGCCCGGTAACGCCCGGCCTATGCTTGCCCCTGCTGCCGCAGGCGGCGAGAGGGACACTGTCCGATGCTCCGTCGCGTCTTCGGGTTGGTCCCGGTGCTTTGGCTGGCAATGCTTTCCGTCTCGGTTGCCGAGGAGGCCACACCGCTCCATGTCCGGGTGATCGGCGGTTTTGCCGGGACGAGGCAGTTCGAGCACATCGAGCAGCCTTTCTGGACGCGCCGGCTGCCGGCGCTGACCGACGGACGGATGGTGGCGACCGTGCAGCCCTTCGCCCGGGCCGGCGTCGCGCCGGATCAGATGCTGAACGTCATGCGGAGCGGCGTCGTGCTCTTCGGCACGATCGAGGCGAATGCCGTCGCGCTCGACGAGCCGGAGCTGACGGCGGCCGATCTGCCCCTGCTGGCTGAGGACATCCCTTCGCTGCGGCGGATCGTCGGCCTCTGGCTGCCGCGCATCCGCGAGATCCTCGGCGACCAGTATTCGGCGGAGCTGCTGGCGGTCTTCATCCGGCCGCCGCAGATCGCCTTCTGCAACAAGCCCTTCACCGGGCTCCGGGGCCTGGCGGGGCTCAGGGTGCGGGTGGCCTCGGCGAACCAGGCGGACCTGCTGCTGTCGCTCGGGGCGCAGCCCTTGGTCCTGGGTTTCGACCGGATCATGGGGGCCTTCCGCGACGGGCTGGTGGATTGCGCCGTCACCGGCGGGCTGCCAGGCAATGCGATCGGGCTGCACCGCGTCACCACCCATGTCTCCACCCTGCCGCTTGGCTGGGCCATGTCATTCCTCACCGCGCATCGGCCGAGCTGGCAGGCGCTGCCGTCCGATCTGCGGGGGACGGTGCAGCGGGGCATCGCCGGGCTGGAGGCGGAGATGTGGACCACGGCGGAGGAGGCACGGGACCAGGGCGAGGCCTGCAATACCGGGAATGCGCGCTGCCGGCTGGGCGAGCGGGGGCGGCTGGTGGCGGTGCGGGAGGATCCGGCGGCGATCCGGCCGCTCTTCGGCTCCGCCGTGCTGCCGGGCTGGACGCGGCGCTGCGGCAGCAATTGCGTCGAGAGCTGGAACTCGGTGGCCGGGCCGGCGACGGGCATCATCGCCACCTGGTAGGCGGGTCAAGGCGCGTAATGGGTCGGCAGGGCGGTGGTGTATTTGATCCGCTCCATGGAGAAGCCGGAGCTGACGTCGAGCAGATCACCGATCCCGATGAGCTGCTTGTAGATGGCGTCATAGGCGGCGATGTCGGGGACGACGACGCGCAGCAGGTAGTCCACCGTGCCGCTCATGCGGTGGAACTCCACCACCTCGGGGATCGCCGAGACCAGGCGGCAGAAGCGCTCGGCCCAGGCGGCGTTGTGCTGGCTGGTGCGGATGCTGACGAAGACGGTGACGCCGACGCGGAGCTTCTCGGCATCCAGCAGGGCGACGCGGCGGCGGATGATGCCCTCCTCCTCCAGCCGGCGGATGCGGCGCCAGCAGGGCGAGGGGGAGAGGCCCGCGCGCTCGGCGACCTCGGCGACGGGGAGCGTCGCATCCTCCTGCAAGGCGGCAAGGATGCTGCGGTCGATCCGGTCGAGCTGGAATGCCATGCCTTGGTATCCGTGGAAGTTAGAATGGGATTGCCGAAGCTTCCGGCGCTAGGGGCAAATTCGCAACCTGCTTCCGTGCGCGGCGGGCGATGATCTCCCGGTTTCGAGAGGAGGCTGCCCATGGCGCGCTGGTCGTTCACCCAACACCCGGCTTCGGTCAACGAGACCTATCTGGAGCATATGGCGGTGGCGGGCAGCTTCGGCTGGCGGATGCTGACGGCCTCGCTCGCCTGCTTCGCCCATGCGCTGGTGCCCTTCGCCTTCGAGAAGACCGGCTCCACCGCCATCCGCGAGCTGCATGAGCGGATGGTGGCGAAGCGGGTGCGGCAGCAGGCGCCGGCGGGCGAGGTTCAGCGCGCGGGCTGATCGCGGCTTCCGGCCGGGCTGGTCCTGGGTCTAGCATCGGCTGGAAGCGATGCCGGCCCGGGACGAAGGCCGGCTGGAGGAGCGCAGCCCATGGATGGCACCCTGACCGGCCGGTCGGCCGAGGCGACGGCCGCAATCTGGCTCGAGGAATTCGCGGCGGCGCTGGAGGCGGGCGAGGCGGCGCGGATCGCGGCGCTCTTCGCCGAGGACTGCCATTGGCGGGACCTGCTCGCCTTCACCTGGGAGCTGCATACCGTCTCGGGAGCGGAGGCGATCGCCAAGCGGTTGCTGCCCTGCCTCGCGCCCATGGCGCCGCGCGATGTGCGGCTGGCCGAGGGGCGGACGCCGCCGCGGGTGGTGCGGCGGGCGGGCACCGAGGCCATCGAGGTGATCTTCAGCTTCGAGACCGTGGTGGGGCCGTGCAACGGCGTCGTCCGGCTGGTGCAGGAGGCGGGCGGGCCGCGGGCCTGGACGCTGATGACGGCGCTCGACGAGATCCGCGGGCATGAGGACCCGGCCAATGGCCGGCGCTGGCAGGATGTGGACTGGCGGCGGAATTTCGGCGGGGAGAACTGGCTCGACCGGCGCAACCGGGCGCGGACCTATGCCGACCGCGACCCGGCGGTGCTGGTGGTGGGGGCGGCACAGGCGGGGCTTTCCGTCGCGGCGCGGCTGACGCTGCTCGGCGTCGATACGCTGGTGGTGGAGCGGGAGGGGCGCATCGGCGACAGCTGGCGGCGGCGCTACCACGCGCTGACGCTGCACAACGAGACGCGGGTCAACCACCTGCCCTACATGCCCTTCCCCAAGAGTTGGCCGGTCTTCATCCCGAAGGACATGCTGGCCAACTGGTTCGAGATCTACGCCGAGGCGATGGAGCTGAATGTCTGGACCGGGACGGAGCTGGTCTCGGGCGATTGGGACGAGGCGGCAGGGTGCTGGGATGTGCTGCTGCGGAAGGCGGACGGGACGGAGCGGCGGATGCGGCCGCGGCACATCGTCTTCGCCAATGGCACGAGCACGACGCCGAAGATGCCGGACCTGCCGGGGCTCGGCGAGTTCCGCGGCACGGTGACGCATTCCGGGCGGCATGGCAGCGGGCTCGACTGGCGCGGCAAGCGGGCGCTGGTGCTGGGCACCGGGACCTCGGGGCATGACGTGGCGCAGGACCTCGCCGTCTCGGGCGCGGCAGAGGTGACGCTGGTGCAGCGGCGGCCGACCCTCGTTGTCAGCCTGAAGGAGGCGCAGGCGCCTTATGCGCTCTACGACGAGGACATCTCCTTCGAGGATCGTGACCTGCTGGCGACCTCCTTCCCCTTCCCCGTCTACAAGCGCGCGCACCAGCTGATGACGGAGCGCAACCGCGAGGCCGACCGGGAGATGCTGGAGGGGCTCGAGCGGCGCGGCTTCCGCCTGCAATGGGGCGAGGATGGGAGCGGCTGGCAGATCATGTATCAGAGCCGGGGCGGCGGGTATTACTTCGATGCCGGCTGCTCGCAGATGATCGTCGAGGGGCGGGTCGGGCTGATGCAGTTCGACGACATCGAGCGCTTCGGGCCGGAAGGCGCGGTGCTGCGCGATGGCACGGTGAAGCCGGCCGACCTCATCGTGCTGGCGACGGGCTACGAGGGGCAGGCGGAGTCGGCGCGGCGCATCCTCGGCGAGGCGGTGGGGGCGCGGATCGGGCGCGTCTGGGGCTATGACGCGGAGGGCGAGCTGCACGGCATGTGGCGGCCGACCGGGCAGCCGGGGCTGTGGTTCCATGCCGGGGGGCTGGCGCAGTGCCGCATCTTCTCGAAGGTGCTGGCCTTGCAGATCAAGGCGCGGGAGCTGGGGCTGCTGGCCAGCGGGTGATGGCGGGTGGGGCGCCGGTGGGACGCTCAATTAGAAGGCCGCCGCCTTCGGGGGGCAGCCAGGCGAACCAGTCGCGCACAGGGAGGTCGAGCAGGGTGCCGGCGAGGGCGGCGATGGGGCCGCCATGCGAGACGGCGATGATCGAAGCGCCCTGCGGAAGGCCGGCGAGCCAGGCGAGGGCGCGGGCGGCGAGCTCATCCGTCGTCTCGCCGCCGCCGGGGCGGAAGCGGCCGGGCGCGTCGATCATGCCGTCCATGGCGCTGCCTTCGGCCTGCCAGATCGCGTCCCAGGGCTGGCCTTCCCAATGGCCGAAATCGCGCTCCAGCAGGCGGCGGTCCCAGTGGATGGGCAGGGCGAGGCGGCGAGCCAACAGGCCGGCGAGCAGGGCAGCGCGGCGGGAGGGGGAGGCGTGGAGGGCGTCGGCGGCGGGGAGCTGGGCGGCGAGGAGGTGGGCGGCGGCGCGGCCCTCGGCGCTGAGCGGGGCCTCGCTCCGGCCGTAGCAGCGGTGGCGCCAGGAGGCGGCGACCTTCGTGTGGCGGAGGAGGAGCAGGCGCATCGGCTCAGCGGTGGGCGGCGAAGGCGAGGGTCGTCAGGATCAGGCCGGCATAAGCGGCGAAACCGAAGCAGTCGCCGGTGCTGCCGCCGAGGCGCCGCAGGACGAGGCGGCGGAACCAGGCGAGGAAAAGAGCCGAGGCGAGCAAGGCGAGCAGCATCGCCTGGGTGTTCCACCAAAGGCCGAGCAGGGGCACCGGCAGGCTGAGCAGCAGGGCGAGGGCGAGGCGGTGCGGCGTGGCCTGCGAGGCGACGCTGCCGCCGAGGCCGGCGCGGCCGGGCATGGGCGGGATGGCGAGCATCGCGGCCAGCATCAGCAGGCGGGCGGCCCAGCCGGAGACGATGAGGGCGACGGCGGCGGTGGCGGCGTCGGGGAGGGCGATCAGGCCCCCGGCGCGCAAGGCCAGGGCGAAGGCGAGGCCGAGCAGGCCGAAGGCGCCGATGCGGCTGTCCTTCATGATGCGGAGCACGTCCTCCGGCGTGCGGCCACCGCCGAAGCCGTCGCAGAGATCGGCGACGGCATCCTCGTGCAGGGCGCCGGTGAGGCGGGCTTCCAGCGCCAGGGCGAGGAGGACGGCGAGGGGGAGGGGCCAGAGCTGCGACGCGAGCCAGAGGGTGGCGGCGGTGAGGGTGCCGATCAGGGCGCCTGCCAGGGGGAAGAGGGCGAGGGCCCGGGCGATATCGGCCTCGAAGCGCGTGGGGTCGGCGCTGGCGCCGCCGGGGATGGGCAGACGGGTCAGGAATTGCAGGGCGGTGGCGGCGGCGCGGAGCCAGGCCGGGATCATTCGCCGGTGGCTTCGGCGAGCGTCGCCACGTCGCGCAGCAGGGCGGCGGCGGCGTCGAGCAGGGGGAGCAGCAGGAGCGCGCCGCTGCCTTCGCCGAGGCGGAGTTGCCAGTCGAGGAAGGGCTCGAGGCCGAGGGCGGCCAGCACCGGGGCGTGGCCGGGCTCCTCGCCGCAATGGGCGGCGATAGCGGTGCGGAGGGCATCGGGTTGTAGCGCGCGGGCGACGAGGGCGGCGGCGGCGGTGATGAAGCCGTCGAGCACTATCGTCAGGCCGAGGCGCGATGCGGCGGCGATGCAGCCGGCCATGGCCGCGATCTCGTAGCCGGCGAGGCCGGCGATGGCGCGGCGCGGGTCCGGCTCGGCGCGGGCGAGGGCGGCGGCGACGGCGGCGTGCTTGCGGGCGAGGCTTTCCGGCGTGGCGCCGGCGCCGGGGCCGACCATCGTGGCGGGGGCGGCGCCGGTCAGCAGGGCGGCGAGGCAGGCGGCGGCGGTAGTGTTGCCGATGCCCATCTCGCCGATGGCGAGGAGACGGATGCCATCGGCGGCGGCCTCCTCGGCGGCGCGGGTGCCGAGGGACCAGGCGGCGTCGAAATCGGCGACAGTCATGGCGGGCTCGCGGGCGAGGTTGGCGGTGCCGCGGGCGATGCGCCAGTCCTGGTAGCCGGGCTGGGGCGGGAAGGACGGGGCCCTGGAGCCGGCGTCGATCAGCAGGAAATCGGTGCCGGAGGCGCGGGCGAGGGCGGCGCAGGTGGAGCGGCCGTCGAGCATCAGGCGCATCATCGCGGCCGTGACCTCGGCGGGCCAGAGGCCGACGCCTTCCGCCACCACGCCGTGGTCGCCGGCGAAGACGACGAGGCGGCGGGGGCGGGTCTCGGGCGCGATCGTGCCTTGGGTTTCGGCGAGGCGGCGGGCAAGGCGTTCCAGGCGACCGAGGCTGCCCAGGGGCTTGGCGAGGGAATCGAGGCGCTGCTGGGCGGCGTCGGCGATCATGCGGGCATCTCTGCGGGGGCGATGAGGTGGAAGAAGCTGCCGCTCACCAGGCCGCGCCGGCCGCCGGCGGGGCCGAGCGGGTCGCCCTCGGCGTTGCGGAGGTCTGCGAAGGGGGGGTCGGCGGTGGGGTCGATGACGGTGGCGTAGTGGAATTCGTGACCACGCCAGAGGCTGCCGTCGGTGAGGAGGCGGGCCTCGCGGTAGCCGAGATGCAGGCGGCGGCGGGCGAAGCTGCTGGCATGGCCGAGCAGGCCGGCCATGGCGTGGCGGGAGCCCTCGGCATCCTCGATGCCCTGGCCGAGCACCATGTAGCCGCCGCATTCGCCATGCACGGGCCGCGTGGTGGCGAAGTGGCGGAGGCCGGTGAGGAAGCGGTGCGCGGCGGCGAGGCGGGGGGCGTGCAGCTCCGGGTAGCCGCCGGGGAGCCAGCAGGCGTCGCAGTGGTCGGGCGGGGGCTCGTCGGCCAGGGGGGAGAAGGGGTGCAGCTCGGCCCCGGCGGTGCGCCAGGCGGCGAGGATATGGGCGTAGAGGAAGGAGAAGGCGGCGTCGCGGGCGAGGGCGATGCGCTGGCCGGGTGGAGGCAGGTGCAAGGCGGCCGGTGCGGGGGGGATGGGGCGGGCGAGGGATTGGATGGCGTCGAGGTCGAGATGGCGTTCGGCGAGCGCCGACAGGGCGGCGAGGGTGTCGGCGAGGGCGGGGAGTTCCTCGGCCTGGACGAGGCCGAGATGGCGCTCCGGCAGGGCGGGCGGCGCGGCGCGCGGGATGGCGCCGAGGACGGGGATGCCGAGGGGGGCGATCGCGGCTTCCACCATGCGGCGGTGGCGGTCGCTGCCGGTGCGGTTCAGCACCACGCCGGCGATGCGGGTGGCGGGGTCGTGGAGGGCGAAGCCGCGGAGCAGGGCGGCGGCGGATTGGGCTTGGCCGGTGACGTCGAGCACCAGCAGGACGGGGAGGCCGAGGCGGGCGCAGAGATCGGAGGCGGCGCCGGTGCGGCCGGGCGGGCCGGCGATGCCGTCGAACAGGCCCATGGCGCCTTCGACCAGGAGCAGGTCGGCGCCGGTGGCGGCTTCGGCGGCCAGCGAGGCGAGCAGAGGGGGCGGCATGGCCCAGCTGTCGAGGTTGAGGCCGGGGCGGCCGGTGGCGGCGGCGTGGAAGGCCGTGTCGATGTAGTCCGGCCCGGCTTTCGCGGCGCGAATGGCGAGGCCCCGGGCGCGCAGCGCGGCCAGCAGGGCGAGCGTCACCGTGGTCTTGCCGGCACCGGAACGGGGGGCGGCGATGAGCAGGCCGGGGCCGGTCATGGGCGGGGCCGGTGACAGGGGGCGGGATCGGTCCTAGGTCGGGGGTGCAGAGGGACCGGTGATGGATCGGCGAGGACTTTCTTGGGGCGGCCAGGATTGGGCGCGGCCCTGCATCGGCATGACCTAGGTTGCGGGGGATGGATGCGCCCGCAACCCTTCGCCGTGGCTGGACGACCGGCGCCTGCGCGACGGCGGCGGCGAAGGCGGCTTTCGTCGCGCTGCGCACCGGGGCCTTCCCCGATCCGGTGACGATTACCTTGCCGGGGGGCGCGGAGCCGGCCTTCGCCCTGGCGCGGGGGGAGTTCGTCGAGGGCGGGGCGGTGGCGGGGGTCGTCAAGGATGCGGGGGACGACCCCGACGTGACGCATGGCGCGCTGGTGCTGGCGACGGTGAGGCCGTTGCCCGCAGGGAGCGGGGTGCGCTTCCGGGCGGGGCCGGGGGTGGGCACCGTGACGCGGCCGGGGCTGCCGCTGCCGCCGGGGGAGCCGGCCATCAACCCGGTGCCGCGGCGGATGATCCGGGAGGCGCTCGATGCGGTCGCGCCGGCGGGGGCGGATGCGGAGGTGGAGATCGCCATCCCCGGCGGCGAGCTGCTGGCGGAGCGGACGCTCAATGGGCGGCTCGGGATCGTCGGCGGGCTGTCGATCCTCGGCACGACGGGAATCGTGGTGCCCTATTCCTGCGCGGCCTGGATCGACAGCATCCATCGCGGGATCGATGTCGCAAGGGCGAGCGGCCTCCGGCATGTGGCGGGGGCGACGGGGGCGGCCTCGGAGGCGGCGGTGCGGGGGCTGCATGGGCTGCCCGATGTCGCGCTGATCGAGATGGGGGATTTCGTCGGCGGGATGCTGAAATACCTGCGGCGGCATCCGGTGGAGCGGGTCACCGTTGCGGGCGGCGTCGCCAAGATGACCAAGCTGGCGCAGGGGATGCTCGATCTGCACTCCAAGCGCGGGGCGGCGGACATGGCGGCGCTGGCGGCGCTGGTCGGGGATGCGGGGCTTGGCGAGCGGGTGCGGGGGGCGAATACGGTGGCGGAGGCCTTCGCCCTGGCGCCGGGGCTGGGCGAGGCGATCGCGGCCGGGGCCTGGCGGGTGGCGGCGGGGGTGCTGGAGCATCCCGGCATCGCGCTCGAGGTGGTGGTCTTCGACCGGGAGGGGCGGATGATGGGCCGGGCCGGCTTTGCCCCGAGCGATGCTCATGCGCCCTCCAGCCCTCGGAAGCGGCGCTGATAGAACTCGGAGTAGAGGGCGCTTTCGGTAGTGTGGGTCGAGAGGGCGGGACCGACGAGGATGAGGGCCATGCGGTCGACGCCCGCCTCCGCCGTGCGGGGGGCGATGTCGGCGAGGGTGCCGCGGATAATCCGCTCGTCGGGCCAGGTGGCGCGGACGACGACGGCGGCGGGGCAGTCGGCGCCGTAGAGGGGTGTCAGTTCCTCGGCGATGCGGGGGAGCTGGGTCACGGCGAGGTGGATGGCGAGCGTCGCGCCGGTGGCGCCGAAGGCGGCGAGGGTCTCGCCCGCGGGCATGGCGGAGGCGCGGCCGGGCATGCGGGTCAGCACCAGGCTTTGCGCTACCTCGGGCACGGTGAGTTCGCAGCCGAGGGCGGCGGCGGCGGCGGCGAAGGCGGGGACGCCGGGCGTCATCGTCACGGGGATGCCGTGGCGTTCCAGGCGGCGCTTCTGCTCGGCGAGCGCGGAGTAGATGGAGAGGTCGCCGGAATGCAGGCGGGCGACATCCTGGCCGGCGGTGTGGGCGGCGAGGCATTCGGCCTCGATGGCGTCGAGGGAGAGCGGGGCGGTGTCGACCAGCCTGGCGCCGGGCGGGCAATGCGCGAGCACGGCGGGGGCGACGACGGAGCCGGCATAGAGGCAGACCGGGCAGGAGGCGATGAGGTCCCGCGCGCGGAGGGTGATGAGGTCGGCGGCGCCGGGGCCGGCGCCGATGAAATGCACGGTCATGGGGCGGGCTCCGTGGTGGCCAGGGCGCAGGTGGCGAGGCCCCCTGCCGACTGGCGCGGGCCGAGCAGGCGGGCGCCGGGGCCGGCGGCGGCGAGCGCGGCGGCTTCGGCGAGGGAGGGGAGGCCGGTCAGGGCCTGGACGCGGGGAGAGGCGGTGAGGCAGGCGGGGGCGGCGGCGGCGAGGGCGGCGTCCGGCAGCGGGGTGAGGGGGAGGGCGAGCTGGGCGGCCATCGCCTGGAGGCCGGGTTCAGCGGATTTGGCGCAGCTGGTGGCGAGGGCGGTCAGCGCGGCGGGGGCGCGGCCGGCGACCTGGAGCGCGGCGGCGAGGGCGGCGGCGATGGCCTCGGCGGGGGCGCCGCGGCGGCAGCCGAAGCCGGCGATCAGCCTGGCTCCGCCCGTGTCGGCTGCGGGACGGGGCTGACCTTGCTTGGGGTTCATGGCTTCCGCCAGGACCATTGGGTGACGGGCATGGCGGGGCGCCAGCCGGTCATCCCGCCGACCGGTGAGGCGCGGCTGACGGCCAGGCGGAGAAGGTCGCCGCCGAGGGTGGCATGGCGGGCGAGGAGCAGCGCCTCGGTCTCAAGCGTGATGGCGTTGGCGACGAGGCGGCCGCCGGGGGGGAGGGCGGCGAGGGCGGCGTCCATCACGCCGGGATCGGTGGCGCCGCCGCCGAGGAAGATGGCCGATGGTGTCGGAAGGCCGGCGAGGGCGGTGGGGGCCGGGCCTTCGACGATGCGCAGGGCGGGGACGCCGAGGGCGAGGGCGTTGCGGCGGATGCGGGCGGCGCGGTCGGGGCGGGGCTCGATGGCGACGGCGCGGAGGGAGGGGTCGGCCAGCATCCATTCGATGGCGATGGAGCCGGCGCCGGCGCCGATATCCCAGAGCAGCTCGCCACGCAGCGGCGCCAGCGACGAGAGGGTGAGGGCGCGGATCTCGCGCTTGGTGATCTGGCCGTCATGCTCGAAGGCGGCGTCGGGCAGGCCGGGGGTGCGGGGGATTGGGCAGGCACCGGGAGCGGCGGCGATCTCCAGGGCGAGCAGGTTGAGGGGGTGGATGTCGGGGAGGGCGAAGCCCTGCGCCGTTGTCCGGCGGATGCGCTCCTGCGGGCCGCCGAGGGCTTCGAGGACCGTCACCGCACTCCCGCCGAAGCCGTCGGCCGTCAGCATCGCGGCGATGGCGGCGGGGGAGGTGGCGTCGGAGGTCAGCACCAGGAGGCGGGCGCCGGGGTGGAGATGGGGGCGCAGCGCCTGCTGCGGGCGGGCGTGGAGCGAGAGGGTCGTCACCTCGGCCAAAGGCCAGCCGAGGCGGGCGGCGGCGAGGCTGAAGGCGGAGGGTGCGGGGAGGACCAGCGCCTCCTCGGCCGGGATGGCGCGGAGCAGGGTGGCGCCGACGCCGTGCAGCATCGGGTCACCGGAGGCGAGGACGGCGACCGATCGGCCGCGGGCGGCCAATACGGGCGCGATGCTGAAGGGGCTCGGCCAGGGGCGGGCCTCGCCGCGCAGCAGCGGGCGGGCGAGGGCGAGGTGGCGTGCGCCGCCGAAGACGAGCCTCGCCGCCGAAAGGCGTTCGGCGGCGGCGGGGGAGAGGCCGGCGATGCCCTCCTCGCCGAGGCCGATGATGGACAGCCAGGGCGATCCCTGGGATGGCTCAGCCATGACGCGACGCATCCTCATCCTGGGCGGGACGACCGAGGCGCGGGAGCTGGCCGGGACGCTGGCGGGGTTCGACGTGACCTTGTCGCTGGCCGGGCGGACGGCGGTGCCGGCGCGGCAGCCGGTGCCGGTGCGGGTGGGGGGCTTCGGCGGGGTGGCGGGGCTGGCCGAGCATCTGCGGGCGGAGCGGGTCGGGCTGCTGGTGGATGCGACGCATCCCTATGCGGCGACCATCTCGGCGCATGCGGCGGAGGCGGCCCGCATCGCGGGCGTTGCGCTGCTGGCGGTGCGGCGGCCGGCTTGGCAGCGCGTCGAGGGGGATGATTGGGTGGAGGTGGCCGATGTCAGGGCGGCCGTCGCGGCCTTGGGGGAGGTGCCGCGGCGGGTGTTCCTGGCGCTCGGGCGGCAGGAGGTGGCGGGGTTCGCCGAGGCGCCGCGGCACAGCTATCTCATCCGCAGCGTCGATCCGGTCGAGCCCAAGCTTGGGGTGCCAAGGGCCGTGTATCTGCTGGGGCGCGGGCCGTTCGATGCCGGAGAGGAGCGGGCGATGCTGGAGGGGCATCGCATCGAAGCCATCGTCTGCAAGAACAGCGGGGGCGATGCGACCTATGGGAAGATCGTGGCGGCGCGGGAGCTTGGGGTTCGCGTCGTGATGCTGGCGCGGCCGGTGCTGCCGGAGGTGCCCTCGATCGGCTCGGTGGCGGCGGCGCGGGAGTGGGTCGGTCATTGGGCGGCGCGGCGCGGGGTGTAGACCAAGGGCGGGCGGCCCGCGCGGGGGACGAGGCGGGTTTCGGCGGTGCCGATCAGCAGGCAGGTCGCCATGTCGGCCCAGAGCGGGTCGGCCTCGGCGAGGGTGGTGATGCGGATGGCCTCGTCGGGGCGGGCGATGGCGCGGCCGAAGATGACGGGCGTCGTCGCCGGCAGGTGGGTGCGCAGCAGGGCGAGGGCGGCGCCGAGTTGCCAGGGGCGGGCGCGGCTGATCGGGTTGTACAGGGCGAGGGCGAAGCCGGCGCCGGCGGCGGCGGCGAGGCGGCGTTCGATCAGCGGCCAGGGCTTCAGGTTGTCGGAGAGGGAGAGGACGCAGAAATCGGCGCCGAGCGGGGCGCCGGTGCGGGCGGCGAGCGCCAGCATGGCGGTGACGCCGGGGTGGATGGCGAGGTCGATGGCGCGCCATTCGGGCGGGCCGGACTCGATCGCCTCGCAGACCGCGGCGGCCATGGCGAAGACGCCGGGGTCGCCGCCGGTGACCATGGCGACGGGGGCGCCTTCCGCGGCGGCGGCCAGGGCGGCCTGGGCGCGGGCGAGCTCGACGCGGTTGTCGGAGGGGTTGCGGGACTGGCCGGGGCGCGGCGGCACGCGGTCGAGATAGGGGCCGTAGCCGAAGAGCATCGCGGCCGAGGCAAGGGCGGCTTCCGCGTCCGGCGTGCGGAGGCCGGCGCCGCCGGGGCCGAGGCCGATTACGTCGAGGCGGCTCATACGCCGGCCCAGCCGGGGACGAGGACGATGGAGAAATAGGGCGCGGGCGTGTCGTCGCGGGCGGCGAGCGGCAGGACGGCGGCGGCGTCCATGCTGCCGCGCTCGACATAGATCGCGCCGTCGAGGCGGCCGGTCGCGGCCAGCGCGGCACGGATGCGGGGGAGGTTGCGGCCGACCTTCATGATGACGACGGCCTCGGCGGTGGCGAGGCGGCGGCGCAGCTCGGCGTCGTCCAGCATGCCGGGGAGGACCATCAGCACGTCGTCGCCCTGCGCGACGGGCGTGCCGGCCATGGACCAGCAGGCGGACATGCCGGTCACGCCCGGCACCACCTCGGTCGGGTAGTGCGGGGCGAGGCGGACATGCAGGTGCATGTAGGAGCCGTAGAAGAGCGGGTCGCCCTCGCTCAGCACGGCGACGCTGCGCCCGGCCTCGAGATGCGCGGCGACGGCGGCGGCGGAGGCCGCGTAGAATTCCTCGATCTGGGCGCGGTAGTCGGCGGAGTGGCGCGGGAGTTCGGTGGTGACGGGGTAGAGGAGGGGCAGCTCGATCGCCTCGGCGCGCAGGCGGGCGGCGACGGTGCGGCGGGCATTGCCGGGGGCGCCGCGCTTGGCGAAATGCGCGATGACATCGACGGAATCGAGGATGCGGGCGGCCTTCAGCGTCAGCAGCTCCGGGTCGCCGGGGCCGGTGCCGAGGCCGTAGAGGCGGCCCGTCATAAGCCGGGCCTGGCGAGGGCGTTGACGGCGGCGGCGGTCATCGCGCTGCCGCCGAGCCGGCCGCGGACGATGGCCCAGGGGATGCCGAGGCGGCTCTCCTCCAGCGCCTGCTTCGATTCGGCGGCGCCGACGAAGCCGACCGGCATGCCGAGGATGGCGGCGGGGCGGGGGGCGCCGGCTTCCAGCATCTCGAGGAGGTGGAAGAGGGCGGTGGGGGCGTTGCCGATGGCGACCAGCGCGCCGCCGAGGCGCTCGCCCCAGAGCGATATCGCCGCCGCCGAGCGGGTGGTGCTCTGCGCTGTGGCCAGCGCAGGGGTGCGGGGGTCCTGGAGGGTGCAGATCACCTCGTTCGCGGCGGGGAGGCGGGCGCGGGTGACGCCGTGGGCGACCATCTGCGCGTCGCAGAGGATGGGGGCGCCAGCGGCGAGCGCGGTGCGGGCGGCCTCGACCAGGCCGGGGGCGAAGGCGATGTAACGGGCGGCCTCGACCATGCCGCAGGCGTGGATCATGCGGATGGCGACCTCCGCCTCCTCAGGGGAGAAGCCGGCGAGGTCGGCTTCCTCGCGAATGATGGCGAAGGAGCGGCGGTAGATGGCCGCGCCGTCGCGGATGTAGTCGGTCATGGCGCGGCGTCCTGCATCAGGGCGATCAGGTCGGGGAGGGCCTCGGCATCGAGCATGCGCGTTGGCCTATCACGCGCGGTGCCGCCGGGCACGAGGCCGATGCGGCCGTCGAGCCCGACCAGGGTGAGGGCGGCGCGGCCCGGATGGGCGCAGCCCTTGGGGCAGCCGGAGAGGTGCAGGGCGAGGCCGGGCGGCACATGCGGGGCGAGGGCTTCGGCGAGGGGGCGGGTGGCGATCGCGGCCGAGGCGCAGGCGGGGCGGCCGGCGCAGGCGGCGATGCGGCGGCGGGGGTCGTCGGGTTGGGTGATGAGGCCGAGGCGGTGGGCGGTTTCGAGCAACGGGCCGGGCGTCAGCGGGCCGATGGCGAGCAGGGCGCGGCCGGGGGCGCCGGTCAAGGCGGTGGCGCCGGCGGTGGCGGCGGCTTCGGCATAGGCGGCGAGGCGGGGGGCCTCGAAGGCGCCGGCGATGCCGAGGGCGAGGCCGTGGCGCAGGGGGTGGAGGCCAAGCGGTTCGGCGGGCGGGCGTGGGGCGAGGGGGAGGCGGCTGCGGCGGGTGGGGTCGGCGAGGGCGGCCAGAAGGGCGGCGAGGGCTTCGGCCTCAGGCAGCGGGGGCAGGAGGGTGTCGCCGTGCTGGAGGGTCCAGCCGGTGGCGGTGGCGGTCAGGCGGAGATCGGCGGCGAGGGCGTCGAGATGCAGGGCGCCGCCGCCATCGACGGCGATGGCGAATTTCGGCGGCAGGGCTGGAGTGGCGGCGCGGATGGCCGCGGCCAGGGGGCGGGGGTCGGCCTGTTCGGTGGGGTCCAGGCCGGCGAGGGGGGAGTGGGTGACGAGCGGGTCGGTGGGCCAGCCGGTGCCGATGGCCTCGGTGAAGGGGATGACCGTTGTCGGGTGCAGGCCGCGGATCTGGAGGTTGCCGCGGGCGGTGATCTCGATGAGGCCGTTGCCGTGGCGGGCGGCGGCTTCGGCCAGCGTGATCCAGCGGGCGGGGGGCATGGGGCCGGCGGGGATGCGGGCGAGCAGGCCGTCGCCGGTCGGCATCGGGGCGGCGAGGCTGGGGCAGGCGCCGCGGGGCGTCACAGGCCAAGCTCCAGGTCGTTGCGGCGGGGGTGCCAGAGGCCGCGGCGGCGGGCATCGCCAAGGCGCAGCGCGATGGCGCGGGCGGCGGCGGGGTTCTCGTGGAGGAGGAAGGCGCGGACGGCGGGGTCGCCGAGATAGGCGTCGTGGACGAGGTCGAGCAAGGCGCTGGGGACGGCGTCGGTGGTCTCGGCGAAGGCGACGAGGCGGTCCACCGTCTCGGCCAGCTCGGCGGCGCCGCGGGGGCCGTGGCGCATCTGCCCGGCGATGAAGCGGGGGGCGATGGCGCGGCCCTGGACGAGGCGGGCGAGGGCGGCGGCCAAGGGGCGGGCGCGGGGGCGGGCGGGGTCGGTGGTGTCGAGGGTGATCAGCGCCGGGCTGGTGCCGAGCAGGGCGGCGGCCGAGGCGAAGCCGCCGATATGGGCAGCGTCGGCGCCGCCCTCCAGCAGGTCGCGGCCGGGGTCGTCGCCGGTGTGGACCAGGGCGGCGGCCCCCGCCAGGCGGGTGGCGAAGGCGCCGGGGGCGGGGGACGCCTCGCCGGCGGGGCCGCCATAGGCGTGGGAGGCGGCGGCGAGGTAGGCGCGGCCCAGTTCCTCGCGGGCGGTCCACCGGCCGGAGGCGAGCGCGTCCTCGGGACCTGCGCCATAGGCGCCGGGGGCGGTGCCGAAGATGCGGGCGAGCGGCACCCCGGCGCGGTGGGCGGCCGCCAGCGGGTTCTCGGCCGGGCTTTCGTCGCGGGCGGCGACGGCGCGGGTGGCGGTGTCGATGAGCGCGATCTGCGCCGGGAAGAGGTCGCGGAACAGGCCGGAGACGCGCCAGGTCACGTCCACCCGGGGGCAGCCCATGCTGGCGGGGGGCAGGACCTCGATGCCGGTGACGCGGCCGGTGCCGGCGTCCCAAAGCGGGCGGCAGCCCATCAGGGCGAGGCCCTGGGCGATCTCCTCGCCGCCGGTGCGCAGCGTCGCGCTGCCCCAGAGGTCGAGTACCAGGCTGCGGGGCATCTCGCCCTGCTCCTGCTGGTAGAGGCTCAACACCTCGGCGGCGGCGAGGCGGCCGAGCTCCATGGCGGTCGGGGTGGGGAGGGTGCGGGGGTCGGCGGCGAAGAGGTTGCGGCCGGTGGGCAGGACATCGGTGCGGCCGCGGGCGGGGGCGCCGCCGGGGCCGGCCGCGATGTGGCGGCCGTCGAGGGCGGCGAGCAAGGCGGCACGCTCGGCGGCGGCGCTGGCGGCGCGCTCGGGCGGGTCGGCGGCATCGGCGCGGCCGAAAATGTGGAGGCCGTCCTTGATCGCCAGCTCCTTCAGGTCGCAGAGCCAAGCGTCGAGGCGGCGCAGCGCCTCGTCGGGCTGGTCGCCGAGGGGCGGGAGGGTGCCGGGGGCGGCTTCGGCGGCGGCCTGGTGGATGAGGCGGGCGAGGCGGTCGCGGCGGCGGCGGTCGAGCCCGTCGGCGGCGGCGAATTCGTCGAGCAGGGCCTCAAGCGCGCGGGCCGGGCCGGAGAGGCCGGGGCCGGCGAGGCGGGGCGGTAGGTGGCCGAGGGTGACGGCGGCGATGCGGCGTTTCGCCTGGGCCGCCTCGCCGGGGTTGGAGACGAGGAAGGGGTAGAGGACGGGGAGCGGGCCGAGCACGGCTTCCGGGAAGCAGTCGGCGGAGAGGGCGACGGCTTTGCCGGGCAGCCATTCGAGCGTGCCGTGGGCGCCCATATGGACGAGGGCGTGGATGTCGAGCGCGTGGCGCAGCCAGAGGCCGAAGGCGAGCAGGGCGTGGCGCGGCGGCAGGGCGGGATCGTGGTACTCGGCGCGGCGCTCGGTGGTGCGGCCGCGGTCGGGGGCGACGGCGATGGTGACGGCGCCGAGGCGGAGGGCGCGGTGGTGGAAGGCGCCGTCGCGGCAATCGGGGTCGGCCTCGGGCGGGCCCCAGGCGGCGTCGATGGCCGCTGCCAGCGCGGGCGGCAGGAGGGTGCGGTAGGTGGCGAGGGGGAGGCCGGGGACCGTCGCATCGAGGGCGGCAAGGAGGCTGCGGGCATCGGCGGGGGGCGGGGCGAGCGCGTAGCCGGCGGAGCGGAGGTCGTCGCAGAGGGCGAGCAGGCTGGCGGGGACGTCGAGGCCGACCGCATAGCCGGTGCGGCCGCCGGCACCGGGGTAGTCGGGCAGGAGAAGGGCGAGGCGACGGTCGGCGGGTGGGGTACGGCGGAGGTGGATCAAGGCCGCAGCGCGGTCGGCCAGGGCGGCGATGCGGTCGGGCTCGGGGCGGTTGGCCTGGCGGGGGAAGCTTGGGTCCCCGGCCGGTGCCTTGAAGGCGATGGCGCCGGCGAGGATGCGGCCGTCGAGCTCCGGCAGGACGACATGCATCGCCAGGTCGGCGGCGCCGAGGCCGCGCGGGCTCGCCTGCCAGGCCTCGCGCGCGGTCGTCGCCATCACCGCCTGCAGCACGGGGACGCCGGGGGTGGGGAGGATCGGGTCCTCCGCCTCGGCGAAGGCGGTGGTGGTGAGGATGAGGTCGGGCGCGAGGGTGGCGAGGGCCGAGCGGAGCACCTCGCGGGAGGCAGGCTCCTTCAGGCTGGCGAGGAAGATGGGGGCGGGGGCGAGGCCGCGGGCCGCGAGGGCTTCGGCCAGGGCGGCGATGGGGGCGGCGTCGGCGGCGAGCAGGACGGAGCGGTAGAAGAGGATCGGCACCACCGGGCGGCCGGGCGGCAGGCTGGCGGCGAGGCGGTCGATGGAGACCGTGCCCTCGGCGGGCAGCCAGCCGGCGGCGCGGGGCATCGGCCGGGGCGGTGGGGCGGGAAGCGGGGTGCCGGCATGGGTGGCGAGGCGGCGCAGCAGGGCGCGCATGTTGTCGGGCCCGCCCTCGCGGAAGTAGGCCAGCAGCGCGTCGCATTCGGCGGAAGGCAGGGTAGAGAGGGCGGGGAGCCGCGGGTCGTCGCGGTCTTCGCCGGGGAGGACGGCGAGGGCGATGCCGCGGGTGCGGCAGAGGTCCGCCAGTTGCTCGGCGCCGTAGCGCCACCAGTCGAGGCCGCCGAGCAGGCGGAGCAGGATCACCCGCGTGCCAGAGGCGGTGCGGTCGAGCCAGAGATCGACCGACATCGGGTGGCGGAGCTGCCGCAACGGGGCGAGGCGGAGGGCGGGGAGGGTGGCGCGCTCCGCCTCGCAGGCCGCCGCCAGCCCGGCGAGGTCGCTGTCGCTGAAGCTCAGCACCGCCATCGGCGCCGGGCTCTGGCGCAGGTCGACCGGCTCGGCCAACTCCTCCAAGCCGGCGGTGGTGGTGTTGAGGATGTGCATCGGCTCAGCCGGCCAGGGCCTCGGCGGCGGCGGATTGGTCGAAACCCTTGAGGCCGATGACGACGAGGCGGCCCTGACGCGGTTCGGCCTCGCCCCAGGCGCGGTCGAAATGGTGGCTGACGCGGGGGCCGACGGCCTGGACCAGCAGGCGCATCGGCTTGCCGGCGATGGCGGCGAAGCCCTTGGCGCGCAGCACGTCCGGCCGGGCGCAGAGCCGGGTGACGCGGGCGGCGAGGTCGGCGGGGGCCGAAAGCTCGGGCAGGTCGAGGACGATGCTGTCGAAATCGTCGTGGTCGTGGCCTTCCTCGGCATCGTGCCGGGTCGGGCGGTTGGCGATGTCGTCCTCCGTGCCGAGGCCGAGGCCGAGCAGCACTGCAGGGTCGATGCGGCCGGCGGTGCTGGTGACGATGCCGACGGCGCGGGGGAGGGCGCGCTCCACCGCGGCGCGGGCGCGGGCGAGGCCGGCCTCGTCGAGCAGGTCGGCCTTGGTGAGCACGACTAGGTCGGCGCAGGCGAGCTGGTCGTCGAAGACCTCCTCCACCAGGTCGTCATGGTCGAGCGCCTGGTCGGCGGCGCGCTGGGCGGCCAGCGCCGCAAGGTCGGCGGCGACGCGGCCCTCGGCGAGGGCGGCGCCATCGACCACGGCGACGACGCCATCGACCGTCACCCGGTTGCGGATGGCGGGCCAGTGGAAGGCCTGGACCAGCGGCTTTGGCAGGGCGAGGCCGCTGGTCTCGATCAGGATGTGGTCGGGCGGCGGGGTGCGGGCGAGCAGCGCGTCGACGGCGGGGACGAAGTCGTCGGCGACGGTGCAGCAGAGGCAGCCATTGGCCAGCTCGACGATGTCGGCCTCGTCGCAGGCGGGGATGCCGCAGCCGCGCAGGATCTCGGCATCGATGCCGACATCGCCGAACTCGTTGACGATGACGGCGAGGCGGCGGCCGTCGGCATGCTCGAGCAGGTGGCGGATGAGGGTCGTCTTCCCGGCGCCGAGGAAGCCGGTGACGATGGTGCAGGGGATGCGGGCGGTCATGCCGGAAGCTCCAGGGGCGGGATGCGGGCGATGAGGCCGCGCTTCAGGGGTTCGGGGCGGCCGCGCCAGGGCATGGGCTGGCCCTCGGCGGCGGCGAGGAGGCGGGCGCCCTCCTGCAGGGCGGGGGCGGCTTCGGCGGGGTCGAGGTTGCCGAAGACATAGGTCCAGCCGCCGGGCGCGGCGATCGCGGCGGTCGGGCCGCGGGAGCAATTGCCGAGGCATTCGACGGGGCGCACCGCGAGGTCGGGGCCGGCCAGGGGTTCGGCATTGGTGGCGAGGGTGGCGCCGGCGCGGGGGGCGTCCTCGGCGTCGCCGCTGCGGCGGCAGGTGGTGCAGACGAAGACGGTCACGGGCGGCATCGGGCAGGCATCCCCGCCCGGCGGGTGCCGGGCATGCGGGGTGCAGCAGCGGGCGCGCTGATGCGCCCGTTCGCCGGTGCGGCAGCCGCGCCAGGGCACCCCGCCCGGCACGTCGTCTCGAGCGAAGGCAGGTCTCCTGGCTCGCGGGTCGCTGTCCGGCGCCGTCTTCCCGGCCGGGCCTCCGGGGAGGCTGGCGGCCAGTGACATGGTGGCGCGGACTCGCCGCTCACAGTTGCGGGGGCAGCTACGGGCTGGGCGGCTTGCGGGCTGCCCTTCCGTATTCCCTTTTCATCCCGCCTCTCGGCGGGAACCTTCGATCGAGGGGGACTAGGCCCGGGCGGCGGGGTGGCTGTCAACCGTGGCCTTCGGTTGTTGTGCCGGCGGCGCGGGCCTGCCACACCGCCGGGCATGCCCGATGCCCCCTTCCCGCTGGTTCTGGTGCTCGGCGGCGCCCGCTCCGGCAAGAGCCGGCAGGCCGAGGCGCTGGTCGAGTCCTGGCCGGCGCCCTGGACCTACATCGCCACCGCCGAACCCTTCGATGACGAGATGGCGGCGCGCATCGCCGAGCACCGGGCGCGGCGGCCGGAGGAGTGGGTGACGCTTGAGGCGCCGCGCGACCTGCCAGAGGTGCTGGCCGGGGTGCCGGCGGGGCGGCCCGTGCTGGTCGATTGCCTGACGCTCTGGCTCAGCAACCTGCTGCTGGCGGAGCGCGACCTGGAGGCGGAGGGGGAGCGGTTGGCCGAGGTGCTGGAGCGCAGGGCCGGGCCGGTGGCGCTGGTCTCGAATGAGGTGGGCTGGGGCATCGTGCCGGAGACGCCGCTCGGGCGGCGCTTCCGCGATGCGCAGGGGCGGCTCAACCAGCGCATGGCCGCAGCGGCGGACCGGGTGGTGCTGGTGGTGGCCGGCATTCCCGTGGCGATCAAGGGAGCGGTGGGGTGAGCGGGATCGATCCGGAGGAGGCGGCGCGGCATCGCGCGAAGATGGCGCGGCGGAAGGCGGTGCAGGATGCCGAGGTCGCCGGCAAGACCATCGACGCGAAGGGGTTGCTGATCGTCCATACGGGGCCGGGCAAGGGCAAGTCGACGGCGGCCTTCGGCCTGGCGCTGCGGATGTTGGGGCGCGGCGGGCGGGTCGGCGTGGTGCAGTTCATCAAGGGCGCCTGGGAGAGCGGCGAGCGGGCGGCGCTGGAGAGTTTCGGCGAGCGCGTCGCCTGGCACAGCATGGGCGAGGGCTTCACCTGGGAGACACAGGACCTGGCGCGCGACATCGCCGCGGCGGAACGGGCCTGGGGGATGGCGCGGGCGATGCTGGCCGACCCAAGCTTCGACCTGCTGGTGCTCGACGAGCTGAACATCGCGCTGCGCTACGGCTACCTGCCGCTGGAGGCGGTGGTGGCGGAACTGGTCGCGCGGCGGGAGGGGTTGCATGTCGTCGTCACTGGGCGGAATGCGAAGCCGGAGCTGGTGGCGGCGGCGGATCTCGTCACCGAGATGGGGGCGGTGAAGCATCACTTCGCCGCGGGGGTGAAGGCGCAGCGGGGCATAGAGTACTAGCCGCGATGCGCGCGATCATGTTGCAGGGCACGGGCTCGGATGTCGGCAAGTCGCTGCTGGTGGCGGGGCTGGCAAGGGCGCTGACGGAGCGCGGGATGCGGGTGCGGCCGTTCAAGCCGCAGAACATGTCGAACAATGCGGCCGTCACGCTGGATGGCGGGGAGATCGGGCGGGCGCAGGCCTTGCAGGCGCGGGCGGCGCGAGTCGCACTGAGCGTGCATATGAACCCGGTGCTGCTGAAGCCGCAGGGCCAGAACGGCGCGCAGATCGTGGTGCAGGGACGGGTGGTCGGTGCGGCGGGGGCAGCCGAGTATCAGCGGCGGAAGGCGGCGCTGCTGCCGGCGGTGCTGGAGAGTTTCGCGCGACTCAAGGGCGAGGCGGATATCGTGCTGGTGGAGGGAGCCGGGAGCGCCTCCGAGGTCAATCTGCGGGCCAACGATATCGCCAATATGGGCTTCGCGCGGGCGGCGGATGTGCCGGTCGTCGTCGTCGGGGATATCGATCGGGGCGGGGTGATCGCCAGCCTGGTCGGGACCAAGGCCGTCATCGATCCGGCGGATGCGGCGATGGTCGTGGGCTTCGTCGTCAATCGGTTTCGGGGCGATCCGGCACTCTTCGCGGATGGGATGGCGTTGATCGCGGCGCGGACAGGGTGGGCGCCGCTCGGCCTGGTGCCCTTCCTGCCGGAGGCGGCAAGGCTGCCGGCGGAGGATGCGCTGGCGCTCGACCATGCGCTGCCGCGCAGGCCGGGGGCGCGGTTGCGCATCGCGGTGCCGGTGCTGCCGCATATCGCCAATTTCGACGATCTCGACCCGCTGGTTGCCGAGCCGGACGTGGAGGTGGTGCGGGTGCGGCCGGGTAAGGCGCTGCCGGGGGATGCGCAACTCGTCATCCTACCGGGGTCGAAGGCGACCATCGCCGACCTCGCCGCGCTGCGGGCGGCGGGGTTCGATGTCGATATCGCGGCGCATCTCCGGCGGGGCGGGCAGGTGCTGGGACTGTGCGGCGGGTATCAGATGCTGGGGCGGAGTGTCACTGATCCGGCGGGGGTGGAGGGTGCGGTGGGGCAGGTCCCGGGGCTTGGGCTGCTGGATGTGGAGACGGTGCTGGGCGGCGACAAGCGGCTGGTGCCGGTGGAGGGGGTGAGCGCGGATGGGGCGGCGCTCACGGGCTATGAGATGCATCTCGGCAGCACCGAGGGGCCAGGGCGGGCGCGGCCCTTCGCGCATCTGGCGGATGGTGCGGCGGAGGGGGCGGTCTCGGCGGATGGGTTGGTGACCGGGACCTATGTCCACGGGCTCTTCGCGGCGGAGGCGCAGCGGGCGGCTTGGCTGGCGCGCTTCGCGGCGGGGGCGCCGGCGATCGCCTATGAGGTGGGGGTGGAGGCGGCGCTCGATGCGCTGGCGCGGCATCTCGAGGCGCATCTCGACATCGACCGGCTGCTCAGCTTGGCACGGTAAGGGCGAGCAGCAGGGCGAGGGCGATGAGCAGCGCATCGGCGAGGCGGAAGAGGCGCAGGGCGCGGCGGATATCGGCGGCGGTGGCCTCGCGCCGGCCGTCGCCCATCAGCGCGTCCTCGACCAGCACGCCGCCGTAGCGGCGCGGGCCGGCCAGGGCGAGGCCGAGGGCGCCGGCCATCGCGGCCTCCGGCCAGCCGGCATTGGGCGAGCGGTGGCGGTGAGCGTCGCGGCGGAGGGCGCGGAGGGCGGCGGCGGGGCCGGCGCCGGGCATCAGGCAGGCGGCGAGGACCAGCAGCAGCGCGGAGAGGCGGGAGGCGGGGAGGTTCACCAGATCGTCGAAGCGGGCGGCGGCCCAGCCGAAGGCCTCGTGGCGCGGGGTGCGGTGGCCGATCATGCTGTCGGCGGTGTTGACGGCCTTGTAGGCGGCGCCGCCGGGCAGGCCGGCGAGCGCCAGCCAGAGGGCGGGGGCGACGATGCCGTCAGAGAAATTCTCGGCGAGGCTCTCGATGGCGGCGCGGCAGATGCCGGCCTCGTCCAGCGACTCCGGGTCGCGGCCGACGATGTGGGAGACGGCGATGCGGCCGGCGGCCAGGCCCTCCTGCTCCAGCGCGGTGGCGACGCGGGCGACGTGCTCGTGAAGGCTGCGCTGGGCGAGGAGGCTGCTGGCCAGCAGCGCCACGGCGAGCCAGCCGAGGGGGAGGCGGTGCAGCGCGGCCTCGATCAGCCAGGCGGGGGCGAGGCTGGCGGCGAGCAGGATCAGCAGCGCGGCGATGCCGGCGGCGCGGCGGCGGGCGGGGAGCCAGGCGGGGCGGTTCAGGTGGCGGTCGAGCGTGGCGATCAGGCGGCCGAGCCAGATGACGGGGTGGCCGATGGACCGCAGCAGGCGCTCCGGGTATCCGAAGGCGGCCTCGATCAGCAGGGCGCAGGCGGCGGTGGCGAGGGCCATGATGGACGGTATCCCGGGCGTGGCCCATGGCGGCGATCTGGAGGCGGCGCGCCAGTTGTTCCCGAAGGCGCCCGCCCCTTTCCTCGACCTGTCGACAGGGATCAACCCCCATGGCTACCCGGTGCCGCCGCTCGGGGCCGAGGTCTTCGCCCGGCTGCCGGAGCCGGCGGCGCTCGCCCGGCTGGAGGCGCTGGCGGCGGAGCGCTATGGCGCGCCCTCGGCCGCGCATGTGGTGGCGGCGCCGGGGACGCAGATCCTGCTGCCGCTGGTCGCCGGGCTGGTGCCGCCGGGCGAGGCGCGCATCCTCGGGCCGACCTATGCGGAGCACCGGCGGGCGGCCGAGCTGGCGGGGCATGCGGTCGGCGAGGTCGGGGCCGTGGAGGGGCTGGAAGGGGCGGGGCTCGCCGTGCTCGTCAACCCGAACAACCCGGATGGGCGGCTGGTGGAGCGGCGGGTGCTGCTCGACCTCACGGCAGGGCTGCTGGTGGTGGATGAGGCCTTCATTGAGGTGATGCCGCCGGGAGCCTCGCTGGCGGGGGCGGTGGGGCGAGGAGGCCTCGTCGTGCTGCGCTCCTTCGGTAAATTCCATGGGCTGGCGGGGGTCAGGCTGGGCTTTGCCCTGGCGGAGCCGAAGGTCGTGGAGCGGCTGCGGGCAAGGCTCGGGCCCTGGGCGGTGTCGGGGCCGGCAATCGCGGCGGGGATGAAGGCGCTGGGCGATACGGTCTGGGCGGAGGCGATGCGGGGGCGGCTGGCGGCGGAGGCGGCGCGGCTGGATGCGCTGCTCGGGCGGCATGGGCTTGAGGTCATCGGGGGGACGGCGCTGTTCCGGCTGGCACGGGGGCCGGAGGGGGTGTTCGCGGGGCTCGGGCGGCAGGGGGTGCTGGTGCGGCGCTTCGAGGGGCGGCCGGGGCTGTTGCGCTTCGGCCTGCCGGGGGATGAGCCGGGGTGGGAAAGGCTGGGGCGCGCGCTCGACGGTTGCAGCGCAGGCCGGGGCGGATGAAGCTGCGGGGCGAATTGACCGTTCCGGGAGTTACCATGCCGAAGCTCAGCCCTATCCCCGTTGTCGCCCTCGCGGCGGCCATGCCCGTGCCGGCGCTGGCGCATCATCCGATGGGCGGCGCCGCGGCGACGACGGCCTGGCAGGGCTTCGTCTCCGGCTTGGCGCATCCGGTGGTCGGGCTCGACCATCTGGCCTTCCTGCTGGCCGCGGGGGTGCTGGCGGCGGCGGTCGGGCGACGGGCGGGGATCGCGGCGCTGGTCGCCTTCCTCGGCGCCGGACTGGTGGGGGCGGTGCTGCATCTGGGCGGCTTCGGGCTCGGGCCGGTGGAGGCGGCGGTGGCGCTCTCGGTGATCGGCGTGGGGGTGGCGCTGCTGGCGACGCCGGCGCGGCTGCCGGCGGCGCCGGGCTGGCTGGCGCTCGGCTTCGGGGTGGCGGGGCTGTTCCATGGGCATGCCTATGCCGAGGCCGTTGCTGGCTCCGGGGCGGCGGTGGTCGTCGCCTATCTGCTGACGCTGCTGGCGATGCAGGCCGGGATCGGGCTGCTGGCAATGCGGGTGGCGCGAGGCCTGGGCGAGGCGCGGCCTCAGCGGCGCTGGGCCGGGGCGGCGGCGACGGTGGTGGGCGCGGTGGCGCTGGGGGCGGCGGTGCTCGCCTGAGCCACGATAGGGCGCGACGGGGAGGGTGAGGGATGACGGCACCGAAGCGGCTTGGCTTCTTCACCCGGGTGCTCGACGAGGTGGGGCCGGCGGAACGCTACCGGCTGGCGACCGAGCAGATCATCCATGCCGAGCGCTGCGGCTTCGATTCCGCCTGGGTGGCGCAGCACCATTTCCACGAGGATGAGGGCGGGCTGCCGGCGCCCTTCGTCTTCCTGGCGCAGGCGGCGGCGCGGACGCAGCGCATCCGCTTGGGGACGGGGATCGTCACCCTGCCGCTGGAGCTGCCGATCCGGGTGGCGGAGGATGCGGCGGTGCTCGACCTCATCTCGGGCGGGCGGCTCGAGATGGGTATCGGGCCGGGAGGAAACCTCGCCGCCTTCCACGCCTTCGGCCTCGATCCGGAGAAGCGCGGCGCGATCTTCGCCGGGCATGCGGAGGTGCTGCGGACGGCCTGGGAGGGCGGGGCGCTGCCGGGCGGGGACCGGCTCTATCCGCCGGCGCCGGGGCTTGTGGAGCGCATCTGGCAGGCGACCTTCACCGTGGAGGGGGCCAAGCGAGCCGGGGCGGCGGGGGACGGGCTGATGCTCTCGCGCACCCAGCCGCGGCCGGAGGGGATGAGCCTCGCCGATACCCAGGAGCCGATGGTCGAGGCCTATCTGGCGGCGCTGCCGGCGGGCTGTGCACCGCGCATCCTGGCTTCGCGCTCGGTCTTCGTCGCCGACCGGCGGGACGAGGCCTGGCGGCTGGCGGAGCAGGGGCTCGGGCGATACCGCGACCGGGCGGCGGCGCAGGGCCGTGCGACGGGGCGGGAGACGGTGGCGGAGATGGTCGCCACCTTCGACGTGCATCTCGGCACGGTGGTGGAGGTCGTCGCCTCCTTGCAGGCCGATCGGGTGATCGGGCGGGCGACGGAACTGGCGGTGCAGGTGCATTCGGTCGATCCGCCGCATCCCTTTATCCTGCGCTCGCTGGAACTGGTGGCGGGGCAGGTGGCGCCGGCGCTGGGTTGGGTGTCGGGTGGAATTCGGTCGGAGGCGGCATGAGCGGCGGCCGCTATGCCGGGCCGGTGGTGGATGCGCACCATCACTTCTGGGACCCGCGGATCAACCATCATCCCTGGCTGACCGAGGCGGGGGTGATCCCCTTCCGCTATGGCGACTACCGGGCGATCCGCCGGCCCTATCTGCCGGACGAGTACCGGGTGGATGTGGCCGGCCACAACCTTGTCGGCAGCGTCTATGTGGAGACGGAGTGGGACCCGCGGGACCCGCTCGGCGAGGTGGGCTATGCCACGCTGCTGCGCGAGCGGCATGGGCTGCCGGATGCGGTGGTCGGGCAGGCCTGGCTCGACCGGGAGGATGTGGCGGAGGTTCTGGCGGGGCATGCGGCGTCGGCGCTGGTGCGAAGCGTCCGGCACAAGCCGGGCGGGCCGAAGGCGCCGGGGGAGCCTGGGCCGACGCTGATGTCGGATGCGGGCTGGCGGCGCGGCTATGCGCTGCTGGCGCGGCACGGGCTGCATTTCGACCTGCAGACGCCGTGGTGGACGCTGCACGAGGCGGTGCGGCTGGCCGGCGACTTTCCGGAGACGCTCATCATCCTCAACCATACCGGGCTGCCGGCGGATCGCAGCGCCGAGGGGCTGGCGGGGTGGCGGGAGGCGATGGCGCGGCTGGCCGACTGCGCCAATGTCGTCGTCAAGGTCTCGGGGCTCGGCGTGCGGGGCCAGCCCTGGGCGGCGGGGCGGACGGCGTGGATCATCCGCGAGGTGGTGGCGCTGTTCGGCCCGGAGCGGGTGATGTTCGCCAGCAATTTCCCGGTGGACAGCCTCTGCGCCAGCTTCGATGAGATCTACTCCGGCTTTAAGTCTGCCGTTGCGGACCGGCCGGAGCCCGAGCAGCGGGCGATGTTCTGCGACAATGCCCGGCGGGTCTACCGTATCGGGTAGGGAAGGGGACGGGAATGAGCCAGTCGAGGCCGCATGTCGCGCTCGCCATGGGGGATGCCGCGGGCATCTCGCCAGAACTCACCGCTCGGATCCTGGCCGATGCGGAGGTGCGCGCGGCGGCGGCCATCACCGTGATCGGCGATGCGCGAGTGCTGGCCGAGGGCGCGCGGGTGGCAGGCGTCGCGCTCGACATCGATACCGGGGAAGGGCGGCCGGGCGAGCGGCCGCGGCTGCTCGATCTCGGGCATTGCGATCCGGCGGCGGTGCCGCTCGCCCAGGTCTCGGAGGCGGGTGGACGCTTCGCCACGGTGAATTTCCGCCGGGCGCTGGCCATGGCGGCGGCGGGGGAGGCGGATGCGGTCTGCTTCACCCCCTTCAACAAGGCGGCGATGCGGCTGGTGACGCCGGACTATGAGGACGAGATCGGCTTTACCGCGGAGGCGATCGGCTTCCGCGGCGTGGCGAAGGAGTTCAACATCCTAGACGGGCTGTGGAATGCGCGCGTCACCTCGCACGTGCCGCTGAAGGATGTGGCGGGGCTGCTGAGCCGCGAGGCGATCCTCCAGAATCTCCGGCTGACGGCGGCGGCGCTCAAGGCCTCCGGCGTGGCGCGGCCGCGGATTGCCGTCGCGGCGCTCAATCCGCATGCGGGGGATGGCGGCAATTTCGGGCGGGAGGAGATCGACATCATCGGGCCGGCCGTCGAGGCCGGCAAGGCCGAGCAGATCGGCTGCGACGGGCCATACCCGGCCGATACCGTCTTCGTCCGGGCGCGGCGGGGCGATTTCGATGCGGTGCTGACCATGTACCACGACCAGGGGCAGATCGCGATGAAGCTGATCGGCTTCGAGGCGGGGGTGACGCTGCTGGGCGGCTTCCCCTTCCCGATCTGCACGGCGGCGCATGGTACGGCCTATGACATCGCCGGGCGCGGCATCGCCCATCCGGGCGCGATGCGGAACGCGGTCCTGCTGGCGGCGCGGATGGCGGTCAGCGGCGCAAGCCGGTGATGAGCACGTCGAGCACACGGAGCACTTTGGAGCGCCAGTCCGGGCCCTCCTGCGCGTAGCAGACGCCGACGAGGGCCAGCAGCAGCTCCTCGGCATCGAGGTCGCCGCGCAGGTCGCCGGCCTCCGTCGCGCGGCGAAGCAGGCCGCCGAGCGCCGCGCGAAGGCGGTCGAGCGCAGAGGCGATCGATTCCGAGGATTTGTGCGACACCGTGGCGAGGGCGGCGGCCATGCCCTTCTTGGTGGCGATGAACTCGACATTGGCGGCCAACCAGTGGCGCAGCGCCTCGGTGGGGGGCAGCTCGGCCGAGAGCCGGGCGGCGAGTTCCACCAGCTGGTCCACCTCGCGGCGGTAGACCGCCTCGTAGAGCGCCTCCCGCGTCGGGAAGTGGCGGTAGAGCGTGCCGATGCCCAAGCCGGCCTCGCGGGCGACGGCCTCCAGGCTTGCCGCCGGGCTGCCTTGGTTGAAGACGGTGCGGGCGGCGGCGAGCAGGCGGTCGCGGTTGCGGGTGGCGTCCGCGCGGGGCTTCCGCGGTGTCTGGCTCCGCTCCTCGGTCATCGCGCTCGGTTGATACCCCGCCCCTTGTAAACGGAGGGTGCCTCCGTATATCGCTCCGCATGAGGCCAGGGAGCGGCTGATCGCCCGCTGGCATTAGGACCCACCTCGCCGTGCCGGCAGGTGGCAACGCCGTGGCCCTCATCGGAGATCCGCATGAGCCTGTCCATCACCCTCACCGTGAATGCGGTGCCCCGGACCATCGCATTGGACGATCCCCGGGTCACGCTGCTCGACCTGCTGCGTGAGCGGCTCGACCTCACCGGGACCAAGAAGGGCTGCGACCGCGGCCAGTGCGGCGCCTGCACGGTGCTGGTCGATGGGCGGCGGGTGAATTCCTGCCTGGCGCTGGCGGCGAGCCTTGATGGGGCGGAGGTGCTGACCATCGAGGGGCTAGCGGAGGGGGAGGTGCCCCATCCGGTGCAGGCGGCCTTCATCGAGCATGACGCCTTCCAATGCGGCTTCTGCACGCCGGGGCAGATTATGAGCGCGGTCGGGCTGATCCGGGAGGCGCAGGCGGGCGACGACCCCGAGCGGGTGCGCGAGGCGATGAGCGGCAATCTCTGCCGCTGCGGTGCCTACAAGGGCATCACCGAGGCGGTGCTGGAGGCGCAGCGGCGCATGGTCGCCAATGCTGAGGAGAAGGCGGCATGAACCGCTTCGACTATGTCCGCCCCGCGACGGTGGCGGAGGCGGTGGCCGCCGCGGCCCAGCCGGGCAGCGCCTATCTCGCCGCGGGGACCAATCTGCTCGACCTGATGAAGGGCGGGGTGATGCGGCCGGCGCGGCTGGTCGACCTGGCGCGGGTGCCGGGGCTCGACGTGATCGAGGCGCTGCCGGATGGCGGCGTGCGGATCGGTGCGCGGGTGCGCAATTCGGACCTCGCCTATGATCCCGGCTTCGCCCGGCGCTTTCCGGCGGTGGCGGAGGCTTTGCTGTCGGGTGCTTCGGCCCAGTTGCGCAACGCGGCGACGGTCGGCGGCAACCTGCTGCAGCGGACGCGCTGCGCCTATTTCTACGACCCGGCCAGCGCCTGCAACAAGCGCGAGCCCGGTGCCGGCTGCGATGCGCGCGATGGCGAGAACCGGCTGCATGCGGTGCTCGGCTGGAGCGAGCAGTGCATCGCGACGCATCCGTCGGATTTCTGCGTCCCGCTCGTCGCCTTGGGCGCGGTGGTGGAGATCGAGGGGAAGGCGGGGCGGCGCGAGGTGCCGCTCGAGGAATTCCATTGCCTGCCCGGCAGCACGCCGGAGCGGGAGAGCGTGCTGGCACCGGGCGAACTGATCGTCGCGGTGCGGCTGCCGGGCGAGGCGGCGAGCTTCGCCGGGCATGCGCGCTATGTGAAGCTGCGCGAGCGCACTTCCTATGCCTTCGCCGTGGTCTCGGCCGCGGCCGGCCTGCGGCTGGTGGATGGCGCCATCGCCGAGGCACGGCTGGCACTCGGCGGCGTCGCGGCGAAGCCCTGGCGGGTGCCGGAGGCGGAGGCCGTGCTGCGCGGCGTGCGGCCGGGTGCCGAGGCCTTCCGCCGGGCGGCGGAGGCGGCGCTGTCCGAGGCGCAACCCTCCGGCGACAACGCCTTCAAGATCGAGCTGGCGCGGCGCATCCTGGTGCGCGCGCTCACCCTCGCCGCGGCCGGCACGCCGGAGCGGCTGCCGGCCCTGCCGGCCTCCCCCCATGCCCCCCATCCGGGAGTGTCCCTCCATGGCTGAACTCGCATCCTCCGCGGCGCATGTCCGCCACGGCTCCAGCATCGGCCAGCCGCTGACCCGGCGGGATGGGCTGCTGAAGGTCACCGGCCAGGCGCGCTATGCCGCCGACAACCATCCGCCGGGGATGCTGCATGCCGCGCTGGCGGTGAGCAGCGTCGCACGCGGCCGGGTCACCGGCCTCGATCTCGAGGCGGCGCGGGCGCATCCCGGCGTGGTCGCGGTGATGACGCCGGAGAACCGCCCGGCGCTGGCGCAGGACCCGGACGAGAAGGCGGGGCCCTTCGTCTTCCGCATGGAGCTGCTGCAGGACGATACGGTGCGCTATGTCGGCCAGCCGGTCGCGGTGGTGATCGCCGAGACGCTGGAGGCGGCGACCGAGGGCGCGGCGCTGCTCGCGCCGCGCTATGCGACGGAGCCGGTAAGCACCGGGCTCGAGGATGGCGAGGCTTTCGTCCCGCCCGCGGTCGGCGTCGGGGCGCCGGCGGAAGTGCGGCATGGCGATGTGGAGGCCGGACTCGTCGCGGCGGCGCGGCGGGTCGAGGCGGTCTACGAGACGCCGGCGCAGTACCACAATGCGATGGAGCCGCATGCGGTCGTCGCCGCCTGGGAGGGCGACCGGCTCTTCATCGACACGCCGAGCCAGGGCCTTGCCATGGCGGTGGGCCGGGTCGCCGGGCTGTTCGGCATCCCGCCAGAGAATATCGAGATTCGCAGCCCCTTTCTCGGCGGCGGCTTCGGCTCCAAGGGGGCGATCTCGGGGCCGCAGGTGCTCGGCATCCTCGCAGCAAAGCTGGTCGGGCGGCCGGTGAAGCTGGTGCTGAAGCGCGACCAGATGTACGGGCCGGTCGGGCATCGTGCGCCGACGCGGCAGACGCTGCGGCTCGGCGTGGATGGCGAGGGGGCGCTGACCGCGCTGCATCACCATGTCCGCACGACGAGCAGCCGGTACGACGACTTCTTCGAACCCTCGGGCAGTGTCTCGCACACGCTCTATGCCAGCCCGGCCATCGCCACGACCAGCGATGCGGTGCGGCTGGATACCGGAACGCCGATCTTCATGCGGGCGCCGGGCGAGGCGAGCGGCAGCATCGCCCTGGAGGGCGCGATCGACGAGATGGCGGCGGCCTGCGGCATGGACCCGCTTGAATTCCGCCTCAGGAACTATGCCGAGGTGGAGCCGACGAGCGGCAAGCCCTTCTCCTCCAAGGCGCTGCGCGAGTGCTATGCGCAGGGCGCCGAAAGTTTCGGCTGGAGCGGGCGGCCGCTGGCGCCGCGGCAGATGCGGGATGAGGACGGGCTGCTGGTCGGCTGGGGCGTCGGCACCGCGACCTTCCCGGCGCTGATGATGCATGGCCAGGCGCGGGCGGTGCTGCGGCGGGACGGCAGCGGGCTGATCGAGACCGGTGCGCATGACATGGGGCAGGGGGCCTGGACGGCCTTCGCCCAGATTGCGGCGGACAGCCTCGCGCTGCCGATCAACCAGGTGGAGTTCCGCGCCGGTCATTCGGGCTTGCCGGATGCGGGCATCGCCGGCGGCTCCGCGCATACCGCGACGGCGGGCATGGCGATCCATGGCGCGGGCGCGGATGCCATCGCCCGGCTAGCGGAGCTGGCCATGGCGGATCAGCGCTCGCCCTTGTTCGGCGCCGGCAATGCCGGCGTGGTGGCGCGCGAGGGGCGGCTGGTGCGGCGCGACGACGAGAGCCGGGGCGAGTCCTATGCCGAGATCCTCGCCCGTGCCGGTCTCGACGAGATCGAGGGGCGCGGCACCGGGGCGGCGGATCAGGCGGCACAGCAGCACTACGCCATGCACGCGCATGGCGCAGTCTTCGCCGAGGTGAAGGTCGACCCGGAACTCGGGCAGATTCGCGCGACGCGGCTGGTCGGCGCCTTCGCCGCCGGGCGGATCATCAACCCGCGCCTGGTGCGGAGCCAGTATTACGGCGGGATGATCTGGGGCGTCTCCTTCGCCCTGCACGAGGCGGCGGTGGTGGACCGGCGCACCGGGCGGGTGATGAATGCCAATCTCGGCGAGTACCATGTGCCGGTGAATGCGGACGTGCCCTCGCTCGAGGCCATCCTGGTCGATGAGGTGGACCCGCATGTGAATGCGCTCGGCATCAAGGGCGTCGGCGAGATCGGCATCACCGGCTCCGCGGGTGCGGTCGCCAATGCCGTCTGGCATGCGACGGGGGTGCGGGTGCGGCGCTTCCCCATCGCCATCGAGGCGCTGCTGGGTCAGCCGTAGGCGCGGCGGAAGAAGACGACTGTCATTGCCACGCTGAAGGCGATGACGAAGCCGCGCAGCCAGGGCGCCGGCACGCGGCGGGCGAGGCTGGCGCCGAGGTAGCCGCCGATGACGGCGGCGACCAGCATCACCGCTGTCTCCGGCCACCAGACCGGGCCGGCGACGGCGAAGCAGAGCACGGCGACGGCATTGGCGGCGCTGACCAGGATGGTTCGCGCCGCGCTCATCGAGCGGATGTCGGTGTCGCCGAGCAGGCTCCAGACCGCCATCATCATGATGCCGACGCCGCCGCCGAAATAGCCGGCATAGATGGCGAGTGGCACCTGGGCGCCGATCACCGCGCCGGGACCGATCCGCATCCGCCGGCGCAGCGCGGCGCCGAGCGGCCGGCCGAAGGCAAAGGCCAGCGTGCCGATCAGCAGCAGCCAGGGCAGCAGCATGTCGAAGGCATGCTGCGGCGTGACCAGCAGCAGCACGGCGCCGACCAGGCCGCCGGCCAGGCTGATGAGGACCATGATGCGGAGCGGGATGCCCTCGAAGGGGCGGAAGTCGCGCCGCCAGGCCCAGGCGCTGGCGATCGTCCCCGGCAGCAGGGCGACGGTGCTGGAGGCATTGGCGACGACCGAAGGCAGGCCGACGAAGACCATCGCCGGGATGCTGACAAAGGAGCCGCCGCCGGCCGCGGCGTTCATGGCGCCGGCGAGGAGGCCGGCGCCGAACAGGATGATGAGGTGCTCCATGGGCGGAGAGTGCTCCGCCCGGGAGGTCAGCGCCAGCCGTAGTGCCGCTGGTGGTGATGGTGGCGGGGCTGCCAGCCATGGTGCTGCCAGCCGTAGTGGCGCGGCGGCGGGGCATAGCGGTGCCAGTGGTGGCGCGGCGGGGGCGCGTAGTGCCGCCAGTGGTCACCATGCACCAGGGTGACGCCTGGGCCTTCTTGGTGGAAGGGCGCCGCGCCGGCGCCGTCCAGCGTGGCGCCGGCGGAGAGCAGCCCGAGGCCAAGAGCGGCTGCGACGAGAAAGCGACGCATCATAACCTCCTGTGGAAAGGTCCACGGGGGCATGATGCGGCGCGGGTCAAGGCAGGATCGGGGCCGGATTGGCGCGAAGCCGGGGCGGAGTGTAACGGCCTGTGGCGGGGGTCAGACCCCGTAATACGCACGGAACCATTTGACGAAGGCGGTGACGCCGGTGGGGACGTCGGTGGTTGGGCGGTAGCCGGTGAGTGCCTGGAGCAGGCTGGACTCGGCCCAGGTCTTCAGCACCTCGCCGGGCTGCATGTCCATCATGTTGCGCTCGGCGCGGCGGCCGGTCGCCTGCTCGATGGCGGCGATGAATTCCAGCAGCCGCACCGGGTTGGCATTGCCGATATTGACCAGCCGGTAGGGGGCGACGGGGCTCAGCGAGTCGGTTGTGCCGACCGGCTTGCCGATCTCCGGCCGGCAGGGGACGAGGCGGATGATGGCCTCGACCAGATCCTCCACATAGGTGAAGTCCCGTTCCATCAGCCCGTGGTTGTAGACGTCGATCGGGCGGCCGCGGAGGATGGCGTCGGTGAATTTGAACAACGCCATGTCCGGCCGGCCCCAGGGGCCGTAGACGGTGAAGAAGCGAAAGGCCGTCGTCGGCTGCTTCCAGAGATGGGCGTAGCTGTGGGCGATGTTTTCCGTCGCCAGCTTGGTGGCGGCGTAGATGTTGAGCGGCGTCGCCACCGCATCCGTCTCGCGGAAGGGCATTGCGGTGTTGGCGCCATAGGCGGAGCTGGTGGAGGCGACCAGCAGGTGCTGGACGGGATGGTGGCGGCAGGCCTCGGCCAGGGCGTAGGAGGCGACGACGTTGTTGTGGATGTAGCTCTCCGGATGCTCCATCGCGTAGCGGACGCCGGCCTGGGCGGCGAGGTGGATGACAATCTCGGGCGCCTCCTCCCGCATCACCGTGGCGAGGCGGGGGGCGTCGGCGAGGTCCATGATGAGGGGGCGGAAGGCCGGGGATTCGGCGAGCTGGGCGTGGCGGGCCTCCTTCAGCCGGAGGTCGTAATAGGGGACCATGGCATCGATGCCGGTGACGGCATGGCCCTCGGCCAGCAGGCGGCGGGCGAGATGGAAGCCGATGAAGCCGGCGGTGCCGGTGACCAGGAATTTCATGGCCTGAGGGCCTCCTTCTACGCGAGGGTCAGCCGGGCTCACGGGCGGCCGATGCCGGAGTAATCGAGGCCGGCCTCGCGCATGGCCTCCGGGTCCCAGGCGTTGCGCAGGTCGAGCACCACCCGGCCCCGCATC